>NZ_JAQGFI010000011.1:0-300948 GCF_027854095.1 Rhodococcus sp. C-2 | reverse complement strand
ACACCCACGGCGGAGCTGTTGACCACGTCGGTGACAGCATCTTCGGTGATGTTGATCGTCATGAGAACCCCCCGTTCCACCTCCCATCATACTCGAACATACTTTCGAGTCAAGGGCTTTTTCGAGAAGGTGAGGTGGGCCCGGCCGTCGTGATTCTATTGTCCGAGAACAGGTTCCGTCGCTACTCGACTCGTTGGAGGAAGGGGCGAGGCCAGGCGCCGAGTGCGAGAACGGCGAGGATCGTCTGGACTAGTCCGGTGGTGAAGAAGATGCCCTGCAGTGGCGACCAGGCGAGAACGATGGCGATCTCGACGAAGATCCAGATCATCATGGTCAGGCCGGCGGCCGCGTGCAGGCCCCACGTCAGACGGAACCTGTTGTGCTGAGCGAAGAGCGCGGCGGCCTGGATGCCTCCGACGACAACGCCGAGGAGGATTCCGGGCCAGAAATATGAAGGGAAGACGGTTCCCTCGATCCACTCAGGAGGCAGGCCCATCCCGCCGCCGATCGTCAGGCCCGCCATTCCTACGAGCGCAGAGAGCAGGTTTAGCCACGCGATGGCGGACAGACCGATCCGGAGACCGCGTGGAGGGAGCGATGTGGACGTCATGCCTGACAACGATAGAGAGGGTCAGTCGAGCCCGTCCATGTTCCTGCGCGTTGCCGCGCTGGCAGCGTCGGCATCACCCGCGACGATGGCTTCCACTAGATCTCGGTGGGCAGCGGCTTCGTCGTCGATCGATTCGGGGTCCCGCGCCGCGACGTCGGTGATCACGTCGAGGGCCGAGTTGCGGAGCGTTTCGATGAATGAATCGAACACCATCGACAACACGCTGTTGTGCGCAGCATTCACCACGGCGCGATGTAGTTCCATGTCAGCTTCGACAAATTCTGTTGGTGTCGAAGCATTTTCACGGGCTTCGAGTGCTGCCTGTAACAGATCGACGTCGGCGGAAGTCCGGCGCATGGCAGCCAGGCGGCCCGCTTCCACTTCCAGAAGTCTGCGTACTTCGTAGACTTCGCGGCGGTCCGAGCGTTTGAGTTCTCTCTCGAGCTCTGTGACCGGTGTCGAGGACATGACGTAGGTGCCGGACCCTTGATGCGAGTAGAGCTGGCCCGACGCAATCAGTGCGCGAACGGCCTCTCTGCCGGTCGAACGCCCGACTCCGAGGAGTGTGCTCAGATCCTGCTCGTTCGGGATTTTGGTCCCGACAGGCCACTCGCCGTCGCCGATGAGGCGCGCAAGTTCGTCCGCGGCTTTCTGTACCAGCGACTGCTGCTTGATCTGGCGCACTGCCATGTGACTGCTCCTGACTGACTCGGTGAACCGCAATGGAGCGGCTCACCGAGTAATACTTCATGTCCTCCGATGAATCTTCAGACTACGGGGCCGTCTTTCGGTTTATCGAAGGGCGATGCTGTCCAGTTCGCGCTCCGTCTCGTCTTCCGGGTCGAGTCGTCGATCGCGCAAGGTGAATGCGATGACGGCGCCGACGAACAGCACTGCAGTTGTCGCCCCGATCGCCATGCGCGGTCCGAAGTGATCTGCCAGGTAGCCGAACAGCGGAGATGCGATGCCCCCCACGGACATCGCGAGTCCGAGCGTCACCCCACTTGCTGTGCCGGGGCGATTCGGTAGGTAGTCCTGCGCCAATGTCACCTGTGGCGCGAAGGGCAGGAACATAGCAAATCCGAGACAGACGATTCCCAATTCGGCAACTGCGACGTGCGGGGCGGCAGCGAGCAGTGCCAGTGAAGGTACCGCAAGCAGGTAGCCGAGTCGGATGGATGCGCGTCGACCACGACGGTCCGCGAGGACTCCTCCCAGTAGCGTTCCGGCCGCTCCTGCCAATGTGAAGGAGGACAACACGATTGCAGCGCTCGAGGACGATCCGTTCAGTGCGTTGAGCACGAACGGTGAGACCAACGACAGAGTGGTCACGTACGGAATTGACCAACAGACCGTTACCAGCACGAGTCGTGTGAACGAGCGCCAATCGTCTGACACGGGACCGTTCGCTGCCAGTTGCGCACTCAACGACTGGGCTGACTCGGCCGCACCCGTGTTGGCCGATCGCGACTGGGCGACCATCCACCAAATAGCCGCCACCACTGCAGGAACTGCGAGTAGATAGCCGCCGGACAAACCGAGTGAGCCAACCACGAGCGTGACAAACGGTGGCGCCAGCGAGGCGCCCAACGTACCGCCCACGGAGAACACGCTCATGGCTTTCTGTGAATGACCTCCAGCCGCGCGTGCCAAATTTGTGGCGGGAGGATGGTATGCGGCGATGCCGATGCCGGCCACGGCAATTGCCAGCCAAGTGACGATGTAGGTGGTGCTCATCGCTGCCACGACAATGCCTGCTGCGGCCGTCACAAAACCTGTGGGTACCAGCCAGTTTCGGCTCTTTCGATCGACCAGCATGCCGAATGCAGGTTGCACGACACTGGATAGTCCGGTCGCGGCGAGCGTGATTCCGGCGACCGCGGAATAGGAATATCCGCGTTCGAGCATCATGAACGGCAACAGCGCAGGCACAGCCCCCTGGTACAGATCGTTCACGACGTGTGTGCCGGTGAGAAATGCAACTTGCCCCTTCTTCATCTCCTTGGGCATCCCTTCGTTCAGGTCTTCAAGTCCTCAGGTCCTCTGAGGACTTGAAAGCTATCACGAACCCGCGGGCGCACGGTTGCGTTGGAGACCTGGATCTCATTCGAGACGACTGACTAACTCTCAGCAGTCGCGGCGTTGCGGGCGGCGAGTTGCGCGAAAGCGTGGGTAAGTTCTGGCGGGCCGACGACATCGATGTCGGTGTCGAATTGGTTGAAGGAGGCTGCCAGCGCCGTCCAAGACCATGATCCGGCTTCGAGACTGCACTGCTCGGGGCCAAGATCTTCGACGATGCCGTCCCCGACAAAGGGAAGAACATAACTGGCTGGTCGATGGAGAACGACCTTGCCGTGGCACGGCCAATTGTTGATATGTTCCGATCCTTTGAAGCGCGCGGACACGTATTCGCTGACGTCGCCGCCGGGGATTTCCTTCGGCGTGAACCGGGGACCGTTCGGGGTGCGTGGGGTGATGCGATCGGCGCGGAAGATTCGCCAGTCGTCTCGCGCGAGATCCCACGCGACGAGGTACCAGCGACGCTTGGAGGTCACCAGATGATGCGGCTCCACTCGGCGCGGGGGTGTTATTTCGCTGTTGTCGGTTGAGTGGTCGTTCGAGTAATCGAAGCGGAACACCTCGCGAGCGCGGACTGCAGCGGAATCGCTACGAGCACCTCTGGGGACACGGAGTCTGCGTCGCCGGAACCGGCCGAAATCGTGGTGAACGTGAGCGCGTCGAGGCGATGGCGCAGACGCGACGGCATCACTTGCCGCACAGTGGTCAACGCTCGAACCGCATCCTCTTCGATACCGACGCCGGTCAGCGTCGCCGCCTGCAGCGCAACTGCCAGTGCGATGACCTGATCGTCGTCGAACAGCAGGGGTGGCAGCTCGCTGCCGGCGTCGAGTCGGTATCCGCCGTCCGGGCCCATGGTCGCCGCAATGCGGTAACCCATCTCCCTGAGCCGGTCGATATCGCGGCGGACCGTGCGATGGCTGATGTCGAGCCGCTCGGCGAGTAGAGCGCCCGGCCAGTCGCGTCTCGTCTGCAAGAGGGACAGCAGATTCAAGAGTCGAGTGGTGGTCGCCATGCGGTGAGACTACGACGAGTCTAGGACGAAAACAGTCCTATACGGCTGTGAGAGTCGACGTTGTCAGGGAAAACCCGAGCGACGTTCGTACCAGGAGCAGACATGAGCATCAAGACAACGACCCACCTCAACTTCCGCGGAGACGCCCGCGCGGCTCTGGAGTTCTACCAGTCCGTCTTCGGTGGCCAGGTCACGATCGCAACCTACGGCGACTTCGGGATGCCCAAGGAGGTGCCCGGCGCTGAGAACGTCGTGTTCGGCCAGGTGGAGACAGAGGACGGCTTCTGTGTGATGGCATACGACATCCCTGGACAGTCGGGCGGCTCGGCCGGCAACGCAGGCTCGACACACCGCGAGAACGGCACCACGATCACCGACCAACCGTTCTTCGTCTCGGTTCGCGGTGAAACCCTCGAAGAGGTGCAGAACTACTGGGCCGAACTCTCTGCTGGTGCATCGATCATCGAGGGTCTTGCCGCCGCGGCGTGGAGCCCCGGTTTCGGCATGCTCACCGATGCGTTCGGGGTGACGTGGATCCTCGACGTCGCTGCCGGCGAAAACCCGGCCTGATCATTCAGACGACAAAGCCGCTGGCACCAAAAGGTGTCCAGCGGCTCCGGCGCGTCGGTGCCCGTCTTGCGCCTCTCGGCAAGTGGCCACTCGAAGTGGCAATTCTGGGGTGGTACCCGGGGCAAAGAACCGAACACCGACACCATCTCCAACGAACCTCCACACGGAGTTATTCCATGCTGACTTGTGCCGCGGTCAATCGTGGTCCTGCTCATCGCTCAGCTCCAGCAGAGCTGGCGACAACGGCTTCGATTCTCTGAGGTGCGCGTCGTAGCACCTCGGGGATTGCCTGGGTATGAGATTCCCTGGTCAGTAGGCGAAGCACGAGAACGGCTCAGGCCCTCATCTCGGTGTGAGATGGGGGCCTGAGGTGAGGATCTGAATCAGCCGGTGACACCGGTCAATTCGTTGGGGGCGTGATCGAGAGTGGTCTCGGTCAGGATGCTGCCGTCCTCGAGGTCGACTGCGATCAGCTTCTTCGACGCTGGGTCGGTGACGTAAGCGGTGTGATCTTCTACGAAGAGCGCGGGCCTGGGCTCTTGCCATTTGGTGGGCTCGGTCCATGCGTCTATGACGGCGATCTTCTTGGTGACGACGCCGGTGTTCGGGTCGATGACGTGGATGGCGCCGTCGGTGCCGAGCACCAGTGCCTCTCCGTGTGGTCCGCGGCCGAGTGAGCGGAAGGTGTAGCTGGTGCCGAGGTCGACGAGCTTAAGTTCGGACGTCGTCGTGTTGGTCAGCGAGACCCGTTGCGGACGTTCGAGTTCGGCGTCCTTGTCGGTCTTGTAATCACCCAGCACGATGTCCGACTCCTCCGAGCCTGCCTGATTTCCGATGCGGCCGTATGCATCCGGACTCTGGACCTTGGTGATCGCTCCGTTCTTGTACACGAGCAACCCGTCCTGGCAGCCCAGCACGATGGCTTCGCCGGCAGCGACTGCTTCGCCGTGGACACCGGGGCACTGTTCGTTGCGCAGGATTTCCTTGCGGTCGGCATCGAGGATGGCAATGCCGTTGCGGGACTCCGAATTTCCGATGGTCGTCAACAGGCTGCCGTCGGCAAGTGCGACCGCAACGCCGTGATGGGGTTCTGGCGTGGTGTACGTCTCGACGCGGGGTTGGCGTTTTGCCAGTTGCGCCGGATCGAAGATCTCGACGAGTCCCGAGCCGTCGTTGAAGAGAACGGTTTTTCCGGCATGGCGTACGACGTGTCCGGGTTCGTTGGCTGCGAACTCGACCTCGGACATCGCGGGATCGGCTGTGTAGTAGTGGGAATGGTCGCCGTGGGCTGAGGACCACGTGCCGGTGTCGAGCACCTTGAACGCCTCACCCGACGAGATCATGACGTGGCGACCGTCGCCGGCCGGGTTGAGTCGCGTGAAGCCGTCGATCTTGGTCTCGCCGACCACGTCGAGCGAAGTTGCATCCAGCACCAGGACGCCACCGTCGTAGGAGACTGCGAGACGCGGTGTTGCCGAGGCTTGTTCGGTGGGTGCGGACGCGGTTGTCGTGGTGGTCTCCGACGGGGCCGAGTCCTTGTTGTCGGACGAGCAGCCCGTGACGAGGGCGAGTGAGAGGCCAACTGATGTGGCAAGGGTGAGGCGCCGCGACATGCGGGTGTTGAGGTGCATGGCTATAGATCTACTGCTTAATGTAAATGATTGTCAAAGTCGAGTATGCGAATGTTCGCATGTCGGGCGTGGGCACCGCGCTCGAGCATTCGCGAGCCGATGACCCCGAAGACGAGTCCCCAGAAAGCGGCTCCGATATTGAGCAGTTCGATGTCGGAGATCGTCACGAGGAACGCGATCAAAGCGCCGAAGGTGAATTTCCCGCCGAATGCGGTCACGAAGGCTCCCTGTAAGGCCTTGAGCATGGCCAGACCACCCAGAGTGACGATGAATGCCGTCGGAGTTCCCAACATCATCGCGACGAAAGTCGGGGCGAACAGTCCGAAGACGACGGCGAGTAAGCCGCAGAAGATTCCGGCGGTGTATTGGCGTGTCCGCTCTCCCGACGCCGTGAGCAATGCGTTCGTCGGCCCGGTCAGGCACGTCGAGACACAACCCACCGCCGCGTTCACGAGAGAGAACACACCGCAGGCAACCGTTGCTGCCCCGATCGGCGGTTGATGACCCGCTGCGCGGAGGACTGCGATTCCTTGGCCGTTCTGCACGACGACGACTGTGATCGCCAGCGGTACAACCAGTTCGATCATCGCCTGCCAAGACCAGGTTGGCGTGGTCAGCATCGGATGCGCCAGCCACTCGTGCGCGTCGCCGGCGGAGTTGAATCTTCCGGCCGCGAGTATCACGACCACGCCGACGATCAACGCGCCGAGAACGGGCGGAACGAATCTTCCCAGCTTGGCGAACACGCTCAGAGCGACAAAGGTGGCGATCATCGGCAGGGCGATCACCGCGTCGTGGGCGGGCGCTTCGACCAAATCCGTTCCGAAATGAAGGAAAACGCCTGCCACCATTGCCATTACGATGGGCAAGGGTAATGCGGCCATGATCGGTGTGACCCACCCTGTCAATCCCAACAGCAAGATCAGGGCGCCGGTCGCGAAGAACGCTCCGAGCACTTGCTCCCACGGCAGATGCTCCAACGACGCTCCGACGACAACGGTTCCGGGAATCGTCCAGAAGAAGGCCAGCGGCTGCCGGTACAGCCAGGAAGCCGTGATGGTGAGAATGCCGTTGACGAAGAAGGCACCGAAAAGCCAAGAGGCCAATTGGGCTTGACTCAGTCCACCCGCCAACCCCGCAGCGAGAATGACCGCCACCGGCCCGGTGGCCGAGAAGACGATGCCGATGATTCCGTTGGCAATGGACGTTCCGCCGAAGTCGCGCAAGACCCGCTTCGGGCCGTAGAGCGGTTGGGGGAGTGGCTCGGTGACGACGCGAACGGGCGCGGTCGTCGTAGTGTCCGGCATGTTCTCAGTTCTCCTGATGCGGATCCGAAAGCCCTCGGTCGCGGAACAAAGCCGCGAGTTCGCTCCGTGATCGCAGTCCGAGTTTCGCGTACGCGCGCGTGAGGTGATATTGAATGGTCTTGACGGAGAGGAACAATTCGCCGGCAGCTTCCTTGTTGGACTTGCCCGCTGCGACAAGGTCGGCGACGGCTCGTTCTTGCGGGGTAAGGTCGGTGATTCCCTTCTCCGTCCGCGAGAGGTTCAACCCGCCCGCGCGGAGTTCGCGCTCGCAGCGCTCGACGTAAGTATCGGCGCCCAACGAGTGATACAGCTCGCGGGCGGCGCGGAGGACGACGTCGGCCTCCGCGCGTTTCCCGGCCCGGCGGAGAGTTTGGCCGTAGGCAAAATTGATTCGGGCTCGGTCGTAGGGGAGCGGCAGCGTCTCGATGCCGAGTAGTGCAGCATCGAAACTTTCTCTTGCCAAGTCGAGTTCGCCCCGTGCGCCGTGGATCCGGCCGCGAACGTAGCCGAGACGTGCCGCAGCTGAGCGGTGCTCCCGACGTCGTGCGGTCTGCTCGTGTGGTTGCAGAAAGGCGTCGGCATCATCAGCTCGCCCGACCATGACCAATGCATTGGCGTAGAGATCGACCCACGGCCAGAAGCCCGGCTCGTCGAGCCATTGTTGCGCCTTGCTCGAGGTGAGCGGAGCCAGCGCCACCAGAACTTCGGCGTAGTCGGCGGCGGCCTCGGCAACCTGGGCCCTGGCGAGAAGTGCAGGAACATACATGATTTCGTAGGCATGAATGCCGGCGTACGCACGTCGCACATGGTCACGGGCCAGTTCCCAGTTGCCGCGCAGAGCGTGAATCTGTGCTCCCGACCAGTGGACCAACGGCCGGATGATCTCGATCTCGAACCGATCCACCTCGGCACCGGCGCCCTCGACGGTCGAGAGCGCTTCGTCCCAGGCGCCGAGAGCGAATTGAGTGCGGGCGAGCCAGGCCTGTGCCCACAGTGAGATTCTTGCCGAACCACTGGAAAACTCTGTGGACACCGCACTTTCGAGGTCGCGTCTGGCGGACTCCGGGTGGTCCAACGCAAGCTCGAGCCATCCGCGTCCCATCTGGAAGCGCTGTGCTTGGGCTCCGGGGCGGACACGATCGGAGAGTTCGGCGTATGCCGCGAGAGCATTCTCGGTTCTTCCGGTAGCACCGAGCCCGAGACCCTTGATCGCTTCGGACTCCACTGCTGCGGGATCAGAAGGGCCCACCAATTCGACTGCGCGGTCTACCCACTCGACGAGCGCCGTGCCATCGAGCCGAGCCAGAGAATGCAGGACCATTCGTTGGGCGATCATCGCAGCGATGCCTGGCTCACGATCCACGCTGCAGCTGTCCCACGCTCTGGTCAGAAGATCGGCGGCCTCGGTCGGTCGCCCTCTTTGGATGGCGAGGTAGCCGAGGACGGCGTCGCGGAGAGGCCCGCGCGAAATACTCTCGATCTCCGGCACGAAGACCATGGCGCGGGGGATGTCACCCGATCCGGTCAGCGCGTCGACTCCGCGGAGCAGTCGGTCCTCGTGTTCGGTTCGGGCCGTGGTGAGACGGCTTGCCGTGACCATGGCGTCGGCGACTTCCGACCACGCGCCGTCGGATGCTCGTAGTGATGCGTACGCAACGAGTTCGGCGGCGAGGTCCTCGTCATGTGTGGTGCTGGCAGCGGCAAGGTGGAAAAGCCGTTCACCTTCTCCCCAAGCGATCTCGGCTGCGCGTGTGTGCAGCAGATGCAAGTGCGCGGGTCCCAACGCCCCGCGCACTGCGGCCGTGACCATCGTGCTGCTCAGTGACACCTCGGTGCTGCCGTGCTGCTCGTGGACAGAAAGGAGGCCGCTGGCGAAGGCGCTGTCCAAGGCGCCGACCACGTCGTCGATTTCGGCCAGCTGAGCAAGATGCGACAACGTCGTGCTGCGCCCGACAACTGCTGCGGCTTCGATCAACGTTCGTGCTCCCGCCGAACACGTAGCGAGGGCGGCGGCGATCGATACTGCACGATGGCGAGGGACGGGCAAAGTTCGGTGCCACTGGGTCCAATAGGTAGGTGGCAGCTCGTCGAGAAGCGAGACGATGTCGAGTGTGTTGCCCGCGGTGAAGTCCTGAAGGGCAAGCGCGACGCCGGAGCTGAGGTCGATTCCGCTTCGCATGCGCGCGATGTCGATGATGACGGGTGCGTCGATCGGGCTGATGTGCAATCGCGTCGACCAGTGCAGGTCGAGAATCTGCCTGACATCCTCGCGCAGGAACGGCGTTTCCTCGGCGACGAGGACGAACAGCAGTGGTGCCGTTCGGCCTCGATGGAGGGCGGAGGTGATTGCCTGAAGCGAGCTGACATCGCTGTGATGGGCATCGTCGACGACGATCAGGGTCAGTTGCTCCGCTGCGTCAACGATCTCGTGTGCAACGGCGACCGGGTCCGAGTTGGAAACCGGACGTTCGAGTAGTTGATCGATCACTCCGAAGGCAGTGTTCGATTCCCACTCCAGCCCACGAGCGCGGCGGAGCGTATGAGCGGAAGAGATTTCGGCGAACCGGTCGACGAGAGTGGACTTACCGCTACCGGCATCGCCCTCGACCAGCACGAGAGTCGGCACTCCTGTCTCTGCCGCGGCCAAGGCTCGGCCGAGAACGGCGAGCTCGCGTTCTCGGCCGAGCAACAGGTCACGAAGTGTCACCCGACTACCGTAACGCCGGGCTCACCACGGGTTTCCTTTTCGGCACGGTCTCCATCGGATCGAAGTGCAGTGGCACCCAGGTCGGGTGCTTGCTTCGGCACGAAGAAGGTGACGATGGCGCCCAGCACCGCGATGCCGGCGAAGACGTAGAACGCCGATTCGGAACTGATTCCGGCGCTGATCAAACTTCCGCCGATCAGTGGCCCGAATATCCCGCCCAGACGTCCGAATCCGGCGCACCACGCGACACCTGCAGCCCGAGCGGCCGTCGAATAGTAGTTGGACACGAATCCGTAGATCAGAACCTGAGTACCGATGGTTCCGACACCCGCGATGGCAACGGAGGCGAGGAGTACGGGAAGCGGGAACCCGAATGTGAACAGGAGCAGGGCGAGTGCGGCCAGGCCGAAGGTGGTTGCGACAACCCGCTGTGGACCGGTGACGTCCGCGATCTTGGAGGCGAGAAGTCCACCGATGATGGCACCGCCGTTGAGTACCAACAGGAACGAGAGCGAACCCTTCGCGTTGTATCCCGCGTTTTCCATGATCTTGGGCAGCCAGGTGTTCAGTCCGTAGGTCAGGAGGAGGCCGGCGAAGCTCATGAGGCCGAGAAGCGCGGTGCCCCAGACATATTGTCTGCTCGCCAACGCTCGGAAGCCGACCTTCTCAGCTACGGCGTCGTTGGGTCGATCTGTACCGGCAGGCAATGGAATTCCGGTTTTCGAGGAAATGGCGCGAGCTTCGTCGACACGTCCGCGAGCAATCAGCCACGCGGGAGACTCGGGCAGTTTGAACCAGGCGAGTGGGAACAGGAACACCAATGGCAGGGCGCCGACGAGGAACAGTCCGCGCCATCCGATGGAATCACGGAGAACGATCGCCAGGACGGAAGCCATGACGCCACCGGCCGGGACACCGCTGTAGACGATGGCGTTGAACAGATTGCGGCGTCCCGGCGGCGCGAACTCGGCAATCATGGCTCCGGCGGTGGCGACAAGCCCACCGACTCCGATGCCGGTGAAGAACCGCAGCAGACCGAAGGTGGTGATGCTGGTGGCGAACGCTGCCAGTGCCATTCCGACCGAGAACCAGATGATGTTGACCAGCATCATCTTTCGGCGACCGAAGTGATCGCCGATAGCTCCACACGTCAGTGCGCCGACCATCACTCCGACGAGTGCATACGAACCCAACGCGCCGGCCTGAGATGCGGTCAAGGTGCCGATATGGCTGGGGTCGTCCATGAGTACGGGCAGGATCGTGCCGTACACGACCAGGTCGTATCCGTCGAACAGAATGGCAATGGCGGCGATGGTGACCACCCACAACACTGACGAGCGATGGCGGGCACTGGCCCAGGAACCACGTTCGATCGAGGACATGGCGAATCTCCGTTCGAGAGATCAGGAATCGGGGGAGGCTGGATTCAGCCGAGGTCGCCACCGGCGACGGGCAGAACCGTTCCGGTGACATACGAAGCCTCTTCGGAGGCAAGGAAAGTGATAGCAGCAGCCTGTTCGTCCAGGGTGCCGTAACGCTTGAGTAGCGACGAGTCGACGGTCTGGTCGACGATCTGCTGGTACCAGGCCTTCTCCTCGTCGGTCTCGGCACCCGGCCCGCGTGCCACGACGCGTGGTGGCGCCTCGGTTCCGCCGGGAGCGGTTGCCACGACGCGTATTCCGTACTGTGCGACTTCCATCGCCAGTGCAGCGGTGATCGCGCTGACCCCGCCCTTGGCCGCCGCGTAAGGAACACGGTTGACACCGCGGGTGGCGACGGAGGAGACGTTGACGATGGTGCCGCTCGCCTGCTCGATCAGATGAGGCAGTACGGCGCGACACGTCCAGAGCGTGGGGAACAGTGATCGTGTGACCTCGGCTTGTATCTGCTGCGGCGTGTAGTGCTCGTAGGGTTTGGCCCAGATGGTCCCACCGACGTTGTTGATCAGGACGTCGATGCGTCCGAAGCGCTCCAATGCGGAATCTATTGCATTCTGGGCACCTTCGAACGTCTCGAGGTCCGCGGTCACCGAATGGGAACGCTCCAGCGGTGTCGCGATGTCGTGAACCAGTTCAGCTCGATCCACAAGCGCGACGGAACCACCTTCTGCGGAAACTCTTTCGGCAACGCTGCGCCCGATCCCCTGAGCCGCTCCGGTGACGACCACGACCCGGTCGTCGAACCGGCCGGCGAAGAATCTCGTGCTCACGACGCCACACTTTCCCGAGCGTCAGTGATGGCGCGGTGCATCGTCGACTTGGCGTGTTCGCTGTGCTGGACGATCAGATCACGGGCCGCGGCGCGATCATTCTGCTCGAATGCACTCACGATACGTGAGTGATCCTCCGCGACATGTTCGTCCACCCAATCGGCGGTGCGGAGCACTCGGTTCATCAGTTGTGTGACCTCGAGACGGTGGTATGCCTGCAGCAGCACTTCGTTTCCGGTGCAGCGGAAGAGGAAGTCGTGGAACAGGGCATTGGTTTCGGTGAATGCCGCTGCGTCCGTGAAGTGATCGCGGTCGATGGAAGCAGCCGAGTTCTCCGCCAGAATGCGGTACTCCGTCAACTGTGCTGGAGTGAGGCGGCCGATCGTGAGTTCCATTGCTCCGAGTTCGAGTGCCATCCGAGCGTCGAACTGTGCGTCCGACTCCGCGACCGGCAGATGTTCTTCACCGATCTCGTACGGGCCGGCAGCTGATTCTTCGGCCGAGGCTGCCGGTGAATCAGCCGGTGCTGCCGCATTGTTGAACTTTTCGAAGTAGAAGTTCGTGGGTGTGATCGATACGTCCTTGAAGTGCAGACGTACGGCTTCGACCATCGGCGGCGGGCCGCACAGGTAGACGTCTACGTTGCCGTCGTCGAGGTGATCGGGCTCGATCAAGCCCGTGACATAGCCCTTGTTCGGTGCTGTGCTGTCGGGATCGGATACGCAGTAGTCGAAGGTGAACTGGGGTAGAGACTCCGCGTAGTCGTGCAGTTTGTCGAGTTCGACGAGATCGGTGTCGGAGCTGACGCCGTAGACCAGATGGACGGGCCGAGTGGAGCTTTCGGTACGCATCTTCTCCAGTATGGAGAGCAGCGGGGCCAAGCCAGTTCCGCCGGCAAGCAGTAGGGCTCTCCGTTGACCTGACCGGAGGAAGAAGCTACCCATCGGTCCGGTCAATTCGAGAGTGTCGCCTACCTGCGCGCGCTGACTGAGATACTCGGACATCAGACCACCCGGGGTGATCTTGACCAGGAACGACGCCGACTCGACCTCAGGGCCGGAGCTGAACGAGTACGACCGCGTCGCTTCGGTTCCGGGAACGAGGATGTTCACGTACTGACCGGGGAGGAAGACCAGATCTGCGCGGTTGTCGACTGCGACGGTGAAACCCACCGTGGAATCCGAATGGCGAATGATCTCGGTGATGGTGGACGTGTACGAACCGGCAGTGGTCTTGGCGACCGCCGACGTGGTGGGAATCTGCAGCACGAGATCAGATTCCGGCACCATCTGGCACGGAAGGCAGTATCCCTGCTCGGCCTCGTCGTCCGTCAGGGCCTCCTCGATGTAGTCGCCGGCATCGAAAGTACCTGATTCACAGAGTGATTTGCAGGTGCCACATGCTCCGTCGCGGCAGTCGAGCGGAATGTTGATTCGTGCGCGGTACGACGCGTCCGCGACGGTCTCGTCGGTGTTGCATTCGACGAAGCGGGTGATGCCGTCTTCGAAACTCAGGGCTACTTGAAAGGTCGGCGCAGCTTGAATGCTCATGGGAAACAGCTCGATTCGAAGGGAAGTCGTGTCAGAAGTGGTAGATGTCGACCACGTGATGGATGTAGTCGTTCTTGAGGACTACCTTCTTCTTCATGATCAACGGCTGCTCGCCCGAGAAGTCGATCGTGTAGTGCGAGGTGCCGAAGTAGGTGTCGACTGTGTTGTAGCGGAAGTACAGCGTGAACCAATTGAAGCGGACGTCGACGACGAAGCCGCGTTCTTCGATCACTTCCACGTTGGTGATGTTGTGACCGGTGCGGGGCTCGGGAAGGCTTGTCGCGCTGGAACGGTCAGTCCTGATTCGGAACACGCGGTCCTCGATACCGCCGCGATTCGGGTAGTAGATCAGGGAGATCTCTGCGGCCGGGTCCGTGGTCAGCTCGCCGTCGTCCGCCCATGCGGGCATCCAGTACTCGGAATCGGGGTGGTAGCACTCGATCCACTTCTCGAACTCGCGATCGTCCAGATAGCGAGCCTCACGGTAGAGAAACTGCTGCACTGTTTCGAGGGCGACGGCATTGGTGGTGGTGACAGTCATGGTGATCGTCCTCAGATGGTCCGGTTGGAAGCGGCTTGCTCGGCATCTACGGCCGCAAGCATGGCGTCGCGCCAGTATCCGTGCTGAATGGGATACAAGCCTTCGTCCTCGGTCTTGGCTCCGCTCGAGAGCACACGATTCATGCCGAGATCCTTCGCGACGTCGTTCGGACCGGGAATCTGGTGTGTGACGCCACGGCTGAGGTCGTTCCACGGGGCGCCGGTTGCCTGGTAGGTCTTCTGGCAGGAACGGAACTCTTCGAGATCGTCCGGGGTGGCCATACCGCTGGCATTGAAGAAGTCCTCGTACTGACGGATGCGGTTGCTGCGCGCTTCGGCGCTCTCTCCCTTGGGCGCGATGCAGTAGATGGTGACTTCGGTCTGGTCCACGGAGATCGGACGGAAGTGCCGGATCTGGCTGCTGAACTGATCCATGAGGTAGACGTTCGGATACAGGCAGAGGTTTCTCGACGCACCGACCATGAATTCGGCCTTCTTGGAACCGAACTGAGCTTCCAGCTCCGCCTTGCGTTCGAACAGGGGACGGTCCTCGGGATTGCCCCACCACATCCAGAGCAGGAGGTGGCCGTAGTCGTACGAGAAGTACCCACCGCCCTGCTTCCCCCAGGTGCCGGCGTCCATGGCTTTGGTCTCGTTGGACGATTCACCGGCGGTGCGGCGAGCGGTGGTAGCGGCGTAGTTCCAGTGCGTCGAAGACACGTGGTAGCCGTCGGCACCGTTCTCGGTCTGCAACTTCCAGTTGCCGTCGTAGGTGTAGGTGGAAGCACCGCGCAGAACTTCGAGTCCGTCAGGTGACTGATCGACGATCATGTCGATGACCTTCGTGGTGTCACCGAGGTGCTCTTCGAGTGGCAGCACGTCGGGGTTGAGGCTGCCGAAGAGGAAGCCGCGATAGTTCTCGAACCGCGCCACCCTGGTCAGGTCGTGTGAGCCGTCTTGGTTGAACTGCTCCGGATAGCCACCGGTGCGAGCGTCCTTTGCCTTGAGGAGTTTTCCGCTGTTGTTGAAGGTCCAGCCGTGGAACGGGCAGGTGAAGGTGGTTCGGTTGTCGGTCTTACGGCGACAGAGCATCGCACCGCGGTGGCTGCATGCGTTGATCAGCGCACCCAATTCGCCGTCCTTGTTGCGGGTGATCACGATGGGCTGACGGCCCATGTAGGTGGTGAAGTAGTCGCCGACGTTCGGGATCTGGCTCTCGTGCGCGAGGTAGATCCAATTGCCTTCGAAGATGTGCGTCATCTCGAGTTCGAACAGTTGCTCGTCCGTGAAGACGCTGCGCCGCACCTGGTAGCGGCCGGTCTCCGGGTCCTCGACGAGCGCGTCGTCGAGGACGGCGCGGATGTTCGCGAACTGGTCGGTGCCGCGGGCAGCATCCAACATATCCGTCATGGGTGTCCTCCAGATAAGAGTGGGCGCCTACCGAGAAAGCCGAGGGCTGTCGGACCAAATCGGTGGGACCCGCTTTCCGGACGGGGCTGCGTCCGGTACTGAATTCACCTTGACATCGTGTGTCTCGGGTCACACTAGGCAATTGCCTAGTCCTGACCAAGGGTGCAGTGTTCGTCGAATTCTGCTGATGGGCCATGCCTGCTGAAGACGACGAGCAGGGCGGACTCGACATCGCGAGTCCGCCCTACCTGCCGAGGGGATTACCGGTTCTTGAAGAACGAGACGTCGTCGTTGCCGATGAGGTCAGGGACCGTCCAGCCGTCGAGGTCGTATTCACTCAAGCACTGCTCGGCCAGTCCCTTCATGGAACTTGCGTGTCCACGATTCTGGGCTGCGAACAGCAGTTCGGCTTTGACGTTCTCGTGATTGCCGGAGTAGTTGCGCTCGTAGAGTTCGTGTCGGCCGCCGAACTCGGTCCCGATCGAATCCCACAGCGCCTTCATGACTTTCACGCGGTCGACGGCGGTGATGCCGTCGGAACCGCGAACGTACTTGTCGAGGTACGGACGCACGTCCGGGCTCTTGAAGTCGAGTGAACTCGAAGGCAGGTAGATCAAGCCCGACGCGACGTCCTGTTCGATGATCTCCTTGATCCGCGGGTACCCCTGGATCATGAACATTCGATAGGTGAGGCCGTACTCGAGCTTCGGGATCACCGAATCGCCGACCCACTGTTCGGGATCGCGTGCCATCGATTCGGTCAACGACCAGAAGAGGTTTCGCCACCCGATCACCTCACCGACACGGGTCTGGACTCCGCGGAAGCCGCCGGCGCCGGTGGCTTCGAGTGCCTTCATCAACAGTCCGGCGATGAAGTCGAGCTTGACGGCCAGGCGAGTGCAGCCCTGAAAGGTGAAGCGCGGCAGGAAGCCTGATTGAGGGAAGAATGCGTTGATCCGGTCGACGTCGCCGTACATGAAGACGTTTTCCCACGGAACCAACACCTTGTCGAAGACGAAGATGGTGTCGTTCTCGTCCATGCGACTCGACAGCGGATAATCGAACGGACTGCCCATCACCGCAGCATGTTCGGTGTACGAGGTGCGGCAGATCAGCTTCACACCCGGCGCGTCCATCGGTACCGTGCAGATCAGGGCGAACTGCTTCTTCTTGATCGGCAGACCGTAGTGAGCGATGAAGTTGTAGTTCGTGATCGCCGATCCGGTGGCGACCACTTTGGCGCCGCTGACGATCAAACCTGCGTCGGTTTCCTTCTCCACCTTCATGAAGACGTCACCGACCTCGTCCGGTGGAAGTTGGCGATCCACCGGGGGATTGATGATCGCGTGGTTCCAGTACAGAACTTTCTCCTGCGATTCGCGGTACCAGCGTTCGGCGTTGTCCTGGAACGGTGCGTACAACTCCTTGTTGGCGTGGAGGGTGCCCAGGAAACTCGCCTTGTAGTCGGGGGAACGGCCCATCCAGCCGTAGGTCATACGAGCCCACGTCGCTATGGCATCGCGTTCCTTGAGCAGATCGGCCGACGACGTCGGAGTGCGGAAGAACGGCATGGTGACACCGCCGTTGCCCGTGTCCGTCGGAACGGTCAAGGCGTCCACGTGCTCGCCCGTATGCAGAGCGTCGTACAGCCTCGCGGTCATGCGGATCGGATTCCGGAACGCGGGGTGCGTCGTGACGTCCTTGACGCGATCACCGTGAAGCCAGATCTCGCGGCCGTCCTGCAGGCTCGAGATGTACTCGTCACCGGTCATCGGTCGGGTGGCGAAGTTCTTCGTACGGTTGGCTTCGCAGTCGGCGGCCGGATTGACCTGTGGCGCTCCGGAATCTGCGGGATCGACGCCGGTGGGAGGAATTTCGGTGGTCGTCATGGCAAAGCCTTTCAGATCGTTTGGGGTGCGGGCTGAAGATGAATCGGGGTGAACGAAGTGGTGGCGTCGAACCAGCCGCTGTGGGGGTCGTCCTGACTTCCGTTCCAGACTGTGGTCGACGAGGTAGCGCCTAGATCGTGAAAAGTGCTTCGGTAGAACAGAAGCGGATCCTTGCCACTCGACTGAGCGTCGACGATCTCGCCGATGAAGATGATGTGGTCACCGCCGTCGTACTCCCTCCACGGGACGCACGAGATGGTTGCTGCGGCGCCGTCGAGCAGGGGAGCGGTCGGTCCGTCGATCCACCTCGGTTCGGTGCGCTGCGGTCGGCCGGCAAAATGCATGGCCGTGTCCACTTGGTCGGAGGCAAGGATGTTGACCGCAAACGGCGCGTTGCCGAGGTAGCCGCACGCCTTGGACTTGCGAGTCATCGTGATCTGGCACAGCCGTGGTTCCAGGGAAATGGCCGTGAATGCGGTGACCGTGGCTCCGTGTGGTTGACCGTCGGCATTGGTACAGGTGATGACGGTGACGCCGCTCGCGAATTGACCGAAGATTCCTCGAAGCTGATTTTGTTCCATGACCGGACCTCCTTGTCGGATGGCGGTTGAGTGAGAGTGCCGCGAAGTGCGGGAGGGAAGTAGTGGGCGACTCGCGCCGGGAGTGAAGACGAACGTACGGCGGGCGCAGGCTTCGGTCGATCCGTACAGCGCGGTGGCTATCCGGATTGCGCACCCGATCGCGGCCCGTACCCGTTTTCTCTTGGAAGTGACCGGGGACACAGTGTTCAATGATGTTCAGCGCCCTTGCTCGGCAATGTGGCTGGTCACGGGTTTGGAAGGTGAAGAAGGACGATGGTCGACTCCATGATCGGTACTGCTCCCCGCGACTGGGACGAGGCGTGTCATGCGGTTTCGGACGCCTACTTTCCGCACACGCTGACGCCGTTGTCTCGGCATGCGGCCAGTGGAGTCGGGGTGTGCACCACCGAGTTGGGACCGCTGAGGATCGCTCATATTCGGTGGGGAGCAGACGTCGCCGTCGAATCCGATCATCCCGGTGCCTATGGGGTGAACATCCCGCTCTCGGGCGAGCTCGAGTCGGTGTTCGCGGGCTCGCACGTGCTCTCGACGCAGGGTGTTGCGACGGTATGTCCACCCGACATCACGACAAGAATTACGCGGTGGAGTGCGGACTGCGAGATCGTCGGAGTCCGGATGGACCGTCAGTACCTCGACCGTGAGATGGAAAAGGTTCTCGGTCGACCCGGAATGCACTTGCCTGATCAGGTGGATCTTCGGGGCGACGACGGAGCCAGATGGCTGAAATTTGTTCGCTCACTGTCGGATCAGATACTCGGCCCGGTCGGCGTGCTGCACAACGACCTGGTGGCAGGTCAGCTCTCCGGCGCCGTGGTCACGGCATTCGTCCTTGCCGCAATGCCCGAAAGCGAGGACGCGGTGCGACACGCCAGGCCACGTATCGTCAAGCGGGTGCTCGACGAGATGCACGACGACCCGGCCCGCGTGTGGACCGCAGCCGAGATGGCGGAGGTGGCGGGCGTCAGCGTACGGAGATTGCAGGAGGGATTTCGGCAGTACGTGGGCCGGAGTCCGTCGGAATGCCTGCTCGACATCCGTCTCGCGCGGGTCCATGCAGATCTGGTGGATGCCGACGACTCGACGACGGTCACCGATGTCGCTGTGAGATGGGGTTTCACGCACACCGGACGGTTCGCGTCGTCCTTTCGGCGTAAGTACGGATTGCTGCCTTCCGAGATGTTGAGGCGCTAGCTTCGGTACCCCATGTCCGCGCTGAGTTGATTCGCCTTCTCGACGAGGAACGGCGCGACGTCGGCGCGGAAAGCTTCCGGGGATGTTCGTCCGGCCGAGGTCGAACACGCTGTCACTCCGACGACGCTTCCACCGGCGTCGCGGACGGGAGCAGCGAGGGAAATCAGGCCGTCTTCCAGTTCCTCGGACGTGAGTGCGTAACCCTGCTCGCGCACCACCCGGAGGGCGGTATGGAATGCGCCTTCGTCGGTGATCGTGGTGGGCGTGAGGGCGTCGAACGTGGAGTTCGCGATGACGTTGTCGACGATTTCGGTTGGCGCCCAAGCTAGCAGGGCTCGACCCATGGAGGTGGCATATGCAGGCACTCTGGTGCCGACGCTGACGTTGATGCTCATGATCCGCCGGACGGGTACACGCGCGGCGTAGACCACGTCGACACCGTCGAGCACCCCGAGCGACGCCGACTCGTGGGTGTGTTCTGCGATCTCCAACAGACGAGGGAGCGCCGCCTCCGTCAAGGCATGTGATGCCGAGAAGTGCTGCCCGATGCTCAGAACGCGTGGGGTGAGCGACCACCGACTGTTGTTGCCGGTGACGTATCCGAGCTTCTGCAGCGTGAGGAGGATGCGCCGGACCGCTGGGCGGGAGAGACCCGTTTCGGCGGCAAGATCGGCGAGCGACGGGTTGGGGTTCTTCTCGTCGAAGGCCGTGAGCACAGCAAATCCACGCTCGATGCTCTGGATGTAATCGCGATCGTTCTCGCTCACGGAATGGCCTTTCATCTGCGGGTATGCCCGATCGGCGCCTTCGAAGGTTGACAAACCTTGTGACTGGGCGCACAGTACAAGCGTACGCACAGCGTAACAAATGTACGCAGAGCGTACAACCCAAACTTGGGGAGCCGACGCAGCCCAGCAGTACGGCACCCACCCGGTAACAGCCACATACGGCCCCGAGGAGGACCACATGACCACTTCCGAGAGCCCCACCGCAGTAGGTTCGGGTACTGCCGCCACCGACAAGTTCCTCCAGGAACGAGTCAGCGCGGACACCCCGCCCGAACGCGTCTCGGCCATCGCCAAGGACGTGCTCGAGGCACTCGCAGGCGTCATCGACAAGCACGGCATCACCTACCCCGAGTACCGCGTCCTCAAGCAGTGGCTCATCGACATCGGCCAGTTCGGCGAGTGGCCCCTGTGGCTGGACGTCTTCCTCGAGCACAACGTCGAGGAGGTCGCGTACCGCGGCCAGCACGGCACCAAGGGAAGCATCGAGGGCCCGTACTACGTTGCCGATGCCAAGACGTTGCCTGCCAAGTGTGAACTTCCGATGCGTGACAACGAGGTTGGATCGAAGCTGGTCTTCGAGGGCCAGGTTCGCGATCTCGACGGCAAGGGGTTGGGCGGTGCAACCGTCGAACTCTGGCACGCGGACGACGAGGGCTACTACTCCCATTTCGCGCCGCACATCCCCGACGGCAACCTCCGCGGAACGATCGTCGCCGACGACGAGGGACGCTTCGAGATCACCACGATTCAGCCTGCGCCGTACCAGATCCCGACCGACGGCCCCACCGGCTGGTTCATCGAGAAGGCCGGCTGGCACCCGTGGCGTCCGGCTCACCTGCACCTCATGGTGAAGGCTCCCGGTAAGCGAACGATCACCACCCAGCTCTATTTCAAGGATGGAGAGTGGATCGAGAACGACGTGGCAACGGCGACGAAGCCCGAACTGATTCTCGATCCGAAGCCGGGTGCTGACGGAACCAACCGGGTCACATACGACTTCGTGCTCGATCCGGCCTGATCCACAACTGCTCAATAGAAAGTGATTTGATGACAGACCTGTCGATCGTCTCCATCGAGACGACCATCCTCGACGTTCCTCTGGTTCGCCCCCACAAATTCGCCACCACGTCGATGACGGCGCAGCCGTTGTTGCTGGTCGCGATTCGCACCTCCTACGGAGTGATCGGATACGGCGAAGGTGTCGTTCCGGGCGGGCCGTGGTGGGGCGGCGAATCGGTGGAGACGATGCAGGTCATCATCGAGAAGTACATCGCTCCCGTGGTGGTCGGCAGGCGCGTGGATCACATCACCGCGATCATGGCCGACATCGAAAAAGTTGTTGCCAATGCACGATTCGCGAAGGCCGCCGTCGACGTGGCGTTGCACGACGCCTGGGCGCGTAGCCTGGGAGTCCCCGTGCACACGCTCCTCGGCGGGGCTTTCCGCGAGAGTGTCGACGTCACGTGGGCACTGGGTGCTGCGCCGGCGGACGAGATCATCGAGGAAGCTCACGAAAAGCTCGAATCCCGGCTCAATTTCAGCTTCAAACTCAAGATGGGAGCACTCGATCCAGCAGTCGACGTCGCGCGCATCGTCAACATCGCGCAGGCGCTGGACGGCCACGCCGGAGTCCGTGTCGACGTCAACGCACGGTGGGATCGCTTCACTGCCCTGCGGTACTTGCCACAACTCGCCGAGGGTGGAGTCGAACTGATCGAACAACCCACTCCGGCAGACCAAATCGAGGTCCTCGCCGAACTCAGTAGGCTTCTACCGATTCCGATCATGGCCGACGAGAGTGTGCAGACCCCACACGACGCTCTGGAAATCGCCCGCCGGAGCGCCGCCGATGTCATCGCCCTCAAGACCACCAAATGTGGTGGCCTCCAGCGCAGCCGCGACATCGTCGCAATTGCCAAGGCCGCCGGTATCGCGTGCCACGGTGCGACGTCCATCGAAGGCCCGATCGGCACCGCCGCTTCGTTGCACTTCGCGTGCGCCGAGCCTGGAATCAACTTCGGAACAGAGCTTTTCGGCCCACTGCTCTTCAGTGAAGAGTTGCTTCAGGAACCCCTGAAGTATTCCGAGGGTCAGTTGCACCTCCCCGCCGGACCTGGCCTGGGAGTCGAACTGAACATGGACGCCGTCAAGACCTGGACCAGGAACTAGAGGATAGAAGAACATGGCACTCTTTCACGTTCGGATGGACGTCGATATTCCGCGCGACCTGGATCCGGAAGTACGCGCCGATACCGTCGCAACGGAGAAGGCGTACTCGCAAGACCTTCAGCAACAGGGAAAGTGGGTGCATCTGTGGCGAATTGTGGGACAGTTCAGCAACATCAGCATCTTCGATGTCGAGTCGGCTGACGAACTCCATGAGATTCTCTGGAACCTGCCCCTGTTCCCGTACATGACCATCGAGGTCATGCCGTTGACGCAGCACGGATCTTCGATCAAGTAGCCCGCCATGTCTGCCGTGTCTGCCACGCCTGCGAGCCTGCCGGAATCTGTGCAGCAGTGGCACTGCGAGATGTCGGAGACCTTCGGTGGCCTGTGCCCCGAGAGTTCCGTCGATGCCGCGCCTGTCGGTACGGTCAGCGGCGTAAGTCTCGGGGACGTAGGCGCTTTCGACATCTCCGGTTCACCGCAGATACTGCGGCGGAGCGCACGCGCAGCAAAGCGACACGGTAGTGATCTGCTCAAGATCTGCACGGTCCGAACCGGGAGCGCGATACTGCGCCAATCGGACCGCGAGTTGACGGCCCCGCCCGGCGCGATGATTCTCTACGACGTCGAGCATTCGTACGCGCTGCGTTTCGACGGTCACTGGTCGTGCACCGTCATGACCCTACCGCGCAGTGCGGTGAGTCTGACCGAGCGAGAACTGAATTGCGCGCTCGAGCGCACCCACGACGGTCGGCGTGGGTCCGGTGCATTGCTGGAAAATTTCATCTCGGGCGCTGTTGCATCCCAGGTCGACGGCAGCGCAGCCGGGCTTCTCGGAGATGCTGGAGTCAATCTCGCTTCGGCAGTTCTGATGCAAGGATCTGCGCCCGCGACACCCGGACGTTCGACGCGAGAGGAGATCTTGCGATATGCGCTTCGGAATCTCGACTCACCAGACCTCTCGGTCGCGTCGATCGCCGGTGCGTTGCACCTGTCGCCGCGAACCGTTCAGCGTCACTTCGGTGACGGGGATCTGACCCTCAGTGCGCTGATTCGCCGCGAACGGTTGATCCGCGTACGCCGCGATCTCACCGACGTCTCACTGCGGGGTCATTCGATCTCCATCCTGGCCGCACGATGGTGTTTCCATGACGCACCAGCGTTTTCGCGTGCGTTCAAAGCGGAATTCGGTGCGGCGCCGTCGGAAGTACGTAACTCGCCTGATCCGAACGCCCGCGAACGTCACTGATCTGTCGCATCCGAACAACAAACGTGTCCGATCACGACAACTGGGAGCCCGAATACCGGGGCAGAGTGTGTTTCAGATCGCTTTTTCAGGCTCGCGAAGAGCTCAGGTCCACGAACAGCGAGGACCGCAGCGAAAGCTACGAATCGAGGAACGCATGACGAATCTGCTCGCTCATCAGCAATGGCACGGAAAGATTTTCGACGGCCAATGGATCGACGGAGGCGGTGACACCGTCGAGTCGCTCGAACCGGCTACCGGCGAGGTGCTCGGTGTGATCGGCACGGCGTCTGCTGCGGATATCGATCGAGCGGCACACATCGCGTCGGCCGCGCAGCCGGCGTGGGCGGCGACGATCGGGCAGGCTCGCGCTTCGGTGATCCGTAAGGCAGCGCAGATTTTGGAAGCCGAGCGAGCCGAGGTGGAGCGCTGGTTGATCCGTGAAGGTGGTTCCGTACCAGGGAAAGCCGCATTCGAAGTTGATCTTGTCATCTCTGAACTGTGGGAAGCCTCGGCACTGCCGACACAGCCGTTCGGGCACCTTCTGCCCGCCAGCCAGGAGGGGCGCACGAGCATCGGTCGCCGGGTGCCCCTGGGTGTGGTCGGCGTGATCAGCCCGTGGAATTTCCCGCTTCTCCTCGCCATGCGCGCTGTCGCCCCCGCCTTGGCGCTCGGAAATGGCGTCGTTCTCAAGCCGGATGTTCAAACCGCGATCAGCGGGGGTGCGGTCATCGCGGAATTGTTCACGTCCGCAGGTCTTCCCGAAGGCCTCCTGCATGTGCTCGCCGGTGACGCGGAACCTGGTCAGGCATTGTGCGAGAGCCCGAGCATCGCGATGGTGTCCTTCACGGGTTCGACCGCCGTCGGCCGTCAGGTCGGGGCAACTGCCGGTCGCACGCTCAAGCGTGTCTCGCTGGAACTGGGTGGGAACAATGCGCTGATCGTCCTCGACGACGCAGACCTGGATGCCGCGAGCTCGGCGGGCGCGTGGGGTTCGTTCCTGCATCAGGGGCAGGTCTGCATGACCGCAGGCCGCCACATCGTGTTGGAATCGGTCGCGGATCAGTACCTGGACCTGCTGGCCAAGCGCGCAGCGGTCCTGCCGGTCGGGGATCCCAGTACAGGCGACGTCGCTCTCGGACCGCTCATCAACGCGCGGCAGATTGCGAACGTCGATCGAATCGTCCAGGGCACCAAGGCGGCCGGCGCCGAAATCCGCGCCGGTGGAACATACGAAGGGCTCTTCTATCAGCCGACCGTCCTGGCCGGAGTCACCTCGGACATGCCCGCGTTCCGTGAAGAAATCTTCGGGCCCGTGGCGCCCGTCGTGATCGTCAAGGACGAAGACGAGGCAGTCAGGTCGGCCAATGACAGCGAATACGGTCTGGTTGCTGCCATTCAAACAGGATCGGTTGAACGCGGCGAGCGGATCGCGGACCGACTGCGTACCGGCATCGTGCACATCAACGATCAGACTTTGAACAACGATGCCTATGCACCATTCGGTGGCACGGGTGCCTCCGGAAACGGCGCGAGATTCGGAACTCAAAGCAGTTGGGACGAATTCACCACCTGGCAGTGGCGAACCAGCCGGCCAGCGGCGCAGACCTTCCCCTTCTGAAGTCGAAAGGTACTCCTATGCGCACCATCTCGGCTCACGATCTTCCCATCGTGTTGCAGGACGGCGAATTCGAATTGCGGATGCGAGAAGAAGGCGACATGATCGTCAACTTCGTCAAAATTCCTGCTGGTGCAGACTTCGCCGAACCGTTCGCACAATTGGAAGGCGGGCGCTGTCAATGTCCGCACTACGGATACGTCTTGAAAGGAAGGATCTACACAGATTCCGAAGCAGGTCGGCAAACCTACGATGCCGGCGACGTGTTCTACTGGGCACCCGGTCACGTTCCCGGAGCGATCGACGACTCGGAGTATGTCGACTTTGCTCCCAAGGCTGAATTCCTCGAACTGATCGACGGAGTGCGTAAGGCGATGGGCGGCTGAGCTGTTCGGCTGCCACCGAGGTCAGCGTATTCCGTCGCGACGGAGTGCGACGGACACTGCGGCAGAGCGGTTATCGACACCGAGTTTGGCGTAGATGTGCCCGAGGTGTGTTTTCACCGTCGCTTCGCTGATGAAGAGCGCTTTACCCAGCTCGCGGTTGGTCATCCCCTCGGCGAGCAGGCTGAGCAGTTCGGACTCACGGGCGGTGAGCGCTTCCTGCGGGCGCTGCATCTGCTGGACGAGACGAGAGGCCACGGCGGGGGAGAGGACGCTGCGCCCGGCGAGCGCGCCGCGCACCGCGCCGAAGATCTCGTCAGGAGTCGAGTCCTTGAGTAGGTAACCGATGGCACCGGCGTCCACGGCCCGCACGACGTCGGCGTCGGTGTCATACGTCGTGAAAACCAGTACGGGAACATCGACACCGTCGCTTCGCAGGCGTTTGATCGCTTCTGCACCGTGCATGCCGGTGCCCATGTCCAGATCCATCATCACCAGATCCGGTGAGGCCGACGGTATCGCCGTGGCCGCCTCCTCGCCGGACGATGCTTCGCCGACTACTTCGACGTCCGGCTGAGTGTTCAGCAGCGCTCTCAGCCCGGCTCGCACGACCAGATGATCGTCGACGAGGAACACGCGAATGGTGGTGGTCACCGGATCCTCCGTTCGAGAGGGAACTGGGCCGCGACGACGGTGCCGTCTCCCGGTGCACTTTCCACGGTGAACGATCCGCCGAGCTGTGCGACGCGGCTTCGCATCGCACGCAGGCCGTATCCACCGTACCGAGAATGGTCGGCGAGCTTTCCCGGATCGAAGCCGACGCCGTCGTCGAAGATGTCTACGGAGACGGAGTGGTCGAGATACGTGATCGTCACGCCCGCCGTTTCGGCGCGAGCGTGGCGGGCGATGTTGGAGGACGCGCTTGAGACCACTCGCACGACGGCATGAGCTACGTCCGAGGGCAAGATGACGGCTTCACCGACGGTGCGGATCCGAACGGCCGGGACGAACTGGCGGGCGGCGGCCACGACCAAGGCGTCGAAGTCGCCCGTACCGCCCTTGGTCGGCGCCAGATCGTGGACGAGGTCGCGACTCTGCATCAAGCTCGTTCGGATGTTCTCTGCTGCGGCATCGACATCGGCTCGAGACGGCGAACCCGTTGTATTCCACGTTTGTTCGGCTGCCTCGAGCCGTAGAAGGGCGCTCGCCAGTCCCTGGGTAACGGTGTCGTGGATTTCGCGCGCGAGGCGCTCTCGCTCAGCGGCAACGCCGGCAGCGCGTTCGGTATCTGCCAATGCAGATTGCGCTTCTGCTACCTGACGCAGAAGCCGAAGGCGTTCTCGGGCATCTCGTTCCATCTGCCCGTACGCGGCCGCGACCAGTGCCGCGGTGCACAGCGGCCCGAGAAGTGTCACCAATTCGGCACGACCGGTGACCCGGTAGAACGCGACACCGGCGAGGACGCCCAGGATCCCGACGAGGGGGTAGGCGATCTTGCTCGGATACAGACGAATGCAGAGGAAGAGAACGGGAAACGCACACCACGCGAAACTCGGGGCAAGCCAGACCAGCGCTGCCCATGCGCTCAGTACCGGCCACATCCACAGCCGTTGGCGAACGACATCTCGCGAGGACACCGTGGCCATGACGGCGTAGAGCAGGGCGAGGACCACGGCCAGGACGAGTACCACCCCGAACCGACCGCTGGTCCCGTGGACTGTGACGTACCGAACTCCCGATGTAGACAGCAGTACGAAGAACGACGCGTGGATCGCATACGCCAACGGGCCGCGTAGGCCGCGTTCGGCGTCGGCGTTCATGGCTCCGTTACTCATCCCTCGAATGTTACGGAGGGCACCAGGCCGTCGTATCAACCATTCGGATGATATCCGGGTAGCCGTAGGGGGCACGGTTCGTCACCCGAGCGCCCGATGTGCGCACCCGCCCCCGGACGCGACGCTGTAGTGGACGGTTTCGAACCATTCGATTGAAAGTGTGCCCGACATGAACCACCGCATTTACACACGACTTCCCCGTACGCTCGCTGTCGCCGTTCCGGTTGTCGCAATCCTTGCCAGCGCCGCATGCTCGACCACCGACACACCGGTGGCGAACGCATCGAGCACGACGTCGATTACTGCCACGCAGCAGCCTGACGCGACCGGTGATTCGGCGATTGTCACTCAGAATCGACTCAGTGCCGACGCAGCAGTGAAGGCTGCTGGTGCGGCCCTGGCGAAATGCCGCGCCGACGGTCTCGGCTTCGTCACCGTCTCCGTCGTAGACCGTGCGGGAAATGTCATCGCCATGGTGCGCGGCGACAACGCAGCCCAGCACACGGTGGAAGCCTCACGCGAGAAGGCATACACCTCTGCAGCTTTCGGAGCCGACACCAGTGACCTCTCGCAGCGTACCAAAGGCGAAGGATCAACCATCGCCGACCTTCCCGGCACTCTCTTCCTTGCAGGTGGAGTCACATTGAAGGCTGGAGCCGGGTCGATCGCCGGTATCGGTGTCGGTGGCGCTCCAGACGGAATGCAGGACCAAGCGTGTGCTGCCGCAGGTCGTGATGCGATCGCTTCGTCACTCGGCTGAGTGAGCGCATTCAGCGTGCTTCGTGAATTGTGCTTTTCGCCACCTGGATTCGCTCGGCACGACAGTTGTCCGATTGTTGCGATGACCTCGACTTTGTAACACCGGAGCCCCCGGAAAGGGACAAACACGTCGACAGTGGAACCGACGATGCACTTACCGAAGCGAGTTTCTTGATGCGCAGTTTCGGGGAAAGACACAACCTTGCAGAGAATCAGATTCACGTTGCCCGAACGCAATACACGGCGGGTGCGGGTGCTCGTAGCGGCGTTGTTGTCGATATTCCTGCTCGGCGGTATGTTCGGTCCGACCGCTGCGAGTGCTACTCCGGCGCGCTCGGCGCCATGGGGTGGGTACGACGAGTTGTGGGTCCCGTCTTCGATGGGAAACATCAAGGTTCAGGTGCAGTGGGCCGCGCGCGGTGGCAACGCCGCGTTGTACCTGCTCGACGGTCTTCGCGCGCAAAACGACAGAAATGCTTGGAGTTTCGAAACGAACGCACTCGATCAGTACCGCAATGACAACATCACGTTGGTGATGCCGGTCGGCGGTGAGTCGAGTTTCTACACGGATTGGTACGCGCCGTCCAATTTCAACGCTCAGCCGATAACGTACAGGTGGGAAACGTTCCTCACCCGCGAGCTTCCGGACTTCCTTGCAGGGTATGGCGTTTCACCAACCAACAATGCGATCATCGGGTTGTCGATGGGCGGCAGTGCCGCGTTGAACCTGGCGGGGCATCATCGGGATCAGTTCAAGTTCGCGGGCTCGCTGTCCGGCTACATCAATATCTCGGGTCCGGGTATGCGTGAAGCGATCCGCGTAGCCATGTTCGACGCCGGCCGGTACAACGTCGATTCGATGTGGGGTCCGCCGTGGTCATCCGGGTGGCTTCGCAACGACCCGTTCGTCAACGCGGAATCGCTTCGCGGACTGTCGATGTACATTTCGTCGTCCAACGGCATCCCGGGACCGTACGATCATCCCTCTGCGCCGATCGATTACTTCCACACGGCGACGGGTATGGGGCTCGAGGCGCTCTCGTGGGTGCACGCGCGTGCATTCGAAATTCGCCTGAAATCCTTGGGAATCCCAGCGACGTACAGCTTTCCGCCCGCCGGAATTCACTCGTGGCCGTATTGGTCTGCTGAATTGTGGATGGCCAGAGGACAAATCCTCGACACCATGAACGCCTGGTGAAGCTGTAGTGAGGATCTCTCCGGACTTGCTCTCGATCGATAGTCCGGAGAGAACTCGCTCAGAAGGCGATGATTCCACGGAGGTTGCGACCGGCATGCATGTCGGCGAAACCGTCGTTGATCTGGTCGAGGGTGTATCGGTTGGTGATCAGTCCGTCGAGTTCGAGCTTGCCGCTGGTGTAGAGATCGATCATCCAGGGAATGTCGGCGGTGGGATTGGATGCACCGAACAGGGATCCCTGAATTCTCTTCTGGTACAGCGTGAGTTCCATCAGGCTCACGGGAATTCCGACGTCCGTCATCTTCCCGAGGCCGGTGACGACGCAGGTTCCTGCCTTGCGGATCGACGAGAATGCCTGCGCGACATGTTCTCCGGTGGTCACGCCGACGGTGACGATGGCCGAATCCGCGCCCTGGCCGTTGGTGAACGAGCGCGCTAGGTCGGTGGCTTCCTCCATGGTGGCCACGGCGTGGGTGGCGCCCAACTTCAATGCACTGTCGCGCTTGAACGCAACCGGATCCACCGCGATCACGTGGGCGGCGCCGGCATGCGAGGCGCCCTGCACCGCGTTGATTCCGATTCCGCCGACGCCCATGACGATGACAGTCTGCCCGGGATACACCTGAGCGGAGTTGACCGCGGCGCCCCAACCGGTTCCGACGCCGCAGCCGAGCAGACACAAAGCGTCGAGTGGCAGGTGCTTGTCGACTTTCACAGCCGAGAGAGTGCTGACCGTGGTGTATTCACTGAAGGTGGACAGGCCGCAGGTTTGTGCGACGGGCTGACCGTCGAGAGACATTCTGTAACTCGAGGTTTCGCCGGGTCTGCTGCCAGTCATGATGGCGGCGCCGTTGTCGCAGAGGTTCTGGATTCCGCTTGCACACCAACGGCAACGGCCGCAGGCGGCGAGGAACGAGAACACGACATGATCGCCCTCGGACCATCCTTCCGTGTTCGGCCCGACCTCGACGACGATTCCGGCGCCTTCGTGTCCGCCGCAGATGGGGTAGCGGCCGACTCCGTGGTCGCCGCTGGCGATGTGATCGTCCGAGTGGCACAGGCCTGAGGCGACCATTTTGACAGTGAGTTCGCCGCTGCGGGGTGAATCGAGTTCGAGATCGACCACCTCGTATGTGCCTGGTGCTTGGCGAATGACGGCTCCACGAGTGCGCAAGGTATCTCCTGAGGTAAGAGTTGTTCTTCGGCTTCCTCAGTTGTCTACTCGAGAGTTCAGGACGGGCTCGAGGCCTATCTCACTGATCGGACGTTTCGTATCTTTCAGACTCGTCCGGGGTGCGTCCCAAGATGGCGAGTTGCAGTTCGGTGAGCAGTCGCGTATCCGGCTCGTCCAACGAAATGCCCATGATCTGTTCAGCGCGCCGAATGCGGTAGCGCAGCGTGTTCGGATGTACTTTCAGAGACGAGGCGGCCTTCTTCACATCCCCGAAAGCTGTCAGGTAGGCCGTGAGCGTGAACTGCATGTCAGAGGTGTTCTTGTCGTCGTAGGAGACGAGTCTGTCGATACGAGGGTCCCGCAATCGCTCGTGATCAGCAACGAGGTCGAGTATCTCGCCCAGCAACACCGCGGTGCGTGACGCCGCGAGTGTGGTGACCTTCGAGGTTTCGTGATCATCGGTGGTATCGAGCACGCGGTCCACTTCTCGACGCGCCTCGGGTACGCCGTGCAATCGCGCGATCGGGACCGCGACGGCGGCGCGCACGCTGATGCCCGCACGGGCCTCGACTACTCCCACGGTGTCGTAAGCCCAGTCGCTGATCGCGACCTCGTGTTCGGCCTGAGGAAACAGCACGTAGATCCGGTTGTCGATGATCGTTGTGACCGCGTCGCTGCGGAATGCGCTGGCGCGCAGGCGCAAGGCGTTGGTGATTCGATCGAGATTCGATCCGGGCGCGAGTGATGTCGCAAATCCGATGACCGCAGACGGTCCGTCGGTGTTGATGCCGAAGGAGCCGGCCAGCGAGTGCATGTCGACTCCGCCGGAGCGAACGCCGAACAGCCTTTGCAATTGGGCATTCTCGCGGCTGGAGGCGTCCAAGGTTCGCATGAGAATGCGTGCGGCGACTGCCGCTGCACCCCGCAATACCGCTTGGGCGTCGTCGGAAAGAGGTTCAGAGGCGCGCTGCACCCAGATGCTGCCGAGATTGTGTTGGTGTGCAACAGAACCCGTCGGCGCTGACAGGTCCGGGCGGGTGATGCTCACAGCCAACCTGTGCGCGGCTCCGATGCTCGGCTCGGAGGGCAGACTGATGACCTCGTCCGATCGCCTGAGATGCTCGAACACGCCTCTGCGCTCTATCCATTCGGTGTATTCGATCGGCCACTCCCGGCCCAGTATGGAGAGCTGACGGAGTTCGTCTTCACCTTCGTGAGCAGCTGAATATGCGATGACATGGAGTGCCGTGTCGTCGATCGTCACGAGTCCGCCGGTCAATTCGGCGATCGTCTCCGAGAGCGCGAACAGATCCGAATCGCCACCGGCCACAGCTCCTGAGACGGCCCGCGAACGGTACATGCTCTGTGTCAGAAGTCGTTGTACGAGTGAATAGACGTGTCCGGAACTAGCCTGCGGATGTACCGCGGCCACTGCGATTCCGATGTTGCGTGCGGCGGTGAGAAGCGTCGTCGCCTCGCGCGCATTCTTGACGAGCAAGAGCTTCGGACGACGCCTCGCCGGCCTGCCTTCGAACTTTCGCAACCACTGCGTCAACGTCGATTCGGGAACCCCCACGGGGAGGTAAATGTCGGAGATCGCACCACGGCTGTCGGTGCCGTCGATATCGGAGGACTCGACGAGGGCGATCGAACGGATTTCGACATCGAGTCCGTCCGGGCTTTCCAGAAGCTCGATCACGGACTTGTCCGTGGAATGCATGAGGGCGCCGAGGGTGGTGCCGACACTCGGCCCGCTATTCCTCGGACCTGTCGACGCTTGCGGGAGGGCTACAGAAAGTGGCTGCTCATTTGCTCCTCGGCCAGTGGGTCATTACAGGCTAACCCCGACAGACGAAATGCAGAATAAGGAAATAGGGGACAAATTTATTCGTCAGGCATGGTGATGCCGAGTTCCTGCACCTTTTCGGCGACTGCCTCTGGAAAAACGTTCTTGAACAGATAAAGGTCTTGTCCGATCACCCAACCAGGTGCCAAAGCCGTCGCATATCGTTCGAAGTATCCGAGCTGTTTACCGAAAAGAACCAATTCCTCGGGACTCGCAACGCCCCACTGCTTGCCCAACTGAATCAGTGCCATGATCAATTCACTGAGCTTGAGTTCACCCAGGTCACGGCCGAGAATCGGGGCCAGGGCCGTTGCGACCTGCATACCGAGCTGATCGTCGTCGACCTCGTAGTCGGTTGCATATCCCAAGGATCGAATTCCGCGGGCGACACGGGCGAAATCACCGTCGATGAGGGTCGCTCGGAACATGTCGGAAAGGATGGATCTCCAGGTCTCGGGAAGGACGCCGACGATGCCGAAGTCGAGCATCGCTATCCGGCCGTCGTCGAGGACCCACAGATTCCCGGCATGTACGTCTCCGTGAAACGGACCGTGAACGATGACTGATTCGAGCCAGACCTTCACTCCGCGTCGGATCAGCATGCGGGCTTCGTCGATACCGTCCGGACCGGCGACGAACCGATCGAGCGGAACGCCTCGCATGCGTTCCATGCAGATGACTCGGGGGCCGCAGTAGTCCCAGTACACCTCTGGTGTCGTGACTCCTTTGTTGTCGCCGAACGCACTGATGTTGTTCCGGAAAGTGGTTTGCCGGTCGGCCTCGACCGCGCTGTTCAATTCCGTCATCGTGGCGTTGTGCAGATCGCGAATGATGGCGGTGGCATTGGCAATTCGAAGGAACTCGACAAATTTCTCGAGGATGTTCGCGCCCCAGTACGCCGCCCGCAGGTCGATCAGCATCCGCGCATAGATGTCCGGACGCTGGATCTTGATGACCGCCTCTCGGCCGTCGTGCAGAACGCACGCGTGTACCTGCGCTACCGATGCGGCCGCGAGAGGTACGTCGTCGAATTTCGCGAACAGGTCGTCCACGGGGTATCCGAGGTCTTCGTGCACGACGCTTCTGGCCTGCTCGGCAGGAAATGACGGAACGTCGTCGAGGCAACGTAGGCATGCATTGGCGACGGGGGCGGGGAACAGGCCTGACGACGACGCGACCAGTTGCCCGAGCTTGACGAAGGTGGGACCCAGCGCGATGAAGCCGTCGACCATCCCGTCGGAGGCAGCGTCAGCCCACGTGCGTCCACGCTTGCGGAAAGGCCACACGATCAGTGCCAGCATGATCGACGTCGACAACACGACGGCGATGATCGCGGAACGCCACAACTGGGCGAGGCCGAAGCGTTCGAGGTCCGGCATGTGGACTTCGAGGGCAGTGGCGGGCACTCCTGACGAGTACGGCCCGACAGGTCGCGTTGGATCCAGCACAGCTCTCCCTCGTTCAACGAGCGCATCCAGCATTTTGCCGTGAGATCACTTACGCGACCCCTTCCGTTAGTCAGTATGCCAAGTCACACATAACTGCCGGAACCGCCTACGCGTTCAGCCTACGATCGGTGAATGCGTGAGCACTTGATCCCGATCGGCGAGGTTGCAAAATCGTTCGGAATTGCGGCGTCGACCTTGCGTTATTACGAGGACGAAGGACTGCTGTCCGCGCGGTCGCGAACTGGCGGCAAACGCTGGTACGGGCAGCGTGAGCTGCGCCGGCTGGCATTGATCCGGATGTACACCGAGACGGGAATGTCCTTGGAACAGGTGCGGTCCTTCATCGAAACCGACACCACGTCCGACCAGTTCTCGACGGTTCTCGCAGATCAAGTGTCGACACTCGAGGCACAGATCGCCGCTGCTACGCGAGCGAAGCTGATCCTCGAGCATCACCTGACGTGTCGGCAAGAGCGTCCGATGCAGTGCCCGTGGTTGCTCGAGCAGCTCGACATTCGTGTCGAAGCGGCGCTTGACTTCAAGTTGACTTGAACCTTCATAGTTAGGGCGCACTTACCGCCCTATCTGGAGGTTGACCATGTCGGCACGACGATGGCTGCCGCTCATCGCCGCATGCATCGGAACTTTCCTGTTACTGACGTACGCCACGATCACAACGATCGCGGTGCCGGCCATCGCAGTCGGTTTGGACGGCAGTACGGGCGCGATGTCATGGGTCGTCGACGCCTACACGCTGGCTCTTGCCGCGCTTCTTGTGGGCATGGGCGCACTCGGCGATGCGTGGGGACGCAAACGCCTCTACATCTGCGGACTGGTCGTGTTCCTGGTTGCAACGGCCGTGTGCGCGATTGCTCCGGACGTCACGGTTCTGGTCGTTGCTCGCGGCGCGCAAGGAATTGCCGGTGCGGCGATGTTCGCGACACTCTTGCCTCTGCTCGGCGACGCATATTCGGGCCGCGATCGGCACGTGGCTTTTGCCGCGTGGGGTGCCGTCGCTGGATTGGCGGCGGGAATCGGCAATGTTGCAGGAGGGCTGCTGACGCAGTTCTTCGACTGGCGTGCGGTCTTCTATTTCGGAATCCCCATGGCCGCAGTGGCGCTCGCAATGGGTGTGTTCTGTTTCGCCGACAGTGAGCGCGGCGACGACAACATCGACTGGGCCGGAATCGTTTTGTTCACCCTCGCTGCCGTTGCCGCGGTTCTCGGCGTGACGTGGGGCGGCGACATCGGGTGGGCTTCGTCGTCGACAGCTCTTGCCTTCCTGATCGCAATCGGTGCGCTGACGGCGTTTGTGTGCTGGCAGCGTCGAGGCAGCAGTCCGATGCTCGATCCGGCATTGTTCCGATCCCTGAAATTCGACGGCGTCCTCGTCGCTGCTTTCGGGTACTACCTCGCGGCCTACGGCCCGCTCGTAGTCCTTTCACTGTGGCTGCAGAACGGGCTGGAACTGTCGGCATCGGCGGCCGCACTCGTGCTCTCGATTCAACCGCTCGCTTTTGTCTTCGTATCGGCCTTGTGTGGATCACGGCTTCAGCGAGTCGACCTTCGACTGTCGCTCGGATTCGGGACGATCCTTTGCGGAATCGGTTGCGTGGCCATGCTGTACGTTCTCACCGAGCCGGTCTGGCCCGCACTGATCGCCGGGCTGATTCTGACCGGTGTCGGTTCGGCGATGGTGTCGCCGGTGCTGCCGGGTGCCGCGATGTCGGACGCCCCGGCAGAGCGCGCCGGGACGGCTTCGGCAACAGCCAACTCGTCGCGTCAATTCGGGCTTGCCGTCGGAATTGCGTTGTGCGGCTCGCTCTTCGTCGGTCCGGACGAGTTCGCCTTGCTGTGGCCGTTGGTCTTCTGTGCCGGCGTCGGAATGCTCACGGGTTTGGTGTCGATCCTTCTCTTTTCTCGTTCGTCAACTCCTGAAACAGTTCAACCAATCGCCGAAAGGGCACACACATGACCACGCTGTTCACTCCACGACCGCACCGGCGTATCGAGATGGACTGGAATCGCCGCAGGTTCCTCGGCGCTGCAGCAGGATTGGCTGCTGCGCTGGCAGCGGCCGGTTGCTCGCGTTCGGACGCAGACGCCGGGGGCGAAGGCGACGCAGGCTGGTCCTTCACCGATGATCGCGACAATCTGATCGAATTGGATTCACCACCAAGGACATTTGTCACCTACACCGGTATCGCGGGTGCTCTGTGGGATTACGGACTGGTGCCTGTCGGAGTTTTCGGGGCACTGACACGATCGCCGGGATCAACGGACACCAGCATCTCCGGCAATTTGGATTTCGCGAAGACCGACATGGTCGGGCAGCTCTGGGGACAAGTGGAACTCGAGAAGATCGCTTCGCTGGAGCCGGACGTCGTCATAGTCCCTCAGCTGCGTGGTTCGGCACTACTCGACGAGGCGAACTTGGATGCGGTGAAAGGCTTGTCGACAGTACTGTTCGTGGAAACGGCAGCAGGAACCATCGACCGAACCGTGCAAGAGATCGTGGAACTCGCCGTGGAACTCGGGGCGGACCAGGATATGGAGGCTCAGCGAAAAGACTACGACGCTGCGCGTGCACGGATCTCCGAAGTTGCTTCTTCGCTGAATAATTCACAGGTTTTGTTCGCGTCCGCAGATCCGGACACGATTCGTGTCAGTCGTTCGGGATTCCCGATCCTTGCAGATCTGGCGGGATTGGGCCTTGCCGTCGTCGATCCGGCCGCGGGATCGTCGGTCTACGTCGAGAAACTGGCTTGGGAGATGGCGGACCACTATCCGGCCGACATGATCTTCCTCGACGATCGCCCGTCCAGTTTGCAACTGGATACGCTCGGCGCCAATCCTGCGTGGTCCAACTTGTCCGCGGTGAAGGAGGGGAAGATCGGCACCTGGAATCCGGAACCCGTGCTCAGTTATGCCGGGATCGCCCGTACGTACAACGATCTGGCTGACCAGCTGCTGGCATTCTCACATTCCTGACCGCCGCGTCGTCTACGACGTATGGACCTCTTCACCGCTCTGTCTGCTCGTGTTGAATCCCTCGATTGGCCTGCGCTGATCGAGGGAATCGACTCCAGTGGGTGTGCCCAGACGACGCCGATACTCGACGAGTCGGAATGTCGCGAAATTGCTTCCTGGTACTCGGAGGTCGACCGGTTCCGGAGCACCGTCGACATGGCTCGATACCGTTTCGGCCAAGGGGAGTACCGGTACTTCGGTGATCCCGTACCGGAGCCGATCACGGCTATGCGATCCGCCTTCTACCGACACCTCCTGCCCGTGGCGCGGGAGTGGGCGTTCAAGCTGGGCGAGGGTGCACCGTGGCCGGATTCTTTCGAAGAATGGATCGATCAGTGTCACGACGCCGGTCAGAATCGCCCTACCCCGATCCTTCTGTCCTACGGACCTGGTGACTGGAATGCATTGCATCGGGACTTGTACGGAGAGTTGGTGTTTCCCTTGCAAGTCGTGATCGGGCTCGACAGACCTCGCATCGACCACGTCGGCGGCGAGTTCTTGCTCGTGGAACAGCGGCCGCGCGCCCAGTCGAAAGGGACGGTGACAGTTCTCGGGCAAGGTCACGCTTTGATCTTCACCACGCGGGATCGACCGGTGCAGAGTTCTCGTGGGTGGTCGAGAGCCCCTGTGCGACATGGTGTCAGCGTGGTGCACTCGGGTACGCGTCGAACATTGGGATTGGTGCTTCACGATGCCGAGTAAGACGTACATTCTCCGCGACGCTCGCAACAAACCCTACGAGAGTTCGACGCCCGGTGTGCTTGGCGGGCACCGGAAAACGAAGATCTACGGGCGACTCGACTGTCGAGGGGCCGCGCAGGCAATCGCGCGTGGCGGGTATGTCGCCAGTCGGGTGTTCTTCGCGGACGAGCCGACCGCGATTGCGGCCGGCTATCGCCCCTGTGCCGTCTGCATGCCCGAAGGTTACGCAGCCTGGAAGGCAGTTGCTACGCGCCGAAGCGGTCGCGGTACTCCTTCGGAATGAGCGGCTTGTCGCCGCGGACCTTCAGCTGCTGGACAGCCCAGGTATTGCCGTCCGGGTCGGCGAATCCGAAGAAGGTGCCCCCGTCACGCTCGTCGAAGACGGTGACCTCACTGGCATCGACGCCGCGGCCGATGAGCTCTTGGCGAGCCGCTGCAGCGTCGGCCACGACCAACTGCAATCCCTTCAACGAACCAGGGGTCATCTCGGTCTGCGACGGCAGGTTCCCGATGACGATCGAGCAGCCCGAACCACGCGGAGTGAGCTGGGCGACCGTCATGTGTTCGTTGACGGTGTGGTGGTCGAGATCGAAACCGACCTTGTCACGGTAGAACTCGATGGAGCGGTCGAGGTCACTGACGGGAACGATGACTACTTCGAGGGTCCAGTCCATGAAACTGCCTTTCGCTGAGGAGGTTCGGGCAAACAGGTGGTCAGAGTTGCGCGACGATCTTGTCCAGGCGTTCGTAACCTTCGGTGACGCCGAGCTCCATATTGCTCTCGATCATTCCGTCTCGCGCTTCGAGGCTCGGATATACGGAATGGCCGGAGAGGCGGGTGCGTCCGTTGCCCAGATCCTCGAACGTGATCGATTCGATGCTGACGACGTCGGGAAATCCCTCGTATTCGAAGGTCTGGATGGCAAAGTCGTTCTCGCGAACGACGTGAAATACACCGTTGAACCGGAACTCTTCGCCCTCGGGGTTGCGATGGACGTACTTGTATCGACCGCCGCTCACGAACTCGTATTCGTCGATCTCCATCTCGTATCCGTTGGGGCCGAGCCACTGCTTGACCAGATCGGGATTCGAATGAGCTGCGAAGACGGCACTGACGGGTGCGTCGAATTCGCGGGTGATGTCGATGTACGGCACGCCCTCAGGAGCCGTGATGGTGACGGGATTGGTGGTAGCCATGGCTAAGTCTCCTTCTGTGTGGTGCTGAGTAGGTGATCGAGCTTGCGGAACTGTTGTTCGTGGATCAGTCGATAGCGGTCGATCCAGGCGGTCAAAGCCTCGAGAGTTGCGGCGTTGAGATGTACCGGCCGCCTCTGGGCTTCGCGGCTGCGAGTGACCAAACCCGCGGCTTCGAGTACCTGAATATGTTTGGAGATGGCCTGTTTCGTGATCTCGAACGGCTCGGCCAACTCGTTGACCGTTTGGGGGCCGGTGCTCAGGCGGGCGATGATCCGCCGTCGTACCGGGTCGGCAAGCGCCATGAACGCTTTGTCGAGACGCTCGTCTGCCCCTGGATCCACGATCACTTGTCAACCATCTCCTTTATCAACCAACCTGTTGATTACGATACGAGCCCATGCCGAGGGTGTCAATGCTTCGAAACCGATTAGCGTGGAAACCATGAACGCTCTGATTCCTCGGCCACGATTGGAAGTGGCGCCGGGGGCGATCCTCGTTCCGGATTGGCTCAGCGTCGAACAGCAACGCTTCTTGGTGGCCGAGTGCCGACGGTGGGCGACCGCACCCGTACCGATGCGCTCCGCTGTTGTCCCTGGTGGGCACAAGATGTCGGTGCAAACAGTCTGTCTCGGTTGGCATTGGCAGCCGTACAAGTACACGCGCATCGCCGACGACGTGAACGGTGCGCCTGTCGCAGCGGTGCCTGACTGGCTCGTCGATCTCGGCCGGGCCGCAGTTGCCGCTGCCTATGATGATCCGACTGCGGGGGAGCGGTACACGCCGGACACCGCGCTGATCAATTTCTACGACGAGGGCGCTCGGATGGGAATGCACCAGGACAAGGACGAGCGCTGCGACGCTCCCGTCGTCTCACTGAGTGTCGGGCAGAGTTGTGTCTTTCGATTCGGGAATTCCGAGAACCGGAACAAGCCGTACACCGATGTCGAACTCCATTCGGGTGATCTCTTCGTCTTCGGTGGAGAGTCTCGGTTCGCATATCACGGAGTGCCGAAAGTTATTGCGGGAAGTGCAAGTCCCGACATAGGTCTGCCGTCCGGACGGTTGAACATCACGCTGCGCGATACCGGAATGTCGTGACTGTCTCACCCCTGCTGTGCCACTGGTGCAGCAGGGTCGAAGTCTGCGCTCGAAGGTCCGTCCCCGACCATCTCGATCAACTCGGTCGACGGTGGAGTTGGCAGCGTGCGCCAGCGCTCTCGTTCGAGGTTGTGGGGTTGTGTCTCGTTCATGCCCTCATTATCGACTTCCGGCTCCGATCCACCAGTCGGGGATGGGCCGGGTGCAATTCGGTAGGCCGTTGAGCGCCCCGCTCTCTCGTCGACATCCTCGGACCTCAGCACGTCGACGACAGTTCGGGTCGCGGCACGGGTCTGGGGAGGTTGGTGGGTGGATTCGAGGCGACCGTGGTTCGCTTATCCCAGTGTCTTGTTGCGGCCGGCGAGGGAGCCGAAGACGAGTTGCACGGCCAGCAGCACCAGCAACGCGATCAGCGGAGTCGTCCAGGAATCGACGGCGTCGTGCAGTGCACCGAAAACGAGGGGACCGGTGGCGGCCAGAAGGTATCCGACGGACTGTGCCATACCCGAGAGTGCCGCTGCTTGACCGTGATTGACAGTGCGTATTGCGAAGAAGGACAAGGCAATGACAATCGATCCGCCGATGCCGATGCCGAGGAATGCATTCCACAGCAGGGCCCAGGAGGGGAGGAGGAGTTGGCCGAGAACTGCCACTGCGGCGACCGACACCAGCCCGAGGACGGCTCCTCTCTGATCCTTGGGCAGTTTGTGCAGGAGCACTGCTGTGAGGAGGCTGCCGACGATCGAGAATATTTGCATGATGCCTTGATGCAGTCCGGCGGTAGCCGCGGTAGTGCCGTGTGATTCTTCAATGGTGGGCCACCATGTCAGAACGGTGTAGAAGAAGAGAGATTGGACGCCCATGAATATTGTGATCTGCCACCCGAGTGCTGAGCGCCAGGGGGAGCGATGGCCGCCTGGATGGGAATCCAAAGCCGCAGCATGATCGTGTTTCGGAAGCGTGCGTCGGCGAAGTTGGGGAAGGAACACCCCAAATCCTATGAGAGCCATAGCAGCCCAGATTCCGAATGCGATCCGCCAACCGTGATCGGTGAGACCGGCGATCGGCACGGCAAGTCCGGATGCGGTTGCGGCGACGGCTGCAGAGACCGCCGAGAAGATGCCGGTCAAACGGCCGGCTTCGGTCGGGAAGTCTCGTTTGAGGAGCGCCGGCAGTAGAACGTTCATTGTTGCGATGGACATGCCGAGCGATACGGTACCGATCCACAGCGCAGGCATCCACGGAACAGAGCGGATCACGATCGCTAAGGCGAGCATGCCGAGTGCTGCTGCGAGTGTCCGTTCCATTCCCCACCGAGCTGCGATGACCGGGGCAACGGGGGAGAACACTGCGAAGCACAGCAGTGGAAGGCTGATCAGCGCTGATGCTGTTGTCGACGAGATATCGAGATCGGTGCGTACCTCACCGAGTAGCGGGCCGACGACTGTGATTGAGGCTCGAAGATTGGCTGCGATGAGAAGAATGCCAGCGATAACGAGTCCTCGGCGCATTATCGGTATCGCGCTCGGGGCAGACGCCACGTTTTCGGTGTCGGAGATGACGTTAGCCATAGGTGTGCCCTTCTGAGATTGTCTGTGCGCTGAACCTCTTGTGTGTCAGCTACTTCGGCATGTTTTGCAGAAAGAGGGATCGGCTGTGGTCCATCAGTCGGACCACTGCGGCGGCTGCGCCGTCCGGATCGCGGTCACGGATGGCCGCAAGCAGCTGCCGGTGTGGGTCGTCGTCGGTCCAAGGTCCGATGAACAGCTGTCGAGTCTCCTTGTCGGACTTACCTTGTGGGATGCTCATGGTGTCAGAGCGATCGAGACTGCGGTAGATGTCCGTGATCAGTTGGTTCCCGCTCGCTGCGAACATCTCCAGGTGGAAGTCGAGGTCGTACTCGACGGATTTGGCGACGTCGGGCTCAGCGTCTCGGCCATCCAAAGCCCGAGTCATTCGGTCGATGTCTTCGGGCAGGGCTCGTTCGGCTGCGAGTCGGGCGGCGTAGAGCTCCAAAGCTTCACGGGCTTCGAAGATTTCGAGCACGTTCTCCGCCGCTGCACGTCTTTGAAGTGCAATTTCGAGTTCTGAGCTCGCGCAGACGTAGGTTCCGTCTCCCGGGCGTGCTTCGAGGAGGCCGGCATGGACGAGGCCGCGAATGGCCTCCCGGACCGTATTGCGGCTCGCGCCGGTCATTTCGACAAGTTGATGCTCGCCGGGGATCTTCTCCCCTAATTCCCAGTTGCCAGAAGTGATCTGGGACCGCAGTTGTTCCGCGATCTGCACTGAAAGTGGGATGTTGCGTGCGGTGGGTGCGATACGGGAATCCGGCATGAGTCAAATGTAGGACATTTGGCGATTTGTGGATAGGTTTACCTTTGTGATCTAGGGCACTCGGGTTCGGATCGGCCTGGGCGGGGTACCGCCCTTCCGCATGTCTGCGTGCACGTGAGTGCTCCTGCCGACCGCGCACGGGGCAGTTGACTCGACTCGAAGGGCAACTGCGATCGATTCCTCACGGAACCTCATGCCTAGCAGACCCTCACGTGCGGGTCATTGCTGCGATTCCAGCGTCCATGCGGGCTGGTCGGTCACTTCCGGGCCGTCGTGCAGCACCCAAGCACACGGCTCGGAAATGTAGGTGGCAGCATCGGTGAACCAGTATGTTTCGTCGGGTGCCCAGCCCGCGATGACGCTCGCCGTCTCGGTATCGACCTCGATCGCGGTTCCTGCTGCCGCGAGGTATCCCGTCACGGTAAGGTGCACTCCCTCAAATCTTTCCGCGACCTGCACCCAGTCGGGGATGACCCACCTGCCTGATCGGCCGGTAGTCCGATACCAAACCTGCCGCGTTTCTGCGGTGACCTCGAGCGGGAACCGTCTGCACAGCTCCGACCAGGCTTGCGCGCTGTCGATCTCGTAGATGCGTGCGCCAGTCGGTGGCCGCAATGCTCGGACGACGACCCGTTCCCATCCCATGCTGTCTTCGACGAACCACAAGCCCGCCGGAGTCCCGTCGAACAGCGCCCTCGTCGAACCCTGAGTGGGTGGATTCGACCACCAATAACCTGACCAGTTCGCCGCGGGGTCCACCGGGCGGTCACGTTCAGCTCTCGCTTCCGATTCCAGGGTGCTCGTGCGCCACTCGCTGAGGAGTTGTTGCGCAGCAGGCACTTCGTCTGTGTCCGGAGATTCCTCACCTCTGCTCAGAATCGACCATTGGTCGGATGAGGCGAGCGAGGTTGACCACCACCGCGCGCATTCGGAGCCGGCGATGTGCTCGGCGACGCGTCGAAGCTCATCTCGCATAACTTCGGTGGCGACGAGGACGTCTTCTCCGTCGGGATCCTGCCAGTAACGCGCCGCATCGACCGCTTCTGCGAGGGCGGAGCGTAGATCGACGGCGGTGACGTCGGGGAGCGATATTTCCGTGAGGCTGCGCGCCACGCCCTCCGCGGTGACTATGGTCTGCCGGGCCTCTTCGGCGCCCGGGCCGAACAACACTTGGGAGGTTCCTTGTCCGATGTCGAGGTGATACGCCGCCCGGTGAGCGTTGATGCGGAACATGTCGTCGCCTGGCTCGGGACACAGGGCGCGTTCGGCGTCGATCGCATACGCGAGCAGCATCCGGCGTCCGCGCGGGCCCGACAGCAAAATATCCGCAGTGAGCATCTGTTCTCCCGTTTTCTGGTTCAGATGACGGTAGCCGAGGTCGTTGAGACGGAGAACTTTCTCCTTTGATGTCGGAAATCCCGACGGTCCCGTCGCGCACGACATGATCGCCACACACTGCATTCGGCGGCGAAGGCGGACGGAAGGGAGCCCCAGGCTGCTGCCAGTCGCGTGAACGCCGCTTCTTTGGTGTGCGCGATCACTGCCGTCTTTGCGTAGCTGTGGTTTTCGTCGATCAGAGCTCTCTGTTTGCCTGTAGTGACTGCGAAATAGGTCGTATTGATTGCTGAGGCTGAACAATAGAGAGGGCTGAAAAAGTTGGGAGACAGGTGTTTTGGCAGGAGTGATCCGTGTGCCATCAGTACAGTCTCGACCGGAACCAGTGATCGAGGCTGATCATGTCGATCTGGTGCATGTCGAGACTCAGCTGGGCAGCAGCTTTCACCGCGTCGGCGCGGGGGATAGAGTTCTGGGGCAGAGTCCAGTTGGTCTCCCGTGCATGTTGCTCGAGAAGGTCGATGACTGTCCGCGGGACAGGCTCGTTGACGTGAAGTGTTGAGCCGTAGCGAAATTGCTGTTCTATCGACAACTCGTAGATGGATCGGGCGAGTAGGTCTACGTCGACTACCGACAGGACAGCGCTACCGCCGTCGATGATCGAGTCGAGGCGAGAGACAATTCGCGTCAGTGTCGGAAGAAACCATCTGTCGCCGGGTCCGTACACGAGATGCGGCCGGACGACCAGGCCTCCGGCGTCGCGCACGAACTTCTCGGCGAGAGCGCGCGTGCGACTGGCAGGTGAGAAGGGGCTGAGAGGTGCGCCGTTGACCGGCAAGTCTCGAAACGGTCCCGGCCCGTACACGGCCGCGGTACTGACGTAGAGCAAGCGTTCGACGCCGACGTCGGCGGCCATCGACGCAACGTTCTGTACGCCGTGTTGGTTGACGTGAACGCACTGTTGTTCGTCGTCGCCCACGTACGACACGCAACAGATGACGGTCGACGCCTGACTCATTGCAAGTCGTAGAGAAGCACTTTCGTTGATGTCGCCGATCACGGTGGCGATTCCTTCACGGCCGAACTGTTTGGCTGCGGTGGCCGTGCGAACGAAACCGATTGCAGCGTTTCCGTCGCGGGAAACCAGCTGTTTCATCACTGCGGAGCCGATGAAACCAGTGGCCCCGAGTACCAGAGTCGTCACGGTGTGTCCGTGTCGAGAGCGTTGCTGCGGGCTCTTTCGACGTATCGTTGAGATTCATTCCGTCGGCAACGAGAGCTGGGTAGATCATGCAGGAGCGTGCTGTCCTGACGCGCCAGGCCGTCATTTTGGGTGCTGCGAAGAGCTTCGAGAAGTTCGGGTACTCCGCCAGTTTGGGCACGATCTTGCAGCACGGGGGTGTGTCGAAGGGGGCGATGTATTTTCATTTCGCGTCCAAGGAGGAGCTTGCGCACGCGGTCATCGCAGCGCAGCACGGTATGGCGATGGAGGGTACCCGGCGGGTTGCTGCGCACTCCGACATCGCGGTCGAAACCCTGGTGCTCGTTTCGCAGGAGATGGCTCGGCAGCTTGTGACCGAGCCCATCGCGCGAGGTGGCATGCGGTTGACGATGGAGATCGGCAGTATTCAAGGCCCCATCGAACAGCCGTACCTCGATTGGATCGAGGCTATCAAGCAGGTGGCAACCCAAGCGGCCGAAGCCGGCGATATCGTCCCGGGCACCGATATAGACGCGTTGGCTCGATTTGTGGTGGGGTCGTTCACCGGAGTGCAGATTCTCTCGGAAATGCTGACGGGCAGAACCGATCTGTACGAGCGGTTGAGTCAGATGTGGAACCTGGTGCTGCCAACGATCGTCCGCGAGGACAAGTTGGCGCACGTCATGCAACTGGCGGCGCTTGCACCGAGAGAGTGGGAAGCACCGAGCGCTTGACGTGGAAGACGCGACGAGAAGAACGTGTTCGTTCCCTCTCATGATTGGTCCGCAACTGTAATTTCGAGTTCCGCGGTGGTTTCCAGTTCTTGAGTGAACCGAACTCGGTGCACATGGCCCGACGCGTCAAGGGGGATCGTTGACACCTCGCACGGCGTTTCCCATTCAGTGAACCTCGGAAAGACCGCCGAGAGTGAGGCGATCTTTGTTGCTGGGTTGCCGATGTGAAATCGGAGCGCTTGTCGGGCGGCCTCGAAAAGTATCATTCCTGGGATGTGGTCGACGGGGTGGTCGAAAAGGGAGTGGTTGCGCGGATCGGGAGCGCAGAACATCGCGTGCCGAGCAGGATCAGTGCTGATGAGCACATCTCCATCGGTTAGGCGTCCGACTCGCTCCGATCCGACCACCGCGGCTCCGGAAGGAAGGATGCGCCGGCTCGGGCGGTGGTCTTCTCGTCCTTGCCGAATTCGACGGTATCCCTCGGGGCTGACTCCTCGCGCAACAGCGTTGCATCTGGCGACGTGCCGGTTGCCCTCGCTGAGGATCCCCGACACTTCGACCCCCGAAACCGCTCCGTCGCGATGAGTGAGGTTGTCCACTGTCATCGAGAAACTCAACGGCTCCGCGACTGATTGCACGTCGAGCGCGTCCAGCATCTCGAAGCTGAACCTTTCCATGAGGAACTTGTAGTGCAGTGGAATCTCGTATCGGGTGTGGCACAGAAGCACCACTGCCTGTCGAAATGCTTCTGCCACCCCGAGCGGATCGTGTTGCTCGCTCGATACGTCGAATATCCGGTGCGAGACCGGGAGTTGCACAGCAACCTGGTACGCCGAGTCCGATTCGATCCGGTAGTCCGTCAAGAAAACCTCGGCAACAGCATGTCTGTGGACAAGATGCCGCGGCACTGTGCGTGTGTATTCCATTGATTGAATGCACCTTTCGATGTTCACTCGTGTCTTCGGTGTCGTGTAGGACCTAATATTCGACGTCCGGGCGCGTCATCGAATCGTCAAAATTGACGATCTTTTCGAAGGTCGAGTTCGATCAGGGGCGGCACCCCATCTCGGCGAGTGTGTCTGGGGCACTTCCTGCTAGAAGCGTCCGATCCGAAGTTCCAGTGGGTGTCTGCGTGCGTCGTGACCAGAGCGGCGGAGCATCGCGCATGCCTCCAGCTGGGAATGCACCCCCAGTTTTTGCAGGATGCTTCGGATGTGGGCGCGAACCGTGGTCGGTGCGATGTGGGCGGTTCGAGCAATCGAGTCGACATTCGAGCCTCCGTAGAGAAGGCCCACGATCTCGAACTCGCGATCGGTGAGACTGCTGATTCGTGCGAATTCTTCGGTGCGCAACCGGATGCGTTGTACGAGCGAGGACTTGTCGTGTGCAGACCGAGCGGAGTTGGGGTTGATCGCGGCCTGCAGCTCATCGAGCAGGGATGTGAATGGCAGTTGAGAGTTGAGCACGGCGTGGGCGCCCGCTGCGAGCCCCCGAATCATGGAGTTGCCGCTACTGAGATCGCCGACCAGGACCGATCCCTCGAGCGCGGAGAGCTCCTTCACCTGCCAATCGACGCCCCCGAGTGGTAGGAGAACGAGCGCTCTACCGTGATCGCTGGTGTGATGCCTTAACAGGCTCATGTCTGCGGTTTGTGGCTCGGAATAAGCCCTGGCGCTGATTCCGGCAGCGATTGCATTGGCGAACCCTCGATTGCTATGAGTGGTGTACACGGTGACTGTGATGGAGAGTGTCATAGCGACTACATCTCCGGTGGAGGTCCGCTCCGCCCGCTCTCTTCGCTGCGAAACCAAAACCGTTGCTTTCAGCGTGGTTTCGTCAGCAGGTTAGCTATCGCAGTGACCTTTCCGCTGATGCGCACGAAGGTTACGGCGATATCGCAGTTGCCCGTCTTCCCATGGAAACTCGCGCGTTCGACACCTGATCATGGACCTTCGAATTATGCTGGGGCGCTCAATATTTGGGCGATGAGTATCCCGTGTAGACGAGTCATTGGGCGTTCCGTCGACGACGTGAACAACTCTCCGGTGTCTCGAGGCATTCAGGCGTCTCGATCGAGTTCCGCGAGGCCGGTGCGTCGCGCCTCAATGTTCCGTGCGCGGCCGGGTCGAGATATTGACTGTTACCGTCAGTTGCACATACCCTGTTCATTGGCGCTGACCTTAGGGAACCCGGCCTGAACCGGCCGATCGTTCTCGGTCACTGCCGACGCCAGAAGTAGCTTCGCGACGACCGACGAAACGAGTTTCCTCATGACACAGCATGTCGACGTACTGATCATCGGCGCTGGCTTGTCCGGAATCGGCGCGGCTTGCCACCTCATTCGTGAGCAGACCGGAAGTACTTACGCGATCCTCGAACGCCGCGAGAACATCGGTGGCACCTGGGACCTGTTCAAGTATCCCGGCATCCGATCGGATTCCGACATGCTCACCTTCGGATTCGGTTTCCGTCCGTGGATCGGAACCAAAGTGCTCGCAGACGGCGCCAGTATCCGTGACTATGTCGAGGAAACCGCCAAGGAATACGGCGTCACCGACCACATCAACTTCGGCCGCAAGGTCGTGGCAATGGACTTCGATCGCGCGACTGCTCAGTGGTCCGTGACCGTCCTGGTCGAGGCGACGGGGGAGACCGAGACGTGGACCGCGAACGTCCTCGTCGGCGCCTGTGGTTACTACAACTACGACAAGGGATACCGCCCCGCCTTCCCCGGTGAGGACGACTTCCGTGGTCAGATCGTGCACCCGCAGCACTGGCCGGAGGATCTCGATTACACCGGAAAGAAGGTAGTGGTCATCGGTTCCGGTGCCACCGCGATCACCCTGATCCCGTCGATGGCCCCCACTGCCGGTCACGTCACCATGCTGCAGCGCTCGCCCACGTGGATCCAGGCGCTTCCGTCCGAGGACCCTGTTGCCAAGGGTCTCAAGCTTGCACGCGTTCCCGACCAGATCGCTTACAAGATCGGTCGAGCCCGCAATATCGCACTGCAACGCGCCAGCTTTCAGCTCTCACGTACCAATCCGAAGCTGGCGAAGAAGCTGTTCCTCACCCAGATCCGCTTGCAACTCGGCAAGAACGTGGACCTGCGTCACTTCACCCCCAACTACAACCCGTGGGATCAGCGCCTGTGCGTGGTTCCCAACGGGGACCTGTTCAAGGTGCTCAAGAGCGGCAAGGCCGACATCGTCACCGACCGTATCGCCACGTTCACCGAGAAGGGCATCGTGACCGAGTCGGGCCGCGAAATCGAGGCCGACGTCATCGTCACGGCGACCGGCTTGAACGTACAGATCCTGGGCGGGGCGACCATGAGCATCGACGGCGAGCCCGTCAAGCTCAACGAGACGGTCGCCTACAAGAGCGTGCTCTACTCCGACATCCCGAACTTCCTGATGATCCTCGGCTACACCAACGCATCCTGGACGCTCAAGGCAGACCTGGCCGCGTCCTATCTGTGTCGCGTACTCAAGATCATGCGTAAGCGCGACTACACGACTTTCGAGGTTCACGCCGAACCTGAGGACTTCGCCGAAGAATCTCTCATGGGCGGAGCCCTGACCTCGGGCTACATCCAGCGCGGCGACGGAGAAATGCCGCGTCAGGGTGCCCGCGGCGCGTGGAAAGTGGTCAACAATTACTACCGCGACCGCAAGCTGATGCACGACGCCGAGATCGAAGACGGTGTGCTGCAGTTCAGCAAGGTCGAGACCCCCGTCGAAGCAGCAGGCAAGGCCGCCAGCGCATAGTCGGCTCCACCGGGGGATGGACCGGTCGTACCAGTGGGGACGTCGGAGAATGTGCTGGAGATGTTGCGTCGACGTACCCGCGTCACGGGGTTTGCGATCGGTGAGTTCGCTTCCGTAATCGTCGGTTGTGCACCACCACGGGAAGAACATAGGTAGCGACCATGATCACGGCGAGCAGTCCGAGATAGAGATATGGCCAGGTCCATCCCGCTGCTCGTATGGCCAGCAACGATCCGCCCATGATCAAGGGCATCCCGGCCCCGGCGAGCAGGTCGACGTCACGGGGCGAGACGGGTGGGGTTCCGAGCAGAGGTACGCGGCTGCACGAGTTTTCTCTGATCGTGCGCATCACTGACATGCAGTAGAGGGCGGCGCCGGCGATCGCGATCGCCGCGCCAAGTGCAACTTCGACGACGCCGGTTCTCGCGGACATCAATGCGTAGGCAAACACACCCACCGTTCCCAAAGTGACCGGTGCCGACTTCCAGATCGGCGACTTATGGGTGTCGGCGGGAACACTGACCGGGCGCATCGGTTCGAGAGGCTCCATCAGCTCAGCGTGCCATGCGCCGCTCGGGAAACAAACTGCCTGTGCCGTTTCTGGCAGACTCCGACTGGCTGGCCTGGATGTCGGGACCCCTCACTACGATTCTCATCGTGACCGATTACGACGATCTCGACATGTTCGGTGGCCTCGACGCCTCCTCCCTGCCGCTCCGCCAGCAGCAGATTCTGATGACCATCCGGGATCTCGTGGCTGCCAACGGGTGCACGCCGAGCACACGGCAGATCGGAGACGCGGTTGGTCTGCGCTCGACGTCGACGGTGTCCAAGCACCTCAAGAGTCTCGAAGAGAAGGGCTTCCTCCGTAGGGGAGCGGCCATGGCTCGGCAGTTGGACGTGCGGCCGTTCCTCGTAGGCGCGAAGGAACAGTCGTCGTCGAATACGGTGACGGTTCCGGTCGTCGGTGACATCGCGGCCGGCGCGCCGATCCTCGCGGAGGAGCACGCCGACGAGGTGCTTGCGCTTCCTCGCGAGCTCGTCGGCTCTGGCACGGTGTTCGGACTTCGGGTGCGTGGTGAGTCGATGGTCGACGCAGCGATCTGTGACGGTGACGTCGTCGTGGTGCGCCGCCAGGACGAAGCTCATTCCGGTGAGATCGTCGCCGCGATGATCGACGGCGAGGCCACGGTGAAGGTGCTCCGGCGTCGCGACGGTCACGTGTACCTCGAGCCTCGCAATCCCGCATACAGCGTCATCGACGGCGATCGCGCGGTCATCCTGGGCAAAGTTGTTTCCGTGATGCGACGTATCTGAGAGGTGTCCGGTCTCAACGACGTCTGGCGCGGGGACCGCCGTATTCCTCATCGGTGACTTTGTCGCCCCATGTAGTTTCGGTGCCTCCGTCGCCGGGTCCTTCCCACAGTGCGAGGTGGCTCATGAAACGGTCGGGTGCCGCGCCGTGCCAGTGTTCCTCTCCCGCTGGGGTGTAGACGGTCTCACCCGGGTGGACTTCGACGATCTCGCCGCCGCGAGCTTGAACCAGCGCGGTCCCGGAGACGATGTGGAGGGTCTGTCCGAGGGCGTGAGAATGCCAGTCGGTTCGCGCGCACGGTGCAAAGCGAACCATGTTGGCGCGCATCCTCGACGGCTCCTGGCCGGCGTAGATGACGTCCCACCAGACGTCGCCGGTGAACCAGTCGCTGGGTGCTTTGCTGGTGGGCTGGGGCTTCAAGATTTCCATGAGGTCTCCTCGGAATCGAAAGGGGCGGTTCAGTTCTGCGTCAGCGGAACAAGTCGAATGGTGTTGGGTGCGGCGGCGCGGCCGGTGACGGAGCCGACGATCTGCGGGCCGTAGCGGTCGTACTTGGTGTGATAGGCGGAGTCGATCGACGAGTGGGCATCCGGTGCGGCGGACTCGAACGCCACGTCCCGCTCGATTCCTCCTGCTCGGATTCGGCCCGTTCCACTTGCCGTTGCTCGGACGAACCACGGGTTGTCGGTTCCGTAGGCCGAGCGAACGTACAGTTGGTTGTCGGTACGGACAACCCAAATCGTGACGTACGGCCTTGCGGTTCCGTCTCGGCGGTACGAGGAGACCTGCAACTCCTCGGCGTCGCCGATCTTGGTCAGTTCAGCCTCGGTCCACGAGTGCGACATCTCGGCTTCCTTTCTCCTGGTCGAATTGCTTTGCGGTACTTCGCGTTCTCGTAGCCGGGACGATCAGTGCGAGGACGATGACGAGACAAGCGGCGAGCAGGGCGGTGCCTGCGGTGAGAGCCGTTGATACGTGATCGGTGAGTGCCGTTGTAGCGTCGTCGGCAGAGGATCCGGCGCCCGCGGAGACTGCGACGAGGATGCCGAGTCCGAGAGCACTGCCCAGTTGATGTGCAGTGTTGACCAATCCTGATGCGGCACCGGCATCTTCGGCCTGTACCCCGGAGATGCCAGCAGAAGTCAGTGGGGCGAAAGCCAACCCCTGTCCGGCGCCGATCAAGATCATCGGAAGTGCTATCGCAGTGAGGTACGTGCTGCCGGGATGGACCAGACTGAGCCACGCCATCCCGGCTAGGGTGACGGCAATGCCAACCGACAGAATTGCGGAATTTCCGAATCGCGGTGTCAGTCGCGGAATAAGCATCGCCACAGCAAAATTGACGATCGTCATCGGGAAGAAGGCGATGCCTGCTTGGAACGCGCTGAAGCCCATGACGCCTTGGAGTAGCTGAGTCGTGAAGTAGAAGAATCCGATCATGGCACCCAGATAGAGCATTCGGGCGGCGTACGCTCCGGATCGCTCCCGGCTACGGAACAACCTCAGTGGCATGATCGGCTGCTCCGCTCTCGCTTCGTTGAGGAAGAGCAAGGTCAGTAGTATCGCCCCGGCCGCCAGTGTCGCAACGGTGATCGGTGAGGTCCACCCCGCTTCGGCCGAGTTGACGGTGCCGAAGACGAGCGCGGTCATCCCGAGTGTGGCGAGAACAGCGCCGGCCACATCGAAACGTCCGGAGTTGGGCTCGGTTTCCGGAATGAACCGGGGAGCGAGAGCGATCATCGCGATACCGATCGGAACGTTGATGAAAAAGCCTGCGCGCCAAGACACCCAGTCGGCAAGGGCGCCGCCGATCACGAGTCCGAGGCTGGCGCCTATTCCCGCAGCAGCGCCGTACCAGGCAACAGCGCGCGTTCGCTCCGGGCCGGGCGGGAAACTGGCGGTCAGCAGTGACAGCGACGCCGGGGCGACCACTGCTGCTCCGACGCCTTGGAGAGCGCGCGCTGCGATGAGCCACCAACCGTTCGGCGCGACCCCGACGAGAAACGACGCAATCGCGAAAATCGCGAGACCGGCCACGAATACGCGACGACGGCCGAAGATGTCCCCGAGACGAGCACCCAGCAGGAGAAGCCCGCCGAACACCAGGGTGTAGGCGTCCTGGACCCAGGACAGCCCGGTTGCCGAGTAACCCATGCTGCTTTGGATGCTGGGTAGCCCGGTGAAGATGATCGAATTGTCGAGCAGGATCATGAAATAGCTGATCAGAATGATCGCCAGGATCGCGGTGGGATTGATGCGACCGGCAACAGGACGGGTGGCAATGTGGGTCACGCGCATCTTCTTCGCAAGTGGTGGACTTTCGCAAGTGGTGGACTACGGGCGGACGAGGACCTTCAACGATTCACGGGAGTCCATGGCTCGGTAGCCTTCCGCTACGTCGTCGAGTCCGACGGTGTGGTCGAAGACCTTGCCCGGCTCGATCTTTCCATCGAGCACATCCGGCATCAGCTCTTCGATGTACGCGCGCACCGGGGCCGGTCCACCGGTGAGTGTGATGTTGGGTCCGAAGAGTGTCCCGAATCCGATTGGAGCTTCTTCGTATTGGGGTACCCCGACTCGGCTGATGACGCCGCCCGGTCGGACAACTCCGAGCGACTGCTCGTAGGCAGGCATGTGACCTACCGCTTCGAGGACGACATGAGTGCCGTCGCCTCCGGTCAGTTCGCGGACTTTCTCGATGCCCTCATCTCCACGTTCGGCAACCACGTCGGTGGCTCCGAACTCGAGACCGAGATCCGTGCGGGTCTTGTGGCGCCCCATGAGGATGATGCGCTCGGCGCCGAGGCGTTTGGCGGAGAGCACTGCCATCAGCCCCACGGCTCCATCGCCGATGACCGTGACCGTCGTGCGTTGGTTGACGCCACCCTTGACCGCCGCGTGATAGCCGGTGCCGAAGACGTCGGAGAGTGTGAGCAGTGACGGTAGGAGTTCGGAATCCTCACCGACCGGCGCCTTGACCAGGGTGCCGTCTGCCAACGGCACTCGGATGGCCTCTGCCTGACCGCCTCCGATCCCGTTTCCGGCCCAGAATCCACCGTGTCGGCAAGACGTCTGCAAGCCTTCGCGGCAGAAGTCGCACGTCCCGTCGGACCAGGCGAAGGGGGCGATGACGAAGTCGCCCTTCTTCAACGTGGACACCTCGCGACCGGTCTCTTCGACCACTCCGACAAATTCGTGGCCCATCGGGGAACCACCGGGCGTGGCCGGCATGTTGTGGTAAGGGTGCAGGTCAGAGCCGCAAACGCACGCCCTGACGACCCGCACGATCGCGTCCGTCGGCTGCTGCAGTGCCGGATCGGGCACGGTCTCGACTCGAACGTCTCCGGCGCCGTACATGATGGTTGCTCGCATGGTGTCCCCTCTTGCTTCTGGTGTCGCGTGCTTCGAAGTCGACGTTTCGGCGTGGACCGGTCGACTGCAATCAGTCAACGCCGCGCCTCGCGGGCGCGGGAGTGTCTGTTGTTCCAGGTAACGGCAGTACCTCCCTCGGTCTTCTCCGCTCGAGTAACGTGAACTGCATGGACAACCGAGCCGAGATCCGCGAATTCCTCAGCTCCCGTCGTGCTCGCATCACACCCGAGCAGGCAGGGCTGCCGGCCTACGGCGGGAACCGTCGCGTCAAGGGGTTGCGCCGTGAGGAAGTCGCTCTGCTCGCCGGTGTGAGCATCGACTACTACGTGCGCATGGAACGCGGAAATCTGGCGGGAGCGTCGGACTCGGTGCTCGAAAGCCTTTCCCGAGCACTGCAACTCGACGAAGCCGAAACTGCCCATTTGTACGACCTCGCGAAGGCCGCCAGTGCAGGCGCACCGAGTAGAAAGCGGCCCGCCCCCAAGGGCGTGAGCCCGGCGATTCAGCAGATACTCGACGCCATCACCGACGCGCCGGCGTGGGTACGTAATGCCAGGCACGACATGCTGGCGGCCAATCGTATGGCGCGCGCGTTGTATTCGCCGGTGTTGGCCGATCCACGTAGGCCGGCGAACAACGCCCGGTTCGTGTACCTGGACCCGGCATCGCAGGACTTCTTCGTGGATTGGGAGCGCGCGGCAGACGACATCGCCGCGATGCTCCGCTCGGAAGCGGGGCGCAATCCCCATGACAGGGCGCTGACCGAGCTCATCGGTGAACTTGCCACTCGCAGTGAGGTATTCCGCACCCGGTGGGCGAAACACAATGTGCGCTTTCATCGGACGGGATTCAAGAAGGTTCGTCACCCCGTCGTCGGCGACCTGGAGCTGAACTTCGAGGCGATGGAACTGCCGTCCAATCCCGGGCTGACACTGCTGGTCTACACCGCGGCGCCGGGGACGCCCACGGCTGACGCACTCAAACTCTTGGCGAGTTGGGCGGCAACCCAGGATCAGCTGGATCCGGCGAACGACAGCGAAGCGGCGCTCTGAATTCGATCGACAGGTAATCGTGTCGATTCAGCTCAGATGCGTTACTGCCCAAGCTACCTGGTCTCCACCTCGTCGTTTCGCCCGATACATCGCGTTGTCGGCGTCGGCAAGAATCCGATCGATGGTTCCCGAAGCGTCCGGGATTGTCGAGGACAGCCACACGCTGGCTCCGACGCTCACGGAAATCGACTGCCGGCCGGCGGGCCGCGATATCGAATTGTGAATGTCCACCACGGTTTGTTCGATGCGACGTGGCTCCACGGGCATGAGAATCACGAACTCGTCGCCGCCAGTCCGCGCAACCAGTCCGACCTCTCCGACCACCGAGTTCAGGCGCCGGCCGACTGTCACCAGCATCCGATCGCCTTCCGCGTGACCCAGTTTGTCGTTGACGCTCTTGAACGAATCGACATCGATCACCACCGCAAGGACTACGTGTCCTTGGAGTTCGCCGACACCGAACAACTGTTGCCAGACATTGTGCAGCCCACGTCGATTCAGGGCAGCGGTGAGTGGATCACGCCAAGAGTGTCGTGCGTCGTCGGTCAAATACAGGACGAGGAAATGCACGGTCATCGAAGCTGAAGCGATAACACACCCGATGACGAATCCAGTGGACACCGACAGCGAAGAGTCGGTATCCGGATCGGTTACAGCTCGAATTGTCAGTAGCGCAACGACGAACAGCGCGCCGGTGATCTGTGCGGTGACTATTCGAGGGCTGTGGAATACCGACGAATAGTTCGCGACGACCACGAACAGGACGGTGCCGGTCAATGCCAGGAAGCTCGAATGGATTCCGGCGAGAAGTATCAAGGACAAGCAGATATTGGTGAGCGAAACGAAACGAACGGATTGATGGTGACTCGGCCAAGACCGTCCGAGTGACCAGCGAATCATGCAGTAGAGCGCGATCATGCATGCTGCGCCCGCCGCGAGCCGTTCAGGGAGCTCGGTTGCGCCACCCTTCACGAATTGAGCCAGTACGGCGAGTGCCACGAACACAGCACACCAAAAGGTGACGACCACCCTGGCTGTCCCCAACATCGATCGAGCAGCCAGGAACCTCGGGAACCATTCGCCGTCGTACGCAAGAGACCACCAGCGACTCAACAGTCCCGTTGTTTGACGAATGTTCTGCCCCAACCCCGCAGCGCCACTGACTCCCATGAAACCCCCTCCGAGATCTTGCGAAAATTCCCGGAAGATTCTTCGTCAAGATTTGATCCCCGAACAAGGTACCCGATAGTTGAACGATGGATTGCCGTCTCGTGGGGTGTGGGCTGCTCTAGGGTGTGATCGGTGTGGTCAGGATCTTTCTGAGTGCCGGAAGGTCCAGGGTTGCAGCAAGATCTGCAATAGTGACCCCCGACAGTGATGCGCGCCAGGCTTTTTCGGCGTCGGCCATGACCTTGGCGATTCCGCAGGCGGAACGGCACTGTTCCGGTGGGGCGGCGAGGATTCCTTGCTGTCGAATCTCCGTGCACCGGAACGCAGGTTCGGTGCCGTCAACGGCCTGTACGACGTCGAGAACGGTGATCTTCTCGGGAGCCCGGGTGAGAACGTACCCGCCGTCTCGGCCCTCGGTCGGATTGACCAGACCGGCGTGCGCGAGCGCTCGCAGATGCTTCGCCAGGTATGTCTTCGACACCCCGTGAAGTTCGGCGAGTCTGGCTGTGGGTACCGGCCCTTCGGACTGGCTCAGAACCACGCAGCAGTGGAGTGACCACTCCACGCCTCCGGAAAGCTTCATGATTGGACTCTATCGACGCCGCGGAAAGCGGTGCGGGCCGGACGTCGCTCGAGTTGTCGACGTCAGGCCTTCTCGGCAAGCCACGCGTCGTATGTTGTCGGCGCGATCCATGCATCTGCACCGGGTGTCGGGGTCAGTGCCGAGTTGTCGAGTTTCGCGCCGAAGTAGCCGGCTTCGGGATCGGAGATAACCGAACGCTTGTCGCCGGTGACGAGGAACAAGCGCCGGACCAGTTCGTCGATGCCCAGCGGTTCGGGTCCGGCAATCTCGACCGTGCCGTTTTGCGGCGCGCCGGTCACTACCTCGGCGACGTGGGACACGACGTCTCGAGACGCGATGGGTTGCAGATGTCCCGGCGTTGCGTGGACGGCGCCGTCGGTGGTTCCCGCGTCGGCGATTCCGGCGACGAACTCGAAGAATTGGGTCGATCGGACGATCGTGTAGGGGGTCGGGCCCGCTTTGACCAGGTCTTCCTGGGCGACCTTGGCTCGCATGTACCCGGAATCGGGCAGTCGATCGGCACCCACGATGGACAGGATGACGTGGTGCCCGACGCCTGCCTTCTCCTCCGCGGCGAGGATGTGGCCGGTTCCGTCGCGGAAGAAGGCCAAGACGTCGTCGTCCGACCATGACGGGGAATTGGTCAGATCCACGACGACGTCGGCACCCTCGACTGCCTCGGCGATACCTGCGCCGGTGGTGATGTCGATCCCGTCGCCGCGACCGAGCGCCTTCACGTCGTGCCCGGCGTCAGCGAGCTTGGCGGCGACCTGGCTTCCGATGAGTCCGCTTCCGAAAATGACGATCTTCATGTTTTTCTCCTTTACTCGGATAAGTAGTGTCCAAGTATACTCGGACACTACTTATCCGAGTCAAGGGTTGCCCGGTCAGTCGAAGAGTTCGGCGGCCAGTGCTTCGTAGGTCGCGATCGGATCACCTTCGGCGGGAAGTGCTTGGATCGCAACGTGATCGGCACCCGCCGCGACATGCTCCCGAAGTCGATCCGCGATGGACTTCGCGGTACCCCGCGCAACCAGGGCGTCGATGACGCGATCGTTCCCCTCGTTGGCCAACTCTTCGGGCGCAAAACCGAGGCGCTCGAGATTGCTCGTGTAGTTGCGCAGATACAGATACGGGTTGGCGACGGCGGGGCGACCGATTGCTCTGGCCTTCTCCGGATCGGTTTCCAGGACAACCTTGTGCTCGGGGGCCAGGATCTTCGAAGGGCCGAGGATTTCGCGAGCTTCGGCCGTGTGTTCGGGGGTGGTCAGGTACGGATGCGCGCCGGCGGCGCGAGCGGCGGACAGTTTCAACACCTTCGGCCCCAGTGCGGCGAGGACGCGCCGCGCTTCCGGGACCTGGGCCGCGTCGAGTTCGTCGAGGTACGACACGAGCGAGGCGTACGGCTTGGTGTAGTCGCCGGTAGCCTCCGGATGTCCGACGCCTACGCCGAGCAGGAATCGACCCGGGTGCACGGCTTCGAGTCGGTGATAGGACTCCGCCACCTCAGCCGCAGGTGAGGACCAGATGTTGACGATTCCGGTTGCCACGGTGATGTGCTCGGTCGCGTCGAGAAGTTTCTCGGCGATCCGTAGATCGGCGCGTGGGGAGCCGCCGATCCAGATGGTGCCGAAACCGAGTTTCTCGATCGCAGTTCCCAGCTCGGGCGGCAAACCAGCCGCTCCTCGCCAGATTCCGTAGGTTCCCAGGTCAGGTGTTTTCGTAGTCTCCGTCACAGCGGGTGCAACTCGGCTGCTGCCGGGATCTATTCCTTCCGTCGTCATTTGCCCGGCGCGCGGTAGTCGGTCGGTCGCTTGACTGCCTCGTCGATCTGCTCCGGCGTGAGCAGTGTGATCGACTCCGAGCGTGCTGCACCTGCCGCAGCCGTGCGAATGCTCAATGCGGCTGCCGCGACGTCGTCCGGCAGGTTGCCGATCACGAACATGTCGTGACCGCCCAGTGCGAAGTGGCAGGATTCGACAGTGCCACCGATGCTTTCGACCATTCGCGTTATCGCGTCGCGCCGCGCAGTGCCTCCCTCCTGCTGCAGACCGGCGGCGCCGGAGGGTGAGTACGTCACTTGCCAGAGGTATTTCGGCATTTCCACTCCTAGCTCGGGATGGGTACTTCGATCGTGTACCCGTAGGGCGCTCGGTGGCAATGGGTAGGGGACAATCACGGCATGGTTGGAACTCCGGTGATCGTGACTATCGTGTCCGTGTGTGTAGGTTTTGTGATCTTCATGCTCGCTGCCAGTGGTGCACGCGGAAAGTGGGACCGTCGCCTCGTGATCGCGTTGTTCATCGGTGCGGTGGTGTGCCTGACCGTCGTACCGGTATCCGTCGCGCTCAGCGCCGGAGTTTGAAACACGGAGTGCCAAAACGCTCGAGTGCCGCTTAGTCTGAATCGATGGCAGATATTCGGGTAGGTATCTCCGGGTGGACGTATCCCGCGTGGCGCGGAGATTTCTATCCGAAAGGTCTTGCTCACCGCAAAGAATTGTCTTATGCCGCAGAGAGATTGACGTCGATTGAGATCAACGGCTCGTTCTACGCGCTGCAGAAGCCGGAAAGCTACACCAAATGGCGCAGCGAAACTCCCGAAGATTTTGTGTTCGCGATCAAGGGCGGCCGGTACATCACACACATGAAACGGCTGCTCGACGCCCGTGACGGACTCGCCAACTTCTTTGCCGCCGGAACGCTCGCCCTCGGCCCCAAGCTCGGGCCGATTCTGTGGCAACTACCTCCGACGCTGCAGTTCGAATCGCAGCGATTGGCCGACTTCTTCGACGGTCTTCCCCGTACCACGCAGGCTGCAGCCGATCTGGCAGCACAGCACGACGACAAACTCACCGAAGACCGAGTGTTCGCCCAGACCGAGAGGGACGTGCCGATTCGCTACGCGGTGGAAGCGCGGCACGCCAGCTTCGAGACCGACGAAGCCGTGGACCTGATGCGCGAGCACTCCATCGGTTTTGTCGTCGCAGACACAGCCGGCAGGTATCCCCGCATCACCACTCCTACTACCGATTTTGTCTATGTGCGGATGCACGGGGACAAGGAACTGTATGCGAGTGGGTACACCGACGAAGCTCTGGACAAGTGGTCCAAGCGCTTTCGGGACTGGATGGACGAGGGCCTCGACGTGTACGTCTACTTCGACAACGACATGAAAGGCTTTGCGCCGCACAACGCAATGTCCTTGTTGGAGCGGCTGCGCTGACGGATCGCCTGGCCTGTCGGTGGGATGTGGAAGGCTTCCGCATGAACACGAGGACCGAGGAGATACCACGATGACGCCAGAACAGCGGACGCCAGAACAGAGCTGGCCGACGCATTGGCCGAAGGTCGCCCGTGACATCGCCGATGCCACGGCCGACGCACTCGCCGCGGTGCGGGCGGCAAATCGTGACGGACTACTCGTGGCTGTCGAGGAACTGCGCGGGCTCTCTTTCGAGCAGGTCAGCTCGGTTCACGCGGCGATCGTGCGCGAATTGCTCGAGGACACGCATCCGGACGGCTTGTCCAGCGAGGACGTGCAGGATGCGCTCACCGCCTGCGCCAAGTCCACGATTGTGTGGCTGCCGGATCTGGACGTGCAGGCGCTCGCTGCGGTCTACACCGGGGCGCTCGGGATCTCGGATCTGGAAGACGATTCGTTCCGTATCGGGCACGGCGCGTACCTGCGTTCGGCGGTTCTGGTCATCGGGAGTTTGTCGACCGGAGTGAAGAAAGCTCAGAGCGCGTACATCATTCGTGCAATCGGCGAAATCGCACGTGCTCAGACCATCGAGATGCCCTGAGCGTCAGTTCGTAAATCGAATTAGGCTGAGGTCATGTCCAAGATCGCCAGCGCAGATCGTGTGTCGTTTGCCGAGCTCCTCGAATTCGTCAGGCCGCGCCATCGGGCCACGTTCGTCACGGTGAAGAAATCCGGCGAGTTGCAGATCTCTCCGGTGACGTGCGGGGTCGACGACGAGGGTCGGATCGTCATCTCCACGTACCCGGAACGGGCCAAGGCCGCGAATGTCCGCCGCACCCCGGCGGTGTCTCTGTGTATCCACTCCGACGAGTGGAACGGCCCGTACGTCCAGGTGAACGGAACCGCGGAGTTGATCGACCTCCCGGACTCGGTGGAACCGTTGGTCGACTACTACCGATCCATCGCCGGTGATCATCCCGACTGGGACGAGTACCGCGAAGCCATGCGCAAGCAGGGTAAGAGCCTGATCCGCGTCACCGTCGACTCCTGGGGTCCGATCGCAACAGGCGGGTTTCCGCCCGGACGCTGACGCTATCGAGCAGGCGGCGAGAGTTCGACTACATGCGCGTCTTTGGCGGCCAGCGGCTCTTTGCAGTGCGCGCACACAACTTGGGCGTGCAGGATCTCACCGCAACGGTGTTCGACGACGGTTGGCGGTGGACCCGTCGTCGCAAAGGCGTCCCCCCATTCCATGAGCGCCATCAGAATGGGATAGAGCGCCTTCCCTGATTCGGTGGCGACGTATTCGTAGCGCGGTGGATGGTCTTCGTAGCGTCGCTTCGTGAGGACGTCGGCGTCGACAAGGGTGCGTAGACGCGCGGCGAGGATGTCGCGGCTCGCACCCGTGCCCGCGGCGATCTCGTCGAACCGTCGTTGCCCGAGGACGATTTCTCGGAGCACCAACAGTGACCACTTCTCGCCGACGACCTCCAAGGCGTTGGCGATGGAGCAGTTGCGTCCTTTTGTCGCCGTCATCTCTGGGCCCCTGTTAGTTGGAAATGTTAGTTGGGAATTCCAACTTAGCACTTGACGGCATGTATTCGAGGGCGGAAGGTAGGTCGAGAAATCCAACGGAGCAGATGAGGGGTCGTCATGACGGAATTGAATCTCGAGGCAGCAAGCGGATTCGTCAGCGCTGCCGGATTGCAACTGGACGAGGTGTCCGGCACGAAGGTTGTCGGGCACATCGATCTGTCCGAGGCACACCACACTCCGTGGGGCGTTGTCCACGGCGGCGTTTACACGACTGCCGTCGAGTCGGCCGCGAGCATCGGGGCGAGTACCGCAGTGGCGGACCGTGGCGAATTTGCCGTCGGAGTGCACAACGGAACGGATTTCCTGCGGGCGCGTACGGGTGGGCGCGTGGACGTCGTGGCTGTGCCGATACAGCAGGGACGCGTTCAGCAGTTGTGGTCGGTGGTCATCACCGATCCGGAATCGGGGAAAGAGGTGGCGCGCGGTCAGGTGCGCTTGCAGAACGTGCCGCTGCCGAAGTAGGTCAGTCCCAGATCCCCGAGTCGATGTTGAGTGAGATGCGTTTGAGCAGTGCCGTCAGTTGGGCACGTTCGTCCTCGTCGAGTCCGGTGAGTACTTGACGGTCTCGCTCGACGCGTCGGGGAAACTCTGCCTCGACCAATGCGCGACCGGCATCGGTGAGTTGAAGCAGAACCACTCGTCCGTCGTGTTCGAAGCGCTGACGCTCGACAAAGCCCAGCTTGGCCAGGCGGTCTGCGTGTTTTGTGGTGGCGGCGCCGCTGACCATCGTGACGGCGGTGACTTCGCTCGCCCGCAGGGGACGGTCACTGCGAGCAAGTGCACTCATCACGTCGAATTCGGCGCGAGAAATCCCGCTGGACGCCAGTGCGCGGTCGAGCTGGTGAAGAGACTGCGCGTTGATGCGGGCGATCCGGCCCATCACCTCGACGGGAGCAGTGTCGAACTCGGGGTAGGCGCGCTTCCATTCGCGACGGACTTTGTCGATGAAGTCGTCTTCGGATCTGTTCGCCGCGCCCATGGCCCCATCTTAGCGACAGAATTCACATTACTTCACAAGTAATTTACTAGTGAAATAAATGTATGCTGGGTGGGTGACCCGAACCGAAACCGCAGCCAGGACGCCCAGCCGTCTCACTCATTCGAGTGAAGCCATTGCACATACCGTCTCCGGGGCGACGTGGCGAGCGGCTTTTCGCGTCGGATCTGCCGACGCGACCATCGCCCCCGCGATCAGGGTCGGGCTCGCCACCGCCGTAGTCCTCGTGGTCGGCGGACTGCTCGGGCATCGGGAATTGGCCGGCTTCGCGGCCTTGGGCGCGCTGTGCGCCGCGTTCGGCAGGTACGAGCCGTATCCACGGTTGGCCGGCAAGCTGGCAATGGTGGGTGCTGCACTAGTGGTTTCGATTGCCTTCGGCGGCGCCATGGGTGTCGCGGGCGTTCCGATGTGGTTGCAGATCGGCATCCTCTCTTTGCTTGCGGGTGCGTCGTACTGCTTCATGTCGGGCTTCCGGATCACCGGACCAGGGCCCGTCATCCTCGTCTTCGCGGCGACCGGTGCAGCCGGATATGCCTCCAGCGTTGATGATTTGGCGCGGTTGGTCACTGCCGGTGCGCTCGGAGTTCTGGTCGGTTGGGCGGCCGCGATGCTCCCAGCGCTCGTACTGCCGATGGGACCTGCCCGCCTGGCAGTTGCCCGTGCAGTTTCTGCGGTGGGGCGTCTCGAACAGTCCGGCGCAGACGGAGTGGAACCGGCGCTCGGATCGATTGCCAACGCCCGCTTGGTTATTGCGTCGAGTGGCCGGATCAAGTCGACCGTCGATCACGGACGCGAACTGGTGGCGGTGCTCGACGAAGCAGAAGCGGCAGTTCAGGAGTGGCAGTTGCACGGCGACGCCACCCTGATTCGCAACATTGCTCGGCACGAGAAGGAGCTTCGGAAGCTCAAGCGTTCCAGCATGATCGAACACGATCTCGCACCGGCAAAGAACCTGGCCGCGCCCGAAGGCTATTTTCTCGAAGGATTGAATCGGCTGTATTCGCGCCCGGTGCGGATGAATGCTCTCCGCATCGTGGCAGCGTCGGCTCTGGCCGGTTGGCTCGCGGCGGGAGCCGGGTTGGAGCATCCGCTCTGGGCGTCGATGGGTGCCATCGCCGCGATGCAGGGGCTGAACTACAAGCAGACCGTCCAGCGTGGGATTCAGCGGTTGGTGGGAAATGTCGGTGGCGCCGTCGTCGCTGCTGCTCTCATCGCATTGACGCTCGGCTACTGGCAAGCGGTTGCCGTGGTCGTGATTCTGCAGACTGCTGCTGAGCTGCTCGTGATCAAGAACTATGCACTGACATCACTGGCCGTCACCCCGATGGCACTGCTCCTCATCGGGTTCAGTGCTCCGATCGGGACCGAAGCGGCAGTGGCTCGCGTCGCGGACACTCTCATCGGCGTGGTGATCGGAGTTGTCGTCGCCGCTGTGACGATCAGTCGATCGGATCGCCACCACGTCACCGTGTAACCGGTTCTGCCGTGTTTCCGGTACTGCCGTGTTTCCGGTACTGCTGTGTTTCCGGTACTGCGTAGGCTCCTGCAGGTGGAGGACAGCACGCCGGTCGACGGCCGGAAACTGCGTTACCAGCATCGCCGTGCCGAATTGCTCGAGCAGGTAACCGCGTACGTCACGGCGAACGGCGTCGGTGAACTGTCCATGCGGCCATTGGCCAAGGATCTGGGGATCAGTCATGCGACACTCATCCATCATTTCGGTTCGAAGGAACAACTGCTCACGGAAGTAGTTGCCACCCTGCGAGACAGCTCTTCTCTCGACATCTCTTCCGGGACCGACATCGTCGAGATGTTGACGAGTTACTGGAATGGGCGCACATCAGCGGAATCGTTGCCGAACTTTCGCTTGATGTTCGAGATCTACGGACAGGCGTTGTTGCATCCGGAGCGGTATCGCGAGTTTCTCGACCATGTGGTGGGGGACTGGTTGGGTGGTTTGGCGGAAGCTGCGCTCGCGTACGGATGTCCACCCGATCGCGCTGATCGCTACGCGACGATCGTGTTGGCGCAGATTCGCGGGTTGACGCTCGATCTGGTGACCACCGGTGACCGCGTCAGAATCGACGCGGCGTTCGCCGAATTCGCGGCCGCGATGGGCGCTCTGGCCAGCTCCTGGAAGGCGATCTGACGCTCCGAATGCCGTGACGCTTCAGGCGATCTGCTCGAACAGGGACACGATGATCCCTTCAGGCCCCCGGACGTAGGCCATGCGCACGCTGTTCTCGTACTCGCCGATCCCGCCGATGAGTCCGTAACCGTCCGCAGCCACCGCGTCGACCGCAGCCTGGAGATCGCCCACCTGGAAAGACACGTTGCGTATCCCGATCTCGTTGGCCATCGGAGCAGGCGATCCGGGTACGTGCTCGGGCGTGACGAAGGACGAGAGCTCGAGCCGTGATCCTTCGCCCGGCGGGCGCAGCATGGCGATTTCGCACTTGGCTCCAGGGATACCGCAGACGGTTTCCACGAACTCACCCTCCACGGATCCGGTGCCCTCCACCTCGAGACCCAGACCGACGAAGAATGCGGTCGCTGATTCGAGGTCCGCGACGGTGATGCCGATGTGGTCGAAACGCTGTACGTGTGCCATGGACACATCCTCCTACTGTTTTTTCGTGCGGTTCGATGCTAGGTCGGAGTTAGGGCGTGAATCTCGACATATACGTTTTACGAAGCTGCAAGATTTTGCTTGACCGATCGGTTAAACAAAATCTACGATAACGTCCAACGAGGTCGCCCACCGCACGAACCGGAGTCGTCAGACGTGAAATTCCAGTCGAAGTCGTTTGCCCGCATATCCATCGCAGCCCTCTGTGCTGCAACGATCGGCTCCGCCGTTGCTGCGCCCATCGCGTCCGCACAGGCACCGAGCGCGTCGCAAGCCACCGGCACTGTGGTGTCGAGTGAGCCGCTACCGAAAGATCTGTGGATTCCGGGTACCGCCGACGCCAAGCGATTCACGTACTGGACCATCGGTTCCAACGGCGGGCCTGCGCTGAGCAGTGGCGCGTACTACGTCCCGGCCGGTCCGGCACCGGAAGGTGGTTGGCCCGTCATTGCGTGGGCGCACGGCACCACGGGACTCGACGATTCCTGTGCCCCTTCGCTGGTCGGTCCTGGCCTGCCCGAGCGCGACTACCCCTACCTGGGGCGTTGGCTCTCCGAGGGCTACGCCGTAGTCGCCACCGACTACGTCGGTCTGGGAACACCGGGGCTGATGCCGTATCTCGACGGAAAGGTGGAGGCGCACAGCGTCGTCGACTCGGTCAAGGCTGCTCGGGTGATCGACCCCACCATCTCGAATCGGTGGGCAGTGGTCGGGCAGTCGCAGGGCGGCGGTGCGGCCATCACGACGGCGCGCTACGCCACTGAATACGGTGGGGATTCTCTCGACTATCGCGGCGGGGTGGGTACCGGAGTGCCGGCCAACATCGAGTTGACCCTCCTGCCTGCCGGTCCGGGCTTCCCTCCCATCGCCCTCGGCGGCGGATTGACGTCGTACGCGCTCTACATCCTCGCGGGCTTGCGGGAAGCGCACCCCGAGATCGACTTGAATTCCTACCTGAACGACTTGGGAAGGGAAAAGGTCGACTCGGCCGAAAAGCTCTGCGCCGCAGACCTGGACGAGGCATCCAAGGATCTGGTCCTCGGTGACATCTTCTCCCGCCCGCTCAGTCAGATCCCGAACTTCCAGGGTCTGCTGAACGATTACATGGGTGTACCGACCAGTGGATACGATCGCCCCATCTTCATCGGCCAGGGCTTGCTCGACGTGGATGTCCCTGCACCGTCTGCACTTTCGCTGGTTGCAGCGTTGGTCGCCAACGGTGAACCGGTCACGTTCAAGACCTACAACACCGATCACAGCGGCGCTTTGGTCGAATCACAGGCTGACACGATTCCGTTCGTCGCGAACCTGTTCCGTTAGACATATCGAGAATCCAACTCATCCGAGGGTTGCTGTCGCACAACTGCGACAGCAACCCTCGGTCATTTCTGTGACTCCTTGATTGCGTTCAGCCGCGCCTCGAGGCCGTCGAGGACACGGTCGAGTGTGTAGCGATAGTGTTCTGCCCGTGTTGCTTCCGCAGCATCCGGTGGACCGGCGAACTTCCCGATCAGTGTCTCCATCGATGAACGAGGATCTGAGGGTCCGTCGTTACTCAGTCGTTCCAGCATCGCGCTGTGATCGGGTGAAGGCTGTCCGCTGGGAATGCGCCTGGCGTCGTTCATGGCGATCAGTGTGATTGTCGAGGTGAAGGCGACGGTGTAAGCCTGAGCGGCTTCTTCCCCGAACCCGGCGTCGATCAGCGATGCCAATCCGGCCTCCATGAGTTCCCGGCTGCGCTGGGTGGCAACTCCGTTCATCAGCAGCCACTGCGCCGCGCCTGGACACTCGATCAATGCCTCTCGCATCTGCAAGAGCAGATGTGTCAGCCATTGACGCCAATCTTCTTGTGCGGATGGAACGTTCACGGCCGACACCGCACTGTCGACCACCGCAGCCGAGAGTGTGTCCCGATCTCCGACGAGTCGATAGACGACGGAGAACGACGTATCGAGTTCGCCGAGCAGCTGCCGCAGCGACCAGCCCTCGACTCCGTGCTCGCGACTGAGCCCGAACGCCACGGTCACCACTGCGTCCGCAGTGATCCCGGTGTTGTAACTCCGGCGGCGCTCCGATGTCGCGGCGGACTTCTTGTCAGGTGATGGCGCAGTCATGGTCCGACCGAGCTTAGCGGCGTCGGATCGGTGTGCGTAGTCGACGCAAGCGATTGACGGATGTACTTAGGTGAGGTTTACTTGCCAAATCCGAGCAGTGCTCGGATTTATGCGAACCCCCCGATTTTTCGAAGCTGAAGGACACCATGAAGTTGAAAACGCGACCAGGTTACCTATCGAGGCTGGGTGCTTCGCTGCTGGTCAGTGTCGTTGCCCTGACTGCGGCCGCCTGTAGCTCGAGTGAGGCGGGACCGACGACGGAACCTGCCGAGGGAACGCGTGTTGTGTCCCACGAATTCGGTGAGACGTCGGTTCCGGGCGACCTCGGGCGAATTGTTTCCCTCGACGAATACGCCGCACTCGGTCTCCTTGCCGTCGGCATCACCCCTGACGTGGTCTTCACGTCGTGGGGATCGGAGATCGGCCAGGATATCTTGGCGTCAGCGGGTACCGAGGTGGTCACGGTGCCGCCGCTCGGTGCACCCCCGATCGAGCAGGTCCTCGCCCAGGATCCCGGACTGGTCATCTTCACGTCTATGGGCGATCGGAGCTACTACGACTCCCTTGCGTCGACCGTACCCACAGTGCCGGTCCCGGCCGTCACCACTCCGTGGCGTGAGAATCTTGCCTTCTTCGGACGCGCTTTTGATCGTCAGTCGGTTGCCGACAAGCTGACTGTCGCTTTGGAGGGCAAGATCGCTGACGTCTCTGCTCGGTCCGGTGGTGAAGTGAACACCGTGTCGGTGCTGATGAGCAGTTCTGGAATCCTTGCCACCACCACCGAGCAGGCGCCGCCGTCGTTGCTGTTGGCGGAGAGCGGCTTCGGGCGTCCGGAATCCCAGCGAGCGAATGCCGCTGGAGGACTGCCGTATGCGCCCCTGTCCGACGAGGCGATCCCGGCGCAGGATGCTCGGATCGTAGCCGTGTTCGACGAGGGCGTGTACGAGTTCGGCAAGGTTGCCGGTGTTCCCGGATTCTCGAGTCTTTCAGCGGTGCAGGAGAACCGAGTGGCCAAGGTCAACGGAGACATGTGGCTTGCCACTCATCCCTTCGCCACCTTCTGGATGATCGAGGACATGGATGCCATGGCTGCCGGCAATCTGACCGGCACCGGAACCGAAGCTGTTGCCGCGACGCGCTATCAGGAATTCACGGCGCTGACGGCATGAGTTCGAGTGCGTTGAGTCGGCGCCTGGCTCTGCGATGGGGAGCGGTGACGCTCGGCTCTGCGGCTGTGGGTTCTGCGGCTTTGGGTTCTGTGGCATTGAGTGCGTGCAGCCGTGGCTCGGCGAACGAAACCAGTTCTGAGATTTCACCGTTCGACGACGAAGTTCGTGCTGCCGAACAGGCGAGATTTCATAGCGGGCGCACAGTCGAACGGAATCTGACAGCTGCACCGGCTCGGGTGAGTCTGGGCGCCAGAGAGGTCGACACATGGTCGTACGGTGCGGAAGCAGTTGGCCCGGAGCTTCGAATCTCCAAGGGAGACCGGCTCAACGTTCGGTTGCAGAACGACCTTCCGACGGAGACCTCAGTGCACTGGCACGGCATTGCGATCCGCAACGACATGGACGGCGTCCCGCCGGTCACCCAGGAACGAATCCGACCAGGTGCCGAGTTCACCTACGACTTCGTGGCCCCGGATCACGGAACATATTGGTACCACTCCCATTCAGGATTGCAGGCCGATCGAGGGCTATTCGGTGCACTCGTGGTCGAGGACCCGAACGACCGGACCGGAGCCGACGAGGACGTCGTCATCGTGATCGACGACTGGCTCGACGGGCTGGGAACAACCCCGGATGCAGTGCTTCGCGCATTGTCACCGGACGTGCAGGGAGGACACCACGGGCACGGCGGCACTCCACCGGAAGTCGATGGTGCAGAGATTGATTCTGCCGCAGAACTTCTCGGCAGTGGTCACGGAAATTCCAGGGCGCTCGGTGGAACGGCAACGCACATCACGTATCCACTGCACCTGATCAACGGATGGCCTGTGGAAGATCCCTTCGTAGTCAGTGCGACGGCCGGAACTCGGCTTCGATTGCGGGTGATCAATGCCGGGGCGGAGACTCCGTACCGTTTCTCGGTCGCCGGGCACGAGATGACCGTTGTCAGTGCTGACGGGCAGGACGTTGCCTACACAGCCGGAGACGAGATTCTGATCGCACCCGCGCAGCGATACGACGTATTGGTGACGGTGCAGTCCGGCTCGTGGCCCATCGCCGCGAAGGTGGAAGGGAAGTCAGGTGGCGTCGCGTGCCTGCTTCGGACGCCGGATTCGGTAGCGGTCGTCGACCTGACTTCGCCTGCAGTGCTGTCAGGTTCCGGCGGTCGGCTCGTTCTGGAATCGGAGCTTCGCCCGTCAGGAGCGCTGGAGCAGAGGGCACCGGATCGTGCGTATTCGGTGGATCTCATTCAGGCCGGCGATCGATACCTCTGGGGAATGGCGGGCGCCGATGCAGGTCGGTTGAGAATGAAGCAGGGCGAGCGAATACGAATCGTCATGAACAACGACACCGACATGTGGCACCCGATGCACACCCATGGGCACACCTTCTCGGTTCCCTCCTACGGCGGGCTTCGCCGAGACACCGTGATCGTACTTCCGCGTACACAAATGGCGATCGACTTCGACGCCGACAATCCAGGACGGTGGATGTTTCACTGTCACAACGCGTACCACTTCGAGGCCGGGATGACTGCCGACCTCCACTACGTTCGATGAGGAGAGCAGAATGTCATTTCGCACCGGATTGACCACATTGATCGCTGTTGCAGCGGTATTCACACTGACGTCGTGCGGCAACGATTCGACGGGATCTACCGAGCAAGCGCCGGTCGAGATCTCGGTGAAAAACCTTGCGTACACACCGAACTCCGTCACCGTGCATACAGGACAGACCGTCACGTGGATTTTCGAGGACCAGGGAATGCCGCACGATGTCGTGTTCGCCGAGTTGGGGATCAAGAGCGATCTCCAAGGAAGCGGAACCTACAGTCAGACCTTCGACAAAGCCGGAACGTTCACCTACACGTGCACACCACATCCGAACATGACCGGCACGATCATCGTCGAAGAGTGAGTGCGGCAATGAAAGTGAACGAGTCCGCAGCCCCGGAAGACTCGCCTGGACTCGTCGACCGAGACGCTTTGGGCAGGATGATCGCGCCGGTGAGAAATCAACTCCTCCTAGGGGCGGGTCTGTCGGCACTGTCGGTGCCGTTGCGATTCCTGCCCTACGTTGCGGTGGTCGAGATCGCGCGGGTGCTCCTGACCGGCTCGTCGTTGAACCTGGTCTGGATGTGGGCCGCAATCGGTGCAGCGGGCACAATTCTCGGTTTTGTCGTCTACAACGCAGCACTGACCGTGTGTCACACCGCCGACGCGCATTTCAAATACTCGATCCGCTCGCGTATCGCTCGGCATCTGTCCCGAGTTCCTCTGGGGTGGTTTGCAAATGGTGGCACCGGTGAAGTGAAGCAGGCGATGACGGACGACGTGAAGCGGATGCATCTTCTCGTCGCTCACCTTCCCGCCGACGTGGTACCAGCGATCCTGTCGCCGATAGTGGCCCTGATCTATCTGGTGGCGATGGACTGGAAGTTCAGCCTGGTCCTGGTCGGCTACATCGGAGTGTGTCTCGCTCTCGCCGCGCCGTCGATGCGCAGAGCCTATCGAACGAACGTCGACTCCTGGAATCTTGCAATGTCGACATTGATTTCTGCGACAGTAGAACTGGGCGACGGTATCGAGGTTGTCAAGACGTACGGGAGTGGGAGTCGCGCATTCGCGCGCTACTCGAGCGCTGTCGATTCGATGGTTGCGGTGTGCGTGCGATGGATGTCGGGGATGGGAAGGCCGGTGGTCGCGATGTCGATCCTCCTCTCACCGGCGGTACTCATCGTGGTCATCACGGCGACGGGAACTGCAATGTTGTCCGGGGGTTGGATTACCCCGGTAGCTCTTGTTGCCTTTCTGGTCGTCGGAATCGGTGTTCCGTCGTCGGTTCTGCACATGGGAACGATGGCCAACCTCTACCGCGAAGGCCAACTGGGAGCGACTCACGTCGAGAGCATCCTCGGCGAACCAGAGCTGGCCGAACCTCAGGATGCAGTGCCTGCTCGCAGCACTTTGGTCGAATTCGACAGCGTCGGCTTCGAGTACACCACTGGGCAGCGCGTCCTCGAGAACATCTCCTTCGAGATGCAACCGGGCACCGTGACCGCGATCGTTGGCCCCTCCGGCTCCGGAAAGACCACTTTGGCACGTCTACTTCCGCGGTTCTGGGACGTCACGGACGGGTCTATTCGACTGGGCGGAAGCGATTTACGAGATCAGTCCAGTCGCGAAGTCTTGAGATCAATGGCCATCGTCTTCCAAGATGTTGTGCTCCTGCGGGACAGCGTGCGCGAGAATATTCGGCTCGGTCGACCGGATGCAACGGATCTGGAAGTGGAGACAGCGGCGAGGCGGGCGCAGATTCACGACGTGATCATGCGACTGCCGGACGGGTATGACACCGAGATCGGTGGTGGTTCGGGCGGTGAGCTGTCGGGTGGGGAGAAGCAACGCCTGACGATCGCCCGCGCCATCCTTCAGAACCCGCCGATCGTCATCCTGGACGAGGCGACTTCGCAGGCCGATCCCCACAGTGAATCGGCCGTTCAACGCGCACTGGGCGAGATCAGTGCAGACGGCGGCACCCTGATGGTGATCGCTCATCGACTGCACACCGTCCGATACACAGATCAGATACTCGTTCTCGACGCCGGACGGATCGTGGAAAAAGGTACGCACGAACAGTTGTCGGCGCTCGGCGGAACCTACGCGCGGATGTGGGCGCTCCAGAACCCCCTCGTCGAAGACATCTCTCCGCGAAAGGCGCCGCAATGATTCGAGACCTGGACGAAATCCTCGGGCGCGACAATGGGATGCGAGGTCAGATAGCAGGTTTCACGCTCGCCGGGATACTCGAGGGTGTCGTCTTTGCACTGATGATTCCGATCCTGAAAGCGGTGGTTCGCGGCGATTACGACGCCGCAGTTCCGTGGGTTGTCACTGCTGCTCTCGTGGCGGTGGCCTGTGGCGCCGTACGGTGGATCGCCGAGAATCGGGCGTACCGCATCGGAATCGAGGGTTTTGCCGGTGGAATCATGCATCGCCTCGGTGAGCACTTGGTGCAGGTTCCGCTCGGGTGGTTCAGCAAGGCAAACCGTGGAGCGTTCACTCGCCTGGTCACCGAGGGCACGGCTATCTTGATGAGCGTCCCGGGAATGATCATCGCGCAACTCGTCACCGTCACGGTGACTCCAGCGACAGTGGCGATCGCTGTCTTGTTTGTGGACTGGCGACTGTCTCTCGCGATTGTCGTCTTCGTTCCACTGGGGATTCGGGCTTACCGCAACGTGCAGCGGGCGGTTGTTCCCGAATACGAGGCGATCGGCAAGAGCGAATCCGAGTTGGCATCGCGCGTCGTCGAATATGCACAGGCGCAGCAAGTTCTACGTTCGGCCGGTAAGAGTGGCGAAGGCTGGACCCGGTTGGACGAAGCTCTTGTGTCCAACCGGGACGCACACCTGCAGGAAATCGGATCGGTCGACAAGTATCTGCTGCGCTTCATGATCGTCGTTCAGGTTGCCTTTCTCACCGTCCTGGTTCTGGCGGCACTGCTGGTCACCACCGGGTCCATCGACACAGCAAGCGTGATCGTTGTTCTCGTGTTGGCCGTGAGGTTCGTGGAGCCGATGCAAATGCTCGCAGGATTCGGTGAAGGTATCTCACTGGCCCGGGTGTCGCTCGGATCTGTCCGAGAGATGATCGATGTACCGGTGCTGGCGGAACCTGAGGTGCCGAAAGAGCCTACGTCGTATAATATTCGGTTCGATTCGGTCTCCTTCGGCTACGGCCCGGATCGCGTGATTCGGAACGTGAGTCTCGAATTCCCGGACTGCTCGGTCACTGCTCTGGTCGGTCCTTCCGGTTCCGGAAAGACAACTCTGGTTCGGCTGATCTCCAGATTCTGGGACGTAGACGAAGGTGCGGTATCCATCGGGGGAGCCGATGTTCGCGACATCGGAACGAGAGCATTGATGTCTCGGATATCGACTGTCTCACAGCAGGTTTACCTGTTCGACGGAACCATCCTGGAGAACGTTCGGTTGGCGAGACCGGATGCCACCGAGTCGGAGGTCCGTCAAGCAGTGGTGGATTCCAGGCTAGGCGAAGTGATCGACCGTTTGCCGAGCGGTGAGGAGACCAGGGTAGGTGAAGGCGGATCACTGCTGTCCGGCGGTGAACGTCAGCGGGTCTCGATTGCGCGGGCATTCCTCAAGGACACTCCGATTGTTCTTCTCGATGAAGCGACTTCAGCCCTCGACGGAGAGAACGAAGTCGCCATCACCGAGGCAATTCACCGATTGGCCCGTGGTCGAACGGTGGTGATCATCGCTCATCGCCTGTCGACTATTGAGGGAGCAGATCGCATCGTCTACCTCGAAGACGGTGGGGTGGAGGAGGTCGGTTCCCACGAAGACCTGATCGCGCGAGGTGGAAAGTACTCGGATCTGTGGGCCGAGCGCAGTGGCGCGGAGGGATGGAGGATCGACCGAGTGCTCGAGCCATGAGCAAACCGTGTGGTTTGATCGACGAATGGACGAAGCTGCTGCAGATCCAGTGAAACCGCCGCGCAAGCGCCGGTGGCCTCGTTGGGTCGCAGGCATTGCGGTGCTCGGAGCAGTTGTCTATGCGGGCTCGATCGTGTGGATTTCCGTGGCGTCGGCCGGCCATACGTCGGACGCCGTCGATGCTCCCGATGCTCCGGTAGTGATCGTGCTGGGCGCGCAGATCAAGGACGGTAAGCCGATGGCTTTCCTGAAAGGGCGGCTGGACGCAGCAGTCGAACTGGTGGAAGCGGGAAAGGCTAAAGCGGTCCTCGTCTCCGGCGACGCGAACGGCGGCTCGGGTGACGAGATCGCGGCGATGACGAACTACCTGTTGGAGCATGGAATAGATGAGCGTCGCATCGTGGGGGATCCGTACGGCCTCGACACCTATGACACCTGCTTCCGGGCCATACATACGTATGGGGTGACCAAGGCGTTGATCGTCACTCAGGGGTATCACGTGCCCCGCGCTGTGGCGCTGTGCCGAGACGTCGGCATCGACGCAGACGGGGTGAACAGCGATTGCGGGTGCGCAACTCCGACGCTGATCAAGAACGCCGCCCGGGAGTGGGTTCTTGCCAAGCCCAAGGCAGCGCTGGACATGCTGTGGAGTCGGGACGCAAAGGTGACGTCGCCGTCGGAGGACTCGGTCCAGGTGGCGCTGTCGATTCCCTGACGCGGGGTGAGTGCGCACGGTTTCTGTCGAGTGAACACACGCTCCGGAGAGTCGGAGCGTGTGTTCACTCGAGGTGAAGGGTGCTCGGTCGAGAGTCAGATCAGTGCTGCGGCGGCGAATGCTCCCAGTGCGATCAATGCCGCGCCGGTGACGCTCTGCACGCGACGGTCCACGACGCACATGATCGAGAGGAATCCCGGCATCGAGCCACCGCGCTTGGTGTGCACGATTGCCGCGAGGCTGGGCATGCAGCGGCCAAGGGATACGACCGTGAACAGCGCCGCCCCGAGAGCCGGTGTACCCGAAGCCATGACGCCGAGTGCCAAGAGGTAGTACGCACTCGAGCGGATGAAGATCAGAAATCCCGGACCGATGATCGCGCCGAAGATCAGCGAGACCTTCCACGGCGCCATCGTGCGGCGCAGATGGCGCGGAAGCTGTTGGCGCCGCATCGGAGTCGGCATGCTCACCGCACCCAATTCATGCAGCCCGTATGCAACCGCGACGACGGACCAGACGCCGAGCGCCCAGCCGATCGGCACGTACCCGGACATCGCCGCACCGAGAGCGCCGATCAATGCCCCGGTGACGGCTCCCGTCGTGACCGAACCCAGAGCGTGCCAGCCGAGTCGGCGGACGGGAGTCGAGGATCCCTTCCGATCGACTTGCTTCGGCGCCGCAACAACTCCGGCGACGGACATTCCGCAGGTCGACCAGTTCGCGGCCAGCGACGTAACCAGTCCGGCGCCGATAACAGCTGTGGTCAAAGCTGTTGTCGCAGATGGCGTGGCCACGAGTGCGAGGCCGGCACCCACAGCGGCGCCCGCCGCGACGAGGCTGACACGGGTCGCGGTGCCGACCGAGCCTTGAAGGGTCGGCCGGATGTCAGGGACGTCGGTCTGCAGTGGGCCGTGTGAGAGAACAGTAGTCATCAGATCCTCCGAAGTGTTTGTGGTTCAGGAAAAGTGTCGAGCCGAAGTCGCAGCGAAAAGTGATGAGCCAGTGTTCACAGCACTGTGATGACTCCGATCATGTACGGGTGCACGGAGCACGAATATTCGTAGACGCCGACGCTCTCGAACGTGTGCCGGAACGTTCCGTCTCCGGTGATACCGCTGTCGAACAGGCCGGGTGATTCCACGTGATGCAGGAGTCCGCCGTCGTCGAAGCGCCACTCGACGGTGCCGCCGTGCTCCACGGTGACGTCCATCGGACTGAACTGAACATTGCTGATCTCGACCACCACGTCGGGGACGGGATCTTCTGTGCCGCAAGCTGGGACACACGTCGCCGCGACGGCGAGGCCGAAGCCGGCGATCCACCTCCTCACTATTGAACGATCACGGTGCCCACCATCATCGGGTGGGGCGTGCAGTGGTAGGTGAAGGTTCCGGCGTCGTCGAACGTGTACGAGAAGGTTCCCTCGGTGAGCAACTCGCTCTTCAGTTTCCCGTCGAGATCACCGTTGCCGACCACGTCGTGGGGGAGTCCGCTGTCGTCGAACTTCCATTCGACGGTCTGTCCCTTCTCGATGGTGACCGATGCCGGTGTGTACGCCATGTTCTTCACCTCGATCACGACTGCAGGTTCGTCCGACGACGCACCGGCATCACTACTGCAGGCGGTTAGGCTCAGGGCAGCGCACGCGGCCAGGAAAGCGGGAACGAGTTTCTTCATGAGGTGTTCTCTCCATTCTTCGACTTGTCAGCGGACGTAACGCAGATTTGCCGTCATGCCGGCCTCGAAGTGGTAGGCGTTGTGGCAGTGGAACATCCACTCGCCGGGATTGTCGGCGTCGAACTCGATGGCAAGCTCGGTGCCGGGTAGGACGTTGACGGTGTCGCGGCGAAGTCCGCCGTAATCCGGTACCGCAAACGTGTGGCCGTGGGTGTGCATGGGGTGCCACATCGTGGACGCGTTCTTCATCGTGATCCGGACCCGTTCGCCCTGTTTCATGACGAGCTTGCCTGCATCGGCCCCCGCCATTCCCCAGACGTACCGATCGCCGGCCTGGATCAACTCGATGCGGTAGTCGCGATCAGGTGATTTCGTCTCGAGCCGTGCGGATTCCGTGGGCCGGAGTTCGCTTTCGGTGACCAGTCGGCCGGCCAGTTCCGAGAGGTTTCCGCCGACATCCGGGTTCGCCAGCGCCAACGCGTCGGTGCTGCGTAGGACGGTCGACGCATAACCATCTCGGCCCTCGACCTTCGCCACCACCGGCCATGTTCCCGACTTCACCGTCACCAGCACGTCGTAGCGCTGCGCCATTCCGACGATGATGGTGTCGGCGGGAGTTGGTTCCACGTCGTAGCCATCGGTAGCGACAATTGTCATCTCGTGACCGGCCACAGCAAACCGGTACGGAGTTTCGGCGGCTGCGTTGATGATTCGCAGTCGCAGGGTCGAACCGGGCGCTGCAGTCACGACAGCAGGATCGTTGGGTGGCCGCCCGTTGATCAAGTGCAGTGGATACGCGATGTGTTGAGTCATCCCGCCGAGTGGTTCGGAAGAACCGTGTCCGCCGCTCACCAACTGTTGCGCGACAGACATGTCGGCTTCCGAGTGTTCCGCCGGAGTTGTTGCCCCACCGCCGTGTCCGCCGTGCCCGCCCGAAATTGCCGGGTTCAGGGCCATCAGGACGGAATCCGGTGTGGTACCCAATCCGTCGAGCCAGTCGTCGAGCACTAGGACGGCATCGACGTCGGCCCCGGTGATGTCGTTCGGGTCCTCGACGATCAAGGCGCCGAACAGCCCCCGATCGGCTTGTAATCCGCTGTGCGAGTGGTACCAGTACGTTCCCGGATCCGGTGCGATGAAGTTGTACTCGAAACTCGAACCGGCGCCGATGGGAGCCTGCGTGGTGGGTGCCGCGCCATCCATGTCGTTGCGGATTCGAATTCCGTGCCAATGCAGTGTTGTTTCGGCGTCGAGGCCGTTCTGGACGCTGACGTTCACCCGGTCACCGGACTTCAGGCGAAGTTCCGGAGCCACCGCAGCGCCTCCGTACGTCCACGTGTCCACGAGGCGTCCGCCAAGATCTACCGTCGAGAATCCGGCGGCAAGGGCAAACGCAGCGGTGGTCCCGTTCCAGGCTCGCGCCGATTCTGCGGCGGCAACTTCCGGGTCGGTGGGCAGGATGTAGTCGAGATCGGTCGTCGGCGTCGGAGATGCTGCAGTGGAACTGCATCCGGCAATCGTCCCCATTGCGCCGAGCCCGAGTGCTCCGGCGCCGAGTGCTCCCAAACTCAGGAATCGGCGCCGGCCCATCACCACGCCGGATCCGGGACGACTCATCGGAGTACTTCTGGTGTGATCAACCCGCTGACGTCCCCGACGTTGCCCGAGACATCGACGGAACTGACCTGCTCGCCGGTGCTCGCGTTGTAACCCACGATCTTCTGCGGAGCGGAGCCTTCGACCTCAGGTCCCGAACCGAGCACGTAGAACGTGGCGCCGTCGACGGAAAAGGTCATGCTCTTGATGTCTGTCAAGCCGAGGTCTGCAAGCGTCAAGCTCTTCACCGGGGCGAAGGTTGTTGCGTCGGACAAGTCGATCTTGACCAGTGAGCCTCCCCGAGCAGAGTCCGGATGAATAGCCGTGTCCGTGTACGCGATTGCGAGCCGGGTTGCGTCGGCGTTGATGACGTTCTCCGAGAATCGACCGGAGTCCTGCCCGGCGTTTCCGATCGGCTTGACACCTTCCTGAGGCAGTCCGTTGGAGAAGTCGAAGACGTACACATCGCCGTTCTCACTGACCAGCAAGGCTTTATTCGCTTTCGATGCCCACGTGACCTTGCGGGTGGAGACAAAATCCTCGGGTAGGACCTTGCTTCGGGCGGTTTCCTTCGGAACACCGTCGTCACCGATCGTGACGTGCAGCAGTTCCCGGGTGTCCTCGCAGACGCTGTACAGCTCGTGATCGACCATCCACGTGAACGGACCGCAGCCGACTATCTGGAGTGCACCGGTCGCTTCCTTCTTCTCGAGGTCGACCACTCTGATGCCGTACAAACCGTCGTCCCACGTGACGAAGAACTTGCCGTCGGAGGTCACGGCGTTCGAGCCGGGACGGGAATGTACGCGTGCGACGTCCGGAAGCATGACCTCGGCTGGTTCCAGTAGGTTCCCGGAGTAGGTGCTGACCGTGAAATCTGCCGCGCCGCGGGAACCTCGGGGCCGCCACACCTCGGCAGCGAGCACCGCAGGATCCTCGGCGGAATCCCCGACGAATCCGTGAATGACCGGATCCCAGATACCCGGGCCGACGGTGATCCGGCTCTCGGCCACACCGGTTTTCGGATCGATGACGTTGACGCTGAGCTCGAGTTGGCCGAATCCACCTTCGACGCCCAGCAAGCGGTCAGCTGCGATCGGGGTGATCGAACCGACGTGCAACGGCTCGGGAATGGTGTCGCCGATTTCCTGGTCGTCGTGACCGAGGGAGATTCCCTCGCCCGGTGCAGTGAACGGAACTGTCGGATAGGTGACATCACCTGCGCTGGAGGGTTCGTCGTTGTCGGACGAACTGCAACCGGCCAGCGCGAGTACGACGGTGAGTGGGATGACGGCAACGGCGGGTCGCGCCAGTTTTCGGGTTCGCGGACTGCTCATGATCCGGCACCGACCTTGGGGCGCTCGGCCGGTCGAGTCTGGCAGTCCTCACCGATGATGGGCGCCATCGTGCAGGTGTATGCCTGGGACTCGTCGGAGACACACCAGATGATTTCCTGGTCGTAGCTTCCGGAGACCGGGTTGTACATCACGGCCTGCATGTCCGGTTCGCCGCAGAATGCGTTGGAACACGAAGGCGCACCGCAGCAGTCGTAGTAGGCGATCAGATAGGTCTTGCCGGTATCAGGGTTGGTGCAGCATCCGACCCAGAACTCTGCGCCGGGCTTGCTGCCGGGGGCACAGGTGGTGACACCGCCGCCGTTGCATGCGGCACAGGACGTTCCGTCCATGTTGCACCAGCGCCAGTACTCGCACTCGGCCGGATCTTTACCGTCGTAGACAGGGACAAGAGGTTCGGGGCCAGGTGCCGGCGCAGGAACCTCGGGCTCTTGGGCGAAGGCACTACGTGTCACGGGAAGTGTGCTGATCAGTGCCACTCCTGACACACCCATGGTCCACTTGCCGATCCGGCTGATCATGGATCGCCGCGAAACTCGTTCGGAGAGTTTACGTCCGGTTCGGCTGGTAAGCGAACCGCCCTGGCCCGCCATCCATTCGGCCTGGGCCTGAACTGTCGCCTCGTCGACGGGATATCGATTCTCCGTCATGTTGTGCTGCGGGAATTCATTGTCGTCCAACGATTTTCTCCTGATTCGTGAAGAGGATCGAACTGTGCAGGAAGATCAGGCCGCGCTGCCGGATTTCGCCTGGGCATGAAGGTGCTGGAGTGAGGGGGTGCCGGATTCGAGCGCATTGAGCAGGCTTTCCACCTGAGCCATGTGATTGCACAGGCCCTTTCCTCGGATCTTGCCGTGCTCGTCGAGAATCACGCCGTACGGAGTGGTGCCCACCTGGTATGCGATACCGACGTCTCGAGCGTCGATGTAACTGAGCTCGGAACCGATCCCGCTGCCGGCCAGGAACTCGCGATGCTCTTCGGGTGTTCCGTCGGAGATGATGATCACGTCGAGATCCGATTCGGCTCGGGCCATTGCCCTTACGCCGGGAAGAAGGCTCTTGCACGTCGAGCAACTCGGTGCTGTGAACAGCAGGAGTTGAGGTTTGTCGCGGTGACCACCGACTCCGACGGTCCGTCCTTCCTGATCGATGAGACCGGCAAACGACGGGCCGGCCTGTTCGACCTTGGGCCCGGTATCCATCATCCGGGCACCGAGAGGTCCGAGACGTACTTGTACGCGGCCGATTTCACGAGCCAGAGCAAGAACCATCAAGAACAGTACGGCTACGGCGATCACCAGGATCACTGTCGCGACAAGGAGGAAAGTGGTCATCGTGGTAGTCCTGCCTTCGAGTTTTCAGTGGTGGGGATGTAAGTTCACGAGCCGTACCGGGACGCGGTTTCGGCGGTTCGGAGGCGGATGGAGGCGCTCGACAGGTAGTCGTCGACCGGGCGTCGTCCGAGGTGGACCACCGAACGAATCTGTGCGAGCGCAACTCCCGCCAGAACGAGGAGGAATCCGAAGGTCGTCGTCACGACCTGGACGCCGATCTCAGCCTGTCCGGCGGTGACCGACAGTGCCACAGCGATCACCGCGAGTGTTCCGGCGCGAACGGCGTGGAACCATCCGATACGCGGAATCTCGCCGACTCCGAATGCAAAACATCCGCAGTCCAGATCGCGTCGCCCACGCAGGAGGTTGATCGTGAGGCCCGTGAAGAACGACGCGAACATGACGGCAGCAACCAAGGCGGCGAGGCGATGGGCCACGCCGAGAACCAGAAGGATGCCTACGACGGTTTCCGCGACGGGAAGGATGCGAGCGAGCGGTACTTCGAGTCGCACCGGCAACACTTTGTATCCGCGCACCGAACGAAGCACCCCGTCGTGGTCGTTCAGCTTGGGAATGCCGGCGAGCAGGAGAACAAATCCGATGATCGCCGAAGTGGTGGCGCTGACCAAGTCCATGCTTCCTCCGTTCCTCTCGGGTAGTGCCGGTGGTGTGTGGGACACATCCTGTACGGGCGATGCTGCGAACCCGCGTCGACCGCGCTACGCCTGGACGAGGTGCAACTGAGAGAGCAGTTGTCGTGTGAGAATCGGAGAACTCGCAGTTCAAGGTGCTGCCGGAGGGGCCGGATACCGTCGGCCGCCCTTGATCCGGCATGACGCTGGGTGGGAAACAGAGTCGGATTCTCACTTGAAAGTTCTGTGCGCGCCATCGTGGAAACTGCGCGGAAACATAAGCGGACTAACTTGACCGAATTCTGACAATTCGCTCGTAGGTTCGGGCCTGGACGCGACGGACGGTGACACATGGCCGTGAGTGCGGCACTGCGTGCGGCGATCACGCGAGCGCAGAATGCGGATCAACACAGTGAGCCCGTGTTCTCCCCGCTCCGTGGTCTCGGACGAGGACGTTTGACCCCGATCGACCTGTTGGGGCAATCACTCTCCACGATCGCTCCGGCAACGGGAATGGTGTTCATCGCCCTGTGGATGATCACCTACAGTCCCGGCTACGTCGGGTTGGCTGCGATTGCTGCGACAACTTCGGCGGTGTTTCTCGTTGCGTTCTGCATCACTCAGTTCACGCGGAGGCTGGCCGCGGCAGGATCGTTGTACAGCTTCGTCTTCCAAGGCTCCGGTATCCGGGCGACACTGACGGCGGGCGCCGCACTGGTACTCGGGTATCTCGGAATCTCGGTTTCGGTTTTCTCGCAGGCGGTTCCGAGTCTGCTCGATACCATCGCCATTGTCGGCCCCGACGTGCGAGGAACTGCCGCGACGGTGATCACGACGGTGGCGATTGCCGTGGCCGTCGCGTGGATTGCAGTGCGAGGCGTCCGGTTCGCCACCCGAGCGATCCTGGTCGTCGAAGCGTGCTCGTTGATTCTCATCGTCGTGGTCATGCTGGCGACGCACAGTGACACGACAACTGCTGTTGCCCTGCCGAATCCGTCGCTGAGTGCAGTTCCGTTTCTCGCGATGCTGACGGTGCTCAGCATGGCGGGCTTCGAAAGCTCGGCCTTCTTCGGCCCGGAAGCGAAACGACCACTCATCAGCGTCACACGCACGGTTCTCATTTCGCCGATCATCTGCGGGGTCCTCTTCGTTTTTGCGGCCTGGGCGGCGATGACCGGTCACGGCGCAACGATCGTCGGAGCGTACTTCGAAGGAACGGCATCCGGAGCCAGCGCGGAAGTGGTTCTGGCAGTCAAGATCGGAATGACGTGTTCCTGGTTCGCATCCACTCTCGGTTGTGCGCAGGCGGGTTCGCGGTTGTTGTACTCGATGGGGATCGAACGGGTACTGCCTGCGCCGCTCGCTCGCGTGCACAGACGATTTCGTACCCCGTACGTTGCGGTACTTGCGTTCGTCGCGGTAAGTGCGGCGGGCGTATTCATCTATTCGGATACGGTTCGCGACGATTCGGGATCCTTCGACGGGGTGGTGGAGACCGCGTTGGTCTGCGCTTACACGCTGGTGGCCTTTGCTTCGTGGAAGTTCTTGCGCCGAATCGGGGAACATACTTCGCTGACCCGGATATGCACTGTGTCCGTGAGCGTCGCCGGTGCTGGTCTATTGGTCTACATCGTTCTCGACGGTGCGGTTCACGGGATGTGGGCACTGCCGATCGCTGCTCTTGCTGTTGCTGTGTCGGGGACAGTGTGGAGTTCATTGCTCCGTAGAGCCAGACCGGAAAGCCTTCTGATGGTCGGCGCTTTCGACAGCGTCGAGACGGCGGACCTGTTGCCCGGTGCGGGCACTCTGCTGATCGACGGTGACGGGCGAAGGCGACTCGTTCCGGATCGTGGGACCGCCGAGGGTGACTCGCCGGAGCATGGGCGGTGACCGCGGACCGTGCAACCGCTGGTCCACGATCAGACAAACGGATCGGCGAAGAGACCCACTTCAGTGGACAACAACCGCGTGCGGTTCAGAAGGCGCTGGGGATGCTCGAGGCGGTGGCTCATCTGGGACCGGGAACAACCGCGAAGGAGATCGCCACTTTTGCAGGCGTTCCATCGGCCACGGCGTACCGGATGCTGAATCTGCTGGTGGCGGAGGGCTTTCTCGTGCGGGTGCCGGACCTGTCAGGGTTCGCGTTGGGGCGTCGGACTGCCGAGCTCTCGCATGCGGCGTCGTCGAGTGGTCCGGCGCCGACGCTGCATGAGCGCGTCGAGGACATGCGGACACACACGAGGTTCGGATTGCACGTCGCGTCATTCGCCGGTGGGCGCTTGAGGTTCGTCGACAAGGATCCGGATCACGAGATCATCGGAATAGCGGCACTGCCGAAGAACCTTCACGCGAATGCGCTGGGGAAGGTGTTGTTGGCGCACGACGAGCGGTTGCTGCCGGGCTTGGACCTACGCCGGGTCACGGAGTTCACGATCGGTGACTTCGATATTTTGTCTGAACAGCTGAGGTCTGTTCGCCGGCAGGGATTTGCGTTCGAGAACCAGGAATGTCGCCTGGGTCGATCCGCGGTCGCAGTACCGGTTCGGGATCACGCGGACCAGGTGGCCGGCGGGTTGTGCGTCCAGGGCGCGAGCGGACGAGTGACTGAAGGCGATCGAGAGTTGGTCGGCTTTCTATTCGATTGTGCGCGCCAGCTCACCGGATTGCTCTGACGTCACCCGCGCAGGTGCTGGGGGAGTCCGGCGGTCATCAGAACCACCGACTCGGATGCAGCGGCGATGCGGCTGTTCACCAGACCGAGTAGATCGCGGAACAGTCTCCCGGACTTCGTGTCCGGGACGACGCCGCTTCCGACTTCGTTGGTGACGGCGACAATCGGTACCGGACAGGCGGTCCAGGCGTCGGCCAACCGGTCGATATCTGCGTGGACGGCGCTGAGATCTTCTGTCGCCCACGCCTGATGTCGATCCAGACATGCGGTCAACCACGTGCCGAGGCAATCGAGCAGGATCGGTGTTGTTGCGGTTGCGAGAATCTCGGTCACTTCGGAGGTCTCTACCGTCGTCCACGTCGACGGCCTCCGCGCGCGATGCGACGCAATTCGTTCGATCCAGTCGGGATCGTCGTCCTGCGGATCCCCGGTGGCGATGTACGTGACGTGCCGGTAGCCGGCAAGCAGGCCCTCCGCGTAAGTGGACTTGCCCGAGCGGGCGCCACCGGTGACCAGAGTTCGATGGCTCTGTCCTACCCCGATCTCGAGCACAGCTCCATCCGGAACCGCTCGCGCCCCTGACACACGAAGTGCTTCCGAGAGTTCGTTTTCGACGGGGTTGTGGTGCCCGAGGTGTACGGCGACCACATCGGTTCGATCGGTGATCGCGTCGCAGTTGCGGAGCCGCAACACCGTCTCCGCGAAACTCGACAGATCGTGGTGCCCGGTGCCGTGGTCGGTCTTGTAGCCGAAGGTCTCTTCGAGAAAGACGGCGTCGATACGCGCGTCGGCAAGGGCGTCGACAGTTGATTCGGGCAAAGGCCCGGTGTCGGTGGCCCAGAAGATTCGGGTTCCGGATGCGTCGGTCATGTCGTAGAGAAGGGTGGGTACTTCGTGCGCGGCTTCGAGTGCGCGAACACGATAGGTGCCCAACATGATCGACTGGCCGGTCTCGAGCGGTGTGAAGGTCACCGGGTCATCCGGGCCTACCCAGTCTCGGCAGAGATCGAGCGCGTCGGGTGGTCCGAGAACCTGTAGTGGTTCGGTGCGAGACGCCCAGGACCGGAATAGCAATGCCATCGGGCCGAGGTGATCAGGATGAGAATGCGTCAGCAGGATGTGTTCGACGTGTGCCAGCGTGCGACCGAATCGCGACGCGGCGCGCGGTACTTCGGGTCCACAGTCCAACAGGATGCGGTTGTCCAGCAAGGCAGCGGTGTGTCCGCGAATGGTTTCATTCGACAATGCCGCCAGGCAGGAAGGGCAAGTGCAGAACGGGTTCGGCCAACCGTCGGCAGCGCCGGTGCCGAGCATCACCAGTTCCATCAGCGGGTGCCTTCCTGCCGAATCGGAACAACGATGGGACCGCTGGGCCGTTCCAGGATTTCGACGCGAGCGCCGTACACGCGGCCGAGGAGGTCTGCCTCCAGCACCGCTGAGGGTGTACCGTCGGCAACCACGCTGCCCTTGTCCAGCAGCACAATTCGTCGACCGTATTGACCCGCGAGAGTGAGATCGTGCATCGCGGCGATGACCGTGATTTTGTCGGCTTCACGCAGTTCCTCCACCAAGTCGAGAACCTGCTGTTGGTGACCGATGTCGAGCGCGCTGGTGGGTTCGTCCAGGAGCAGTACCTGCGGTTCTTGAGCCAATGCCCGAGCCAGGACCACGCGCTGCAATTCGCCACCGGAAAGTTCGGTGGCTCGTCGATCTGCGAACTCGGTGAGGTCGAGCCTCTCGATCACCGAAGAGATCACCGAACGATCTTTGGCGGTTTCGGTTCCGAAGCGTCGTAGATACGGTGTACGGCCGAGCGCAACCAGTTCGGCAACCGTCGCGCCCTCGGGTACCACCGGGCGCTGAGGCATCAGCGCGACGACGGCTGACATGGCCTTGCGGCTCGAACTGCGTGGGTTGAGTCCCCCGACGGTGAGTTCACCGGTGGACGGAATCAATCCAGCGAGGGCATGCATCAAGGTCGTCTTGCCGGCGCCGTTCGGCCCGACCACGGCAACCCAATCGCCGGGTGTCACATCGAGATCGATGCCGTCGACGACGTCTTTGCCGCCGAGGTTGATTCGGAGGTCGCGGCATCGCACTGCGGTGTCGGTCATGCGGAAACTCGACTGCGGCGCAGAACCAGAAGAAAGAACGGAGCGCCGATCATCGCGGTCACAACTCCGATGGGGAGTTCGGCCGGTGCCATGACCGTGCGGGCGGCAACGTCGGTGAGGACGAGAAACGCCGCTCCGAGCATGAGTGACAGGGGGAGAAGCAGCCGATGAGACGGGCCGACGACCAGTCGAACCGCATGGGGAACAACGATTCCGACAAAGCCGATGAGTCCACTTGCACTCACGACCGCCGCCGTTCCCAGAGTTGCGGCGAGCACCAGCACCAGGCGTGATCTGGCCGGGTCGACGCCGAGGCTGGCGGCTTCGACGTCACCTACCGCCATCACGTCGAGTACACGCCGGTGTACCAGGATGACGGCTGAGGCCAGCGCAACGTACGGCAGGACAACCAGAACTTCCGACCAACCGTCGGTGGACAATCCGCCGAGCAGCCAGGAATAGACCTCGCGGAGTGAATCGTCGAACCGTTGCTGGACAAAAGTCTGCGCTGCATTCGTGAACGCTGCGACTGCGACACCGGCGAGGATGATGACTACCGCGTTCTGCGGCCCGCCAATGCTTCGGCCGAGCGAATAAGTTGCGAACACTGCCAGCACACCACCGACGAAGGCGGCCATGGGAATTCCGAACATGCCCAGCGCTCCACCCGAAACGATGGCGAGGGTTGCGCCCAGTCCGGCTCCGCTGGAAACTCCGAGGAGATACGGATCTGCCAAGGGATTTCGGAACACGCCCTGGTAGGCGGCACCGGCAACGGCCAACATTGCTCCGACCAACGCGCCCAGGACTACTCGCGGAAGCCGGATCTGCCAGAGAATCGCCTGCTGTGTCGCGGTGAGACCGGAATCGAGGTTGATGCCGGGTATTCCGTCCAGAAGTTCGAGAATGGTCCGATCAGGCGTCAAACCGGCCGGCCCCACCAGGACACCGATCAGCAAGGCAGCGCACAGAATCAGCGCGGCGCCGAGCAGAACGGCCGTCCGATGATGGGAGATACCGGCTTTGATCATCGAGTGCTCAGGCCGCGGGAACTTGGGCAACGATGGCCGCGACGGCCTTCACCTGATCGGCGACACGAGGTCCCCAGCGGCTGGAGAGGTCTTCGTCGAGCACATGGATCTGGTTGCCGGTAACCGCTTTCATGCCGCTCCACCCGGGCCGAGCGGTGACGGATTCTGCTGTCACTCCACAGCATTGGGAGTCTGCGAGAAAGATGAGATCGGGATTGGCCTGTACCACGAATTCGGCGGACAACTGCGGATAGTCACCCTGCCCCGCGGCGTCGGCGATGCTCTTCATTCCGAACAGCGAGTAGATCTGCCCGACGAAGCTCGAACTCGTGACGGTGTAGAGCGAGGAGTCGAGTTCGTGGAAGTACGTCAGCGGCTGTTGGCGCGCAGGAACACTGGCGACAGCGGCGTCGATGTCCGAGCGCATGGTGTCGACAACTTCGGTGCCCTTGTCCTCGTGGCCGGTGGCCTTCGCGACGCGCTCGATCTGGGCGTAGACGTCGTCGATGCTTGTGGCTGCGGGTAGTAGGAGGGTCGGCACCTTCGCCTTTTGCAGCCCGGAGACAAGATCGTTCATGTCATCCGATGCGATCACCAGATCCGGTGCGTAGCCGAGGATGGCTTCGACGTTCGGTTGAAAGCCCGAGAGATCGGTGACCGGGATACCGGCCGGGTAGTCGGACTGATTGTCGACGGCCTTCACCTGATCGCCCGCGCCGACGGCCCACAGGGTCTCGGTGGCGCTGGGACTGAGTGACACGATCGACTGCGGACGTGACTCGATGGTGATGTCCGTGCCGGAATCCGTGGGACCGGAAACAACAGTCACCGGGAACGAGCCGTCCGAGGCCGCTGTGGTTGCGGGTGCATCGGACGTCGAGCTACTGCACGCACCGGCAAGCAGTGCGGTGCTCACCGTCAGTGCTGCAAGTACAGATCTGAATCTACGTGTCGGCCGAGTACTCACAGCCACCCCTCCGCTAGTGGTGAAGGGTCGCGAGCAGCGCGGCCGCGAGGCGAAGCGCCACGAGCGGTCCTTCGTCCGAGAACCATCGTGTCGCCACGAGGCCGGTGACCTGACTCGTTCGCCTCGAGTAGTGACGGGCGAATTCACAGTTGCGTCGACAGTGCCGGGGTTTCACCGAACTTCACACGAGCAGCGTGGCACCCCGGTGAACCGGGGCATCTGCACTTTACAGGGGTCGTCTGGCTTGACCCGGGAGGTCAAGGCAGGGTAAATATCTATTCCACTAATGAACTAGTGAAAGGGTTCGGATGATCGACTTCCGTATCGACCGCCGATCCGGCATTCCCACTTACGTGCAATTGGTCCTTCAGGTGAAGCAGGCGCTCAGGCTCGGTGATCTCCAAGTCGGGGATCGGCTGCCCACAGCCAAGGACGTCGTGGGGGCGCTCGCGATCAACCCGAACACAGTCCTGAAGGCCTACAAGGAACTCGAGCGCGACGGACTTGTTGCTCCGCGGCCCGGATTGGGCACGTTCGTCGTCAAGTCCCTGGCCAAGCCCGGTATGGCGGAAAGCTCTGCGCTACGGCGCGAGTTGGCCCGCTGGGTGGCAGATGCCGTGGCCGCCGGACTCGAGCGCACGGACATCGAAGCGTTGGTGAGTTTGGAGCTCGAGAAGACGTTCATCGAATCGGATCCGTCCGGAAAGCAGGGGGAGACATCATGACTGCGCAAGAATTGGCACTGACGATGCAGGACGTGGACAAGCGCTTCGGCAAGAAGAAGGTGCTCGACGCCTGCACATTCGAGGTCGCGACAGGAAGCATCACTGCCCTGGTCGGGGTGAACGGAGCGGGCAAGTCCACACTGATGTCCTTGGCGGTCGGGTTGACGATGCCTGACCATGGTTCGATCTCCGTCCTGGGCAGCACGCCGGATCAGGACGGCATCTGCCCAGGCCTGTCGTACCTCGCTCAGCACAAGCCCCTGTACCCCAAATTCACTGTTGCAGAACTTCTTCGATTCGGCGCATACACCAACGACGAGTGGGATGCGAAGTACGCTCTGGATCTGGTGGAGCGCGCTGGGATTTCTCTCGATGCAAAGGCGAAGACTCTGTCACCAGGTCAACGAACTAGGGTTGCACTGGCTTTGGCGCTCGGACGCAGGCCGCAGTTGCTTCTACTCGACGAGCCTCTGGCAGATCTCGATCCCGTGGCGCGGCGGTCTGTGGCGACCACTCTGCTCGAAGACGTTGCCGAGTACGGCACCACAGTTCTGTTGTCGTCACACATCGTTTCCGAATTGGCAGACGTCTCGGATCGACTTCTTCTGCTGGGCGGCGGAAACGCGAGATTGTCCGGTCCGTTGGATGAATTGATCTCTGCCCATTACGTATTGATCGGGGACGGCGACCCCTCGGACGTGGTCGGCGCCGGTGCGGTCATTCATACCGACAAGGGGATGCGGTCGAATTCTCATGTGGTGGAGGGAATTCGTCCGAGCCCTCGGGCCGGCTGGGTGATCGACGACGCAACTCTCGACGACGTGGTGCTCGGGCACCTGAGCGCAGAAACGATGGTGGCGGCATGATCTGGGTTACGTGGCGGCACCACCGGACATCGCTCGTTGTGTCGTTGGGATTCCTCGCGGCATTAGCAGTCATTGTCTTGTCGAGTGGTGCGATCATCAAGAGCGGCGGACAAGCCCAACTCTTCGGATCGCCTCTCAGTTGCTTCGATGACATCACCGCTATCTGCACGGCAGAGACTGCTCTCACACTGACGACAGTGGTTGCTACTGCTCTGCCGGTGTTCCTCGGCGTGTTGATCGGTGTCACCGTGTTTTCGCGGGATGTCGAACAAGGAACACACGTATTGGGGCTTACTCAATCGGTCAGTCGGACTCGTTGGTTCTGGACCCGGGTGTTAATCGTCTTCCTGCCGATTTCTGTGGCTTCGTCATTGCTCGGATTTGCACTGCAATGGGCTCGATCTCTCCCGGACAACTCCCGGTATGCATTTGTTGCCGGGCGTTCGACTTTCGTCGAGATATCGAACCTGTCGTATCCGCTCTTTCAATCCAGCGGACTGGTCTTGGGTGCATACACATTCATGGCACTCATGCTCGGAGCAGCACTGGCTTTGCTGGTGCGTAGTTCGATCGGCGCAATGGCGATCACGATGGTCGGTGTTGTTGCGATCCTGGCAGCATTTCAGTTGGTTGCACGACCCGATTACGCCGAGCCGAGTGTCCGAACGTCACCCGTCGCCGGATTCAGTTCCTACTATTCGAGCGATACCAGTATCCCCGCGGTCAATTGGGAACTCGCGCAGGGATATGTCGACCTCCGAGGTAACTGGGTCGACGTCAAATACGACGAGTGCACGTGGGGTGGATCAGGCGATGAGGACCCGTACGACCAGCGCCCGGAGGAGACCGGCGCCGAGTACAACCTCCGCATGGATGTGCTCTCAGCGCAGCAGAACAGAGAGATGGAGATCTGTTTGCGGGAACACGGCGTCGACCACTACGAAGTTCGCTACCACTCGGATGATCGGTTCTGGCGTTTCCAGTTCACGGAAGCTGCACTCGTCCTGATCCTTTCAGGCCTGTTCCTCCTGCCGGCGCTCTGGGGTCTACGACGCCTCAAGCCGTGACTCAGCGGGCGACCGGCGCGACCGTCAGCTGGTTGATGTTCGCGCCGGTCATCGAGCAACCCTTGGTGGGGTAGGCGAGGAAGACCGAGTCGTAGCTGTTGGGTGGGTAAACCCTCAGTCCCGCAACGTCGGTCACGCCGCACTGATCTGCCGGGTAGTTCTCGACGTTCGTAGCTCGCACCAAAGACGTTGCGGCAGAGCCAGGGGCAAGGGAGACGAGTGAACCGGATCCGGAGCGGCCGGCTGCAGCACCCACTTCGCTTCCGGACGCTCCCGTGACATACGAGACGCCGGGGAAACCGTCGAGCGTGCACGTGCGGCCGCCCGTGTTGGTGAAGACCACCGGAAGCTCCACAGAACCGGCGGCGCCACTCGACTCGCCGAGGGTGACGTTCAGTTCCCCGATCGCGCAGCCTTCGGGATTGGGTGCCGTCGAGGTTGTGGTTTGGGTGTGATCGGTATGGGTCGTCGAAGGTGAAGCGGTGCCGGTCTGGGTCGTCGGCGCAGAGGCGGTCGTCGTTGAGGCGGGTGCCGGTGAACTCTCGGCCGTTCCCGTTTCATCCGAGCCGCAACCGCTGAGAAGGGCGAGAGCAGCAAGTGGAGCCGCCAACAAGCCGACGTTGCGCATGCGGTTCGAATTCATCGCTCTGTACTCCTCAGGCTGGTCGACAACTGTTTCCGAACATCCGTGTCCGGTATATCCGAGTTTGAAGCCGGATGTGCAGAAACGAATCAGGCTCGCCGGTGATCAGGACCTACTTCCCGGATGGATTGCCGTTGCGGATCTAGCATGAGAAATGACCTGTCCGGATCGCGACCACCGGGAGTAGCGCATGTTCACCTTCACCAGCGACGACGGAGTGGTCATTCATGTCCACGAATGGCCCACCGAGCAGGAACCTCGAGGGGTTGTTCAACTCGCGCACGGTATGGGTGAGCACGCAAAACGCTACGCACACGTTGCCGAAGCCCTGAATGCTCGCGGTTTCCACGTCTACGCGGCGGACCACCGCGGCCACGGTGAGAGCATGCACGCCGGCCCAGGCAACATCGGCGACGACGGCTGGAACCGCTTGGTTGCAGACATGGTGACCCTCACGGGCATCATCCGCGACAAACACCCCGGCCTGCCCGTCGTACTGCTCAGCCACAGCCTCGGTTCGTTCGCTTCGCAGCAGTACATCCTCGATCATTCGCACCTGATCGACGCCGTCGCACTGTCGGGGACCACCGCGGTCGATCAACTGATCGAGAGCCTCGTCAACGACGGCCCGGACGTCCTCGCCCAGTTCAATGCGGAATTCGAACCGGCCCGTACTCCGCACGACTGGCTCAGCCGTGACGAAGCGCAGGTGGATTTGTACATCAACGATCCGCTGTGCGGTTTCAGCCTGGACGACGCCGGCATGGGTGGACTTATCGCAGCGGGACCGAGGTTCGTCGACGTCGAGGGCGTGCGACAAGACCTTCCGATCCTGGTCTTCGTCGGCACCTCGGATCCTCTCAACGCCGCACTGAGCCGTACCGACGTCGCAGTCGAACGGTACAACTCGGCGGGGATCGAAGACGTCACCTACTACACCTATCCGGGTGCCAGACACGAGATCTTCAACGAGACCAACCGCGACGACGTCATCAACGATCTGACGACGTGGATGGACCGCGTACTCGAAGCGTGACCGCCTCACCGGAAAGGGGAACACGATGTCCACAGTTCCGGCCGCACGACCCGATCCAGACCCGCGAGATGTCAAGCGCTGGAGACGATACCTCGCCGACGAACAAGCCGAGGCCGCCGTCTACCGAGACCTCGCGAGTAGGCGCAGCGGCGAGGAGCGCGAAATCCTTCTCGCACTGGCCGACGCGGAGGGGCGACACGAGGCGCACTGGCGAGCGCTACTCGGCGATCACGTCGGCAAACCACTTCGCGGCGATATCCGCACTCGGATACTGGGCTTTCTGGCCAGGCGCTTCGGCTCCGTCTTCGTGCTCGCTCTTGCGCAGCGCGCGGAGACGCGATCCCCGTATCCCAACGACGCCGACGCGACTGCATCGATGGGCGCGGACGAGAAGATCCACGAAGAAGTGGTGCGGGCCTTGGCCACTCGGGGTCGGAACAGACTTTCGGGGACGTTTCGTGCCGCCGTCTTCGGAGCCAACGACGGCCTCGTCAGCAATCTCGCTCTTGTACTCGGCATCAGCGGTAGCGGCGTCTCCAACCAGATCGTTCTGATCACCGGCATGGCCGGGCTTCTGGCCGGCGCCCTGTCGATGGGTGCCGGCGAGTACGTTTCAGTCCGCTCTCAGCGAGAGTTGTTGGAAGCGTCCAATCCTGGTCCCGCGGCCAGCGAAGCTGTCGGCCTGCTCGACGTCGACGCGAACGAATTGGCCCTGGTCTACCGGGCCCGCGGTATGTCCGCCGAGGAAGCGGACCAGCGCGCCGCCGAGGTCCTCGCGAACAGCACCTTCGGCGCCGCGGACGTTGTCGACGACCATGAAGCCGTCGGAACCGGGTTGGGCGCAGCGGCGGCAAGTTTCTGCTTCTTCGCCTCGGGCGCAATCATTCCGGTGCTGCCGTATCTGTTCGGCCTGGAAGGCATGACGGCTCTGATCGTCGCATCTGTTCTCGTGGGGATCGCGTTGCTGACGACGGGCGTTGTGGTCGGGTTGCTCTCGGGCGGGCCTCCGTTCAAGAGGGCTCTACGCCAACTTGCGATCGGCTACGGCGCTGCCGGCGCGACGTATCTGCTCGGCATGTTGTTCGGGACTTCGCTCTGAGCGTCTGCTTACGCGCGTAGGGCGCGACGGAATCCCCTTCCCGTGAGCACAGTCACGGAGTAAATTGTCATATCCCGCGGTCGGTCCTCTCGAAGTTTATCGATATCAGTACTCAGTTCGGCCTTCCTTCAACCAGTCCTTCCAGTTTTGCTTTTCGGTGGTGTTCTGTCCTGAACGCCCGTGAACTGGACCTACTAACTTGCATTGCCAGCATTGATACGTCAGTTCGGTGGACGGTACGTTCTGTTGCGCATTGCACTGCACACATATCGCGACATTCGTTCCAAGTGGAGCAGGCGGGAGGCCGGGGCTCACTAGGGCTGCTGCAAGTATTCCCAACGGACCGAAGCAAAATCCCAACAAGAAAAACCCGAGTTGGCTTCGATTCTTTTTTGCTGCGATCACTCCGGCAATAATTCCGAAAATTAGCCAGATCATTCCCGCGACGAAGAGGATTCCGGCCGTATCGTTGCTCATCTGTACTCCTCGTAGGTCTTCAATAATCTATTTCGACTATCAAGAATTGGCCGCTCACAAACAAACTCAAGTAGCGAAGCGCTACCGGCAAGGTTGTCGTATAGGGGCAAACCCAGTGAAATCCTAAGAATATTAATGCACTTAAATGCTTCCTGTCTGTCCTCCGAACGGCGGACAAAGAAACACACGTTAGTCAGAGCGATTTGTCCTAGTGCCGTGCTGGAATGTGCCTGATCTGCGCAAGGTATTGCCTACCCGATGCGCGAAATCCACGTGGCATTGCGGATCAAATTTGTGGATGGCTGTTTCGACCATCGCGAACAGCACCTTAGGAGCCGCGGATGTTTGTCGACGACCAGTAAGGGGTCGGAACCGGATGGGTGCAGCGTGGGGATCGCGTTGCTGACGACGGGCGTTGTGGTCGGGTTGCTCTCGGGCGGGCCTCCGTTCAAGAGGGCTCTACGCCAACTTGCGATCGGCTACGGCGCTGCCGGCGCGACGTATCTGCTCGGCATGTTGTTCGGGACTTCGCTCTGAGCGTCGGCTTACGCGCGTAGGGCGGGATCGCGGTGAGCCGGATCGATCCGAACCGGAATCTGGCACACCACGGCCTCGGTGTGTTTGCGCAGTGCATGAGCGATCTCATCGGTCCGTTGGCTCGGGAGGAACCGGTGCCATCTGGTCGCCGGGTCGATGGTGGCGACGACAACAAAGGTCTCTCGGTGGGGGAAGTGTGTGCGGATGTATCGGGCGAGGGTGTTCCCCACGGAATTCTCGGTGTCCTCGATGACGATCAAACGCGAATTCGGATGTCGGGCTTGCCATCGGCGTGTGAAGTCCGTCGTCGATTCGTGGGCCAGGCAGACTCGAATTGCGATGGGCTGTGACGACATCGCCGTTGCCGCGGCCATCGCGCGGGTGGAGAGCGACGTAATTTCGGACACCGGTACTAGGACCGCTGGTTTGTATCCGATGGACAGAGAATCGTTCTCACCCTGAACGGTTAACCGCGTACCGATATGTGTGTACGCACCGCGGATGCGTTCCATGCCGAGGACGAGCGCAGGGAGCGCGAGAGCGATCAGCCAGGCGCCCTCGGTGAACTTCATGGCGGTAGTCACCACTGCTGCGATCGAAGTCAACGCAGCCCCGAAACCGTTGAGCGCCAATCGCCACTTCCAGCCCGGTGTCCGTTCGGCGAGCCAGTGGCGCACCATGCCGAACTGCGCGAGCGTGAATCCGATGAACACACCGATGGCGAACAGCGGCACCAAGGTGTTCATGTTTCCGCCGGATCCGATGAGCAGGAGAGCACCGACGCAACCGAGCGACAAGACGCCGTACGTGAAGACGTCGCGCGTCGACTTTCGGCTGAAGCGGTGTGGGAGCACGTTGTCGTCGGCGAGGATTCGCATCAGATTGGGGAGTCCGCCGTACGAGGTATTCGCGGCCAACGCCAACAGAATCACAGTGGAGAATTGGACGACGTAGTAGCCCACACCATTTCCGAGGGCAGCGGAAGTGAGTTGCGACAGGACCGTTGTTCCAGGGACTGGGGCCAGTGAGAACTTCTCGATCAACACGGCAAGGCCGATCAACATGGTGCCCAAAAGGATTCCCAGAGCTACTTCGGCGCGCTGAGCGCTACGCACGCGAGGCTTCTTGAAACTGGGTACGGCATTGGCGATGGCTTCGACACCGGTCAATGCGGCGCAACCACTCGAAAATGCCTTGAGCAGAAGGAGAATGCCGATCGTGTGTGCATTGTCGACGATAAAGGGAGCCGTTGCGGCGGCAGGGTTTTCCCGAAGCAGTCCGGCACCGATCACCGTGAAGATGCTTACGACAAAGATCACGGTGGGCAACATGAATACCCGCGCGGAATCTGCGATACCCCGCAGATTCAGTGCCGTGATGCCGCTGAGTATCGCCAGTGCGATCCAGACCGTGTGGGGGAGAAGTGCGGGGAAGGCGGAGGTCAGAGCCGCGACACCGGCTGCGATCGATACCGCGACGTTGAGGGTGTAGTCGACGATCAACGACGCGGCGGCGGTCAAACTTGCCCGCGGGCTCAGATGCTTCTTTGCGACGGCGTAGGCGCCACCGCCTTCGGGAAATGCGGCGATCACTTGGCGGTACGACGCCACCAGGACCACAAGCAGCACTGCGATGGCGATTGTCACCGGCACGGTGAACCCGATCCCTGCGCCGCCGGCGAGGGCCAACACCAACACGATGGCTTCTGGCCCGTACGACACCGAGGCCATCGCGTCGAGCGAAAGCCCTGCCAGTCCGGTTGCGACGGAGAGCTTCTGATTCTCTGGCCCACGGGCCGGGCGGGTCGTCGACGATATGACTCCACGGTGTCCGAGTATCACTGCATGTCTCACCGAGTCAGTATCGATACTCCCCGTTGAGCTGAGACCGATCTTGACGGTGCTTTGACGCGATGGCCCGCAAATCTGTACGGGTTCACAACGGGGGTTCGAGTCGCGGGAAGCCTTGTGACAGCTGATCAATCCAGCGAGCGCGCGTGGCGAGAATATCGCGGTTCCGAGACTCCGATTGGGCGGCGACGTGCGAAAGTAGGTCGCGAAGTCGGCCCAGAACGAGTGGCGAGTTCGATGCCGAGGCTATGACGTCGTCCAGTCCGGTTCTGACGAAGCTCGTGAAGTCGGGCAGTGGAATCACCACACGCAGATCACCACGCTCGTCGACGGCCCGGATCGAATCTGCGCGTACGGAGGTCACCAGAGAGAGGAGGTCCTCGATCTCGTCCAGAGCCTGCACGGCCGTCGCAGGATCGTTGATAGCGGGTGAGAGCGCTCTGAGCGCGATGTCAGCCAACAACCGAATCGCGAGTAGGGGGTCCTGGGTGAAGGTCCGCTCACTCCCACTGACCAAGGCGTCAAGGATCGTGTTGGCGGGCATGGGTCCGCCGTAGACGTCGGCGAGCGGCAATCCGTCTCGCAGCGTGCTACCCGGCGACACTCGGAGGACCACCATGGATCGGCAGTTCCGAGCGTTCTGCAGCAGATCTTCGACGAGGATCTGCTGCAGAACGGCCGGCGGTCGATGCCACTCGATTGTCGTGATCACCGGAAGTGTTGGTAGAGGAGGCAACTCCAGATCAGTGGTGGGGTACACGGCGGCGAAGACTGCTCGGCCACGACTCGAGATCGTGGTCAGTACCGGAGCCAACTGGATGGCCGAGAATGCGCGCAGCTGGAGCAGCCTGATCAGCGTCAGCGTGGCCAAGAGCGCCAGCACTGCGAGACTTGGCACAACCACGGACACATCCGTTTCGTTGCTGATGGCGAGCGCCGCCGTGATGTCGAAAACCGACTGGCCTATCGCGAAGGCAAATGTCCGCCACACGATGGGGTCGTCGCGGAACAACAACAAGCGAGGAGTGAAGGTGGTCGCGGCCCACTGGACGACGAGGAACAGCAGCGAGAAGATCACTGCCACTACACCCAGTAACCCCAGTCCGAGGGCAACGAGCATCTCGCTGACCTGACGGGCGGGAATCATCGGGCCGCTCCGGATATACGGCATCCCCAGTCCGGCAGCCAGCCCCACGACGACGCACAGGATCTGGGTCAGGCCGGCACGTACACGGCGCCGGGGGACGAGGAAGGCATGCCCGATCGGGGTGGGAGCGAAACGTCCGGGCTGATCCACACTTCAAGCCTCCACGCTGCGGCAATGGTGCGCCTTCACCCGAAACGGATGATGTCGACGTCGTCGTGATCCTGAAACGCTTGAAAGAGCCATGTGAGAGACAGAAGGCGAGACGTCATGACGGATCCGACAGACCAGAGCCGCGCCGTACTACCGATTCCGGATCGACAACATCTTGGTCTGGTGACGTACGACGCGAAGGATCCGGACACCGAGTTTCCGCCGATCACTCCGCTACTACCGCCGGCCGGCGCACCCAATGTTCTGGTGGTCCTGTTGGACGACGTGGGATATGGCGCGAGCAGTGCCTTCGGAGGACCAGCGGACACACCGACTGCTGAGCGATTGCAAAGTAATGGGCTCACGTACACGCGGTTTCACACGACGGCACTGTGTGCTCCGACCCGCGCCGCTCTTCTGAGCGGGCGCAACCATCATTCGGTCGGCATGGGATCGATCACCGAAACCGCTACCTCGGCTCCTGGTCTTTCCGGCCTGCGGCCGAATACCAAAGCCGCACTGCCGATGACGTTGAAACTCAACGGATACTCGACGGCGCAGTTCGGCAAGTGTCACGAGGTTCCGCCGTGGCAAACATCCCCGGTGGGACCGTTCACGTCGTGGCCGACGGGAGAAGGCGGATTCGAGCATTTCTACGGATTCATCGGCGGGGAGAACAACCAGTATTACCCGGCGCTGTACGAGGGCGTCGCGCCTGTCGAGCCGGACAAGACACCGGAGGAGGGTTACCACCTCACCGAAGACCTTGCCGATCACGCGATCGACTGGGTTCGGATGCAGAAGTCCTTGGCTCCGGACAAGCCGTTCTTCGTCTACTTTGCACCCGGCGCCACACATGCACCGCACCATGTTCCGAAGGAGTGGGCCGACAAGTACGAGGGCCGGTTCGCAGGAGGTTGGGACGCCCAACGCGAATCGATTCTCGGGCAGCAGAAGCAGCGGGGAGTCGTTCCCGCGGATGCGGTCCTCACCCCGCGTCCCGAGGCCATTCCGGCGTGGGAGGATATGAGTGAGGAGATGAAGCCCGTCCTCGAACGCCAAATGGAAGTCTATGCAGGATTTCTCGAACACACCGATTTCCATGTCGGCCGGCTTGTCGATGCGATCGAAGAACTCGGAGCTCTCGACAACACCCTCGTGTACTACATCATCGGAGACAACGGAGCGTCCGCAGAGGGGACGATCAACGGCGCTTTCAACGAGATGGCCAACTTCAACGGACTCGCCGCCATCGAAACACCCGAGTTCATGGCGGAAGTGAAAGACAAGTTCGGTACCAAGGACGCATACAACCACTATTCCGTGGGGTGGGCGTGGGCAATGTGTACGCCGTATCAGTGGACGAAACAGGTTGCGTCACACTGGGGTGGCACCCGTAACGGGACGATCGTGCACTGGCCTGCAGGGATTCGGACCAAGGGGGAGACGCGGTCGCAGTTCACCCACGTCATCGACGTTGCACCGACGATCCTCGAAGTCGCGAAACTACCGGAACCGACCTTTGTCAACGGCGTCCAGCAATCACCCATCGAGGGGACCAGCATGGTCTACACCTTCGACGACGCCGAAGTCGCCGAACGTCACGATCTGCAGTACTTCGAGATGGCCGGCAATCGCGGTATCTATTACAAGGGTTGGAGTGCGGTCACCAGGCACAGCACTCCGTGGCTTTTCGCGGAGGCACTCCCCGCACTCGACGACGACGTGTGGGAGCTCTACGACGGGTCTCAGGATTGGACGCAGTCCAAAGACTTGTCGGCTGAGATGCCGGAGAAACTCGCTGCACTGCAACGCTTGTGGTTGATCGAAGCGGTCAAGTACAACGTGCTTCCGATCGACGACCGAAGATTCGAGAGGTTCAACCCTCACATCGCGGGGCGTCCGCAGTTGGTGTCCGGGAACCGACAGGTTCTGTTTCCCGGAATGAAACGGCTGAGCGAGCACAGCGTGCTGAGTATCAAGAACCGATCGTTCAGTGTCACAGCAGCAGTCGACGTCGCGGATGGCATTACTGCCAACGGTGTGATGATCGCGCAGGGAGGCAGATTTGGCGGCTGGGCACTTTACGCGCGGGAAGGCCGCGCCAAATTCGTCTACAACCTATTGGGCATGACTGAGTTCGTCATCGCTTCCGACGTTGACATTCCGGCAGGATCACACCAGATCAGAGCTGAGTTCACTTACGACGGAGGTGGTCTCGCGAGAGGCGGTGGGGTCACGATCTATCACGACGGTCGCGAAGTGGGCTCAGGTCGCGTCGAGCAGACGCAACCGATGGTGTTCTCCGCGGACGAGACCACCGACATCGGGGATGACTACGGCATGCCTGTCAGTGTCGATTACAGTGGCGCAACCACATTCAACGCACGTATCGACGTCGTGCAGATCGATGTCGGTGACGACGACCATACCCACCTCATCGATCCGGAGGAGGTGGCGCGAGTGGCGGTGTCCAGACAGTGATTCCACAGGCAAGAGCAGCAGTCACAATCTCCTGAGGGAGGGTCGCAATGCCGACCGTCATCCGAACTGTTCACGATCTGGTCCGCCACGCGCGCGGGCCGACGCACCATCACCACCATCAATCCGTGCACGAGGCGCGGCGAATACGTGCCCACCACATTCTGGTCACGCATTCGCTCGCCTGATTTCGGGGCTACAGGTCGCGCGCCAATGCTCGTCCGGCTGCGCGGCCCGAGAAGATGCAGCCGCCGAGGAAGGTCCCCTCGAGTGCGCTGTAACCGTGGACTCCGCCGCCGCCGAAGCCCGCGACTTCACCGGCTGCGTACAGGCCGTCGAAGACACTGCCGTCGGCCTTGATGACCTGCGAATCCAGGTTGGTTTCCAAGCCGCCGAGAGTCTTGCGTGTGAGCAGGTGCAACCGGACCGCGATCAGTGGGCCGTTCTTGGGGTCCAGGATCTTGTGCGGTGCAACGACGCGCACGATCTTGTCTGCCAACAGATTACGGGCACCGTGGATGGCGGTGACCTGGAAGTCCTTGCTGTACTTGTTGTCGACTTCGCGGTCGCGGGCGATCATCTCGCGCTCGATGTCCTCGTAGTCGAGGAGCGGTTCGTCGGTGAGGGCGTTCATGCCGTCGACCAGATCACGAAGGTTGTTGCGCACAACGAAGTCGGCGCCCTTCTGCTTGAACGCCTCGACCGGTCCCGGCGCGCCCTTCTTGATTCGTTCGAGGAGGAGCTTGAAGTCGCGGTTGGTGAAGTCCGGGTTCTGTTCCGATCCCGAGAGTGCGAACTCCTTCTCGATGATCTTCTGGTCGAGGATGAACCACGTGTACTCGTGGCCGCTGTCCAGGATGTACTTGAAAGTTCCCATCGTGTCGAAGCCCGGGAAGTTGGGGACCGGCAGACGCTTGCCGGTGGCGTCGAACCACATCGAGGACGGTCCGGGAATGATTCGGATTCCGTGGTTCGGCCAGATGGGATTCCAGTTCTGGATGCCTTCGGTGTAGTGCCACATGCGGTCGCGGTTCACGATGTTTCCGCCCGCGGATTCGGTGATTTCGAGCATGCGCCCGTCGACGTGCGCCGGTACTCCCGTCAGCATGTGCTTGGGTGCCTTGCCAAGTCGCTCGGGCCAGTTTTTCTTCACCAGTTCGTAGTTGCCGCCGATTCCACCGGATGTGACCACGACGGCCTGTGCGGCGAACTCGAATTCGCCGATGGGGGTGCGCGAGCTCTTCACGCCGCGCAGATCACTGGAAGGTTCGAGGACGGTTCCGCGTACACCAGTGACCGCACCATCGGTGACGACGAGTTGATCGACTTGGTGGCGGTGCTTGAACGTGACCAGTCCACGCTTCTGAGCGGCGATCACTTTGGTCAGAAAGACATCGACGACGCCAGGTCCGGTGCCCCAGGTGAGGTGGAAGCGCGGCACCGAATTTCCGTGTCCGAGAGCCATTCCGCGGCCGCGTTCGGCCCAGCCGACATTCGGCATCAGGCGAAGCCCCAGATCGTGCAGGTACTGACGCTTGTCGCCGGCCGCGAACTCGACGTACGCCTTGGCCCACTGACGCGGCCAGTGATCTTCGCGGTCGCGGTCGAATCCCGCTGTGCCCATCCAGTCCTGCATCGCCAACTCGAGGGAGTCCTTGATGCCGAGTCGGCGTTGTTCGGGGCTGTTCACGAGGAAGAGTCCGCCGAGAGACCAAAATGCCTGCGCGCCGAGGTTGGCAGCGTTCTCCTGTTCCACGACAAGGACTTTGCGGCCCGCGCGCGTCAGTTCGTAGGTGGCGACCAGTCCCGCCAGCCCTGCCCCGACAACGATGACGTCAGCTTGTTCGCTCACGACAACTCCTCTTCCGATTGGTTGTTCTGGATTATTTCGCTGTAGGACAGCAGAATTCGAGTGAAGATATCGCGGCGCAGTGCAAAGGCGGCGTTGGTGTCGGTATCGACGAGGCACTGCACGCTGGTGCCGTCGTGCACTGCAACCAATGCCCGTCCCAACGCCGTCGGGTCGCCGACGATTGTTCGCCCGACGTCGCTGAGTGCGGACTCCACGATGGGCAACAGGGTGCGAAGGATCGCGTCTTCACGGTCGGCAAGGGCTTTGCGAAGTGCCGGGTTGCGGAGCGCGTGGGCTGTGAATTCCGCGTTGATCCGGTACCACTGCGGGTCGACCGGAACCACCGCCACGATCCGGGCGACAGCGGCATGGATGTCGACGGTGTTACCGGCGGTGATCGACTCCGTCGCCAACCGCAGATCGGCGAGCATTGCTGCGGATCGCTGCTCCCACATCGCGAAGAACAATTCGTCGAGTGAATCGAAGTTGGAGTAGAACGCGCCTCGGGAGTATCCGGCGCGTTCGCAGATCTGCTCGACCGTGGCGTGCCCGAACCCGGCTTCGGAGAAGACATCTGCAGCCGCGTCGAGCAGGCGCTGCCGGGTCTGACCACGGCGTTTGGTGACACGCTTGGCCGGCGAGTTGTCCGTTCCAGTCGTCATCGGCGCCTCCGTCAGGGTGGGACCCCAAACGATACACCGATGTATCCGATGCGTAGGCGTATCTCGATCTGTTCTTCTTCGCAGGTATTTCTATGCGTATCTAGTAAATGTCCAAGAGAAGTGAATATTCAGGTGTGATCGCTACAGATGCAGATCACGCTTCCTGATCGCCGCAGTGGCGGCGACGCTGATCGCCGAGGTGGCCACCAGATATCCACAAGCCAGCCACGGTGAACCGCCGCTGGCGCCGATCAGTGCCGTCAGAATCAGAGGTGTGACGCCGGAGGCGTAGATACCCGAGAACTGGTAGACGACCGACAACCCGGTGTACCGGATTTCTGTAGGGTAAAGGCTCGCATACAGGGTTCCCTGGGCACCGTAGAACAAGGCATGAATCACTCCGAAGACCACGACCATCGCGACTCCGAAGAGCAGGAGATTCTCGGTACCGAACAGTGCGAAGGCGGGGAAGATCGCGAGGCCGTACGCGGCGATGCCCACGATGTAGACCCGTTGCGGGCCGAACCGATCGGTGAGTAAACCGGAAAACGGCAGCAAGATCGCCATCACTACTGCGGCCACGGTGACCACAAGAAGTACGGGAACCTTTTCGAAATGCAGCGTCTTGGTTGCATACGTGATTGCAAAGACGCCCCAGGTGTTGAACGCGGCGCCCTCGCCCCAGCGAGACAACATGCCCAGTACGGTGTTTCGCGCGGCTTTTCCTTGAAAGACTTCCCTGAGCGGGGCGGACGAGCGCTGTTCGAGGTCGCGAACGGCCTGAAAGGCGGGCGTCTCGTCCACCTTCAAGCGGACCACCAACCCCACGATCACGAGCACCAGGCTCAGGACGAAGGCGATGCGCCAGCCGAAACGGAGAAACTGGTCGTCGTCGAAGACTGTTTGAAGCAGCGCGAACATTCCTGTGCCCAATGCCAACCCGAGAGCCAATCCGATCTGCGGGATGCTGCCGAACAGTCCACGCTTCTTCTCCGGACTGTGTTCGACCGCCAAGAGAACAGCTCCGGCCCACTCACCACCGAGAGCAAATCCCTGCAGGATACGAAGCAGCAGAAGCAGAATCGGCGCAACGACTCCGATCTGAGCGGCGGTCGGAAGAACGCCCATCATCGCCGTCGCGATACCCATGATGAACATCGTGAGAGCAAGCGTCTTCTTGCGCCCGATGCGATCGCCGATGTGACCGAACGCCACTCCACCGATGGGGCGAACGAGAAAGCCGACTGCGAAGGTCGCAAAAGAAAGCATGGTCCCGACAAAGGAACTCTGGTTGGGGAAGAACAGTTGGTTGAAGACGAGGCTCGCGGCCGTCGCATAGAGGAAGAAGTCGTACCACTCGACCGTCGTGCCGAGCAGGCTCGCGGCGACGACGGTTCTCAGTCTGGATCGCCGCTCGTCGTCGGTCTCGTTCGAGAACGGTGAATTGTGCTCGACTTCGGCAAACGTGGTCATCGGAGCCCCCGGGTCGCGGTGCAAATTCACGAAGCTATCGCCGGAGCCGAAAGTGGGCACCCCTAGCGATCAGGGTGATTTCAACCCTGTTCTTCGAGGTGGACTGTGGTTGTAATGACAGAAGAGTTCTGCCTGTTCGTCGACGAAAGGAATCACCGTGTCACTGCGCTTCCACTGGTTCTTGCCTACTTACGGTGATTCCCGGAATCTGATGGCGGGTGGACACGGCAGCTCGATGTCCGGTGATCGTCCGGCGACGCTGAAATACCTCAATCAGATCGGCGCGGCCGCCGAGACGAACGGCTTCGAGGCCGTTCTCACACCCACCGGCGCGTGGTGCGAAGACGCATGGCTGACGACAGCGATGATGGTCGAGACCACCGAGACGCTCAAGTTTCTGGTTGCTCTGCGACCGGGATTGCTCAGCCCGACGCTGGCCGCTCAGATGGCCGCTACCTTCCAATGGCAGTCGGGTGGTCGTCTGCTGCTCAACGTCGTGACCGGCGGGGAGGACCACGAGCAGCGCACGTTCGGTGACTTCCTCGACAAGAACCAACGGTACGCACGATGCGGCGAGTTCCTCGACGTGATCCGCCAGTTGTGGTCCGGTAACGGTCCGGTTGATTTCTCCGGCGAGTACGTCAACGTGGAAAAGGCTACGCTGCAGCGCATTCCGGATCCGGTACCGCCCATCTTCTTCGGTGGATCGTCGCCGGCGGCCGGAACCGTCGCATCGCGTTACGCGGATACGTATCTCACCTGGGGTGAGACGCCGTCCGCTGTTGCCGCCAAGATCGCCTGGATTCGCGACCTCGCGGAAGTCCAAGGTCGTCACCTCGACTACGGAATCCGTCTGCATATCATCAGCCGGGACACCTCGGAACAGGCATGGGCAGAAGCGGATCGGCTGCTCAGTGCGCTCGATCCGGCGACCGTCGAGCAGGCTCAGGCGAGTCTTGCGCGATCCGGCTCCGAAGGTCAGCGTCGAATGCTCGAATTGCACGGCGGCGGTTCGGCTTACAAGGAGGGCGTCGGAGCGAGGTCGCTGGAGATTGCGCCGAACCTGTGGACCGGCGTCGGATTGGTGCGAGGGGGTGCAGGCACCGCATTGGTAGGTTCGCACCAAGAAGTGGCTGATCGGATTGCCGAGTACGCGGCGATCGGCCTGGATCACTTCGTATTGTCGGGCTATCCCCATCTCGAAGAGGCGTATCAGTTCGGTGAGGGTGTGCGTCCGATCCTCGAAAAGCGTGGATTGGTAGCACCGCACGGTTCGGTCGGCGGACCGGTGCGGACGCCCTTCGTCTCCAGTGGGAACTGAGTCGAACAGCGAGCTCTTCGAGAAGGCGACGTTTGTCCCGATCTTTCGGGCACGGCCTCCCTCCGGGACTATTCACGCAATTCGGTCAGTAGATCCGTTCTAGGCTGCGCACTGTTGCCGAACTCAAGGCGCAGTACGAAAGGATCCTCGATGAAGCTGGGCACGAGTGGAGTACGTCGCGTCGTGGGAACCGTGGCAGTCGCCGCTGCAACCGCGGCAGGCGTCGCGATGGTCAATCCTGCAACTGCGTCGGCCGAGGTGGTCCCGCCGGTCGTCTCGTACAAGGTGACCGGAAACGATCTGGCGCTGACGATCACGAACAACAACACGGGCATTGCCCCGTTGTGCCAGGCGTTTGTCGTCAACGCCGCGGATTCTGCTGCCGTGCTTGATGATCCGCTCAAGCTGCTCGATCCGAACCTTGTGGTGTACCCCAAGATCACCGACCCGTCCTCACTGTTCGCCGTCGGTAAGGGGCAGACGGTCACCAACACAGTGACCGATGTTCCGGACGGAACCTACGCCGTGCTTGGTGCCTGCTCCGATCTTCTCGATCTGGAGACGTTGGGTAAGCCTGTTCCTGGCGTGCCGAGCCTCGTTGTCATCGGTGGACCGTTCAGCGGCATCAATACCGGAAGCCTGAGCGACCTGTTCGGCAGCGGCAGCCTCGAAGGACTTTTCGGGTAGCTCACCGTCTGTCTCCCCAATTTTCCGACTGAGCGGTCTATTCTTCAGGCATCTGGTGATCTGACCGACTTGCCTGGAGGTTCGGAAATGCGAAGTCGTGGATTCAAACGCGCTCTGGGAAGCATTGTCGCGGCGTCGGCCGCCGTCGTGGGACTTGTTGTCATGACTCCGGCGACGGCGTCGGCAGCACCGGCGATTCTCCCGCCTCCGGTGTCGGTGAGCGCAGCGGACAATGCGATCACCTTCACCATCACCAATCCGAACCCGCGGTTCAGCTTCATCAACTGCACAGTGGCGATCCTCAACGCCAGAGATGTCCCCGACGTGATTCGTGATCCGGCAAAGCTGCTCCAGCCCGGCGTGTTGGTGTATCCGACCGTCAGCAACATCCTCGATCTGTTTGCTGTTTCGCCTGGGCAGACGATCACGCGGACCGTCGGCAATCTGCCGGCCGGGGTGTACGCCGTTGCGGGAGCGTGCGTTCGACTGCTCGATCCGACCAACCCCACTATCGCGATTCCGCAGGCCGTTGTGGTCGGCGGCTGGTTCGAGGGCGCCGGAACCGGAAGTCTCTCAGGTTCTTTGGAGGACCTGGGATATAACACGGTCCAGGACTTGATCGACGCGTGGAATCGAATCAGCTCGGGAAGCAGCGGCGGCAGCTTCCAGTTCGACTACCAAGGTGGCTCGGATTTCGAGGTAGTGGGTCCCACGTCGTAGTCGGTCCGGCTCACTTGCGCGCGCGGTGGCGTCGCACCGCGTCGCGATTCGCACACGTGGGGGAGCAGTACCGCTGATTGCCGTTGCGTGAGGTGTCCGCATAGATGTTGGTGCACTCGTCCAGGGTGCACCGACCTAATCTGTGCATTCCGCGGCCGACGAGGTGCAGCGCCGTGCCTACCGAGAAGAGGGCCTTGAGGACCTCGGCGAGCGACTGTTGCGGATCGCGGTAGTGCAGATGCCACCCGTCGTTTGCATGGTTGGTCATGCGCGGATACGCCGACGCTTGCTCGAGCATGACGTTCACCAACTCGGCGCGGGCTGCCTCCTCCGTGACGTCGACGATTTTCGACCACTCGATCAGAAGGTCGAGGGTCTCGTCGAGGTCCTTCTCGGCGATGGGGAAATCGAGAATGATGCCTGCATCGACGCAGCGTTCGACGAGTTCGGCCAAGGTCTCGGGATTTCGATTGGCCAGGTCGGCGGCCAGCGTCACCGCATATTCGCCGTAAGGGTTGAGATGCACAATGCCATTACATCATGCTCGTCGTATGAAGAAAACAGATTTCGCGCCGATAAGTTGCATCCACCGCTGGGAGATCGAATCTCGGCATCGGACCAGCGAGGGGACGGTCACCTACCTGCGCTGCCATTGCGGGTCGTGGCAGACCTTGCTCGCCGAATGGGTGTCGGGCGGTGCGGGCTCGGCCGTCGCTGCGCCGATCAAGGTCAGGTCCAGGTAATGGTCAGCTAATCGCTCCGTTTTGCCTCGGGTGACATGGAACGTGTTCTAGATTCAGGGTTGTATGCCTCGGTATCGCGGCGCAGACTCTGAAAGGGAAGACGATGCAGTTCAACCTCGCTGATGTATTCGAAACCGTCGCCAGCTCGGTGCCTGATCGCGTCGCCTTGACTTACGAGGGAGAGAACTTCTCCTACGCTGAGCTGGACGCGGAAGCCAACCGAACGGCCAACCTGCTCGCGCAAGCCGGCATCTCGCGCGGCGATCATGTAGCCCTGTTCCTGAAGAACAGCGTCGAACATGTCACGTCGATCCTCGGGTTGATCAAGATCCGTGCGGTCCCGATCAACGTGAACTACCGGTACACGTCCGCCGAGCTCGAGTACATCTTCACCAACTCCGACTCGGTCGCAGTGGTCGTGGAACTCCCCGAGCATCAGCGTGTCCTTGCTTCCCTTTTCGGTGCATGCCCGAAGGTGAAGACGGTGATCGTGATCGGCGAGGTCGAGGCCGAACTGGTCGCTGCCGCGAAAGCGCATGAAGTGTCGGTGGTTTCCTTCGACGACGCTCGCGAGATGTCACCGGTAGGGGAGTTCGATTCTCGTTCGGGCGACGACGTGTACCTGCTCTACACCGGTGGGACGACCGGATACCCGAAGGGTGTCATGTGGCGTCACGACGACTTCTTCCGTAAGCCGCTCTCCGGCGGAAATCCGTACGGCGAGGAAGCTCGACAGGACCTCGCCGAGATAGCCAGCGCTGCAAAGGAATTTCCGGAACTCTCGTTCCTCATTGCCGCCCCCCTCATGCACGGCGCAGCGTTGTATTCGCTGTTCACGTTCCTCACCCTCGGCGCGCGCGTGGTTCTACGACGAGAATTCGTTGCGGAGAAGGTCGTCGAAGCGATCGAGAAGGATTCGGTACAGGTGATCTTGATCGTCGGTGACGGCATGGGACTGCCGTTGGTCGACGAGATGGAACGACGCAAAGACGAGGTCGATTTCAGCACCCTGTTCTCGATCACCTCGGGTGGTGCGATCTGGTCCACCAGCGTTCGGGATCGCATGCTGGCGGTGAAGCCGGACCTGCTGTTGCGCGACAACTTCGGAGCCTCGGAGTCCGGTAACGACGGCGCCTTCTCCATCGACGAGGCGGGGAATCTGCGAATGCCGCCCTCGCCGAACATGATCCTGGTCGACGAGCGGCTCGAAGAGATCCCCGCCGGCTCCGACGACGTGGGCTACATCGCGCGTATCGGAAACGTCCCGCTCGGGTACTACAAGGATGAAGAGAAGACCGCCCGCACGTTCCCGACCCGCGCTGACGGCACCCGTCTTTCGGTGCTCGGCGACATGGGCAAGGTCGAAGCGGACGGCACGATTGTCTTCCTGGGTCGTGGCTCGCAGTGCATCAACACCGGTGGCGAGAAGGTCTTCGCCGAAGAGGTCGAGGCCGCCCTTCACGCGCATCCGGCAATATCGGACGCACTCGTTGTCCCCGCGCCCGACCCGCGCATGGGGCAGCAGGTCGCAGCGGTGATCGCGACCTACCCCGGATCCGACGAGTTGACTCTCGAAGCGGTACAGGAACATTGCCGCAAGACGTTGGCCGGCTACAAGGTGCCGCGCACGATCGTGCTGGTCGATGAAGTCAAGCGAACCCCGGCTGGTAAGGCGGACTACCGCTGGGCGACGACACTGGCATCGACCTAGCAACGTGGAATGGGCGACGACGACCTTTCACACGGATTTCACCACGACATAAGAGACATACCGGAAAGATGGTGCAGAGTAAGTCGTTCGCGCCTTGCGTCGTCACTCTACGAAAGGGCCTTGTCTCATGCTCATCATCGGAATACTCCTGTTCGGGATCGTCATCGGAGCGGGAGCCCAGCTGATTCTGGGGAAAACGACCGCACGAGTGGACTGGACCTTCGCGTTCATCGCGGGAATCGGTGGTTCGCTGGTCGGCGGATTGCTCGTGAGTTTGATTGCAGGCGACGGATTATCATTGCGCCCGAGCGGCATCCTCGGGTCCCTTGCCGGCGCTGTCATCGTCACCGCGGGGTGGCAGTGGTACCGCGGGAGGAACGCAACTACAACTACGCGTCCGTCTGATCGCTGATTTCCACAGTTCCGTCAGGGGACGGAGAGCGTCGACATATGACCGAACTACTCGATGAAGTCCTCACCGCACATGGCGGAGTCGAACGTTGGCAGTCTGTTTCAGCGATCACGGCACGGGGACGTTTGGGCGGTCTGCTGCCTCAGCGCTTCCCCGGCAACAAGCTGGCGAAGTTCACGGTCGAGGTTGAAGTCGCCGAGCAACGCACTGTCCTCCAAGACTTTCCGCGTGTCGGCGAGTGCGCTGTGTTCGACAAGGGCGTCGTGCGGATCGAAACTCGTGACGGCGAAGAACTCGGGAGTCGAACCGACCCACGTCCAGAGTTTTTCGGGTTGAGTGGAGTCCGGCGCAACCTCCACTGGGACGCGCTCGACACCGCTTACTTTGCCGGCTACGCCTTTTGGAACTATCTGAACGCACCGCTGCTGCTCGCCCGCGACGACATCACTGTCACCGAAGCCGAACCTTGGCAGGAATCCGGGCAGCAATGGCGACGACTACAAGCAACGTTCGCGCCGGCGATCGATACCCATTGCCGGCAGCAGACCTTCTATGTCGACAACGGTGGCCTCATCCGCCGTCACGACTTCGTCGCCGAACCGGTAGGCAGCTGGGCGAAAGCTGCTCTCTACTGCGACCAGCATCGCGAGTTCGACGGTCTCACCTTTCCCACTCGACGACGTGTGCTCCCGAGAGGCCCAGGCGGCCGCGTTCCCTCGCGGCCGACCCTCCTGGCGCTCGACTTCGACGACATCGAGATCAAGCGATGAACATCAGTTCTCGGTTACCTGTTGTCGAGTGTGAACAAACGGAACACGGTCCGCATGCACAGAACGACGCCGACGAAGCCCAGTACCGCACTCGCGAGTGCATAGCCCGACAGCTGAGGTGTGAGTTGTGGTCCGCCAGGTACGAACAGCAGGATCGCCGCGACGATCAGCGCGGTCACTCCCGCCGCCATACCCAGGGCGTTGTTCGCCGACCGTCGTAGCCATCGCCTGTCGTCGGGGTGTGCAACCGAGCGAGTGCGAAGTGTGAAGCTTCCCGACGCGATCGAGGTCGCGATCTGATCGAGCTGACCAGGCAGGCGCCTGACCACCGCGGTTGTGACCGCCGTCGTCGACAGGATTGCCTGCGCGGCTGCAGTCGGGCTGGCGACATGGGTCAACAGTCGGGGTACTTCGGCCCGAACAGCAGCGACGAGGTCGATCTGCGGATCCAGGAGCCGCAGGGCGCGCTCCAAGGACGCGAGCGAACGGAAAGCGGCGGCGACGTCTCCCGGCACTCCGATTCGGTGTTCGCGAAGCACAGTGAACATTCGCGCGAACGATGCCATGGAAACATTGGGTTGGACACTGAGCAGGGTGATCTCTCGGCCCACCTGGTGACGTAGTGCTCCGCGATCAACTTCGGGCGGCACGTCGAATGCCATCAGCATCGCGTCGACTGTCGCCACCGGATCACCTGCGAGGGCAGCGTTGAGGAGCACGGCGAACAAGATCCGTGTCTCGCCGTCCAGAACCCCTACTGCGCCGAAGTCGAGGAGCCCGACCCGGCCGTCATCGAGGATCATGATGTTGCCGGGGTGCAGGTCCGCGTGAAACACGCCGTGGACAAAGATCCCGTCGAGCAACGACGCAAGAAGTTCGTTGGCGATGCTGCTGCGGGTGTCGCGGTCGAGGCCGGTGAGCGCCGACTCACCGTCGGAGAGCGGTGTGCCGTGAAGACGTTCCATCACGAGCACCCGTCCGCTACTGAGGTTGGGGTAGATGTGCGGAACGACGATATCCGGGCGGTTCGACATGGTGGAAGCAATCGCGCCGGTATTCGCTGCTTCGGTGCGGTAGTCGAGTTCCTCGAGCAGTGACGTGACGAGGCCCCCGGCGAGTCGGTGAACGCCGATATCGCGTGCCCAGGGAAAACGGGTCTCCGCGCGGGATGACACGCGAAGGAAGATATCGCAATCCACGCTCACTTGTGCGCTCGCCTCGGGCCGTTGAACCTTCACCACAACGTCGACGCCTTCAACGGTGCGCGCGGAATGTACCTGTGCGACAGAGGCGGCGGCGAACGGCTCCACATCGAACCATGCGAACACCGACTCTGGTGCGTCGCCGAGTTCCGATGCCAGTAGCTCCGCAATGCGGACTGGATCAGCCGGTCGTGCCGAACTTTGCAGAGACGAGAGAGTGCGAGCCAACTCGGGTGGTATGAGGTCGTCTCGCGTGCCGAGGATCTGTCCCAGCTTGACGAAAGTGACACCGCACCGGTTGATTACTTCCATCAGCGCGTCCCCGAACTGAGGCGCTGATGGCCCAGCACGGAGAGCCGGCCCGCCTCCCGCTCGCACGACGATGCCCATGATCTGGACGTATCGCTTGGTTCGTCGCCACGATTTGCGGCTGCGCTGCAATGCTTCTGGCGGTCCGGGGATGGACCCTGTTGGAAGGACAACTTCGAGGAAAACCAATGCGGCCAGGCATGCTGCGAACACCCAGAGCGCGACAACTCCGAAGAATATGAGCGCTGTTCCTACGCTCACCAGAAGTTGATCGTCCTGGCTGGCAATTCCTGCAAGTGTTGCGACGTATCCCGACAGTGGAACCCCCACCGAGAGTGCTATCACCGCGACCGCAAGGGTTCGCGGCCATCCGACTCTCGTCCCCAGCGTTCGTCGCATCACGCCCGCCAGTGCTGCTGCAAGAAATGGCGTCGTGACGATCCAGACCATCAAGTCCATTGCGATAGCGTACGGGTTCGCAATCTGCGATACATCCAGGAAAACCCCGAGCCCACCCCGACTGCCGGGTAACAAGCCCGATAGTGCCCAAGCGTCGAACATGCTTGGGCACTTCGGTGTTCATTCGCTCCGATGTCGACTCGTCCTGATCGACCGTCCAAAACTGCGTTCACTGGCCATCCGCGAGGCCGAACTGCGCATCATGCTCGTCAGCGATGTCCCGGCCACCTTTCGCGAGGAGCATTACAGCCGAAGAACAGGCTGCGATGGACGCCGAGCAGAAGTGAGACCGAGTGGACTCCTTTAAAGAATGGGGCCGCCGGTGAACAGGTTGACGAGACTCACCGCGAAGAACTGGACGATCGCTATGGCGGTGGCAAACGGGTCGCCCGCATACGTAGCTTGGTTGACCCATTCGTTGAATGCGTTGATCGAACCCATTGTGATTCCTCCTGAGTAGTGATGGCGTGATTGATTGAAACTGGTGGTTTGACACTCGACACGAGGGACGTAGTACGGATCCAGCGCAGTTGGGCATATGAGGCCACGAACGGTCGGTGACGAGCGCCGACAGTACGCTGCGGTTGCGGCCCTATGCGCTTCGAATGTAGTTTCCCGACTTAGGAATACCGTGAAGGACGGGCGGATTCGGTTACGAGTATCCCGCGACAGACGACATCGTCAATATTATGATGTCGGCAACAAACGCGACGACGGCACCAATCGGATTCTGGACAATCCACAAAATTACTTCAGTCATGTTCTCGGTCCTTCCTTAGCGTAAGACGCGTAATCGAATACTCGACCAGCTGTTGCAGTACCCGGCCCCGTTCGGCGAATTAAACCGTTGCCGAGGATGATTGGCGCAAATAGATAGATCGCACACCGGGGGGCGTTGAATCAACTCGCCCAATCGTTGCACCTCTGTGCTCCGGGTTCGATTCGTTACCAATATCTTTCGGAGAAGGGGTGATCAGTCCCATCAGCGATCGGTACCCCGCGTGCGAAACCTTTTTCCGTAACCACCTGCCCAGCAACGTCGTAACGTCAGAGGTGGCAGTTGGCGAGGCCGACCGTCTTCTCGAGATCGTGGCGAGTTTTGCTGGGCAGATGTGACACTACCTCGCGGTCTCGCCGGATCAGTCTTCCTTTCGGACATCGATGGCTGTTCTTCGTGTGGTTGTTACACAATCGACGGAATCGCTGTTGGGGGTGGCGATGCGCAGCTATTTCCTCTGCGAATCTTCAGGAATTGCCTGCGACACCCGTGGATACGGATCCTCGATCTCCACCGAGCGCAATTCCGTGTGCCGACAAACATCGCAGTGCTTCCGACCGGATCGATGCACCCAGAACCAATCGCCGTCACGCACAAAGGGCCAGACGGTTCTGGGAAAGACCCAAGCGCTCCTGCAGTTCCCGGCGATCTGTTGCGCCAGTTCGAGTTCACACTTGATCTAACTGGTCGACGCATAGTGGTGTACCGGTAGCCAAAAGAGTCCCGCCGGTCGGTTAGTGTTGACGGTGAGATACGACGCGGAGGTGGCTGTGAGAATCTGGAACTGGTTGATGCTCAAAATTTCAGCAATCGGCGGGTCGCCGAAATTTCGGAAGATAGTCGACAGTCCGATTTGGGCGGGCGCCAATGACCGCAAGCTCTGACTGAGCGGGCGGCAGATTCTCCAATTTGCAATTGCCGACCTGCGACTGCGAGCACGCTCACGGCCTGCTGCGACAGGAACGCGACTGTCGACCTGAATTTATCCGCAATCGATATGGGAGGGCTTGTGGGAGTCTGGGGTCCGGGAAACTTTGACAGTGACACCGTCGCGGATGGGTTGGGGGCCCTGACCGGTCGAATCGTGGACGACATCACTGCCGAGTTCGAAGACGATTCGAGTCTGGAGCCGGATGAATGGGGCGGGGAGATGGTGCCGGCGTGGCTCGAGATCCTCACCGATATTGCCCAGACGAAACGAGTCGGTGTGACGTTTCCATCCACGCGAGTGCTGATCGACTGGCGCGATCGATATCTGCGCGTGTGGGATGGCTACATTGACGAACTCGAACCGGACGAGGATCACAAGGTCGCTCGACGTGCAGTGCTCGTCCATACCTTCGAACAGGCGGTCGCCCTCGCAGCCGAGCGCGAACAGGCATAAACCTGGTGCGGCCGCGCTACTGACAATAGATCCGTCAGTTCCCCGGTGGAACGACGGTGAACGTGAACCCTCCGGAAGTCATTGCGTTGGCTTCTTCGAACATCGAACAGAGAGCTTCGGCGGCGTCGGTCGCCAATGCTCGGGCAGCGCTGGGGGTTCGACCTCGGGCAGTCACCGCGAGCCCAGGTACGTCCGCATCTGTGATCGTCAGATCGGACTCGTAGTCGGAAGCACTGCCACCGAGTATCTGCGCGAGGAGATGGTCTTCGTCCACCACAGACCTCCCGCTACGACCAGAATGGCGGCGGCAACGGCCACCATTACCTGACCGCGGCGGTCGGAGAGGAATGTTCTCATCTGTCAGTTGTACCGCCTTGGCCGGCTGATTGACCGGCTTCATCACTACCTTGTCGGCGGCTGGTCCGCGAGATCACGTCCGCTTCGCATCGTCATGATTGCGGACGAACTTCATGAGTCGGGGAATTACCCGATCAGGTATGTGTCCCAGGATTCCGTGGCCGGTTCCGGCATAAATCTCCACTTCGGCTTCAGGTACGAGATCAGCTAACCTCGCGGCCACCTGCTCGGGGCTGGAGACCACCGTCTCAGCGCCGGAGATTACGAGCATTGGGACCGAGATCGACTGCACTTCTGCATCTTTGAGCATTCGTGCCCACCCGACACCGGGCCGGTAGTTCAATGCCTCTGTAACCAAAGCGAACTCGCGATCGCCGATGACGTACCCGGGGGACAGCCAATCGTTGAGCTCGCGAATATTTTTGTCGGTGCGGCGCATACCGGCGCGGATCATCTTCAGCAGCACACGCCACGAGGGCTTGTCGAAGACTCCACCCGGTTCGATTAGGGTCACACTCGCCAGTCGTTCAGGGGCGTGAAGTGCTACTAGAACGGCGTGCCACGCACCATGCGAGTAGCCGACCAGGTGGACGCGATCGACCCCGAGTTCGTTCAATACCTCGCCCACCCAGGTGGCGAAGTCGGATTCCCCGGTCAATGGAGCGGTCTGCACACTGCGGCCTGCAGTACCGATCGTGTCCAGCGCATAAACGACTCGGTCTCGGCACAGGTCCTCGATGACGATGTGCCATTGCAGACAATTGGCGCCGACTGCGTGCAGCAGGACGATCGGCGTCTCCGTGCCGGTCCCCGACCTACGGACATGGGTGGTTCCGAACGATGTCGGCACGTCGAGTTGTGTCGACGGAACCGGCCAGGTGCCCTCCAGTTCTCGGTAGATGCTCTCGTACGCCTGCTTTGATGCCTCGTTCTTGAATCGTCCGATCTTCGGCATGAGCCTCCCTCTCGCTGCTTTCAATTTTGATGGTATGACCGTATCACTAATGCGGTACGTGCGTATCATTAACGGGTCAAAGTCATCCATATCGAAAGGGGAAGGACAGCCTCATGCCGCGACTGGTCGACCATGAAGTGAGGCAACGGGAGATCACCGATGCGGTGCGGCGAGTGATTGTCGACGGTGGGCTCGCGGCGGTGACATTTCAGTCCGTTGCTGCCGAGGCCGGGATTTCGGTGCGACTCGTGCAGTACTACTTCGGCACGAAGCGGGAATTCCTTCTCGCGACGCATCAAGCTGTGCGTCAGGATGCGGGTGCTCGCTTGATGCAGGAGTTGTCTGTTCTTGGCGCGGAAGCGACACCCCGCGAGGTTATTTCAGCGTTCCTTGTTGGCATGCTCCCGCTCGATCGACAACGTCGGGAGGAAGCGATTGTTCTCGGCGCCTTCCACGCTGCCGCACTGACCGGACAAGGAATCGCCGCCGAGGAAACCCTCACTGCGCCAAGAGAGTTGACAGCGCTCATTTCCGGCCAGCTTCAACGAGTGACCAATCGGGACGCGGTTGCGCCGTCAATGGATCCCGACCTCGACGCCGAGCTCATTCTGGCGGCTGTCGCCGGGCTCGCCCAGGGGATGCTTCCCGGCTACGGCACAGCAGAATTGGCGGTGCAGTTGGTTGAGCGTCTCCTCGATCGCATTCTCGGGCCGACGAGACCTCAGGCCACGAATCAACCCGAAGTCGGCCGCCGTTAGTATTCCGGGATGTCTCCTGTGAACCCAGCGCTCGCCGGCCGGGTGTTTCCCTCGTCTTCGTACCTTGTCGGGCGCGAGAAGATTCGCGAGTTCGCTCTGGCGGTGCGTTCGAGCAATCCCTTGCATCATGATGTCGGTGTCGCCAGGGAGGCCGGGTTCGTCGATGTCATCGCACCGACAACGTTCACAACCGTTGTCCAGCAACGAGCGATCATGGCACTGCTGCGCACGCCGGATACCGGGCTCGATCCGACTCGTGTGGTCCATACTTCCGAGAAGATCGAGCATCAGCGTCCGATAGTCGCCGGCGATGACCTGTCTACGACACTGACGATTACAGGGGTGACAGTGCGTGCAGGCAGTGCGATCCTGTCGACAGTTTCCGAGATCCACGACGTGACCGACGCTTTGGTAGCAACGGTCACCTCGACGCTGCTGGCGCGAGGAGAAGGCGCATGACCGTACCCGTCGTGCCGGTTTTCGAAAACCTCGTCCTCGGTGACATCGTCGCGAAGGTTGATCTGGTCCTCACTCGTGATGACCTAGTTCGCTACGCCGGTGCCTCCGGCGACATGAACCCGATCCATTTCAACGACGCAATCGCTACCGCGGCTGGGCTACCGGGAGTTCTGGCTCACGGAATGCTCACTGCCGGAATTGCTTTGAAGGCCATCGTCGACTGGGTTGGCGATCCGAGTGGTGTGTTCTCGTACGAAACTCGCTTTACTCGACCCGTCGTAGTCGATGCCGTCGATGGTGCTGATCTCTCCATCACTGCGAAGATCGCGCGGATCGACGCCACGATGCGGACAACGCGGATCGATGTCACAGTCACGCACAAGGGCCAGACGGTTCTGGGAAAGACCCAGGCGCACCTTCAGTTCCCGGGCGCCTGACAGGAGTGCGGGCTGTCACTGGTCACATCGGGACCTACGCATCCGGGCGGGAGATCAACTGCATTGTGGCGCAGCACTACCGGAAAGACACCAACAGCTCGTCCGACGCTTGCATCGGTGCGTATCCGTCGGCGATGACGCGCCGACAGCCGTCGAGTTCGACGGTGAGTAATTGTTCCTCGTTCGTAGGACGGTCCACGTAGATCGTCGACGCCACCTCGGTGGCCACCGCGTCACAGTCGGGAGCGGGTGGAAGTCCGTCGAAGGTTTCCGTCGTAGACGATGTGCCTACGAATTCGGTGGAGGAGAATCGGCAGAAAACGCTGCCCGCCGACAGCAACGTCAGCGCCGCGGTACCTGTTGTGGCTGGTCGGTAGGCCGGCCGACAATGCGACAGTTCGTAGATCTAATCGTCGGACAACGCTATTCGGTGTTCGGTACTGCCGACCGGTGTCAGTTCCTTGATGGCGGCCAGGCCACCGGGTTTCGGTAGTCCACACGAATCGGAGGGATACCCCGGCCGAGTTGCTCGGCCTCGATCGTCGACCAACCAGAATTGCTCCAGGACAGCCAGGCTGTAGTTGTCACCGCAGCCTTCGGGGAACCAAGTCTTGTGCGCGGACGAGCGGTTCAGCATTTCCACCGCCCGACTGAAATCGCCCTCCCAACGGTGAGCAGAGAAGCTGACGGTTCGGTCGGCTGCCACGTTGTCGCTGACAAACGGGTCGCACGTGACGGCGGCGACGGGTACGAAATCGTCTGGAACTGTCGCAGTTGGTGTCGTCTGGAGCGGGCCGATCGGATACGGGGTCGCGCACCCCAGCGTCTCGGCGTCGACTATTGCGGCAACAGGACGGTCGGGGATGGTCACGTGCCAAATGCCGGCAACAGCGAGGATGACGATCACGACTGCGAACCAACGCCAGAGCATGAGCACACCGTATCGGTCCCGATGTGCGCCGAGGCTTAGTCCTCCGTTTACCGCCGAAGTCCTCGCATCCAAATTGAGTGGATCCAGGTTGCGGCTCGCAGATATGGTCCACTGGTGGCGCATCCGAATGGTCGAAACGACAGTCCGATCCTGGTGATTGGTGCCGGCGTCGTCGGCGCGTCGATCGCGTATCACCTGGCGCGCGTTGGTCTCCGAGTCACCGTGCTGGAGCACGGCTCGGTGGCGGGAGGGGTGACCGGCAACTCCTTTGCCTGGGTCGGCCTCTCGAAGAGTGCCGCAGAAACTTACTCAGATCCGTTCCGGCAAGGCGCTGCAGTCGAAATCGACCGCCTGGAGCGCGAACTCGTCGAGCCAATCGGTTTGCGCCGCAGAGGCGCGATCACCTGGGAAGAGACGGAAGCGGAGACTCGAGCGTTCGTAGATGCTCATCGAGCACTCGGCCATCCCGTCGACCTCATCGGTAAAGAGGAAATCCTTGCTCGTGAGCCGGGATTGCGGACGGCCCCCTCGGTCGCAACGTACGCGCCTGATGACGGTGGCGTTGACCCGGTTGCGTTCGCTCGATCGCTCCTGCGAGGTGCCGAAGAGTACGGTGCCACAGTGTATTCCGATGTCAGTGCGCTCGGGGTGCTCGCGGAGGGCATGAGAGTGTGCGGAGTAAAGACTGCCGACGGTCCCGTCTACGGATCGGCCACCGTGCTCGCTGCGGGTACCGCGATTCCTGGACTCGCGGCGTCGGCGGGAGTGGACGTCGAGGTCGACGCCTCCCCGTGTTGCCTCATCAGATTCTCGACGCCCCACCCATTGGTGAACGGAATACTCTCCTCTCCGGATTTCGAGATCCGGCAATTGGACGACACGACACTGATTGCGGCTGAAGATGTTCCGGTCGGGTTCTCCGGAGATGCTCGTGAGCTTGCGGGGCCGACGCTGCGCGCGATCCGCAGTCAGCTCGAGGACGGTGACCAAGTGGAACTGATCGAGGCGGTAGTCGCTGACCGTCCCATCCCGCGTGGTGGCCGCCCGCTGCTGGGCTTCGCCGAAGGCGTGTCGGGGCTCTATCTGGCCGCGACGCATCCGGCGATCATTCTGTCCGGAGCAATTGGAGCCCACGTGGCCGGGGACTTCGCCCGAGCGTCAACCCTGGACGGTTAGACGACGACGCCGGAGCCCGGTTCGACAAGGTTCGAGCCGATATTGCGGTTCCTAGTTCTCTCTAGGACACGCGCTAGAGAGCGGGATATTCGTCTACTCGGCTTGTACCGTCGATGGGCATGGACCCCGTGCGCAATCCGTATGCCCCCGGTGCCGGTCAACGCCCGCCGGAACTCGCCGGGCGCGACAAGCAGATCGACGCCTTCGACGTCGTTCTCGAGCGAATTGCGCGTGGCCGCCCGGAACGAAGTGTTGTCCTCACCGGATTGCGTGGCGTCGGCAAGACCGTCCTGCTCAATCAGTTGCGTTCGGCCGCGATCTCCCGAAGCTGGGGGACAGGCAAGATCGAGGCGCGCCCCGATCAGGATTTACGACGCCCACTCTCGTCAGCGCTCCACATGGCAGTCCGAGAGATCGCGGTCTCCCATCGCGATCCGGAGCGGGTCGAGCAGTTCCTCGGAGTCCTCAAATCGTTTGCCCTACGCGCCACTGCAGACAAGGGAATGCGCGAGCGCTGGCAACCAGGCATCGACGCACCTGCGATCAAAGGTCGCGCGGACAGCGGCGACATCGAGATCGACCTGGTCGAGTTGCTGCTCGACGCGTCGTCGCTGGCCAGAGATGTCGGCGTCGGGATCGCCATCTTCATCGACGAGATGCAGGACCTCGGAGCAGCGGATGTCTCGGCGATCTGCGGGGCCTGCCACGAGTTGAGTCAGGACGCGGCACCGCTGATCGTCGTCGGTGCAGGGCTTCCGCATCTGCCTGCTGTGCTGTCGGCGTCGAAAAGCTACTCGGAGCGCCTGTTCAGCTACCACCGGATCGACCGCCTCGAGCGTGAAGCTGCAGATCAGGCGCTGATTGCACCTGCCGAGCGTGAGGACGTCGAGTTCACCGAATCCGCGCTCGACGCTCTGTACGAAGCGGCTGACGGGTACCCGTACTTCGTTCAGGCCTACGGAAAAGCCACGTGGGATGTGGCGGCGTCGAGTCCGATCACGGCAGAAGACGTGCGCGTCGGCGCGCCGACGGCTGAGGAAGAACTCGCTGTCGGTTTCTTCGGATCGCGGTACGAGCGAGCAACGCCCGCGGAGCGTGAGTACATGCGCGCCATGGCCGATCTCGCCGGTGACGACGGGCCCGTCGCAACCGCGAAGATCGCCGTCGAGTTGGGGCGCAAACCGGCTTCCCTGTCGCCGGCACGCGATGGACTGATCAAGAAGGGGCTGATCTATTCGGCAGAACGTGGATCCATCGGATTCACGGTCCCGCACTTCGGCCGATACCTGCGCGGACAAGCGGAGTGAACGCGCTCGAAACCGCGTGGGATCGGGTGGCGGCGCTCAGTCCCAATCCGCCGGTGTGGGTGGTTCAACTGGCCGCGTTGATCGCCGTGATCATCGTTCTCGAACCACACCTGTGGCGGATCGCCCGCAACGTCGTCACCATCGCACACGAGGGCGCTCATCTGATCGTCGCCGTCCTGGTCGGCCGACGGTTGAAAGGTCTTCGCCTGCATTCGGATACGTCGGGTGTCGCGATTTCGTCGGGCAAACCGACCGGCTTCGGCGTCATTCTGATGACGTTCGCGGGGTACGTCGGACCGTCGATTCTCGGACTCGGCGCGGCCGGGTTGTTGGGCGCGCAGCGTGCGGTCTCGGTGCTGTGGATCGGCGTATTCGTCATCGCGGTGATGATGGTCCTGATCCGAAACCTCTACGGAGTCTTCTCACTTGCAGTCGTGGGAGCCGTGTTGTTCGGGCTCGTCTGGTGGGGGACCCAGGAGCAGCAAGTGGCCGCAGCGTACTTCCTGACGCTCTTCCTGCTCTTTGCCGGACCGCGCCCGGTCGTGGAACTTCAACGGCAGCGAATGCGGCGAGGCGGGGCACCGGACTCGGACGCCGACCAATTGGCCAGGCTCTCACCGATACCCGCGATCGTCTGGGTCGGTTTGTTTCTGCTCGTGAACGTCGCGGTGCTCGTGCTCGGCGGATGGTGGATCCTGCGCCCGGTGGGTGGCTGACCGCATTGATCAGTTGTCCTGACGGGACAATGGATCAACGATTGTTGATGCTCCGCGGCCGTAGTCATCGCGTGAAGGCGCTCATATCGTGGAAGTCGACGAGTGGTCGTGCCGGGACTTCCCGCGGCCACATCCGCAGCGACGAAGACCGTCGACGATGACAAGGATTCGTTTTGGACGACAAGAACTTCCGCGGACGAACCGCGATCATGTCCGGGGGAAGCCGTGGCATCGGACTTGCCATCGCCCGTGCGATAGCGCGCCGCGGCGGAAATATCGTGTTGCTCGCCAAGACCGATACGCCGGATCCCAGGCTGCCCGGAACTGTCCACACGGCTGTGGAGGAGTTGAACGAGCTCGAGGGTCATGCCGTTCCGGTCGTCGGCGACGTGAGGAACGACGACGACATCGCGCGGGCCGTGGCTGCAGCGGTAGAGCACTTCGGTGGCATCGACATCGTGGTCAACAACGCGAGCGTCCTCGACATCTCGAAAACCGAAGATCTCGCGATGAAGCGATTCGATCTGATGCAGCAGGTCAACGTCCGTGGCACATTCGCGCTCACCCGCGCCTGCCTTCCGTACCTTCAGGTTTCGGCCAACGCGCACGTGTTGACGCTGTCGCCGCCGCTCAACTTTTCGCCGCACTGGTTGGGTGCTCATCCGGGCTACATGCTGGCCAAATACGGAATGACATTGGCGGCCTTGGGTATCGCCGCAGAGTATTCAGGTGCACCGATTTCGAGTAATTGCCTGTGGCCGGAGACCATGATCGCCACGGCCGCTGTCGGAAACCTGCTCGGGGGAGACGACAGTATCGAGCACTCGCGTTCACCCGAGATCATGGCCGATGCGGCTGTCGAGATTCTCGGGCGTCCCGCCGGCACGGATACCGGTCGTACAGTGCTCGACGTCGAGATCTTGCGCGAGGCGGGGATCTCGGATTTCTCGCAGTACGGCGGTCGGTCACCGTTGGCGATCGACATCTTCGTCGACGCTCCAATTCCGTGATCTCGGGCGATCTACAGGTATCTAGCCAAATCGCTAGATACCTGTAGATCTTCCTCACGCCACTTCGTGCTCGCCGCCCGGGGCAACCTTCTGAAGTCCGCGATATGCGTCGCTGGCACTTTGGCGACCACCGATGACGGCCTCGACCTCCGCGGCAATCGGCATGTCGACGCCGTATTCACGGGCCAGATCCATGACAGTGGGGGCGGTCTTGACGCCCTCGGCGACCTGACCGAGCTTGGCGACCGCCTCCTCGACGGTCAATCCCTGCGCCAGAGCTTCGCCGACGCGACGGTTCCGAGAAGTCGGAGCCATGCAGGTGGCAATCAGATCGCCGACGCCCGTCAAGCCGGCAAAGGTGCGTGGGTTGGCGCCCATCGCTTCACCGAGTCGGGTCATCTCGGCGAGACCACGTGCGAGCACCATCGCACGAGTGTTGTCACCGACTCCCAGACCGTCGGCCATGCCCGAGGCGATGGCAACGATGTTCTTGAGGATGCCGCCGAGTTCGCAGCCGAGCACGTCGGTGTTGCGGTAGACGCGGAAGACCGACGACGCGAACAGGGGTTGCAGCGCGGCGGCGACACGATCGTCCTGGGTGGCCACGACCGATGCCGCGGCCATGCCGTCGACGATTTCTTTGGCGATGTTGGGGCCCGCGAGCAATCCGACGGGATGGCCGGGCAGGCACTCGGCGATCACTTCGGTGGGACGCTGCCGGGTGCCGGGCTCGAGGCCCTTGGACAGTGACAACACCGGGACCCACGCCCGAACCTCGTTGGCGATCTCGGCGAGGGTGGAGCGAACGGCGTGCGATGGCACCCCGCATACGAGTACGTCCGCTTCGCGGGCGGCTTCGACCAGATCCGAGGTTGCCTTGAGCCCCTTGGGAAGTTTGCGCTCACCAAGGTATTTGGAGTTGGTCCGTTGCGAATTGATCTCGTCGGCTGCTTCGGAATTGCGTGCCCACAACAGGGTCGGGGTGTTGCGGGCGGCGAGGCCGGCCACCGTGGTTCCCCACGATCCGGCACCGAGGACGACGACGCGTACCGGGCGGGCCATCAGAGTGCGCTGTTCTGGGTAGCGAGTGCTGTCATGGCGCCAAGCGTTCCACTTGCGGAGCAGTTGCGGGCCAATTCCGCCGAGTCTGTGGCTCGACTTACAGATGAGGCGGCGGTTCGGGGCTTTCGCGCATTGTTTCGACCGCTTCTGCGGATTCCGCGACGATCGAGCGCATGGCGGCTTCCGCGGCGTCGGCGTCCCCGGCCTGAATAGCAGATGCGACCACTCCGTGCAGGTGAATCGCTTCGGGGTCGGCCTCGTGGGGCATCAACGAGTGGCGGGTGCGGCCTTCGAGTATCTCGACGACGATCTGCGACATCGCCCGCAGCATCGGGTTGCCGGAAGCGGCGAGCAGTGTGCGGTGAAAGTCGGAATCATGGCCGAGGTACGCGTCGGTATCGGCAGCGCGCGAGGTAGCTGACATGCCGATGACGGCTGCAGTGAGAGCGCCGCACTGCTCAGGTGTGGCGCGAGTTGCGGCGAGTCGCGCAGCCAGAGGTTCGATGCCGGAACGGAGTTCGCTGAGGATAGACAGCTGCTCGAACCGATCAGGACCGGCCAGTTGCCAGCGGATGACATTGGGGTCGAGCGAGTTCCAGTGTTCGGAGCCCAGGATGGTGATTCCGACGCGTCGACGAACCGAGGCGAGTCCGAGGGATTCGAGAACGCGGACAACTTCGCGGATGACGGTTCGCGACACGTCGTATCGCGTTGCCACCTCGTCGGCGGAGATCGTGGTTCCCGGAGCGAGCACACCACCGACTATGTCTTGGCCGAGCTGTTCCAGCATCGAGTCGTGTAACTGCTGAAACGGGACAGAAGGCATACGTAGATCGTCCCATGCGTATGGAGTAAGGCCGGTGGAAGCCGAATAAATACTACAAATTAGTGTCTGCTCTTGAAATTGTAGGTTAATTAAGGAACAGTGACCTCAATCACTCATCGGACTGGGAGTCCCTATGAACACCACAGCATTGCTGGCGGCCGAGGTCGTCCCCGCTGGTAGCGACGCACGATTGATCATCGCTGCAGTCGCCGGCGTCGCGGTCATCATCGCGTTGATCACCTGGCTGGACCTGCATCCCTTCCTCGCGCTGTCCATCGGCGCGGTGGGCGTCGGTCTGGCGGCCGGCCTCGGATCGGCCGAGTCGGTCGCGGCATTCGCGACAGGCTTCGGGTCGACAATGGGAAGCGTCGGAATCCTGATCGGTTTCGGCGCGATGTTCGGCAAACTCCTCGCCGATTCCGGCGGTGCCGACCGAGTGGTCGACACGCTGGTCGGCCGTTCCAGCACCAAGGCGCTTCCGTGGACCATGGCTCTGGTCGGCGCAGTGATCGGTCTGCCGATGTTCTTCGAAATCGGTCTCGTTCTGTTGATGCCGGTCATCATCCTCGTCGCGCGGCGTTCCGGCTTGTCCCTGATGCGCATCGCGATCCCCACCCTCGCCGGCCTCTCGGCCATGCACGGGTTGGTTCCCCCACACCCCGGGCCGCTGGTTGCAGTCTCGGCTTTGAACGCAAACCTCGGCCTCACCCTCGCACTCGGTGTCCTCGTCGCGATCCCCACTGTTGTTCTCGCCGGACCGGTCTTCAGTAAGTACGCCGCGCGGTGGGTCGACGTGAAGGTCCCGGATCTTTTTGTCACAGGCGAAGATCGAGGCGAGGAAGAGAAGAAGCAGCGTCCCTCGTTCGCGGCTACTCTCGCAGCGATCCTCCTCCCGGTTGTTCTCATGCTGGGCAAAGCATTTGCAGACGTGATCGCACCCGATTCCGAGGCACTCCCCAAGTCCGTCCTCGACTTCCTCGGAACACCCGTTGTGGCTTTGGGTCTCGCGGTTCTGGTCGGTATGGTGCTGCTGGGTCGCGGCGGCGGAATGGACCGCAAGGCCATCTCGAAGTCACTTGAGAGTTCCCTACCTCCCATCGCAGGCATCTTGTTGATCGTCGGCGCCGGTGGTGGTTTCAAGCAGGTCCTGATCGACACCGGTATCGCCGGAGTGATCGCCGACGCGATCAAGGGCAGCAGCCTCCCCGTGCTGTTCCTGGCCTGGCTGGTAGCGGTATTGATCCGCGTCGCAACAGGTTCGGCAACGGTGGCAACGGTGACGGCGTCGGGCATCCTCGCTCCGGTTGCGGCAGACCTCTCGTCCGCACATGTCTCGCTGATGGTCTTGGCGATCGGTGCGGGCTCGCTCTTCCTCTCGCACGTCAACGACGCCGGATTCTGGTTGGTGAAGGAGTATCTGGGCGTCAGCGTGGTACAGAACCTCAAGACCTGGACCGTGATGGAATGCATCATCTCGGTATCGGGCCTGGCCGGAGTGCTCGTGTTGAGCGCATTCATCTAGGTAGGCGAGCACATGAACAGCGAAGCGGCACAGCAGAAGCAGTACCCCGTGCTCGTCCTGATGGGTGTCTCGGGTTCGGGAAAGTCGACGGTCGGCGGCATGCTCGCCGGAGCGATGGGCTGGGACCTTCAAGAAGGCGACGATCTGCACCCGCAGGCGAACATCGACAAGATGGCGACCGGGCATCCGCTGAACGACGACGATCGCTGGCCCTGGCTCGACAAGATCGCCGTCTGGATCAGGAGCCATACCGACGCCGGTCAGCCGGGCATCGTCACGTGTTCGGCACTCAAGCGCAGCTACCGCGACGTGCTTCGCGGTGAGCACGTCGTGTTCGTGCACCTCGCCGGTTCGCGGGATCAGATCGGCCAGCGATTGACCGCTCGCCTCGATCACTACATGCCCGCCTCGCTGCTCGACTCCCAGATCTCGACACTCGAGGCCGTCGACCCGGACGAACAGGCCATCGTCGTCGATGTGGGCGGGAGTCCCGCCAAGATCGCGGAGGAGATCCTGCGACGGGTGGAGACATTCGAATACTGAGCAAGCCCGGCGTGTAGGCACCCGCGGTTCGGGTTACGGTGCTTGGGTGACTGCTGCTGCGCAGACGGACTGAACCGTGACCGACTTCGACTTCCACAGCGTCTGGACGCTTCCTGCCTCTGCTGACCGCGTCTACGAGGTTCTCGCGGATGCCGAACGGTATTCGCAGTGGTGGCCTCAGATACGCCGAGTCGGGACGATCGACGAGCATTCAGGCTCCATGTCCATCCGCAGCGCTGTCCCTCTGACGCTGCTGGTCTTCGGGCGACGCGAGGTGGAAGACTCAGTTGACCGCTTTCTGAAAGTGCGTCTCACCGGCGCAATGACCGGGTGGAGTAGCTGGGCGGTGCGCCCCGCTGGATCTGGTTGCACAGCCGAATTTCGGCAACAGGTAGCGGTGTCCGGAGCGCTTGGTCTGGCCGCGAAGGTCGCGAAGCCGCTGTTCGAGTGGAATCATGAAGCGATGATGCGTGGAGGGCACCGCGGACTGTGCGCATATCTCTCCCGGCCGTGATCGCGACCAGAACTTGCACACGCTCGAGCAATTGATCCATACCCGTCGTGTCAATTTGACGCAGCGTCAGTTATCGTTCACATCAGCAGCCGACAAGTATGTGTAACTCAAATGCACAAAACGGCTTGACCTGGGAGGACGCTATGCGGACGCGAGATTCGACGGTATGGCATTGGAACGTGAGTCCGCGAGCGCGGGTTATCTTCTGCCTGACCAGGACGTTCGTGAAGCCGATGTTCACCCTCTGGCCGACCACCGAACGTGGTATCCGCCAACTCGAGCGACTCGACGCGATGGCGGACAAACTGCCGAAGCCGAAGAACCTCGATATCGAGCCTTTCACGCTGGGTGGTGTGCCCAGCGAGAAGGTGCAGCATCCACGCAAAGCGCAGGGCGAGTTGGCCGGCGCCACGATCCTCTACTTCCACGGAGGGGGATTCGTCTTCTGCGGTCTGGCAACGCACCGGGCACTGTGCGGTTTGCTCTCTGCGAAGGCCGGCGTACCGGTGATCTCCGTGCGCTACCGCCAGCTGCCGGAAGGTTCCATCGGTACCTCCGTCAAGGACGCAATGGCCGCGTACACCGCGTTGCTCGAGACAGCCGAAGACCCGAACAAGATTGTGGTTGCCGGTGACTCGGCGGGCGGATACCTGGCCATGAAGGTCGCCGAAATTGCCGCACTGCGCGGAATCACGCGGCCCGCTGCCGTGGTGGGATATTCCCCTCTTCTCAACGTGAACCTCGAGGACCATGATCCCGATTTCATGAAACGTGATGCCTACCTACCGATGTCACAGGTGGAAAAGCTCAAGGACCGGTGGCTCGAGGGGCCGGACGAGATTCCTGGTGCGCAGTCGCCGATCAACGCCGACGCCAGTCTGATTCCGCCGTCGTTCCTGGTGTCCGCCGAATACGAACTGATGCGTCCGGACGTCGAGATCATGACCGAAAACTTGATCAAGGCAGGACAAGCCGTCGAAACGCACATCTGGAGTGGGCAGATCCATGCTTTCCCGGTGATCGGGAAAGCTCTTCGGGAGGGGAAGGCGATCGTCGATCTCACGATCAAGTTCCTCGAGCGAACGATGGCCTCGCAGAACCAGATCAGCGCCTGACGCTGCTTTTCAGCCGATCGATGTGAGTGTTGCGTAGTCGTCGTTGTCGAGAACGCCGTCGACGACTGCGCGAACTTCCGAGGCATGCAACGTGATCGATCCGCCGTGATTGTCGAGGAAGGCTGTGTCTGCGGCATCTCGGCCGGTCGAGATGCGCACAAGATTGCTGCGCGGCGCCAACTGCGTTGCATCGACCACGCGCCAGACGTGGTCGATATTGGCTTCGACTACGGCGTGAAAATCCATCGGATCGCAGCCCGGCGCGTAGACGGCCACCAGTCGAGCGGGAATCCCCACGGCGCGCAGCAGTGAGATGGTCAGGTGCGAGTAGTCGCGGCACACTCCGGCGCCGGCGAGCAAGGTGTCGACCGCACTGTCGGTGCCGCGACTGGTGCCGGGAACATAACTCAAATGTGTACTCACCCAGCGAGTGACTTCGAGGAGGAGTTCGGCCGGGGGAGTGGCGAGATCGAATTGCCCGGCGACAAAACCGAAGAACTTGTCGGCCTCGGCATACCGGCTGGGGCGCAGATATTTCGACACGTCGTAGTCGCTGACCGACGCCGGTTCTGCGCGGCCGATGACGGTTGCGTCGTAGCTGACGATCAGTTTGCCTGGGGCACAGTCGAGTAGGTGAATCCGGGTACCGTGTTCGGCGGTGACCTCGCGGGGTTCGAGCGGATTGCCGTCATGGACGAACGACATCGTTTCCAGCAGTTCGACACCCGGCGCGCGCGTCACCGCGATCTTGAACTCCAGGTTGGTCGCCTCGTCGATCTCGATGTCGAGCAGGGCGGCGACGGTACGTTTCATCGGGCCATCTTTACACCGAATACGGACACCCACCACCTGGGAGGATTGTGACGTGCGATCAGGCTTCGGGATAGTCGACGTCGACGCCGCTGCTGAGGTCGCTGCACTCCACCAACTCGACCCCGTGTTCGCGTAGGTAGGTGTTGGCGCCGCCGTCCCCGGTGAGTGACTTTGCAAGCGTCGGCCAGTGGTCGCGTCCGATCAGGACGGGATGGCCGGGTCTTCCGTGAAAGACAGCTCTTCGCAGTATGTTTCGTGATGGGGAAATCTGACCCACGATCCGCGTCACGGTGTCGGCGTTGAGGTCCGGGACGTCGACCAGAGAGATCGCTGCCGCATCTGCGTCGTCGATTCGCATGGCGGCTTCGAGTCCGCAGCGCAGTGACGCGCTCATTCCGTGTTGCCAATCCGATATCACCACAATGACATCGGTGGTGGGCAGTAGTTCGAGGGCGTCCTCTGCCTGCGCGCCGAGCACCACGATGACCGGTGAGAGGCCTGCGGACTGCAGTGTCGTCACCCCGTGGTGGAGCCAAGACTGACCCTCGGTGTTTGTGACGAGCGCTTTGGGTTTGCCCATGCGGGATCCGGCCCCTGCCGCCAGCAGGATCCCGCACGTAGACATGACTATGCTCCGGTGACCCGCGGACGCAGCCACTCGATCAGATCGTTCAGAACTTCTTCCTGCTCAGGCTCGTTGAAGATCTCGTGGTACAGGCCGTCGTACACCTTCAAGGTGACATCGGAAGAGCCGGAAAGATCTGCGACGAGCTTGCTGCCGGCCGGGTCCGTCAAACGGTCGTCCGAGCCGTGTTGAAGCAGTACGGGAATGGTGAGCGAGGGCAGGCGCGCCGGGAAGCCTTCCGCGGCGGTGATCATGCCGCGCGCGATACCGGCGGGAACCTTGCCGTGGTGAACCAGCGGGTCGGCGTTGTACTTGTCGACGACCTTCTGATCACGCGATACGGCAGCAGCTTCCAGGTTCTCGACGGGCACGTCCGGGAGGTATTTGCCGACGATCTTGCCCAACTGCATCACGATCTTCGGAGTGCCGGTTGCGATGATCACCGCAGGTCCGGACAGGGCGAGGGCTTTGAGATCGGCCTGATGGTCGAGGGCGTAGGAAAGGGCGATCGCGCCGCCCATGCTGTGCCCGAGCAGGAACTTGTCCTTGCCGGGATGTGCCGCCGTCACGATCGAGAACAACGTGTGGACGTCGTCGGTGAAGTCGGAGAATTCCTTGAGGTGAACGCGCTTGCCGCCAGAGCGTCCGTGCCCGCGATGGTCGGGTGCATACACGATGAGCCCGAGTTCCCCGAGCCGCGCAGCAACATGGTCGTAGCGCCTCGCGTGTTCGCCGAGTCCGTGGCACAGGACGAGAACCCCGGTGGGTTCGCGGTCCGGTGTCCACACGTCGTAGACGATCTTGGCACCGGCGACTCCGGTGAACGACGACTCTTCGTGCTGCATTGTTGCGCCCTCTCTGCGACCGGTTCCGGTACGCGGATTCTCACATGCTATTCGCCCGGTGGGCAGGGCGCGGGTGTTCAGGGTGTGAGGTCGTCGAGGAAACTTCGACACTTGTTTGTTACGGCTGGTTACATTAACTTAGGGGCGTGACCGGACAAACCGTTGATCGTTCCGACCCTGTTCCCGCCACCCGCTCGCGCCGATTGTGGCGACCCGCGGTTCGGGCTTTGCTGGACGGCGCGCTACCGCTGATCGACAAGCGAATGGCGGAATCGGTACGCCCGTTCGATCGGCCCGAGATGCTGCGTCCGCACCTGGCTTCGCGGAAGTTTGCGTGGACGCACTACGGGATCTTCGTTCCCCGGCTGCCAGGGCCTTTCCGTTACCTCAACACCATGACGTTGATCGGTGCAACCGGGACGGTGGTGTTCGACAACGACTATCTCGCTGCACCCGACGCGCGAAACACCGCAACCGTGCTGAGTTCCACCGCAGCGCCGGGCCATCACTTCTACCGGGCGTACGACGCTGCCGATGAGTGTGCGTTCGAAGAAGATGGTTCGCGAATCGCCTTCGGTGACAACCTGATCATCGAGAACAGCTATCCGAACTTCCGAGTCACCGGGCGATACGACTCATTCGACGTCGATCTCGAGATCGTGGCAACGGACCAAGCGTCGTGGTTCGTGCGTAATCCCGTCTACGACCACGTCAGTCTGCTGGCACAGTGCTCCGGAACAATTGCGAGTCCGGATGGACCGGTGAGTATTTCGGCTCCGTGCACCGTCGAGTACGCGCGGTGCATGACACCGCAATCGTTGACTCGCCGCGCGCTTCCCGAGTCGTGGAAGCTCCCGGCCGACTTTTTCACCTACCAGATCGTTCAACTGGACGACCGGCATCAGTTGTTGCTCACCGATGTTCGAGCGTCAGGGGTTTCGGCGTGCAAGCTCGCCTACATTCGGACTGTCGACGGTAGTGCGAAGGTCTTCGACGACGTCGAGTTCGACGTGCTCGAGTACGCCGACGCTTTGCACGTCGACCCACAGGGTCGCGAGATGCGTGTGCCGCGCGTACTGCGTTGGCAGGTGCGCGATTACGGTAGGACGGTCGTGGAGTTCGAGGCGGAGATCGACTCGGAGTGGCGCTACGGTCACGGCAAGGGATACGTCGGCGCGTACACCTACCGGGGAAGCTTCGACGGTGCGTCGATCAACGGTACCGGTTACATCGAATGGGTGGACTGCGAAGTGTAAGGCCCCTAGGGTGTATCGGTGCCTTTCGTAGACCCCGCCGCGCTGACGATTCGTCCGCAGAAGATCCTTGTCGCGGGGACTTCCGGTGCCGGAAAGACGACTCTCGCCGGTCGAATCGGGCGGCTTCTCGAGATCGAACACACTGAGCTGGACTCGCTGTTCCACGGGCCCGACTGGATTCCGCTCGACAGTTTCGAAACCGAAGTACGACGCTTTTCCAGCGAGCCGGCCTGGGTGACCGAGTGGCAGTACGGTGCGGTGCGTGAGCTTCTGGCCGAGCGTGCGGACCTGATGCTGTGGTTGGATCTGCCTCGGCGGACGGTGATGCGCCAGGTGATCACACGAACCGTGCGTCGGCGATTGCAGCGAGAGGTGTTGTGGAATCGCAACATGGAGCCGCCACTGCACACCATTCTGTTCGATCCGGATCACGTGGTGCGCTGGGCCTGGCGAAGCGACGGACGCAACGTCGGGCGTATGGCCACGGTCCTTGTCGATGTGCCGTCGTTGCCGATAGTTAGGCTTCGCAGTCGAGAAGAGATCGAGGCTGTGCTCGAAGTCCTCGGCCGTCTGCCCTCAGATCGTCTGAGCTAGGCGAAATCCCAAGTCGTCGATAGCAAATGTCGGGTGGCTTCGCCTCCTTACGGTAGCGCCGCAACCGCGCTCACTTTCGGCCCAACTGCCGCCGCGGAAGATCCGGTACGTGCCGTAAACCTCGGGGTCGTAGAGATCCCAGCACCATTCCCAGACATTGCCGATCATGTCGTACAGGCCCCAGTTGTTGGGTGTCTTGGTTCCGACGGGATGCGCTCTACCCTCTGAATTGTCGCTGTACCAGGCAATCTCGTCGATCTCGCCGTAGCGGTAGCCGGAGGTGCCGGCCTTGCATGCGTACTGCCACTCGGCCTCGGTGGCGAGCCGGTAGCCAGTTGCGCCGCGGTCCCACTGCGGAGAATCGGTGTCGACGTCTCGATATGCGGGTGTCAGACCGTCCGCGACCGAAAGTGTGTTGCAGGTTGTGATGGCGTCCTTCCATGAAAGGTCGACCGCTGGTTTGCTCGAATCGTCCGACGAATCTCCGTGAAGCAGCGCCCTGGTGGTGAGATGGCGTGCGAGGCGGAAGGATTCGACTTTCGAGGTCCACGCAGTACCTTTGCGGTCGTCCCGAAGGTGCACCTGGCCGGCAGGGATCTCGATCATCAACTCTGCTGCTCCGGTCATTCGTTCATCATCGCAGAGGTTGTCGCTCACCCGGGGAGACGCTCGAACGCAGCTTGTGGATCAAGGCCGGTGCGCATGCGCCATGCGGTCAGCGCAAGCCCGAGGCAGACCACCTGTGCCGGATCGTCGAGGGAAACACCCATCAGCTTCTCGATACGCGTGAGCCGTGCATAAAGCGACTGACGCCGAATGCCGAGGAAATCCGCGGTTCTCGCCTTGCCGCCCCGATGTGCGAGGTACGCGTCGAGCGTTCGGACGAGATCGGCGGAATGTGCTGTGTCGTATGCGATCAGCGAACCGAGTTGCTCGGTTACGAACACGGACAGCGAAGCGGGTGTCGTTCCGGCGGCGAGCAGTCGTTGGACGCCGACGTCCCTCGCGAGGATCACTCCGGTCCGGGAGCCGAAGCGCCGCGCGATCTGGACGACTTCGCGAGCTTGCGCGACCGCAGCCCCGACGCCCGACAGATCCGCGACCGGCGTCGCCACTCCGAGCGTGCGTACCGCGGAACCGCCCGGCCCGCGGCGTAGCAGCTCGTCGGCTTCGGTGAACGCAGTCCGCACTCGAGCGGGGGATGCGGACGCCCACCCGTGCGCGAGCACGATGACGTGATTGGCCGCAGTCCCGACGACACAGGAGCCGAGCACGGCCCGCACGGCGTCGCGTACTTGGTCAGCGAGCTCTCGAACCGGGGTTTGCCGATCGATGTCGACAGCGGCGACGAGGACGTGGTGCCCCTCCGACAACGGCGTCCACCCGGCCGCTGTCAGTCGCTCGGACAAGTCGCCGTGCGATGTGAGCACACCGCCCACCACGTCGGTGATCACCGATTGGGCGAGTGACTGTCTTGGGCCGAGATCGCCGTGACGGCCGAGTTCCAGAGCTACCGCGACGGCGGCGCAGTTTGCGACGGCGGTTCGGCGTGTGGTTGCCGGCCCGCACAGGACAAGTCGACCGAGTGAGTTCGTCGGGCCGCGTACGTCGTGGATAGTGCGTTCGGTCTCGGATCGCTCTGCGCCGGTTGTGCTGCGCTCGACGGTTCTGCCATCCGCGTCGAGCAGATCGACGCCGCACCCCGCGAGTCGTGACACCTTGTCGAGCAGCGCAGTCATGCCCTGGCCTGCAACCACGAGACTCAGAAGTTCTTGCCAGACAGGCTCGCCCGCTTGCGCCGAACCGAGAGTGCGGCGGAGCATGAGGTCGTGAAAGTCTTCGACCATCCGCTCGAAGGGCACTACTGCGTGCAGGGCCAAGAACGCGAGTCCCCGTCGGCGCGAAGCTTCGACGAGTTCGGGAGGGGCCGTGAGGAACGAGCGCCCGACTTCCATCGCGAGTGCGACGCATCCCGCGTCCGCCAATTGGTCGATGTAGGCGGTGAGCTGCTCGGGAGATCGCCCGTGCAGACCGAGGCCCGTGGTCAGAAGGACCTCACCTCCGGACAGCAGCCCACCCATTTCGTACACCTCGGACGAATGGACCCAGCGGACCACCGCGGTATCGATGTCGCCCGCGAGCACCTCGATTGCGGCGGCCTTGAACGAGGGCATCGCAAGAACTTGTCGCAGAGTCGGGAGCATTTCTATATCGTCCGCCGAGGGGGCACTTCGTCATAGAGCTAGTTCTGCCGAACTGACAGGTTGTCCCTTGTCGGGCTGTTACCACCGTGGTCGGATTGTGACACGAGCCACAATCGACGATTTTGGTCAGACTCCAGGAGCGCACATGAATCATCCGGCACACACCGATGAGTATTTTCTCGGACTTGCGATCGAACAGGCGAAGATCGGTTGGGAGGAGGGCGGCGTGCCGATCGGCGCGGCGCTGATTCACCGGGGCGAGGTTCTCGCAGTCGGACGTAACCGTCGGGTCCAGATGAACAGCGCCATCCGTCATGGAGAGACCGACTGCATCGAGCGCGCCGGACGACTGCCGGCCTCGGTGTATCGCGAGTGTGTCCTCTACACGACTTTGTCGCCGTGCTTCATGTGCGCCGGAACGGCGCGCCTGTACGAGATCCCTCGAATCGTGGTCGGCGAAAATCGTTCCTTCGAGGCATCGGAGGAATGGTTGCGCAGCAGCGGAATTCAGGTCGACGTCGTCGACGACGCGGAGTGTGTGGCACTGATGGACCGCATGCTGGCCGAGCGCCCGAGCCTGTGGCTCGAAGACATCGGCGAAGTTGTATGAGCAGCGCCGTCGAACCTGCCACGGTCGCAGGCGATTCGGAGAGCGCAGGCCACCCGATCGATCCAGACTATCCCGTCACTCCGGTTCCGCTTCATGCACGTAAGCCGTTCTTCTCGCTCGCGGTCGTGTTGTTGGGGTTCACCATCTTCACGCCGACGATGTTGGCCGGAGCAGCGCTCGGTACCGCGTTCTCGTTCTGGAAACTGATGGTGGTGATCGCCGCCGGATCCGCCATCTTGGGGGTCTACGTCGCCATGATGGGGTTCGTCGGAGCCCGAACCGGACTGACTACAGTTGTGATGGCGCGCTACAGTTTCGGCACTCGCGGGTCCAAGCTCGCTTCGATCCTGCTGGGCGGTACTCAGATCGGCTGGTACGGCGTCATCATCGGCACGATCGGCGATCTCACCGCCCAGGCGCTGGGCTGGGATTCCTACCTCGCCAGGGCGTCGGTGATGATCGCGGCGAGCATCTTGATGTGCGTCACCGCCTGCTACGGCTACCGCGGAATGTACTGGGTTTCGCTCGTCTCGACGCCCTTGATCCTGGCGTTGGCCTGCTGGGTCGTATTCCGGTCCCTCGAAGAGGTCGGTGGATTCTCCGGCCTGGTCTCGGTTCAACCGCAGACGACCATGACGATCGCGCTAGCAATCACCACTGTCGTCGGCACGTTCGTATCGGCGGGAACGCAAGCGCCCAACTGGACCAGATTTGCTCGCTCCGGATCACAAGCGGTGTGGGCCTGCGTTATCGGGTTCCTCCTCGGAAACGGATTGATGATCCTGTTCGGCGCCATCGGAGCCATCACGTTCCACGAGGGTGACTTCGTGTTGATCCTCTACAACCTGGGGCTTGTCGGCTGGGGCCTGGTCTTGCTGTTCGGAAACCTCTGGAAGAGCAACGCAGACACCGCATACGCATTCGGAGTGGCCGGTGCCGAACTGTTCAGAAAGCCCCGCAAGACCCCGTTCGTCATCGGTGGATGTGTGATCGGCACGGCGCTCGCTCTGACCGGTGTGCACAACCATCTGGTCGACTACCTGAGCCTGCTCGGAACTTTCATCCCGCCATTGGGCGGCGTGATCATCGCTGACTTCCTGTGCCGGTGGCGGCGAGGCATACCCGAGGGGTACACCCCGCAGCCGGTCCACTGGCGAAACCTGGCCGTCTATGCCGTCGCAGCGTTCCTCGCTTGGCTTTCCGGTGAGTTCGAGGTGGGAATCCCGCCGCTGATCGGAATCGTGGTAGCCATTGCACTGACGATGTTCCTGCACAAGGCGTTTGGCAACAGATCGGCAGATCGGGAGGTCTCGACCTCCACCGTCTGAATCATGCTTCAGGCACCAGCGAGCCCCCGGCGGTATCGACCGCGCCGGGGGCTCGCGCACTTGATGGAAAGGGCAGACGCTTCCGTCTCAACCGTCATCGCAGAACAGGCAGGTACGGTGCCTCGATACCCTGCTCTTCGAACGCAGTCAGAGCCGAGCGCGCAAATGCGCGCTGGACTGCCCATTGGCGCCCAGGCTTGACCTGCGCCGTCACTCGAATGGTAATTGCCTCGGCAGTAACCGAATTGACTCCCAGCATCTCCGGCTTGTCGATCATGTCCGCCCTGATCGGTTCGGACTCTGCCGCCTCGAGGACAGCTCGCGTCGCCACCTCACACGCTTTGTGCACGTTCGCATTGTGGGCGATGGGGAGATCGAGAACTGCAGTGGCGTAACCCTGACTCATGTTGCCCACTCGCAGGATTTCGCCGTTGCGGCAGTACCACAAGGTGCCGTTCACATCTCGAATCGTGGTGACGCGCAGGCCCACTGTTTCGACGGTGCCGACCGCGTCGCCGAGATCGACGACGTCGCCGACACCGTACTGATCCTCGAGCAACATGAAGATGCCGGAGAGGAAGTCACGCACCAGGTTTTGTGCACCGAAACCGATGGCAAGGCCGATGACTCCGGCGGATGCGATGAACGGCGCGACGTTGATCCCGAGGATGCCGAGAATCTGCAGCACACACCAGACCAGGATGACGATGGACACCGTCGATTTGAGTACCGAACCGATGGTCCGGGCTCGCTGCGATCTGCGCTCGTTCACCTTGGCGTTCGGAGACTTGCGAGGCTTCGACATTCGATCGATCCCGCGGTGCAGTGCGAAGCGCAGAACGACTGCGAGTGCCACGTAGATCGCGATCTCGACGGGTCGGTGAATCAACCAGTCTCGGTTGGTATCGGTCAGTTCCCATGCTTGTATTTCGGAAATCATCTCCATGCAGTCTACGGATTCGGGCCGATCCGGGCATCGGTGCAGGGCAGCACCTCGTTGATGCCAGAGGTACGCGGTTCACTCAGTTGTGCTCTATAGCTGTGAGTGCCAGCCTGCGGGTGGTGCTGGTGGAGGGCTCTGTGAAGCTTGCACTGAGCCGTGTTGCTGAGCCGCGGCGGATCGCGGTGTGGGCGTGGCGCGCATGCGAGCCGAAAGTGCCACAGCAAGTGCTGCTATCGCAGTCACCAACGCGATGACGGCGATGATGAGAACGGGAATGTTCAATGGGGCTTCCACGACTACCGGGGTTGGTTGGAAGACTTCCTGGGCCAGTAGATCCGTGAATGCCGACAGTCTCGGTGTCATGTATTCCCCCCTGTGAGTAATTGTTGTTCCACCTGGCCATATTTCGGGCAATTCGCGGGCACGGCAAGAGTCCATTCGGATGACACGTCGGTGGTGCTTGTCAGCCCGGGCTAGGCTTACGCCATGGCTGCGTTCACTGGCATACCCGTTGCTGCACTCGACTTCTACGAAGACTTGGAGGCCGACAACAGCAAGACCTGGTGGGCAGCGCACAAGGAGACGTACGACGAAGTGGTTCGTCGTCCGATGGCGTCGTTGACCGCGGCGTTGGAGGACGAATTCGGCACGGCCAAGCTCTTTCGGCCGTATCGTGACGTTCGATTCTCGAAGGACAAGATCCCGTACAAGACGCACCAGGGAGCGTTCGTCGGTCTCGCCGAGAGCTGTGGCTACTACGTGCAGATCGACGCGGCAGGGTTGATGGTGGCCGGTGGTTTCTACGCCAGCAGTTCGGAGACCATCGCGCGTTATCGTGCGGCTGTCGACGACGACGTTCGAGGCCCGGAGCTCGAGAAGATCCTGGCCTCCGTCGAGAAGGCCGGATTCACGATCGGCGGCGACAAGCTCAAGACGGCGCCTCGCGGATACACGGTCGATCACCCGCGGATCGAATTGCTGCGTCACAAGTCGCTGACTGCTGGTCGTAGTTACCCAAGCCCGCCGTGGTTGGACAGCGCCAGGACGTTGAAGGAAGTTCGCACAGCGTGGCGCGCACTGACGCCTTTGGTCGAATGGTCCGGACAGGTGCTCGGACCGAACTGACCGTCCGACAGAAAAGTGTGACGTAGCCGTAGGAGAGTTCACCTCGAGTTCATCAAAACTCGAGACGCCTGGGGCTAGCGTGGTGTGTGTAACCGAAAGTTTCGGCCCCGCTTCGAGTCGCAGCGCCGCAGTTCGAAGCCATTTTCTCTCGATCGACATCGTGAACAACCCGTGTCAGTGGAGACCATCATGGCTATGTTTCTCGCTCTCGTCCTGATCATCTCGGTCCTCGGAATCGTCGGCACCTACCTCGCGTTCAGTGCGGTCTACTTCGTCGAGATGCGCAAACTCGACAAGTAAGGGGTGCGAATTGGCCTGATTCGACTATTTCTGGGCCGATCGCGACGACCCTCCCTGCGTACGCTGTTAGGGCATCCTTATCCGCTCGCAACAGTGGATGATTCATTTCTTTTGGAGGTTCGACACGCATGCCCGCTCAATCCACGCTCTTGCTTCCCGAGGGCTACTCCGACAACCGCCTCGTTTCGGACCTCACACGTCGGCAGTTCGGCTTCGGTGCCGGAATCGCCGGGCTGGGCGCGTTCCTGGCGGCCTGCGGTGACAGCGGGAGCAGTTCGGGTGAAACCGAAATGCGTTCTGTGACGACACCTCTCGGAACGTACGACATTCCTGTCAATCCGAAGAGGGTTGTCGCGATCGACTCGCGGCTCGATCTGGAACCTGCTGTAGCGCTGGAACTTCCGCTCGTCGGCTACACGTACGCCCAGGCGACACCGTGGGTGCCTATCGATTCGTCGGTACCGTTCCTGTCGGAGATCCCCAACCGCGAGCAGATCTTGGCGCTCGAGCCCGACCTGATCGTGTGCCTGAACTACGAGAGCGAGTGGTGGCCGGTGGCCGAGATGTCCACCATCGCACCGGTTCTGACGACAGAGTTCACCGACGACTGGCGCACAAACCTCTCGCGGTTGTCGGGCTGGCTCGGTCGAACGGCCACACTCGATCGATTGACGCTCGACTACGACAATCTGATTTCCGACATCCGCAGTCGTCATGCCGAGAAGATTGCGTCCAAGACCGTCGCCAGTGTCTCGTTCATGCCGGACACGAACACGCTGTACGTCACGAGCATCCGTACCTCCGAGAAGGGCGACAAGCCCAGCGACATGACGCTCGGCGACATCGGTGGCAAAACCGCCACCTCGGAGGGGCTCGATCCCGAGGGCGGCGTCAGCCTCGAAGGCCTCGACGTGCTGGCCGGCGTCGACGGCTTCATGATCACCGAGAACGAGGACAGTGCCGCGTACCAGGCATTGGTGGCGAGCAAGCTGTGGCAGCGACTCCCGGCAGTGCAGGCGGGCAACGTCACCAGTCTGGGTGGCTCTACGTTCTACGGTTCGATCTACACGATTTCGTACGTGGCACAGGGTTGGGATGCCCTGTACAACAAGATCAGCTGAAGCCTCTGCCGACCGGACCGATGAGTTTCGGTAACGCGGGCGGTCTAATCAGGTAGGCATTGACCAGACCTGAGGAGATCGACGTGCAAACAGAGCAATCCCCAGCGGTAGTGCAATCCCGCGACGGTACGACCATCGCATACGAACGCTCCGGTGCCGGACCAGCAGTGGTCCTGGTCGCCGGAGCGTTCTGCGACCGCGGATGGTTCGATTCCCTGGCTGCAGAGTTGGCGGCGGACTTCACGGTGTACTCGTACGACAGGCGCGGACGCGGGGACAGCGGTGACAGTCGCGCGTTCTCGATCGACGCCGAGGTGGAGGACTTGCGGGCGGTCGTCGCTGCCACCGGTGAAACACCGCTCGTTTACGGATTGTCGTCGGGTGCCGCGCTGGCTTTGGAGGCCGCTGCGCAGGCCGTTCCGATGCGTAAGCTCGCCGTCTACGAGGCGCCGTACATGGACGACGACCAGCGTGACGAGACTGCCCAAAGTGACCTGGAGCGATTGATTGCGGGCGGCGACAGGGAAGGTGCTGTGACGCGTTTTCTGGATCTGACCGGTGCATCCGCGGAGATGGTCGACGAGATCAAGCGGAGTGCCGATTGGCCCGACATGTGCGCCATCGCGCACACCTTGCCTTACGACGTCGCTGTGTGTGATCACGGCTGTCAGTCGCTCGACTGGCTTGCCTCCATTACCGTCCCCACGTTGGTCATGTACGGCGGTGACAGTGGTCAATGGGCACCTGCCTCGGCGACGAGAATCGCTGCAAAAGTCTCGGGGACAAAGACTTTGGAGATCCCCGGTCAGGGCCACGGCGTCGCCGACGACGCTATTGTCCCGGCTCTGCGTGAATTCTTTTCCGGCTGAGCACTGGGCGGCGAAGACGATCGTCAACCTAGGGTTGACGCTTTCGATTGCGTCAACCTAGGGTTGACGCATGAGCAAACCAGTGGAAATGACCAACAAGGTTCGACTCGACGACCTCATCGACGCGATCAAGAAGGTGCACACCGATGCTCTCGACCAACTCTCCGACGCCGTGATTGCCGCTGATCATCTCGGTGAAGTTGCAGATCACCTGATCGGTCACTTCGTCGACCAGGCGCGCAGGTCGGGAGCGTCGTGGACGGAGATCGGCGCGAGCATGGGTGTCTCGAAGCAGGCTGCGCAGAAGCGTTTTGTTCCCAAGGCGCCGAGTGATCAGAAGCCGATGGATCCGAACGAAGGGTTCAACCGGTTCACTCCCCGGGCGAAGAACGTCGTCATGGCCTCGCAGAACGAAGCCCGCGCCGCCGGTAACGCAGAGATCCAGCCGGAGCACCTGCTCCTGGGGCTCGTCGAGGAGCCTGCCGGGTTGGCTGCGAAGGCGATAGTGGCGCAAGGGGTGGAGCTCGGATCCGTCCGAGCTGCAGTGGCCGGTGTACTACCGACTCCGACTTCCGAACTACCAGAACTCATTCCGTACGACGCTCGTGCGCGCAAGGTCCTGGAACTGACGTTCCGTGAGGCTCTTCGCCTGGGCCACAACTACATCGGAACCGAGCACATCCTGCTCGCGCTGCTCGAACTCGAAGACGGATCAGGCGTTCTGGCTGATCTCGGAATCTCGAAGTCGGTGGCGGAGTCGAACATCGTTGGAGCGTTGGCCGTCATTCAGGATCAGTGATTCAGAGGTGAATCCGATGCAGAAGAGGGCCGCACCCTTGCGGGTGCGGCCCTCTTCTTGTGTCACTGATCAGACAGCGCGCACATTGGTGGCCTGAGGACCCTTCTGGCCCTGGCCAACCTCGAACTCCACACGCTGGTTCTCGTCGAGCGACTTGTAGCCGTTGCCCGAGATTTCAGAGTAATGAACGAACACGTCCGGTGTTCCGTCGTCGGGAGCGATGAAACCAAAGCCCTTTTCGCCGTTGAACCACTTCACGATGCCCTGTGCCATACCGATACTCCCTACAAACTCGATCCGGGCCCTCACATCGAAGTCCCGATCTCGATATGTCTATCCTCCCACGCCGCGCAAGTCGAACGGTGGGCGACGTGCAGAAAGCGAGTTGTCAGGACTATCGGAGGTGGCTGCGCTACTGATCTTCGACGCTGGTTCTGACCAATTCACGGAAAGCGAGGACCAGTGGTTCGCGTGCCCGTCCGCGGCGATAGATCAGGGAGAACGGTGCCTGATATCCGAAGGAGGCGGGCAAGAGTGGGCGCAATCGTTGCTGGTCGACCCAATATCCGGCGTAGTGCTCGGGCAAATATCCGATGTATCCGCCCGAGAGGATCAGAATGAGTTGGGCCTCCATGTTCTCGACGGTGGCCGATCTCTCGGTGAATCCTTGGCGAGCCAACTCGGCTTCGCTCCAATAACCCCTGGTGACCATTCGTTGACGGGTGATGACGTCCGGGTGCACCCGCTTGCTCGAGAAGAGCGGATGTTTGTCGCTGCAGTAGAGCCAGTGCTGCTCGCGGTGTAGAGCCTGCGCTGTCAGGCCGTTCATGGGCGAGGCGAACGCTCCGATCGCCACGTCGATGCGGTCGTCGAGAACGCCTACCTGAAGCTCGTGCGGAGTTTGGATTTTGAGGTCGAGATAGACACCGGGGTGTGTTCGGCTGAATTCACCGATGACGTCGGCGAGCGGGAGCGTCGAATCCGTGACAGTCGAATCCAGTACCCCGACGGTCATCGTTCCCCGAAGTTCGCCTTGGAGTGCGGTGGCATACCGCTCGAACCCCTCCAGCTCGCCGAGGATGCGGACGCATTCCTGGTGGTAGAGCTCGCCCTTGCTGGTCAGGCTGAACCCGCTGCGACCGCGGTGGCACAGGACGATGCCGAGTTGGCGTTCGAGTTGGCTCATGTAGGTGCTGATCGCCGAGGCGGACAGTCCTAGATCCTGCTGTGCCGGCGCGAAGCCCTGATGGCGCACCACGGAGGTGAAGATCCGAAGCAGTTTCAGATCGGGAAGTGTGCTACGCATCGGGTACCTCGGCAGAGTCGAGAACAGATACATCAGAAATTTCTGAAGTGATTATTTGTATCAAGTGATTTATTTCACGTCAATCGTCTTCTACGGTTTCCTCAGGCGGTCTGACGAGACCGGCGTCTGCTCTCGGACCTGCTGGTACTTCACGAAGGAATCGTCACCATGGACATAGCCATAATCCTGACCTACCTGGCCGCAATGCTGGCTTTCGGTTGGTGGGGCAAACGCCGCGCGAGCAACTCCAGTGAGTACCTCGTCGCCGGTCGAAGGCTCGGTGGAGTTCTCTACACGAGCACGATGGCCGCCGTCGTCATCGGCGGAGCGTCGACGGTCGGCGGTGTCGGCCTCGGCTACAAATACGGAATCTCCGGTATGTGGTTGGTTGTCTCCATCGCCGCTGGTGTGCTCCTGCTGAGTTTGTTGTTCGCCTCCCGGATTCAGCGTCTGAAGGTGTACACGGTTTCGGGAATGCTGAAGTTGCGCTACGGAATCGACGCAACCGGCGCGTCCGGCATCGTGATGATGGCCTACACGTTGATGCTCACCGTCACGTCCACCATCGCCTACGCCACTATCTTCAACGTGCTCTTCGGTTTCGACCGGACGCTCTCCGTAGTCCTCGGTGGATTGATCGTCGTCGCGTACTCCGCGATGGGCGGCATGTGGTCGATCACGCTGACCGACGTTGTTCAGTTCGTCATCAAGACGATCGGAATCTTCTTCCTCCTGCTCCCGTTCACCTGGTCGAAAGCGGGTGGGTACGACGGGATCAAGGAGCGTGTGGGCGACGCAGCGTTCTCACTCGGCACTATCGGCACCGGCACGATCATCACCTTCTTCGTCGTGTACACGCTCGGAATCCTTATCGGGCAGGACATCTGGCAGCGCGTGTTCACGGCCAAGTCGCCCGAAGTTGCGCGCTGGGGCGGCGTCGCTGCGGGCGTTTACTGCCTGCTTTACGGTGTGGCAGGTGCGCTGATCGGTCTGGCGGCTTCGGCTCTGATGCCCGACATCGGTTCGTCCGACGACGTCTACGCCGACGTCGCCGTTCACGTTCTCCCGATCGGTCTCAGCGGAATTGTGCTGGCAGCCGCCGTCGCAGCGATGATGTCGACCGCTTCCGGCGCACTGATCGCCACTGCCACAGTGGCTCGGCAAGACGTCTTGCCTCTCGTCTCGAAGATCTTCGGGCGTACACAGCCTGGCCTGGATACGTCCGATCCGGAAGCAGATGTGCGCGGAAACCGCCTGTACGTCATCGTGATCGGCCTCGTCAGTATCGTTCTCGCTGCCCTGATCAACGACATCGTCGCGGCGCTCACGATTGCGTACGACATCCTCGTGGGTGGCCTGCTCGTCCCCATCCTCGGTGGTCTGGTGTGGAAGAGGGCCACCGGAACCGCGGCAATGGCTTCGATGGCGGTGGGAACGGCGGCGACTCTGATCACGATGTTCGTCGTCGGCGACGTGCTGGCCAACGAACCGGTGTACGTCGGTCTGGTGAGTGCACTCGTTGTCTTCGTTGCGCTGAGTCTGACCACGGCGCCGACTCCGCCCGCGGTGATGAAGATCTGGAACGAGCGAGTTTCCGGAAAGGACACGGAGACGGCCGAACCGGAAGTTGCCCCGATAGCCTGAAGGTCGGTGCGTGCAGGAGTGCACGCCACAAGGAGGTAGATCGTGCCCAAGGTCGTTGATCACGACGAGCGACGGTTGGTGCTGGCCGACGCTGTCCTCAGCCTGATCGCCCGCGAGGGTATCTCGGCGGTGACCACCAGGGCGGTTGCCGAGGAGAGTGGATGGTCGACCGGAGTGTTGAACCACTACTTCAATTCTCGACACGAACTTCTCCTCGCCGCGCTGCGCCGGGCAGCGGACATCCAAGGTGATCAGTATCAGGTCATCCTGGATCAGGTCGACAACTCGGCGCTCGAAAAGTTGCGGGGAATCACCGCCAGTGTCTTGCCGCTCGACGATCGACGCCTGGCGATGACGCGCGTGTTCCTCTTCTTCTACGCCGAAGGCGCACAGGAAGAGAAGGCTCGCAGTGAGATCGCGGGCTTTCTCGCTCGGTGGCGCCGGATCGTTCGCGAGACGGTTCTGGAGGCGCAACAGGAGGGATCGGTGCCGGCAGATGTCGACCCCGACCTCGTGACGATCAGGTTGGTCGGACTCACCGACGGCCTTGCCATGCAGTCGATTCTTGATCCCTTCATGATGGACGCCATTCGGGCTCCCGGCGCGGTGGCCCGAGGCGTCGACGCAGTCTTGCAAGCGATTACCGCGGAGGCTCGGACGTGACGGATCGAATCGTGGTGCTCGACGATTTCATCGACCTCGGCACTCTGCGAGAAACTCTCGGCGCCGCCGGGATCGACGTCGGCGTCGAGTTCAGTTCCGAGATCCCGAGCGGCGCAGGCATAATCGCGCTACTGGTGGGGCCGGAGACTGTAGGGCTCGACGCACATCATCTCGACTCCTTGCCGGATCTGCGTCTCCTCGCGGCCACCTCGGCCGGGTTCGATCACCTGCCGGTGGGCGCGGCGCATGATCGGGGCGTCACCGTCACTCGCGCGGTCGACTACTGCACCGAGGAGGTGGCCGATCATGCGCTGGCGTCGATCCTGTCCTTGCTGCGCTCCATCGGTCCGCTTGATGCCGCAGTGCACCAAGGTCGTTGGAGTGTCGTGGAGTATCCGCCACGTCGGATCGCAGGAACAGTTCTGGGCCTCTATGGATTCGGACTGATCGCTCAGGCACTTGCCAGCCGTGCAGCAGCGCTGGGGATGACGGTCTTGGCAGCGGGGCGTTCGCTCTCGGCCGGAGCGCCCGGCGTCGAGGTCGTGGAGTGGGACGAGCTTCTGCGTCGATCGGACGTGCTGAGCCTGCATGTGCCGTTGACTCCGGAGACCGCCGGTATCGTGGACGCTCAGGCTTTGGCGTCGATGAAGCCGGGATCGTTCCTGGTCAACGTCTCGCGCGGAGGCCTCGTCGATCACGAAGCGCTCGGAAGTGCTTTGCGTAGCGGCAGATTGGCCGGCGCTGCGGTCGACGTGCTACCGGCAGAACCGCCGACTGCTGATGATCCGATACTGCAGATTCCGAACCTGACGATCACTCCTCATTCTGCCTGGTATTCGTCGGCGGTCTCGGGGACCCTGGCCAGACAGTCCGCACTCAACGTCGTTGCGGTGCTGACGGGAAAGTCCCCGGTGGGCGTTGTAGCCGCACCGGGGTCCTGAGGGGCGCTCGCCTCAGTTCTTGTATTCCGGATCGATTCGATCGAGAAGGCGAAGTAGTGCAGCCCAGGCTAATTCGTAAGCCTGGTCGTCACTGAACTCGTCTTTCACCTCGCCCGCGAATTGTCTGGCGGTGTACTCCGCCAGTTCAGGGGAGGGTAGGCGCAGACTGCCGGAAGCCTGTGCGGCGATCTGGATGTCGCATGCTTTCTCCAGGTAGAACATTCGCAGAAATGCTTCCGACGCAGTCTCGCCGACAGTCAGCAGGCCGTGATTGCGGAGAATCAGCGCGGGGTGGGTGCCGAGATCCTTCACCAACCGCTCACGCTCGACGGTGTTGAGAGCGATGCCCTCGTAGTCGTGGTAGCCGACCCGATTGTAGAACTCCATCGAGATCTGGTTGAGCGGCAGCAGACCGTCTTCCTGTGCTGCGACGGCGCAGCCGGCCTTGGTGTGGGTATGAAGGACGCACTGTGCGTCTGACCGCGCGGAGTGCACTGCCCCATGGATTACGAATCCTGCTGGGTTGACCTGATATTCGGACGGCTCGACGAGGTTCCCGTCGAGATCGATCTTGACCAGGTTGGATGCTGTGATCTCTTCGAAGAGAAGGCCGTACGGATTGATGAGGAAGTGATGTTCGGGTCCTGGTAGGCGCACCGAGACGTGCGTGAAGATGAGGTCCGTCATCTTGAAGTGGGCGAGCAACCGGTAGACGGCGGCGAGTTCGCGGCGAAGTTCCAGTTCGGACTTGGCAATTGTTGGCGGGGTGGTGGCCGGCGCGCTCATACGGTCTCCGTTTCGATGGGCAGTACAACTTTCGTTTAAATATATCAATCGATATATTTAAACGTCAATGGTTGCCGTACACCAAAACGTAGGAGCCCCACTCGTGCTCAGGGTGGGCTAATCTCGCATTCGCTGTGCCCTCGGCGCGCGCAGCAGATGCCGAGAAGGAGAGTGCACACGTGTACGGAACGATTCGCGAATCACCGACGACCGCTGAACTTGTGGACCAGCTCAGCCGCCGTGGGTTCTTCGGGTCGGCGCAGTGGCAGCGGCCGCCATCCTTGCGGGGTGTTCGACTACATCAGATGCTTCTGATGCCGGCGAACAACGTGAGGTGATCAATGCGCTCGGAACCACCACGATCTCGGGAAAGCCGGAAAGGATCGTTGTTGCCAGCGACTTCACGGATCTGGAATTCCTGCTCTCGCTCGGCGTTCACCCAGTCGCCTACGGCAACACAGGATCGTGGGACCGCGGTTCACTGCCTTGGCAGAGCACCGCGGGAATAGCCGACCTCGAAAGCTTCGGCACCACAGGCGAAATCAACCCGGAAATCATCGCGCGCTACTCGCCGGACCTCATCATCGGAATGAAGACTTATCTCGAACCTGCAGCCGAGAGGCTCAGTCAGATCGCTCCGGTCATCGCGCTGGACTGGACCACCTCGTGGCGTGACGGCGTCGCCACGGTCGGGCAGGCAGCTTTTGTCGACGAGGCTGCTGCTGCAGCGATCGCCCGGACCGACGCTCTGATCTCCGACACCGCAGCTTCCCTGAACGGCTTGGGTGGCAAGACGATCATGATCGGCTCGATGTACGGCGATCAGTTGTATGTGCAGGGGGATGCCAGTGCGCCCGGGGTTCTGCTGCGCGAACTCGGACTCGACTATCGCGGATACAACGCCGAGCAGATGACTGCGCTGTCGATGGAGCAGGCGGAGGTACTCGCACCCGCAGACATTTTGCTCAGCCTCGCTTCTGATCAGGAAGCGACGACGAGGTTGGAGAACTTCGCAGTTTTCCAGAACCTCCCCGCGGTGAAGGCGCGATCCTATGCGCCGGTCGAACTTCTGCTCTCGAATGCCTTTGTCGATAATTTCGGTCCACTGAGCGCGCCGTACGCCTTGCCGCAGCTCGCCGGGGTCTTGACCGGGCTTGCGGCGGGCCAGGGAAAACAGCTCCCCTGACCTCGCTTCCGAGCCTATTGACGCCGCGTCGGCCTAGCATCGAAACATGGTGGACATAGATCTGACGGGCCGCGCCGCAGTAGTCGGCGGATCACAACCGCTGCGAGCGATACTCGAAACCCCCACTACCCCCGGCCCGTGGCCGGGGGTAGTGATGATTCACGAGGCCTTCGGGCTCGAGGAGGTGATGCAGCGGCAAGCCAAGCGGCTGGCCGCTGCGGGATTCCTGACGCTCGCTGTCGACCTCTACAGCGCGGGCGGGGCGAAGCGGTGCCTAGTGCCCACCATGACGTCGATGCTTCGAGGACACGGCAAGGCGTTCACCGACATCGAAGTCGCTCGCAGTTGGCTGGTGGAATCCCCGGACTGCACCGGAAAGATCGGTGTCATCGGATTCTGCATGGGCGGCGGCTTCGCGATGGTCAGCGCCGGAGATTTCGACGCTGCCTCGGTCAATTACGGTCAGCTTCCACGCAAACTCGATGAGGCCGTGGTGGATGCGTGCCCGATCGTCGGGAGTTTCGGAGGCAAGGACTTTCGCTCCGGGGCGCGGCAGCGAAGCTGGAGACGGCGCTCAGCAATGCCGGTATCGAGAACGACGTCAAGGAGTACCCCACCGCCGGCCACGCGTTCCTCAACGACGCGGAGGCCGGACCCAAGGTGCTTCGTCCTTTGGAGCGCATCCTCGGAATCGGTCCCGATCCTGTTGCAGCGCAGGATGCCTGGAAGCGAATCGACTCGTTCTTCGAGCGCCACCTGGCGTGATCAGCGACTGGTTCTCTCACCGCCGTTGACTGCCAATACCTGACCGGTGATCTGCCGGGCACCCGGTGAGGCCAAGAAATGGACGGCTGATGCGATGTCGTCCGGGGTTCCGGCGCGCTTGGTGCTGGTGGATTCGATCAGCATCGCGCGACGCTCGTCCGTCAGAAAGTCCCGGAAGAACTCGGTGTCGGCGATGTAACCGGGGGAGACGATGTTCGCCGTGATGCCTTCTGGGCCCAGTTCGGCGGCCAGATCGACATTCCACGTCGCAACTGCTGCTTTGGCAGCGCCGTACGCTCCAGCTCCCTTGTCGGCGGCAATCGATCCGATGGTGATGACGGCACCGCCACTGGGGATTCGATCTCGAACTGCTGCTGTGGTCAACACTGCCGAGATCAGATTGGAGTCCAGATTGGCCCGCCACCCGGCGGCCAGGGATTCCAGATCTGACGGCGCTTCGCGATCGAAGTCCGTGTTACCGCCGGCGCAGTGCACCACGACGTCGATGGTTCCCGGAAGTGAATCCTGCAGCCGCTTCAGGTCTTTCGGGTCGGAATTGTCACAAGTCAAGGCGTGAACATTATCGCCCAACTCCTCCGCGGTCTTTTCGAGTGGTTCCGTGCGTCGGCCGGTGACAAAAACGGTGTCTCCGTCTCGGGCGAACGCCGCTGCAACTGCGCGTCCGATCCCTGTTCCGCCGCCGGTTACCAGAACTGTGCGTGTCATGCCTACCTCCGTGAACTACGTTTAGACCTATACGAAGAACGTATCATTTAGAGCTAAACGAGGTGTGCAGTGGTGGGCGACTACAACCCGGACGACGCGGTGGACGCGGTTGCCTTGGCGTGGCTTCGCGAAAGGCCGGGCACGCCCGTAGAGGGTATCGGCATCGTCACCAGGCTGTGGATGTGCGCCAAGATGCTCGGTGAGGATCGCCGACGGGTACTCGCCTCGGCCGGTGCGGACACCGCGACTCTGGACCTGCTCAGTGTCCTGCGGCGATCCGGCGAGCCGTATCAGTTGACGACTCGCCAGATCACCGAGCAGACCGGAGTCACGGCCGGTGCGATCTCGCAGCGACTCGCGCGCGCGGAGAACGCGGGTCTGGTGGAGAGGTCTTCCGCCGCGGAAGGGTCACGAATAGTGCTCGTGACCCTCACTGCCGCCGGTCACGAACTGGTGGAGCAATTGGTGGACCGAGTCCTCGGCCGTGAAGCCGAACTGACGTCGATTCTCACCGAGCAGCAGCAGGCCGAACTCACCGACCTGCTGCGTGTCTTTCTCGACGGCCTACGCGGCGAACTCGGTGACTCCGGCGTCGCGCACGTCGGGGCTTGATCAGGACAGGCGCTCGAAGACCGCAGCCAGGCCCTGCCCGCCGCCGATGCACATCGTCTCGAGGCCGTAACGCGCTTCGCGACGGTCCATCTCGCGCAACAGGGTGGCCAGGATTCGTCCACCCGTGGCACCGACCGGATGTCCGAGGGAGATGCCGGAGCCGTTGGGGTTGATGCGTGGGTCGTCGGCCTCGAGATTCCAGCTCTGCAGGACTGCAAGTGCTTGTGCCGCAAAGGCTTCGTTGAGTTCGATGACGTCCATGTCCGCCAGGGTCAATCCGAGGCGGCCGAGTGCCTTCTCCGACGCCGGTACGGGGCCGATGCCCATGGTGCGCGGCGGAACGCCCGCAACGCTCCAACTCGCGAGGCGTGCGAGCGGTCGCAGTCCGAGGGTACGAGCTTTGTCGGCGGTGGTGACGATCGCCAGTGCTGCGCCGTCGTTCTGCCCGCTGGCATTACCTGCAGTCACGGTGGAGTCCGGGTCGATCTTTGCGCGCATGGGACGAAGGCGCGCAAGCGATTCCATCGAGGTGTCGGCGCGTGGATGCTCGTCGGTGTCGACGAGCAGGGTCTCGCCCTTGCGCTGCGGAACGGATACCGGAACGATTTCCTCGGCGAAGACGCCGTTCTTCTGTGCTGCGACTGCACGCTGATGGGACTGAACCGCGAGTGCATCCTGATCCTCGCGGCTGATGGAGAACTCGGCGCGCAGGTTCTCTGCCGTTTCGATCATTCCGCCGGGAACCGGGAAGTCACGTCCGCCGGCTGTGACGCGGGCGCGCGCGAGACGATCGCTGAGCGCAACTCCTTCACCCTTGACGCCCCAACGCATTCCGGTTGCGTAGAACTCGGCCTGGCTCATCGACTCGGCACCGCCGGCGAGGACCAGGTCACTGCCACCGGACTGAACCTGCATGACGGCCTGGATGACTGCCTGTAATCCCGACCCGCACCGGCGATCCACCTGCATGCCGGGAACATCGATGCCCAGACCCGCGTTGAGCGCCGCGATGCGTCCGATCGCCGGAGCCTCACCGTTCGGCGAAGCCTGGCCGAGAATGACGTCGTCGATCTCCGCGCCGGAAATGCCGGTACGCGTGACGAGTTCGGTGATCAGCGTCGAGGCGAGATCTTCCGGGGCTACGTCACGGAAGACACCGCCGAAGCGGCCGACAGGGGTACGGAGCGGTTCACAGATGACAACGTCAGGCATTGGTTCTTCCTTGGGTCTGCTCGGTCAGCGGGTGGCAGCCGAGTGATTGTTGGACGACTGAGTACGTCCGAGATCGACGGAGATGGCGTCCGCGGTGGCGACTGCGGCCGGAACCAGTTCACCGCGAACAGCTTCGGCGCTGTAGCGGGCGGCTTGGGTGGAGATGTTGACGGCCGCGACCACGTCACCGGTCGCGTCCCGGATGGGTGCGGCGAGCGAGCGCAGACCCTCTTCGAGTTCCTGATCGACAATCGCGAACCCGTCGGCGCGAATCTTCTCGAGTTCGGCACGCAGTCCGTCGGCGGTGGAGATGGTCTTGCCGGTCAGGCGGGCGAAGGACACTCGGGCGAGGTAGGCGTCCAGTGCGTCGTCGGGCAAGCCGGCGAGCAGAACTCGACCCATGGATGTGGCGTACGCGGGAAAGCGCGTGCCGATGGTGATGGACACCGTCATGATGCGGCTGACCGGAACACGAGCCACGTACACGACGTCGTCACCGTCGAGGATCGACACGGACGTGGATTCACGGACCTTGGCGGACAAGGCTTCCAGATGCGGCCCGGCGATCTCGGGAAGGGACAGACTGGAGAGGTAGCTGTAGCCGAGTTCGAGGACACGGGGCGTCAACCAGAACACCGAACCGTCAGTACGTACGTATTCGAGTTCGACGAGCGTGAGTAGGAAGCGGCGAGCAGTCGCACGCGTGAGATCGGTGTGCCGGGCAACCTCGCTGAGGGTGCGACGCGGGTGCTCACCGTCGAAAGCCTTGATGACGGAAAGCCCACGGGCCAGCGACTGCACGTAGTCCGGGGACGGTCCCGGCGCCTGCTCGCTGCTGTTCTCACTCATGTTGTCTCGTTCTCCTCAGGTTCGGCCGAGAGGTCCGCGAGTGCTTGCTTTCCCAGCGCAAAAGCCAAGTTGCTGTTCGGCACACCCGCATAGACCGCGGTATGGAGAAATACTTCCACGAGTTCGTCGGGATCGATCCCGGCACGCAGCGCAGCGCGAATGTGCATGTCGAGTTCGTGTTCGTTGCCGACGGCAGTGAGGATCGCGAGAGTGAGGAGCCTGCGGGTGTGGTGATCGAGGCCGGGGCGCGACCAGATGTCACCCCACGCCGTGCGAGTGATGAAGTCCTGGAAAGGGGCGGTGAACTCGGTGGCACCGGCAATGGAACGGTCGACGTGGGCGTCGCCGAGCACCTGGCGTCGTACGGTCATGCCGGCCGACACCGCGGCGCTACGTTGGGCGAGCGCAGATGTGTGCGAGGCAATATGCGTTGCAAGTAGTTTGGTGACGCGCCCGGCTTGTTCGACGTTGGCCAGGTGTGCGCCCGGATCGACCACGTGCAGTACCGCATCGGCGATGCCGTCGGCGATCGCACCCAACGTCGACGGAGGCGTCGCCGGATCCTGCTCGCCCGCGACGAGGAGCGTCGGAGCGACGATGCGGGCCAGGTCGTTGCGGCCGTCCCACGTCGAAAGCGCCTCGCAGCAGGCGGCATAGCCCTCGTCGGGTGTGGCTTCGACCATCGCGACGTGACGGGCGACAAGCTCCGGATCGTTCTCGGCCAGTCCCGGCGTGAACCAGCGTCCGACGACGGCGGCCGCGATGGATGCAATACCGTCCGCACGGACAGCCCGAGCACGATCGATCCACGGTTGAGCCGGGGCGAACTGCGAGGACGTGCACATCAATGTCAACGTCTCGACGCGAGTGGGGTGGTGCGCGGCGATCCATTGGCTGACAGCGCCGCCGAGGGAGAGCCCGACGAGATGTACGGACTCGAGTTCGAGCGAATCGAGGAGAGCGATGACATCGCCGGCGAGATCGGCAATTGAGTAGGGGCCCGTAGGCACCGGTGACTTGCCGTGGCCGCGATGGTCGACGGCGATGACGCGGTAGCGATTCGACAGCGCGTGAATCTGCGGCTGCCACATGGACAGATCGGATCCGAGTGAACCCAGGAGAACCACTGCCGGGGCATCGAGATTGCCGGTCTGTTGAAAGTTGAGCGCGACGCTCATCGAGATCCTCCTGTGGGGCGTTCGGCGAGGGCGCGGTCGACCAGATCGGTGGCGTGGCCCAGATAGTGTGCGGGGTCGAGTAGTTCGGCGATCTCGGTTTCGCTCAGGTGCTCTGCGATGGCGGGATCACGATCCAATCTGGTTCCGGAAGTGGCTGCCGCGGTGACGATGTCGCGCGCTCGATCAGTGTGTGCGGACAGGGCCTTGGTGACACGCTCGGCGAGAATCAGGCCACCGGTGATGTCGAGATTGCGAGCCATCGACTCGGTGTGTACTTGCAGGCCGGTGAGGCTCACGGACAGTTGGTGCGCCGCTCCGCCTGCCAGACGCAGGAGATCGGTGACGGTTTCCCACTCGGCGTGCCAGGGGCCTGCAGCGCGGGCGAATTCGTGATCCATGTTCGACAGGGCTGTGGCGACCAGTGCGGGAGCACGTCGCGCTGCTGCGCGGGCGGTGATGGCCGCGACGGGATTCTGCTTGTGCGGCATGGCCGATGAGCCGCCCGGAGCGCTTTCGGCGACCTCGGAGAGTTCGGTGGACGCCATGACGGTGATGTCGGTGGCGGGCTTGGAAACAGCGCCGGCGACGATACCGAGCGTGGTCGCGAGTTCTGCGATGGTCACGCGGTCGGTGTGCCAGGGAGTGACCTGCCTGGCCAGGCCGAGTTCGTCTGCCAGTGCATCGGCGATCCTGAGCCCATCGGGATACAACGCAGCGAGTGTGCCTGCGGCGCCGCCGAACTGAACCGGCAACGTGGACAGCACGATCTCGAGGCGGATCGCGGCGGCGTCGAGTGCGGTGAACCAACTCGAGGCCAGAAGGCCGAAAGTGGTCGGAAGTGCTTGCTGGCCCAGAGTTCTCGCGACCATCGGAGTGGAGCGATGGAGGCGGGCGAGGTGGGCGGCGGAATCGGCGGCGCGGGTCAGGTCGGCCAGAACCACCGCGCCCGCGCGTCGCGTCAACAGCATCAGCGCACAGTCCATGATGTCCTGACTGGTGGCGCCCGGGTGCACCACGGAGGCAGGCACACCTTCCTGTCCGACCCTTTCGCGCAGCATCTTCACCAGCGGAATGACGGGATTTCCGCCGGCGGCCGACGCGCGGCCGAGCGCCACGATGTCCAGACCGCCCGGTTGTGAGAGTTCGGCCGCAGCAGCAGCCACCGCGGCGCAATGTTCCCCGTCCGCCAATCCGACGGTGGCCATCGCACAACTCAGTGCGGCCTCCACGTCGAGCAACGCGGTGACCCACGCCTGGTCGGACAGGTGCTCCGATACGCGGGTGGCCCCGAACACCGGGTCGAACAGTGCGCCGCGAGTGGGCATGTGTACTCCTCTTACAGTTCGAAGAAGGGCGTCTCGACGCCGTTCGCGTCCTCGTCCTGAACATAGACCGTCCAGGAGTACCCACCGTCGACCTTGGTTGCAACCAACTTCGCGCGTTCGGTTTCGCTCAGTGAGGACAGCACCGGATCTGTTGCGTGTGCGTCGGCGTCTTCGGGGAAGTACAAGCGGGTGACCAGGCGGTCGAGCATGCCGCGAGCGAAGACCGACACGTTCACGTGTGGGGCCTCGTCCGCATCCGTTTCAGTGGGCTGCGCACCGGGCTTGACAGTGTGGACCAATGCAGTGCCCGTGGGATCCGCTGCGCTGCGGGCGAATCCGCGAAAACCAGCCGGAGTGAGCTCCACTGCGCCACGGGGATCGTCCGGATGGTTGAAGCGTCCGAGTGTATCGGCCTGCCATGTTTCGATCATCGCGTCGGCGACGGGTGTACGGGCGCCGTCGATCACCGTGATGGCCAGCGTGATTCGTCCGGGGGTATCGGCGGGAGCGGCGTCGGGGCCGTCCGTCCAGGGGAGGCCGATGTGCCAGTACGGCCCGACGGTCTGAGAGGGCGTGACACCGAAGGGGGCGGTGGTGAAGTCGCCGGGGACGACCGGATAAGTGGGTGCGGGCTTCGCGGTGTGATCAGTCATCGTGGTCTTCCTCGTTCTCGAATACGGAGGCGTTACGGCCGCGCAGGACGATGTCGAAGCGGAACCCGAGAGCCCAGTTGGGGACTGTGGCGTCGTAGTCGAAGACGCTGACCATGCGGTGACGTGCTGCTTCGGGTACCGCGTTGTAGATCGGGTCCTGGAAGAACATCGGATCGTCGGGGAAGTACATCTGCGTCACGAGGCGCTGCGTGAATGCCGTGCCGAACAGCGAGAAATGGATGTGTGCCGGTCGCCAGGCGTTGTCGTGGTTCATCCACGGGTAGGCGCCCGGCTTGATCGTGGTGAAGCTGTAGTGGCCGTTCGCGTCGGTGACGCAGCGACCCAGGCCGTTGAAGAACGGATCCAGCGGCGCGGGCCAGTTGTCGCCGGTGTGGCGGTAGCGTCCACCGGCGTTGGCCTGCCACACCTCGAGCAGTGTGTGGGGGACGGGTTTTCCGTCGCCGTCGAGTACGCGGCCGTGAACGACGATGCGCTGTCCCTGTGCTTCGCCGCCGTTGGCAATGGTCAGGTCGTTTTCGCCGGCGCCGACGCGATCCTCGCCGAATACCGGCCCGGTGAGCTCCGTGAGCCGCTGGGGGAGCAGCTTCAGCGGCTGCTTCGGGTGGCGAAGGGAAGTCGTCTTGTAGTCCGCGAAATCGGCCGGGGCGTTGACGCCAGTCGGCCGCTGGTACCTCGGCGGTAGATGCAGCATAGGGAACCTCGTCGTTCGGTTACGTGAAGGTGTTCGCAATGTGTACATGTGTTGCGCTCTGCGAACAGAATAGTTCGTGGATGTGACCCAGGCAATGCCGGGGCGAAAAATGTTCGTGATGCGCACGGGGGTTCACAATACGTACGCGCCGCGCTACTGTGATCGACATGATGGACAAAGTCATTCCCACTGCTGCCGGGGCCGTCGCCGACGTGCCGGACGGCGTCACGATCGCTGTCGGAGGTTTCGGGCTCGTCGGAGTGCCGGAAATCCTCATCGATGCGCTCCTCGAGCAGGGCGCGACATCACTCGAAACGGTGAGCAACAACTGCGGCACCGACGGGTTCGGGCTCGGAGTGCTTCTGGAGAAGGGGCGTATCCGTCGTACTGTCAGCTCGTACGTCGGCTCCAACAAGGAGTTCGCGCGTCAGTACCTTTCCGGTGAGCTGGAAGTAGAACTCACGCCGCAGGGCACGCTCGCCGAGCGCATGCGCGCCGGGGGAGCGGGCATCCCCGCGTTCTTCACCCCGGCCGGCGTCGGCACCCAGGTCGCCGACGGCGGCCTGCCACTGCGTTACGACGGCAGCGGCGGCATCGCAGTTGCCAGTCCGCCCAAGGAAACTCGTGACTTCGACGGCGTCACCTACGTGATGGAGCGCGGCATCGTCGCCGACTATGCACTGGTCCATGCCTGGAAAGGTGACCGGCATGGCAACCTCGTCTACCGCGCGAGTACCCAGAACTTCAATCCGGCTGCAGCAACGTCGGGGCGCATCACCATTGCGCAGGTCGAGCACCTCGTAGAGCCGGGTGAGCTCGACCCCGCCGAGATCCACACGCCGGGCATTCACGTTCAGCGTGTTGTCCACGTCGGCCCCGTGACGGTCGGCATCGAGAATCGGACGGTACGAGCATGACTTCTGTACTACCCACCAAACTCACCCGCGAAGAGATGGCGGCCCGCGTCGCGCGCGAACTCGAGGACGGGCAGTACGTGAACCTCGGCATCGGTATGCCGACGCTGGTTCCGAACTACCTCCCGACCGATATCACCGTTGTATTGCACTCGGAGAACGGCGTTCTGGGCGTGGGGCCGTACCCGACCGAGGACGAACTCGATCCCGAGCTGATCAATGCGGGCAAGGAGACCATCACCGTTCTCCCCGGTGCGTCGTTCTTCGACTCCTCAGCGTCGTTCGGCATGATCCGCGGCGGCCAGGTCGACGTTGCCGTGCTCGGTGCCATGCAGGTCAGTGCCACCGGAGACCTCGCGAACTGGATGATCCCCGGCCACATGGTCAAAGGCATGGGCGGCGCGATGGATCTGGTCCACGGCGCAAAGCGCGTCATCGTGATGATGGAGCACGTCTCGAAGAAGGGTGAGCACAAGATCGTCGAGGAGTGCTCGCTTCCGCTGACCGGTAAGGGCTGCGTCCAGCGAATCATCACCGACATGGCCGTGATCGACGTGACTGACGACGGTCTCCGCCTGGTGGAGACGGCGCCGGGCATCAGCGTCGAGGACGTGGTTGCTGCTACCGGAGCGAAACTGATTCTTTGACAGTCTGTTTCATCTGATGGCTCAGCCGCCGGGTCGTGACTTCCATCCGACCTGGCGGCTGTTTTACGCCCCGACGTCGTTCAGCTCGCTCTCGACCGGAATCCAGAGCTCGAACCGTGCGACGGTGAAATCGTCGTTGTATTCGGTACGCATGATCTCGGGACCAGGTACGGAGCGAAAAGGGTTGGCAGGGAACCATTCCGTGTAGATATCTCGCCACAAATACTGCACAGATTCGATTTCCGACCCGTCGGCGGTGAAGACGGCCCACGTGTGTGCGTCGACCGTCAGCACATCGAAACCCGTGGGTGAAGGTTTGCCGGTGACCACTCCCAGGTAGTAATCCAGTTCTGTGCCTTCGGTTCTGGGATGCGCCAAATTGTCGACGACACTGACGATTCCCGCCGGGTCCTGATCGGAGAGCTCGCGCAACCCTCGCAACGCAACCTTGTCCACGGAGCGGGTGAAATCTTCGATCGCAGAATTGGGACCTTCGTGAACCAATGGAACCCGGGTCTTGAACCCGACTACCGTCAGGGCAGGTTTGTCCACAAGCATGTAGTCCATCGGTGTGGCTCCTTCCAGTGTCACGTGAATGACAAGTTTCTGTTGGGATTTGAGAACGGCGGGAGCGCGTTTGACCGCGCCGGGGCTCACGCCGTGAAATGCGGTGAACGCTCGTGTGAAGGCTTCCGCGGACGAGTAGCCGTACTTCACGGCGGTCTCCAACACTCCTGATCTGCTGACGGACAACTCGGCACCAGCCAGGGTGAGTCGACGTCGACGGATGTATTCGGATACGGGAATGCCGGCCAGGGCCGAGAACATCCTCCGAAAGTGATACTCCGAGGTGGTTGCCAGCCTTGCCATCTCGGCTGTCTCGATCTCGCCGCTCAGATTGCTTTCGATGTAGTCGAGCGCGCGGTTCAGTCCGTCGATCATCGTGTCTTCCTGTTCACGGGTTTCACGCTACGCAGATCACTTGGGCCGTACCCGACTATCCGTGCCCGAAAAAGTAGGGCAGGAAATGCATCTGGACAACTCAGTTAATCATCATTATCTTGAATCGAACATCGATGGCTGACCAGGAGGCACAGTGAGCACCCGTTTTCCGCAGGCTGAATTGACCGAGGTGCCCGAGGACATCGCCGCCAAGATTCTCGAGATCCAGGAGAAGTCGGGGTTCGTGCCCAACGTCTTCCTGATGTTCGCTCGGCGCCCAGCCGAGTTCCGGGCATTCTTCGCATACCACGACGCGATCATGCTCAAGGAAGATTCCGCACTCACCAAGGGTGATCGAGAAATGATCGTCACCACGATCTCTGCGGCCAACAAATGTACGTACTGCGTTGTCGCGCACGGCGCAATTCTGCGTATCTACGAGAAGAAGCCGCTAATTGCCGACCAGGTTGCGGTCAACTATCGCACCGCAGAAATCTCCGATCGTCAGCGCGCGATGCTCGACTTCGCCACCAAGGTGAACTCCGCCTCACACGAAATCGCCGACGCCGACTTCGACGCCCTTCGTGTGCACGGCTTCGGCGACGAGGACGCGTGGGACATCGCCGCGATCACTGCATTCTTCGGGCTCAGCAATCGCATGGCGAGTTTCTCCGGCATGCTGCCCAATCCGGAGTTCTACCTGATGGGGCGCGTTCCGCGGTCCTGATTCCTGCGGGTAGAGCAGCACCTCTCAATTTTTCGGACCGACCGGTCGTAACGTCTGGAAGTCAGCCGACGAAGTAAAGGCTGTCCACGCCGGAATTGCCGTCTTCGTAAAGAAGGCCGAAAGGTTGAGCGCTATGTCGGAGAAGTCCATCGCCCATTCTCGGAGGGTCCGCTCTGCGGCCGCCGGTGCCGTACTAGCTCTCGGATTGGCGGTGGGCGGCACGGGAATTGCATCGGCAGAGCCGGAAACCGTGTGTACCCCGAGCGCTGATCCGCTGGTGACCTGCGCCGAGGAAGAGGCAGCTGCCACCACCGACGCCGACGCGGCGACGAGCACCGAGACCACGCCGGAGAAGGTTGAAGCCGGGGTCGCCGGCACGGGCAGTGCCGAAACCGCTGGTACGGACGCTGCAGCACTGGCGGAAGCCGAAGCAAAAGCCAAGGCAGCTGCCGACGCGGCAGCGAAGGCCGCCGAAGCAGCCGCGACGGCAGGGGTCGACTCGTCCGCAGCGACAGACACTTCGGTGAAGGCGACCGAGGCAATGACCCAGGCGAGCGTCGAGGCAACCAAGGCGGCGGTCGAATCGACCAAGGCCAAGGCGGAGGCCGGGGCCGCGGAACAGTCTGCCAAGGAAGCCGAAGAGGCGGCCAAGGTTGCGGAGTCCGCGGCGGCCGATGCCAAGGAGGTAGCAAAAACAGCTCAGGCAGAAGCCGACGCGGCCGCAGCCAAGGCTGCGGAACTCGAGGAGGCTGCGAAGGCCGCCGGTTCGGGGCCCAAGACCGAAGAGGCAGCAAAGGCGCGCGCCGAGGCTAATGCTCTGCAGGCCAAGGCCGATGAGGCGAAGGCTGCCGCGGATGCAAACGCCAAGCTGGTTGCGGACAAGAACAAGGAAGCCGAGGAAGCCTTCAAGAACTGGGATTTCGCGAAGGCAGCCGTCGCTAAGGCTCAGGCGCTGGCCGCGGCTTGGAACGCCAAGCAGCTCGCGATCACCGTCAAGGAAACTCAGAAGGTGGCCACCGCCGCTGAAACCACGGCCAAGGCAGCCGAGTCCGCAGCTGCCACCGAGGTAGAAGCTGCTACCGCCGCTCGTAAGGCCGCAGATGAAGCGGCGGCTACTGCGGCTTCCGCGCAGAAGGATGCCGACGCTGCGCAGAAGGCCGCGGAGACGGCCCAGGCCGAAGCCGATGCTGCGGGCGAGGCTGCCACCGACAAGCGAGCCATCGCCGACGAAAAGGCTGCCGAAGCCGCCAAGAAGGCCGAAGCTGCCGAAGCGGCGAGCAAGAAGGCGCAGGATCTCTACCTGGCCGCCGAAGACGCGAAGGCCGCAGCCGACGCCGCGGCAGCAAAGGCCAAGGAAGCTCAGGCCGCTGCAGCCGCCGCAAAGGCCGAAGCGGATGCAGCGCAGAAGATCGTCGACGAGCTCAAGGCAAAGGGCGAGAAGGAGATCGACAACGGAACAGGCGTCGGCGGTGAAGTGATCATCGGTGAGCACACTGACGACGGCTCCGGGGTCACGAAGGTCGACGAGACCACCGCTGTAGTGAACAAGACCGGCGTCAAGCTGGTCGGCTACTACAACAACAAGGGAGCCTTCGACGTCGTCGACTACTACGTCACCGATGCCGACGGCGATCCGGCGCTCGCCGGAAGCCTGCCCCCGGTCGACCTTGCTCTCGGTGACACCGCAAGCAGCAGCACCAGCGGTAGCAGCAACTCCAACCTGCCGGCTGTATTGATCGGCGTCGGAGTCGTGGGCGCTGCCGCCGCAGCAGCTACGACGGTGGTTGTTCGTCGCAAGCGTCATGACGGCCCGGGCAACACGTCTGCGTAGCGCCGGTCTCTCGGCGGTAGCGATCCTCGCCCTCCTCGTATCCGGATGTTCGGGCGAGAACGCGGGATCGCTACCTGACCGCTCGCCGGTGCAGTCGCATATCGCGGCTGCACCGGCTTCGGTGACCGTCGATCCGGCAGAACCCGAGAGGATCGAGTTGAGGTCTGCGTCCGGGGTCACGTACCTGAGCAGTCCGTTGCACTCGGAGAAACTGATGCGCGGCGGCGAGAGTGGGCAGCAACTGAATCCCGTCGACGAACTGCCGGTGTGGTGGGGTGAAAGCGGAATGCCGGGAACGTCGACCACACAAACAGTTGTCGTGGTCGGCCACAACTACACCACTCGCGAAGCACCGTTCCGGGCGCTCCGGGTAGTGGAGCCGGGCGATCGAATTCTCCTGGGTACACCGAACGGCACGCTTGAGTACGACGTCGAAACAGTCGGACCGCTGCACAAAGGTTCGCTGCTGGGCGCTCACGAGTTGCGCGAATCGGTTCCGGGACGGCTGATCCTCGCCAATTGTGATGTCGTCGAAGGAGAGTCGACCGACGACAACTACGTTGTCATCGCCCAGCTGGCAGCGCGCTGAATCCGTGGCAGTGCAAGAATAGGTACATGGATTCCCTCGGACTTCTCTCGGAACTGGTAGCTCTCGACACGGTCTCGGGGGAGGCCGCTCCTCAACGGCGGGCGATGGATTCGATTGTCTCGTTGGTTCTCTCACGTGCGCCACAGGCGAAGGTGGAGTCAGACCTGACCGGCAATCATCCCTGGGCCTTGATCACCAACGAAGCTGCACCCTCGGCCGCGAGACTACTGTTCGCCTGCCACGTGGACACGGTGCCAGTGGGCACTGTCTCCGACTGGGAGTTCGACCCGTACGCCGCACAGGTCGACGGCGAATTGTTCCTCGGCAGAGGGACATCGGATATGAAGGCCGGCCTTGTTGCCGCTACTGCCGCGGTTGTCGACGCTTTCGAACGTGGAGTCCCGGTCGCGCTGTTGCTGACGAGCGACGAGGAAATCGGATCGCTCGGGGCTGTTCGTTCGGCCGACGCCGTTGCGAATCTCGAGGTCGGGGCCGTCATCGTTCCCGAGGCGACCGGCAATCGCATCAACCTGGGGCACCGCGGCGCACTGTGGCTCGAAGTGTCCGTCAAAGGAAAAGCCGCGCACGGGAGTACGCCGCAGCGAGGAACCAACGCCGTCCTCAAACTGCTTGACGTCGTCGACCGAGCCCGGCGTGAGCTTCCGCTGTCGTCCGACGCGTTTCTGGGTGCCGAAACCTGGAACCTCGGCTTGGTCGGCGGGGGTTCGGCTCCGAACATCGTGCCGGACAGTGCACGTGCGGTGATCGATCACCGCACGGTGGGAGACGGCGCCGACCTGCTCGCGTGGTGGCGAGCCCAACCAGAAGTCGACTCGGTGGAGACGTCGATTCATCTGGGAGGTGTGCGTACCGACGCGTCGGATCCGTGGTTGGCTACCTTGCCTATCCCTGTTGCAACCGAACCGGTTTCGTACTTCACCGACGCTTCGGTACTGGCCGCCGCCGCCCCTGGTGCTCCCGTCGTGATCTGGGGCCCTGGCACTCCCTCGCTGATGCATGCGGCCAACGAAAGCGTCAAGGTTTCCGAACTGGACGATGCGATCGCTGCTTACGGTGCGGTTGCCGCCGCTTGGCCGACGGTGGACTGACGGACAATCAGTTCAGGAGCAAGCGCGATGTGGGCTGTCGACTCGGAAGAGTTGTTCATCGCCTGATCCAGAAGTCGCACAGCTTCTTCCGCGATTCTTTCCTGCGGCTGCCCGACGGTGGTCAACGGCGGGTTGCACAATTCGGAGAATGGGATGTTGTCGAAACCGGTGACCAGAACGTCGCCGGGAACGTCGATGCCCAATGTGTGACACGTCTGCAACACGCCAAGTGCGATCAAGTCGTCGGCGCAGACCAGGGCGTCGGGGCGAGTTTTGCCGGTCAGGATGATGTTGGATGCCGTGCGCCCCCACTCGATCGAGTACTCGCCGAGTTGTGTCCACTCGTCACGAGTTTCGATGCCCATTCGATCCGCGTGGCGGAAGAAGCCGGCCCGGCGAAGTTCTGTTGACGAATTGGTCAGCTCGGAACTGATGAAGGCGGCTGATTGCGCGCCACGCTCGGACAGATGCTCCATCACCAGGGATTGAGCGGCGTCATCGTCGACGCCGACCCAGTCCGTCTGGGTATCCATTGCAAACCGGTCCAGTTGAACGACCGGAAGCGTTGCCGCGCTGGCTCGGACGGCTTCGGCACTCAGTTCGCCGTGGCACGGGCTGATGATGATTCCGTCCACTTGCCGGGAGACGAGCGACTTGAGTCGCTGCGCTTCCACGTCGGGATCGGAACGAGAATCGCACAGGAACAGTTGTAGTCCGCGCCGAGCGAGGACGTGTTCGACGTTGACCACCAGCGAAGTGAAGAAGGGGTTCGCGATACTCGGAACCACCATTCCGACGGTGTCCGTCCGATTGCGACGCAGTGAGCTGGCGATGATGTTTCCCGAGTATCCGAGAGAATCCGCGGCTCGTTTGATCGTCGCTGCAAGCTCGTCCGAGACAGGGCGGGAGCCGGACAGTGCCCGCGACACGGTGGCCGTCGACACCCCGGCCAGTTCCGCGACATCGCGAATGGTCGCCTTGCGCATGCGTCCCCCGTTTTCTGCTCGATTCGGGTCCGAGGTTATCGAACCGCACGGTCCAGTGTCCCGCATGTAACGCGATTGAGGCAATCGTTTACAAATTCGAATTGTGAAATCCTTGACACAACCCGGTGTTGATCGCATAACCTGCTAATTCATCAAGGCAATCGATTACATCGTGTGCAGATCTTGTGCATGGACATACAGCGCAAATCTTGCGCATGGAATGGGGTAGCTGAAGTGACCGCATCACCGCTCGGAGTCTTTCCGCCCAAGCCCTCGGCGCTGGCAGAGATGTTCACCGGCACGCCATCTCTCATCGGGGCCATTCACCTCCCGGCCCTGCCGGGCAGCCCGCACTACACCGGGCAGCCGGTTTCGGAAATTGCTCGCTTCGCCGTCGAGGAAGCACACGCGTATGTCGACAACGGTTTCGACGGGGTGATCGTCGAAAATCACTGGGACATACCGTTCCTCAAGCCCGGCGAACACGGATACGAAACCGCCGCGAGCATGGGAGTCATCACGGCAGCGGTGGTCGGCGAGTTCGGCAAGGCCGTCGGCGTCAGCATCCTGTCCAACGCCGGCGAGTGCGGAGTGGCCGCAGCGTGGGCGGCAGGCGCGAGTTTTGTGCGCGTCAATCAGTGGGCCAATGCCTACATTGCCAATGAGGGCTTCATCGAGGGCCAGGCCGCCAAGACGACGCGCTTCCGCCATCGCATCGGCGCCGACCCGGTCCGGATCTTCGCTGACGTGCACGTCAAGCACGGTGCGCATGCCATTGTCGCGGACCGCACTGTCGCGGAACAGACCGAAGACGCCGAGTTCTTCGACGCAGATGTTCTGATCGCGACGGGTTCGCGCACCGGTGACGCCGCTTCGGTCGACGAGGTTTCCGTGATCCGTGACAACACCGTTCTTCCCGTGATCATCGGATCCGGCATCACGGCTGCCAATGTCGCAGCGCTGATGAAGGAATGCGACGGCGCCATAGTTGCATCCTCGGTGAAGGACAATGGACGCTGGTGGGGACGGGTCGCAGGCGAGAAGGTCCGCGAACTGTCCCGGGCCGCAGGAAAGTAACCATGATTGTCTTTTGTGGATACGCCAACAACGATGTGACGGTACATGTCCCACACGTACCGGTACTCGGTGAGCGCGTTCAGGCAACGGCCATCAGTCAGATCGACGGTGGAATGAATGCAAATGCTGCGGTATCCGCGGCCAGAATGGGCGCGCAAGTGATCTTTGCCGGTGCCGTGGGCCCGGACGCGCGGTCCACCGAGTTTCTCGAATCCCTCGAGGCAGACGGCGTCGACACCAGTTGGTCGCCGCGAGATGCGTTCCTGTCGACGGCAGTTGTTCTCATCGCGCAGGACGGCGATCGCTCAATCATCAGCCAGGACGACCCGAACGATGCCGAACGAATCGGGGTTGTCATCACCCGATTGGCTGCTGCCGGTGGTGGACGGCTGTTCCTCGACGGATACCGTGCGGGCTTCCTGCCAGAGGGATTGCCGGGAAGCGTAAGTCTGGTAATCGATCTGGACGGTTGTGAAAACAAAGCCGCGGCACTGCGCGCGTTCGCTCTGGCCGACCACGTCGTCGTAGGGCGTGCCCTGTGGGAAGGCGAGTTCGGGATCGGTTTCGACCAGTGGCAGACTCTGGCCGCCGAGCACCACACCCACCTGCTGGTGACCGACGGCTCGCGAGGTTGGACACTGGCCACACCGGACGGCGAGGTGACGAGCGAACCGGCAGTAGTGGTCGACGTCGTCGATGCCGTCGGGGCCGGTGATTGCTTCGGCGGTACGTACATCGCTTTTGTCGACGCCGGGCGCTCACCGGTGGACGCCGCACGACTCGCCGGGGCATCGGCTGCATTGGCTTGCGCCACCGCAGGCCCCCGCGGATGCCCCACCCGAGATGAATTGGACAGCTTCACAGCAACATTGACCCCTCACACCCTTTTGGAGACTCGATGATGAAACGTGCATTGCCTCTGGCGCTGGGAGCTGCAGTCGCGCTCACGCTCACCGCTTGTGACTCGGCTTCGTCGAGTGACTCGAAGGACGCATCGGGGGGCTCGTCCATCCCGCAGCCGACCCGGGTCGCCGAAAGCTGTGACGGGACGAACGGCAAGCTCAAGGTCGGTCTGGTGACCATCAACCTCCAGGCGCTGTACTTCAACCAGATCAACAATGCCGCGAAGAACGTCGCGGACAAGGCAGGCGTCGACCTGCAGATCATCAGCGGCAACGACGATTCCGTCGCGCAGGCCAACGCCTTCGACAATCTGATCGCCGCCGGAGTCGACGCGATCATCGTCGATGCAATCGACACGGACGGAATCAAGCCGTCGGTGGTCAAGGCCAAGAACGCGGGCATCCCCGTCGTCGCGGTGGACGCGACCATCGACGATCCGGCACTGTCGACTCAGGTCGGTACGGCCAACGCCGAGGGTGGTGCCAAGATCGGAAACACCTTGGCCGACGTCGCGAACAACACCGGAACGGTCGGTATCGTCGGCGCGCTCAACAGCACTGTTCAGTTGGAGCGGCAGAAGGGCTTCACGGAGACCGTGACCGGCCGCGGAATGACCGTCGGCACCGTCGTGGACGGACGTAACATTCAGGAGAACGCACAGACCGCGGCGGAGAACCTGCTGACCGGCGGTGGCGACATGAAGTACGTCTACGCAACCGGTGAGCCGGCACTGATCGGTCTCGTCGCGGCGGTCAACAGTCAGAAGGCGCAGGATCGCATCGAAGCAGTCGGTTGGGATCTTTCGGATCAGGCGGTAGGCGGACTCAAAGCCGGTTGGCTTAAAGGCGTGGTCCAGCAGAACACCTTCGAATTCGGCCATGAGGCAATGAATTCGGCAATCGACCTGGCTTGCGGACGCGGCGCTCCGGCAAACATCCCGGTTCCCACCCAGATCGTGACCCCGGAGAACGTGGCCGACTACATGTACTACTTGGAGAAGTAATCATGGCACCTCCACTGATCGAACTCTCGGGCATCACCAAGTCGTACGGACCGGTGAAGTCCCTTCAAGGAGTGGACCTTCGGCTGGCGAAGGGTGAAGTACTCGGAGTGGTCGGCGACAACGGCGCCGGTAAGTCCACTCTGATGAAGATTCTCGCCGGTGCGGTTCAGCACGACGGCGGCGAAATGCGCGTCAACGGTGAACCAGTGCGCTTTTCGACGCCTCTCGACGCCCAGCAGAAAAAGATCGGAATCGTCTACCAGGATCTGGCTCTGTGCGACACGCTGGACGTCGCCAGCAACCTGTTCCTCGGCAGAGAACCGCGAAAAGGCCCCTTCCTCGACCGGCATGCCATGCACGAGAAGGCGGCTCACATTCTTGCCGACCTGCATGTCAAGGTGAAGTCGACCTACCAGGAGATCGGGCAACTGTCCGGCGGACAGCGGCAAACCGTCGCGATCGCCCGCGCAGTCTCCTTCCGCCCAGACGTACTGATCCTCGACGAGCCCACCGCAGCGCTTGCCGTCGCCGAGGTCGAGTCGGTGCTCAAGCTGATCACGGACGTCGCAGCGGCCGGCGTGGGCGTCATTCTCGTGACACACCGCCTGCAGGACCTGTTCCGCGTGTGTGACCGAATCACGGTCATGTACGAGGGGCAGAGTGTCGACGACGTTCCGATCGGCGACCTCAACATCGAGTCCCTCGTCGGACTCATCACTCGAACTCCGGTGCCGCAACGGACATCGGCAGCAACACAGGGAGCCACGGCATGACCACTCTCGAGAAGACCCAGGCGCCGATCGAGCGCAAGCTCGCCGCGAAACCCTCCTTGTGGGACAGCGTCAACAAGCCCACCCTCGCGATGCTGGCGGTGACAGTTGCTGTCGCAGCCGTCTTCTCGGCGACCACGTCGTCGTTCCTGACATTCACGAACCTGTCGAACCTGGCAACCCAGATCGCTCCGGTTCTGATCATCGCGGTGGCGATGACTTTCGTGATCACGGCAGGTCAGATCGACCTGTCCGTCGGTGCGATCGTCGCGTTCGTCGCGGCGATGAGTGCCGAGCTTATCCAGGCCGGCGTCGATTCGTCCCTGGTCTTCGTCGCCGCCCCGGTGATGGGTGCGGCCTGGGGCCTGGTCAACGGATGGCTCGCTGCCTATCAGGGTATTCCGCCGTTCATCGTGACCCTGGCGACGATGTCCGTCATTCGCGGTATCGCGCTGTATCGGACCGAAGGATTCTCCGTTCCGGTTCCGGCCGACACCTACTTCGCGAAGCTCGGAACTTCGGAATTCCTCGGGTTCTCCGCCAGCGCCTGGATTGCTCTCGTCGTCGTGGTCATCGGAGCAATTGCGCTCAACCGCATGCGCTTCGGGCGCTACGTCACCGGTATCGGTTCCAACGTCGAATCCGTACGACGGTCCGGTGTCAACACGCGTCGTGTGCTCATGATGACGCTCGTCTTCACCGGCCTGGCTGCCGGCATCGCGGGACTGCTGATCGCGGCTCGACTGGGCTCGGGTTCGGCCAACTCCGCAACGGGATTCGAGCTCACCGTGATCACCGCGGTGGTTCTCGGTGGCACCAATCTCTTCGGCGGTCGCGGCACCGTGATCGGTACCGTCATCGGCGCCGTCCTGACCGGAATCATCGCCAACGGATTGACCCTGCTCGGCGTGAGCCCGTTCCTGACGCCGATCATCACCGGTGTCGTTCTGCTACTGGCCATCTGGATCAACATGCGCGGACACACGCTGAGCGCGCTGTGGCGACACCTGCAGTCCGCACCGTCGGGGCCCGCACGCTCATGAGCAAGGTTCGTACTGTCACGGGAACTGTGGACAGCTCGGAACTCGGACTGGTTCTCCCACACGAACATCTGCACAACGACGTCACCGGTGCGTACACCGAGGCCCCGGATCCGGTTGTGGCACAGCGGTTGGCCGGTCCGGTACGCGCCGAGGATGCCTGGCTTCTTCACGACAATCCGTACTACAGTCTCGACAATTGTCGAGTCGACGACGGATCGGCCGTGGTGGAAGACCTTGCGGACTTCGCCCGCCTCGGTGGTCGGACGATCGTCGATCTGACACCGCCGGGACTGGGCCGGGCACCGGAGAAGTTGGCGGAGTTCTCGCGAAAGTCAGACGTGCGAGTGATCATGGGTTCAGGGTGGTACCTCGAGACGACCCATCCGGTCGAGGTCCACGAACTCGGTGTCGACGATCTGGCAGGTTCGCTCGTCGAGGAGTTCGATCCGGCAAAGGAATTGGCTCCTGGCGTGATCGGGGAGATCGGAGTCTCCCCGCTCTTCACTCAGAACGAGGCGAAAGCGTTGCGGGCGGCATGCATCGCCCAGCGCGAGGTGGACGTGCCCCTGTTCGTCCACCTTCCGGGCTGGCAGCGCGTGGGACATCACGTCGTCGACATCGTGGTCGACGAGATGGGCGTCGATCCGCAAGCAGTGGTCCTGTGCCACATGGACCCGTCCGGACACGACGCCGACTACCAACGATCGCTCGCCGACCGCGGTGTCTTTCTCGAGTTCGACATGATCGGGATGCCTTTCGATTTCCCCGGCGAGGGTCTTTCTCCGCATCCGGCGGAAACAGCCACTGCGGTAGCCGGATTGGTCACCTTCGGTCACGCATCACAGCTCCTGCTCAGTCACGACCTCTTCCTCAAATCAATGCTCAGAAAGCACGGCGGAAACGGATTCTCCTACGTACCACTCGCCTTCGCCGCCCGATTGGTGCGCGCAGGCGTAGATCCCCAGCAAGTGTCCGCATTGATGCGAGACAACCCGAGGTCGCTCTTCGAGCAGGCCGCGAAAGGAAACAGAAGCAGTCATGGGTAAACGAGTACTGATCGCCGGCGAGAGCTGGATGACGACGTCGACGCACGTCAAGGGCGTCGACGAGTTCAGTGTCCATTCCTACGTCGAGGGAGTCGGCCCGCTTCGGGATGCGCTCACCTCACGTGGCCACGACGTGACACACATGCCCGCACACCTGGTGCCGACGCAGTTCCCCGGTACCGCAGAAGCACTGTCGCAGTTCGACGTCGTCGTTCTCTCCGACATCGGAGCGAACTCGCTGCAGCTGGCTCCCGGCGTGTTCGACCAGTTCCGCGCCGGCGAGGATCGCCTTGTCGCGCTTCGTGACTGGGTGAACGCCGGCGGCTCACTGATGATGATCGGTGGTTACCTCTCGTTCTCCGGGTTCCAGGCGCGAGCAGCTTTCCGCCAGACCGCGATCGCCGAGGTACTGCCCGTGACGATGCTGGCCGAAGACGATCGCGTCGAGACACCGGCTGGGATCGTTCCCACCGTCGTCGATGCTGCTCACCCGGCTCTCGGTGGTGCCGGCGATTCCTGGCCGGCGCTCCTGGGATACAACCGCGTCGTCGCGAAGGACGGTGCCGTGGTTCCCGCCACCATCAACGGCGATCCGCTTGTCGCTGCCGGTGAATACGGCGCCGGACGGTCGATCGTCTTCACCTCGGACTGCTCGCCGCACTGGGCTCCGCCGGAGTTCTGTGAGCAGTGGCCCGGATACACCGACCTGTTCGACGGCTTGATCAGTTGGGTCGCCGGCGAATGAGTCGCTCCTCAGACCTGCTCGCGCGGCAGCAGAGTAATCTCGCTGCCGCGCGGGCGGTTCCATTCATCGAGGACACCATCGGCGGGACGTTGAGTGATGAGGGATTCCGCCGGTACCTCGTGATCGAAGAGGCATTTGTACTGACGGCCGTCAAGGTGTTGGGGTTGGTGGTCGCCGAATCCCCGACGCTCGACGACGCGCTCGACCACGTGACGTCGATGTCGAACCTGGTGGGCGAGCAGCGCGAGTATTTCGCGCAGTTGCGTTCCCGCTTCCCGTACGAGGGTGACGCAGCGGCGCTGGTCGAGGAGTCGGCCGTGCTGTCGACGCACGCCTTGACTCTCGCTCGCGAAGAGGGCAGGGCGGCGGCGCTGGTGGGCATGTACGCCGCGGAAACCCTGTATCTGTCGTGGTGCCGGGAGGCGGCGGCAGTGAAGGTAGATCGCGAACCAGCGTTGCAGGACTGGGTGGACATGCATGTCGCTCCGCCGTTCGTGTCTCAGGTGGCAGTGCTGGCGTGCGAAGTGGACGCCATGCCCGAGTCCGTCACCGACGAGGACCTGGATCGGTGGTTCTCGGGCATGCTGGTCGCAGAGATCGATTTTCACAACGTGGTGGTGTGAACCACTGCTGTGCGCCTTTATTAACACCCGGCGGTTAATAAAGGCGCACAGCAAAAGGCCCGTAGGTCGCTTTCGCAACCTACGGGCCTCTTCTTTGTAGCGGGGACAGGATTTGAACCTGCGACCTCTGGGTTATGAGCCCAGCGAGCTACCGAGCTGCTCCACCCCGCGTCGGTGTGAAACCAACAGTACACGACTTCTGGAGGCGCAATTACCACCCCCTGTCACCGGCCGGAGTGGGCGCTTTCCGAGTAGTAACCGCGGATGTGTCCGACTATGCGCTGACGTGCGAGTTCGCCGTCACCCGCGTTGACCGCATCCACCAATCCTCGGTGTTCGTCACGCAGTCGCATGCAGGTGCTCGGCCAGCTGTCGATCTGGACGCCCGCGAGAACGTAGGCCTCGATGGACTCGCGCAGGCCGGTCATCATGGCTGCGATCACCTGATTGCCCGCCGCGTCGGCGAGCGCCACGTGGAACTGTGCGTCGAGTAGCAAGAATTCCTCGGCCGAGAGAGCTGCGTCCTCCATCGAGTCGAGCAGTTCGACGGCCGCGCGGAGGTCGGGCGTCGGAGTCCGCGATGCCAGGGATTGCATCACCTCGGATTCGAGAACGAGTCGTGTCTTCACCACATCCGAGACCGGAAAGCCCTGTGCTGCAACCTGCATCCGCATCAGCATGGTCATGCCGCCGGTCGGTTTGGCGACGATCATCGCGCCGGACGTCGGGCCGGATCCAGTCTGCGCCTTGAGGAGGCCGAGTGCTTCCATGACCCGCAACGCTTCTCGGACCGATGACCGTCCGACGCCCAACTCTGCTGCCAGAATTCTCTCTCCCGGCAGGCGCTGGCCAGGAGACACCTCGCCTGAAACGAGCCGACGTTCGAGGTGGCTCAGTACTTGTTCCCACGCTCGCGGGCTCGGCTCGGTCGGCATGAGGCAAGAGCATAACCGGGAGGACGCCGTTTATGGGGTGGCCTGTCCGGGGATGTATTACTGTGGTCAGACCACACCGACAGATTGCGGGGAACCACATGCGAGTAGCGCTGTTCGCCACCTGCATCGGGGACACGATGTTTCCCGACGCCGTCAAGGCCACCGCCCTCCTGCTCACCCGTCTCGGGCACGACGTCGTGTTTCCGTCCGGGCAGACCTGCTGCGGGCAGATGCACGTCAATACCGGCTATCAGCCGGGCGCACTACCGCTGGTCGCGAACTACGCCGATACTTTCGGTGATGCGTCGATCGACGCCGTTGTCGCACCATCGGGGTCGTGCGTCGGCTCGGTCCGTCATCAACACGAGATCGTCGCCGAGCGCTACGGCACCGCGTCGCTGTGTGGACAGGTGCAGACCGTGAAGGCAAAGACGTACGAGCTTTCCGAATTCCTCGTGGACGTTCTCGGGGTCACCGATGTGGGCGCGTACTTCCCGCACCGAGTCACCTATCACCCGACCTGTCACTCACTGCGCATGTTGAGGGTGGGGGACAAGCCACTTCAGTTGCTGCGCAACGTCCGCGACATCGATCTGGTCGAACTCCCCGAAGCAGATTCCTGCTGTGGATTCGGCGGCACCTTCGCCATCAAGAATGCGGAGACTTCGACGGCCATGCTGGCGGACAAGATTCGCCACGTTGCGGACACCGGCGCCGAATTCTGCAGCGCCGGAGACTCGTCCTGCCTCATGCACATCGGCGGCGGTATGTCACGACTGCAGATGGGCGCCAAGACCATTCACCTCGCGGAGATTCTGGCGTCGGTGGAAAGCCGGGTGCCCGCATGAGCGCTGTGACGCTGGGTCTGCCCAGCTTCCCGCCGAGGTCGCCCGAGGGTGCAGGGTTCCTGCGAGGTACTGAGAAATTCCCCGTCGCAGCACATCACGAGCTGGCCAACGCGCAACTGCGACGCAATATCGGCAAGGCGACGCACACCATCCGTGCCAAGCGCATCAACGTGACTGGAGAGCTTCCCGATTGGGAAGACCTGCGTGATGCGGGTTCGGCGATCAAGGCCGACGTCATGGCGCGGTTGCCGGAACTGCTCGAACAGTTCGAAGCTGCAGTCATCGCGCGCGGTGGGCAGGTGCATTGGGCGGCAGATGCCAACGAGGCCAACGCCATTGTGACCGAACTTGTCAAAGCCACCGGCTCCGACGAGGTCATCAAGGTCAAGTCGATGGCCACGCAGGAGATCGGTCTCAACGAGCATCTCGAAGCCCACGGAATCGCCGCCTACGAGACCGATCTCGCGGAATTGATCGTCCAACTCGGCCACGACAAACCGTCGCACATCCTGGTTCCCGCGATCCATCGCAACAGGTCCGAGATTCGGGAGATATTCCTGCGTGAGATGCCAGATGTCGATCCGAACCTCGGGGAGAACCCGGCCGAACTTGCCGCCGCTGCACGAAAGTTTCTACGCCACAAGTTCATGACGACGCCGGTCGCCGTCTCCGGCGCCAATTTCGGCATCGCGGACACGGGCACTCTGACCGTCGTGGAGTCGGAGGGCAACGGGCGAATGTGCCTGACGCTGCCGAAAACACTGATCACCGTGATGGGCATCGAGAAGATTCTGCCGACGTATCAGGATCTGGAGGTCTTCCTGCAACTGCTGCCGCGGTCCTCGACGGGGGAGCGGATGAACCCGTACACCTCCATGTGGACCGGCGTCACGCCCGACGACGGTCCACAGGAGTTCCACCTGGTCCTCCTCGACAACGGTCGGACTGCCGCGCTTGCCGACAAGATCGGGAGGGAAGCCCTGAGCTGCATACGGTGCTCGGCGTGTCTGAACGTGTGCCCGGTCTACGAGCGCACCGGCGGTCACGCCTACGGATCGACCTATCCGGGACCGATCGGCGCGGTGCTGACTCCGCAGCTCGCGGGCATGCATGGCAAAGACGATCCCAACTCGACGCTTCCCTTTGCCTCGAGTCTGTGCGGTGCGTGCTTCGACGCCTGCCCGGTCAAGATCGACATACCCTCGCTGCTCGTCGAATTGCGGCACCAGAAGGTCGAGCAATCCGGTGTCACAGCAGAGTCTTTGGCGATGAAAGCCGCCTCTCTGGCGATGTCGACCGAGGGACGGTGGACGTTGGCTCAGAAAGCTGCCGGGCTCGGACGCGTCGTGGCCGGCAGGAAAGGGAAGATCTCTACGTTGCCACCTCCATTGAACGGTTGGACAGCTGCCAGAGACATTCCCGCACCGCCCAAGCAGACCTTCCGATCCTGGTGGGACTCCGACGAAGGCCGCGCGGCATTGGACGAGGCTCGTCGTGACGGGAAGGCAGACAGATGAATTCACGTGACGTGGTGCTCGGACGCATTCGTGATGCCATCACCTTGGCGCCCGCCCGCGAAGGCGAGATACCGCGAAACTACCGGACTGGCAGAACCATGTCCGACGAGGAACTCATCGATTTGTTCGTCGACCGTCTGGTGGACTACAAGGCGCACGTTCACCATTGCGCTGCAACAGAAATCGCCGAGGCCGTCGCCGGAATACTGAGAGAGCACGGACTACACACTCTGGGGATCCCCGCCGGCCTCGACCGATCATGGGTAGCCGGATTCGACGGAACGCTGGTGGTGGACAGCCCGGACGTACCGGCTCCTGAACTCGAGAACCTCGACGCCGTTGTCACCGGCTCGAAGGTATCGTGCGCCGAAACCGGCACCATCTTCCTCGACGCCGGTCCATCGCAGGGACGCCGTGCGTTGACACTGGTACCGGACACACACATCTGCGTCGTGTATCGCAGCAGTGTGGAAGTGGGAGTGCCGGAGGCGATTGCGAAGCTGACACCGGAGCGCCCCACCACCATGATCAGCGGCCCGTCGGCGACCTCCGACATCGAACTCGAGCGCGTCGAAGGTGTCCATGGTCCGAGGAATCTTCACGTCGTCATCGTCGACGGTTGATTCCCGTCGAGCGGGAACTCACAGGCAGGCGGCCTCATCAGCGTCTAACGTCCCGGCCATGACACAACTGTTGGCAGGCAAGGTCGTTTTCATCACCGGTGCAGCGCGGGGTCAGGGACGCAATCACGCGATTCGACTCGCGCAGGAAGGTGCAGACGTCATCGCTGTCGACGTGTGCGCGTCGGTGTCCGAAGACGTGGGTTACGCGGCCGCGACTGAAGCCGACCTCGAAGAAACGGCTCGTCTCGTGCGAGCGGAGGGGCGCGAGATCGTCACCGCTGTAGCGGACGTCCGTGACCTTGAGGCGCTGCGGGCGGCGGTGGCGTCGGGCGTCGACAAGTTCGGTCGCCTCGACGTCGTGATTGCCAATGCGGGCATCGCTACGTGGAACCGTTTCTGGGAGATGCCTGAAGAACAGTGGTCGACGCTGGTGGACATCAATCTCAATGGTGTCTGGCGCACGATGACAGCTGCGGTTCCTGCAATGATCGAAGCCGGCAACGGTGGTTCCATCGTGATTGTGAGCAGTGCTGCCGGCGTCGCCGAAGCGCCCGGCTGCGCGCACTACTCGGCGGCCAAGCACGGCCTCGTGGGTTTGGCTCGCACTGCTGCAACAGAATTGGGAAGCTTCGACATTCGAGTCAACACCATCCACCCTGGCGCGGTGGAGACCGAGATGGGCAACGATCCCAACGTCGGTAAGGTACTCACTACTCATCCGGAGTACATGAACTCGTACAAGTGGCCGCTCACGTCCGTCCCGCGCACCACCGTCGAGGACATCTCCAACGCCGTCGTCTACCTCGCGACGGACCTCTCCCGCGCGGTCACCGGGACGAAGATCGTCATCGACATGGGTCAGACGATGGCGTAGTTGCGCTCAGAGGAGATTGAACTGCGCGACCTCGATGGTGTTCTCGACTGCCTCCGATAGTGTGCGAATACGTTCGTCGGCGCCTGGCGCGGTCAAAATCGCCAGGCGATCGGCGTCACTCATCGGAATGCTCCTGGCGAGGGCATACAGCCGAGAACCCAGCGGATCCAAGGGATCCGGTGGGACGGGCATTCGCGGAGTCTGTTCGCCGGCCCGAAGTGCGAGCTTTCCCAACATTCCGTACATGAACTCGATGCGCTCGAGGAGCGAGTCGTATTCGTAAGCAGTGACTGGTGTTCCGTTGTTCTCGTCAGGCCACAATTCGACCTCGGCAAGTGGGTAGGGATCGTCCGGCAGCCATCGATTGACCCGGATGCGGTCTTCGGTCCGGCAATACAACTGATACCGCCCGGCACCCATGGCGACATGAGACTCGATCCGAGCCAGAGTGCCGACGTCGTGACGTGATTCGCCGCCACCGACCTCGTGGCCACGAGCGATGAGCACTACTCCGAACAGTGGGCCGTCGGCAGCTTCGAGAACGTTCTCGACCAGTGCGCGATACCGAGGTTCGAAGATGTTCAGGGGCAACACCTCACCCGGTAGCAAAGCGGAGCCGAGCGGAAACATGGGGAAGATGGGCATCAGGGGATTCTCAACCTCGGAATCGGAGGGGCGGGGAAATCGCCGGGGCGATCGATTTCGGCGAGCAGGTGCTCGGACCACGTCAGTAGACCGGGGATATCGAGGCCGTGCGGACTCTCGACCTCGTAGTGCCTGATGCGGTCGTGACCCTGGCCGAGGAGTGAGACGGCGCCGGTGTTGTTGCCCCGAAGCAGATGGGTGAGCCCGACGGCCAACTGAGCCAGTCCCTGCCACAGGTCACGTTCCTCGGGCGGCGCGCTTTTCCACGTTCCTTCGAGAATCTCGTGTGCGTGGAAAGGCATGCCGTGGTCGAGGAGGCGCTGCGCCTCGGTGATCGACTCGTCTGGTGGCAGGCGTACATCGTCCGGAATGCGCGGGACACCGCCCGCTGCGTCGCGTGGCAGTGGACGTCCGAGTCCGTCACGGGGCCGCGAATTGAGGGGTTTCCCAGCGGCGTCCCGGTCGCGTTCGGTCATACACTCAGCCTAACGGCAGCGCCTCGGACGAACCCGCCAAAAGTTTTTTCGAGTCGCCTGTCGATTCCGGGGAGAACCGTTCGTCGTCATGTTGTAAGGCAGGAAAGCCGCAAGAAAAACAACAGACCAAGGAGTCAGTCATGAAGTACATGTTGCTCATCTACACCGCACCCGGCGGAGACACCGAACCCCAGTGCACGTTCGAGGACTGGCAGCAATACGACAAGGAAATGAAGGATGCCGGGATCTGGGTGTCCGGCGATGCCCTCGCCGATCTGACGACTACGACGACGGTTCGGGTCTCGCAGTCCGGAGAAAAGACCGTCACTGACGGACCCTTCGCTGAAACCCGTGAGATCCTCGGCGGCTACGACGTCATCGACGTCCCTGATCTGGATGCGGCGCTGGCCTGGGCCGCGCGGTGCCCCGGCGCGCGCGACGGCGGCAGCGTCGAGGTGCGTCCACTGGCCGGGTTCGGGGACTGATTCGCCGTGGACGAGCAGGCCGAGAACTCCATCGAGTCAGTGTTCCGGGAGGAACGCGGACGACTCTTGGCCTCGCTCGTCCGCCGCTTCGGTGATCTGGATCTGGCCGAGGAAGTCACCTCCGAAGCCGTCGAGGCCGCGTTGGTGCACTGGCCCGTGGACGGAGTGCCGGCTAAACCCGGCGCCTGGCTGCTGACCACGGCGCGTCGTAAAGCCGTCGACAGGCTTCGTCGTGATCAGGCCTATGCGGCGCGATTGGCGGTGATGCAGGTGGACGCCGATCGTGCCGACCCGGCGCCGCCCACGGTCGACGGAGAACTTCCCGACGAGCGGTTGCAGCTGTTCTTCACCTGCTCGCACCCAGCGCTGGCCGAGGACGACCGAATCGCACTCACCTTGCGTTGCCTCGGCGGGTTGACGACGCCCGAAGTCGCTCGGGCCTTCCTCGTTCCTTCGGCGACGATGGCGCAGCGGATCGTGCGCGCGAAGAAGAAAATCCGTCAGGCTCGGATTCCCTTCCGCACTCCCAGCGCCGAAGAACTCCCGGAACGTTTGCCCGGTGTTCTGCAGGTGATCTACTCGGTGTTCACCGAGGGGTACGCAGCGAGTTCGGGTCCGGATCTGCAACGCGTCGACCTGGCGGTGGAGGCGATCAGGCTGGCGAGGATCTTGCGCGCATTGCTTCCCGATGAGCGCGAGATCGCCGGGTTGCTTGCATTGATGCTTCTCGTCCACGCGCGTCGGGATGCCCGTACCGACGCCGCCGGCGGGATCGTCCTCCTCGAAGATCAGGATCGCGGGTGCTGGGACCAGCCGATGATCGAGGAAGGCAGCGACCTCGTCGTAGTCGCGTTGACCGGGGGAGCGCCGGGGCCGTACGGGGTGCAGGCCGCTATCGCCGCATTGCACGACGAGGCCGCCGATGTGGAGAGCACCGACTGGCCACAGATCTGCGCTCTCTACGGAGTGCTCCTCACGCTGACTCCGTCGCCGGTCGTGGCCGTCAATCGGGCAGTAGCGTTGGCGATGCGCGACGGCGAGGAAGTCGGGCTGACTGCGCTGGAGGAACTGGCAGCGGAGCCCAAACTTGCCGACTACCATCCGTATCACCTTGCACGAGCCGAACTACTTGCTCGGTTGGGGCGCACCGACGCAGCGGCATCCGCGTACCGACAAGCTCTGAAACTCGTTGGTACGGAACCGGAGCGGGCCTACCTGGAGCGTCGGTTGGGTGAGATCTCCGACTGATCGGCGCCTCAGACCAATTCGAGTCTTCGGGCCATGTCGGACACGAAAACACCTGTCGGATCGATATTTCTGCGTATCTGGATCCACTCGTCGATTCGCGGATACATCGAGTGGAAGCTTGCTGCGGTAGTCCGAGAGTCCTTGGCGGTGTAGAGGCGACCGCCGAATTCGAGTACCCGTTTGTCGAGGGAGGCGACGAACTCACCCAGGCCTGACTTGATCGGGAAGTCGAAGGCGACGTTCCACCCGGACATCGGAAAGCTCAGTGGCGCTGCGTTTCCCTCGCCGAAAAGTTTGAAGACGTTGAGAGCTGAGTAGTGTCCCGAACGCTGGATATCGCGGATGATGCTCTTGAATTCGTCCACCGCGTCGACGGGCACCACGAACTGGTATTGCAGGAATCCCTTGGACCCGTAGGCACGGTTCCACTCACCGATGAGGTCGAGCGGATGGTAGAACTGCGTCAGGTTCTGCACCTTCCCGATGTAGTTGCCACCAGTGCGGTAGTAGAACTCGCCGATCGCTGACGCCGATAGCTTGTTCATCAAGCCGTTGGGGAAAACATCCGGTGTCGTGAACAGTTGTGGTGCATCGAATTTCAACGGATTCTTCTGCAATTTCAGCGGAAGCTGGTCGACGGTCGCCAACGAACCACGCGTAATCGAGGCCCGGCCGAGCTTCGGCGGCGCACTGACTGCATCGAACCAGGCGCTCGAATACGTGTAGTCGGCTTCGCTGCCGTCGCTGTGAAAAGCGACGGTTTCGTCCAGGCCTGCGGTCAGTGCGCCGTCGTTGACGAAGTATGCCGTTTCGGTCGGTGTCATCTCGAGGGTGACGCGCAGGATGATCCCGGTCAGTCCGATCCCGCCGACGGTAGCCCAGAAGAGTTCGGATGTCGGGCCTTGCGGCTCCAGTGTTCGGATACTGCCGTCAGCAGTGAGCAGATCCATCGAGCGGACATGATTTCCGAAGCTGCCCTCGGTGTGGTGGTTCTTGCCGTGAATATCGCAGGCGATCGCTCCGCCGATGGTTACCTGGCGTGTTCCGGGGAGTACCGGTACCCAGAGACCGAATGGTAGCGCCGCGCGCATCAGCTGATCGAGAGAGACTCCCGCGTCCATCTCCACGAGACGGGACTCGGCATCGATCTTGTGAATTCGACGGAAGGCGGTCATGTCGATGACCAAGCCGCCGGTGTTCTGCGCGTTGTCTCCGTAAGACCGGCCCAGACCACGAGCGATGACTCCACGTCGGAGGTGCAACGGCTTGTCCGCGTTGTCTTCTGCGACGCGGGCGACGGCCTTTGCGATCGCCTCTACATCAGGAGTCGAAACGACATGCGAGGTAGTTCGGGCTGTGCGACCCCAACCGCCGAGGACGGTGGACGCAGCGGTTGGCAGATCGGTGGCGTAGTCGGACACGAAATCCGAGGGTACCTGTTTGCGGACCAACTGGTCTGAAACTGATGGATGCTCGGTTCGCCTATCGCGGGACGTCGAGATCGAAGTACAGGGTCTCGGACCAGTAATCGAGGCCGAGTTCGCGTAGCGGTTCCTCGACGCTCTCCTGAGTCGGCGTGAACAGTCGCTCCCAGAAGCGCGGCTTGGCGGGTGCGAGTGTGGCCAGCGCCGCCTCCATCTCGGCGTCGATGTCCGCCAGACCGGTCATCAGGGCCGTGCCCTGTTCGGCGAACGGTTCGTCGTCCATGTCGAAGATCTCGCCGCACTCGAGGACGAAGTAGTGGTCGGGTTCGGTGTGGCTGCGCAGGAAACGCAGCGCATCGCCGGCCATCGTGCCGAGTTCGGGGTGATCGATTCGGCCGAGGAAGTCTTCGAGCCGGGCGATACCAGGACCACAGGGCGCGGTGACCGCGATCAGGTCGGGGGTGTCGTCCCAGATGATCGACTGTTGGGCGAAGGGATTCACGGACACAAGGATCCTCGGGACCAGCGGTATCGCGTACGACCACTCGGAGATACCGGTGAGACCTCGGGCGCGAGCGGCAGCCGGATTCTCATGCGGAGCAACAGGAGTCGAGTAGAGATAGGTGCGGTTGGCCACTGGCCGAGTCCTTTCTGCGGTCGGGACCTGCGACGCGCGCGATCTAGACCCATACGTCGAAATGCCTTCAAAATGTGTCGGAGCGTCTCGTAGGGCCTAAGTCATCTCTGTCACATTCGCAAAGGTGCAGTGCGACGCGCAATTTCTCGGATTCTCAATTCTCCGAGTTGAATTTGAAGAGAGCGGTCAACTTCATCCCACACCGGCCGTGCGAACCATCGAACGCATCTGACAGGGCCCCACAATATTCTGTCTGGACGCGACAAACTCACCAGGGCGGCCGAGATCAGAGGAAATGCACCAAAAACAGCGACTGTCCAAGTGCTAGGGAGGTCAGCGACAAAGAACAGGGTAATGAATGCGACCCATAGCAGCGCGTAAAACTTCGAAGTTGTTTCCAGTTTCCACCGCCGTGTGGACCGATACACCGACCACCGTAAGTGGGTAAAAAACCAAATAGCTGAAGTAGCGATAATCGCAGAAGTAAACGACCAACCGAAGGACTTGGGCTCAGAGGCAGGGGCTAGCAGAATTACGCTGTATGCGAGGGACGCGAACAAGAGCGAGACGGCCAGGCAGTGCACAATAAGTATGAAAACTGATCGAAAGTTTCGTGTGGATACTGAGGCTGACATGCCGAAAACCTCTTGCCGACGATTTTCAAGCTGGTTGATCTTTTGGTTGATTTGGCTGATGGACCGGCGACGCATCGCTGCATTGTCGGTCTTAAGCCTGATCGATGCAGTCAGCACCAAGCAGCCGAACGCAACGAGTGTCGATAGCACAGCGACGCCTGTGGCCAGCCTGGGCACTCCGATCGTTGAGGGCCAAGCCACCAAAGAAACCGTGAATGCAACCATCGACGATACCGCCGAAAATCCCGTTAGCACCGCACTCCAGAAGTTTGTTTCGACCTGATCGATTACGCTGCGGCTTGGAGTCGCGAAGCTCACCGAGATGGTAATGGTAGCGATCAAACCGAGGACTGCCAAAGAAAATGTCAGCGATGTCCCTGGGTCGACCCAACCGGTCACGTTGCTCAACCACTTGTCGATTTTGCCTTCGGGGGCTGATTGTGGCCAACCTTCGGCCCACAGAATGGCCGTGCAGAACAAGCTCAGGATAGTGGTGGACACTAGTCCCCACCAAAACCTCCCGCGCGAGAATTTGTGAGCCGCGTCGATAGATTCCGCCGGTGGCAATCGAAATTGACCAGAGTCTTCCTGTTGCGTCGACGAGCGGACGTTATGTGCAAACAACCTATCCTGCCGTTGATACGCGCGCCGAGCGTTCAGCGCCGCAAGTATCGCCACACCCAGAGTTGCGATGCTTGCCGCCCTGCGAGATCTAGCCGTTTCCATGTGTGAAACCTCAACAACGACCCCTCATCAGTACATGTCGGTATATCCGTGCGGAGCGAAGCTGGCTCTCTACGGGCCCCGGATCCCATTTGCTGTGGCCGACGGTATCCGAAGAAACGTCTAATCAACCACCGGCAATGTCTCACTCGACAGCCAGAATCAGCGCAATCCGAACACAAGGGTGTCGGACTAGCTCGCGCCCACCATCCTCAATGCCAGGTCTCCGTACAGTTTTCCGATGTCTTCCGGATTCGTGTAATTGCCGGCTGGGAACCAGCGGCACACGTCGACGCACAGGGACATCAGGGCGAGGGTGACGCCTTCGGCATCAGGGATCGTGAAGTCGCCCGACCGGACGCCGGCGTCGACAACCTCCCGAACCACCCGCGTCGTGCTGCGGCGAAGAGCGACGACGGTTCGGTAGTGCTCTGGTGTGAGGGCAGTGAGTTCGTACTGGACGACGCGAGCGAGTGAGTGGTGCCCGGCCTGCCAACTGGCGAAGGTGCTGATCAGTTCCTGCAAGCGAACGGACGGTTCTTCACCAGGTCGGTCGGCGCCCTCGACCACCTTCAACGCTTCGGTGTGGCCTTCGAAGCTGATCGCGAAAAGCAGCTCTTCTTTCGAGCGGTAGTGCGGGTACATGGCGGCGGGACTCATGTCGAGTCGCGCGGCGATGTCACGGGTGGTGGTGCCGCCGTAGCCCGCGGAGGCAAAAGCGTCCACGGCTGCCGCGCGGATACGGGCCGCAGCTTTGGAGGGGCTGATCACCACGTCAGGTGAATCGCTCACGGTTTCCTCCATGTGTGACGGATTTCGATGTTGACAATATCCCGCTCTCGATTCACCATAAGCAGGTGCTTAGATTCTAAGCGAATGCTTAGGAACATCGTTACGTGTGGCTTTGCCACGCCGAAAGGAAGCAACTCGTCATGCGTCGCACTCTGTACGGACCCGATCACGAGGCATTTCGCGAATCTGCTCGCGAATTCGTCAACCGGAACATCCTTCCGGTCGCAGAGAAGCTGATCGACCAGCGCTTCATCGATCGTGAAATCTGGCTCGAAGCGGGACGCAACGGCTTCCTCGGACTCGAGGTTCCGGAGGCGTACGGCGGAAGCGAAGCCGGCGACTACCGCTTCAACGCGGTTCTGGCCGAAGAGCTCTCGCGCGCCAGTGCAGCTGTTGCCTCGAGCTTCGGCATTCACGCCGACGTCGTTGCTCCCTACCTCGTTCAGCTCACCACCGAAGAGCAGAAGCAGCGTTGGCTGCCCAAGTTCTGCACCGGTGAGATGCTGACGGCCATCGGCATGACCGAGCCTTCCGGTGGATCCGACCTCGCCTCGCTCAAGACCACTGCGGTCAAGGACGGCGACGACTGGATCATCAACGGCTCCAAGACCTTCATCACCAACGGCTACAACGCCGACCTCGTGATCGTGGCGGCTCGGACCAGTCCCGAGAAGAAGTCCAAGGGCATCACCCTCTTTGCCGTCGAGACCGGCATGGAAGGCTTCGAGCGCGGACGCAAGCTCGACAAGGTCGGCCAGCACGAGTCCGATACCGCCGAACTGTTCTTCGAGAACGTTCGCGTGCCGTCCACCAACATCATCGGTGAGATCGACCGCGGCTTCATCCACATGATGGAAATGCTGCCGCAGGAGCGCGTCGGCGCTGCGGTGTCCAACATCGCGCACGCCGCTCCGATCCTCGAAGAGACGCTGCAATATGCCAAGGACCGCAAGGCTTTCGGTCAGCCGATCGGCTCGTTGCAGTGGAACAAATTCCTTCTCGCGGATCTCGTCACCCGCATCGAGGTCACCCAGGCCTACGTCGACAACTGCGTCGCGGCACACGCTGCCGGCGAGCTGACCGCCATCGACGCCGCCAAGGCTAAGTGGTGGACCGCGCAGGTGCAGAACGAGGTCCTCGATCACTGCGTTCAGTTGCACGGTGGCTACGGCTTCATGACCGAGTACCGCGCCGCTCGCGCGTGGATGGACGCCCGCGTCACCAAGATCTGGGCCGGATCCAACGAGATCATGAAGGAACTCATCGGCCGCGATCTCGGCCTGTAATTTCGCAACTGCAGTCGATACGTCACTGCAACCGCCACTTCCCGAACCCGACGACACAGGAGCATCACCGCGCATGTCTGTTCTCGACAAGTTCTCTCTGACCGATCGAGTGGTCATCGTGACCGGTGCGTCGTCGGGCCTCGGGGTGGCGTTTGCGAAAGCCGCAGCAGAGGCCGGCGCGGACGTCGTCCTCGCTGCTCGCCGCGTCGACAAGCTCGAAGACACGGCCAAGCTCGTGCGTGACGCAGGCCGCGAAGCATTGTGCGTGGCCACCGACATCGTCGATCCGGCTCAGGCTCAGAACATGGTCGACGCCGCGATGGAGAAGTTCGGCCGCGTGGACGTGCTGGTCAACAACGCCGGCGTCGGAACTGCCGTTCCGGCGACCCGCGAGACCCCGGACCAGTTCCGCGCCGTCATCGACATCAACCTCAACGGGTCCTACTGGGCAGCGCAGGCCTGCGGCCGCGTCATGCTCCCGGGCAGCTCCATCGTCAACATCTCGAGCATTCTCGGATTGACGACCGCCGGACTCCCGCAGGCCGCCTATGCGGCGAGCAAGGCAGGCGTCGTCGGATTGACCCGCGACCTCGCACAGCAGTGGGGAACGCGCAAGGGCATTCGCGTCAACGCGATCGCGCCCGGCTTCTTCAAGTCGGAAATGACAGACCAATACAACGACGGTTACTTGGACGCGATGGCTCCGCGCCTGATCCTCGGCCGCATGGGCGATCCGGAAGAGCTCGCGGCCACCATGGTGTGGCTCGCGTCCGAGGCCGGCGGATACGTCACCGGTCAGACCATCGCCGTCGACGGAGGAATCACCATCACCTGACGCCGATGCCGAGATGTCGCCGGCTTTGCCGTATAAGTAGCTGGTGACCTCTCGCGCCGAACCTCAGGAGAACTGGGAAGACCGTCCGCCACCATCCATGGCTGCGACGGAGCTTCTGCGTGACCTGCCGGTGACTGCCCGCGGCGTCCGGACCAGGGCTTCTCTGGTCGCAGCGGCTCGAACGGTGTTCGAGCGCGCAGGGTATCTCGACGCCCGTCTCACGGACATCACCAAGGAAGCGAACTGCTCCACCGGCACGTTCTACACCTACTTCGACAACAAAGAGCAGATCTTCGCCGCAGTTCTCGACGTCGCGCAGGAAGACATGCTGCACCCAGGCATGGGACGGGTCCGCGACGTCGACAATCCGTATGCGGTCCTCGAATCGAGCAACCGTGCCTACCTGACGGCTTTTCGCCGCAACGCCAAACTCATGGGCCTACTCGAGCAGGTATCGCACATCGACCCGGCCTTCGCGAAACTGCGTCGGGACCGAGCCGAGACCTTCATTTCTCGCAATGCCCGAGCCATCGAACGCTTGCAAGCAGCAGGCAAGGCAGACGCCTCGTTGGACCCGCTGCTGGCTTCCCGAGCACTGTCGGCGATGGTGAGCCGTCTTGCCTACAGTTCATTCGTCTCCGAGGAACCTGGCGCCGACGGCAACCCCGTCCCGTTCGAGGACGTCGTCAAGACGGCTACTCAGGTGTGGGCCAACGCGCTGGGACTCGAAGGCGACCGCGGGTAGTTTCAGCCTTCGCCGCGGGCCGCGAACTGCTCCTCGAGGCTGTGGCGCAGTGTTTCCTCGCTGTTCTTGACAGCGTTTTCGACGAACGGCCCGATCAATCGGCCGAGTGCCTTGCCGGCAATGCCGCCGGGCAGTTTGTAGGCGAAGTCGACGGAAAGCTCGGTCTTGGAATCGTCGATCGCGGCGAACTCCCACGTGGACGAGTTGGATACACCGCCGAGCGAGGACAGCTTGATGATCCGATTCTTCTCCCACTCGGTGACCTCGAGTTTGGAGCGCAACGTGCTCGGCCCGATCTGCATGGCCGCGTCGAACGTGGCGCCGAGTCCCTGATCGAACTCTCCGAACGGGGTGAACTCGGAAACACCGAACATCCACGTCGGGACATTGCGGTAGTCGTCGATGTAGTCGAAGGCGACATCAACCGGCACGGCAGCAACCGCGGTGTGGCGAACATGGATCATGACTGGTCCCTGTCTTTCGGTGAACACCGACTCTAACCAATGGCTCCGACGTGTTCGGCGGCGGCGCAAGAGCGATCTACGGTATCGGTATGACGAACGAGCTTCCGGTACGCGGGTCCTGGCGCGATTACGAAGACCTGGGACTACCGAAACCGCTCGCTGCGGCGTTGGAGGCGTTCGTCGAGCAGGGCTATCACGGGACTTCGATCCGTGACGTCGCGTCGCGGTCCGGGCTGTCGGTGCCGGGGCTCTACCACCACTACCCGTCCAAGCAAGCTCTGCTGATCGGTCTGGCGACCGTTGTGATGACGGAGTTGTTGGAGCGAAGCCGCGCCGCCGAACTCGATGCCGGGGACGATCCCTCCGATCGCTTCGACGCGGTGATCGAATCTCTGTTGCGGTTCCACATGTTTCGACGCGAGCAGTCGTTCGTCGCCTCCTCGGAGATCCGCAGCATGGAGCCCGACAGCCGGGCTGGTTACATCGCCCAGCGCGACGAACAGCAGAAGCAGGTGGACCGGATCGTCCTCGACGGCGTCGCTTCGGGAGTGTTCGAGGCCGACCATCCCGAGGACGCCAGCCGAGCCGTGGTGACGATGTGCGTCGCCGTCGCGGTCTGGTACCGACCGGACGGTGAGTTGTCTCCGGACGAGTTGGTGGAGAGGTATTTGGAGATAGCGAGGCGCATGGTGGGGGCGAAGCGGGTGGGGGAGTGACTGTGGGGGCGAAGCGGGTGGGGGAGTGACTGTGGGGGCGAAGCGGGTGGGGGAGTAACTGCTGTGTGCAGTGTCGCGGAAGGCGGTCGCCAGCGTTTGGTGTCGGCCACGACGCGTTCAACCTCGCTTTTGTTTGCCTGGGAAATCGCGTAGGTCGGTCGCATTGACCAGCGCGCGGACACGGTTTGTTGCGTTGCGAAGGCGTTCTCCAGCTATCGGATTCCGGACGGCCGCGGCGGCCAACGACTTTGCAACAGTGGTGACTTCATCGCCGCCGGGGATCAGTAGGCGGTCAGCGCCGGCCAGGAGGCTTGCGAGTGCGGTCTCGCGGGTGACCGTCCACGCGTCGTTGCAAAACAGTGCAGGCTCGCTGTAGCTACTTCTACACCGGCACGAGGCTCACCTTCGGGCACACGGCTCGGTCGATCAATTACCAGTGCGCTGATTCTTGCCCTATTGACTCTTCCACGTGCGGTGATACGTTTAACCGCACGAGAATGGTGAATTTTATCCCCCGGTGTCGTTACGCGCAATGATGCAGTGCGCAGTGTCGACCTGGCGGGCGTGCGGCTGCGGGGACTGTTTGGCCTAGGATGTGCGCGATATGTGCATATTTATGGTGAATTAGTTCTCGCACTGCGCATCGTTGTTGTGATGGCGACTCCGTAACGTGATTTGGACAACGCTGATTGCAGTACATGACGTGCCTCGCAACCCTATTGAGGGGCACGCGTGTGCAGATTGAGGACTCACAATGACTACGAACATTTCGGAAGACCGGCCGGCGCTGAGCCTCCAGCGAATTCGGCTCGCCCGGGTTGCGACATTCTTCGGATTCGCGCAATTGGGAGCGGTCATGCTCACGTGGTCGACGAACACCACTGCGCTCCGTGCTCACCTGGGGTGGTCGGGGGAGGGCGGAGACTCGAATTTCGGGCTGGTGGCACTGGCGATCGGCGTCGGCGCTGCAGTCGGCTGCTTCCTCATCGGGCCGTTCGTCGACAGGTACGGTCCGCGAGCCACCTGTATGCCGACGATGATCATCTACCCGTTGATGTATATCCCGTTCGCGTTCTTGCAGGGTATTGCCAGCGCAATGTTCCTCGGCGTGATGATCGGCCTGTTGAGAGGTGCCTTCGATACCGCCTTCAACACACACGGTGTGCAGGTGGAGCGTTACTACGGCAGGCCCATCATGTCTGCGTTCCACGCGGCCTATCCGGCAGGCGGATTCGTCATCGGCCTGGTGGCCAGTGCAATCGCCCGTCACTATGTCGAGAGCCCCGCCGTGGCCTACATCTCGATCGGTGTCACGATGTCGGTTCTCGGAGCTGTGTTCGGTCGCTGGCTGTTGACTCGCGATGAGCTGCTTCCCCCGGCTGCCGCAGTCGCGATCGAGAAGCAATCGACAACCGAGAGATCGGCGTCGACGACGACTTTGCTGATCATGGCCGGATTCGGCCTCTTGATGCTGGCATCGATGCTCAGCGAAGGCGCAATTCTGGACTGGGGACAGGAGTTCGTCCGGCGCCATGCCGATACCAGCGCAGGTATGGCTGCGACAGCTGTGACCTTCTACTCCGGTGCACAATTCGTGGGGCGCCTCTTCGGCGACCGGCTCGCCGAGTACTTCGGTGCGCGCGTCATCGTGGCCGTCAGTGGTGTGATCGGATTCGTCGGTGCCTTGCTCGCGATCGGGGGTGCGTCAGCTCCGTTCGCCCTGGTGGGATTCGTTCTCCTGGGGCTCGGGCTGGCATGCATGGCTCCGCTGATGCTCTCTGCTGCCGGCCGTCGTGACCCCGAGAACGCCGGAAGAAACATCGGAATTGTCAATGCGATCGGCTACGTCGGCATGCTCGCCGGGCCGGCTGCGATCACGCTCATCGTCGACGGATTCGGAATCGGCTGGATGCCGGCGCTGCCGGCAATCTTGCTCCTGCTCATCGCCGTCGGCGGTCCTGTATTGATGAAAACCGTTCCGCGATACTCGGAAACTGAACGTACGGGAAATGCTCCGAAGCCGGAGCATCACACGGTCTCCCACTGAGGTCGAACAAGCAGTGGCCCACGTGCGAGTACATCGAAATCCGGTGTACTCGCACTGGTGTCACCGAACGGAAGGAAATTCTGTTCGGGATTTGAGGAAGAAACATGAGCACCGGCGGACCTTCGGAGTCGATCAGACGTTCTGCGCGAGCGCTGATCGTGGATCATTCGTATCGAATACTGTTGTGCGAGTTTCGATCTAGATCCGATGAAACCTATTGGATCACGCCCGGTGGCCGTTGTGAGGAACGTGAGACCCCACGCGGCACACTCGAGCGAGAGCTTCGAGAAGAGGTAGGGCTCGAACTACGCACGACGCAGCCGCTCGTCTGGCGCCAAACGATCATCGATCCAGAGCACTTTCCCGGATTCAGCGGCGTCGACAACTTCTATTTCCTGGTTCGAGTTCATGAATTCGAACCACGAGGGGCACTGACCGACGCAGAATTGCGCGATGAGCACCTACACGGTTTCAGATGGTGGAGTCTGGAAGAGATCGAGAACTATTCGGGTTCGGCCCTTTTCGCGCCTCACGATATCGCCGAGAGACTCGATCTCACCCTTCGTCGCGGCTCGCCGTGCCCGGTAGTGTGTTTCGGCTCGGATTGATCCAGGTTGCTACTCGTACAGAATCGGTCCGCGCGATCGCTGGCGACACCGACGCCACGTACATGACAAGACACCGACGCTCTGTACAGGAGAATATGCCGCAACTGGGCAGCGACCCGTCGTAGACAACCCCGTGGACGACTCGTGATGCCAATGCCGTTCGAGGTCGACGGGGTTATGTTCGGCGCACCAGGACTGTGCCGTTGGTCGCAGAGTTGGTTCCAGACACGTGAAACATTGCGTGCGCCCAAGGGCGGTCCGCGTTCAGCAACGAATTCTCTTCGATCATCCTGTCGTCGTGATAGCCCTGTGGATCCTCGCCGAGCTCGACCAATCGTTGTCGCGCTGTCTCCGGTGCGGTGTCGACCCACACTGTCGCGTCGTACAACATCCGCAATGAACGGCGGATCGACCCGGCACCTTCCACGAGAAGCAACGTCGTCTGGTCAGGGACAGCGATATCGCGAGGCTTGTCGTGGTTCGGCTGGAAGGTGAATGGAAGCCCATTTCGCCGGATAGGTTCCAGTAATTCCTTGGCGAGCAAGGTATCCCAGCCAAAAAATGTTCGACTGCACGCGATGTCATCTGTGTGCACGATGACCGTCCCTGTACAGTTTGCCGATAACAGTGCGGCCAGCGTCGACTTGCCGGAACCACCCCTCCCATCGATCCCTACGATTGCCGGGCCGCGCCCAACTGAACCGGCCCGCAGAAGTTCCACGAATTGTGGGATCGCGAATCTATTCCAATCCGTATTTTCGTCACGCTCAGTGGGACGTTTCATGAACCTCTACCTTGGATCGAACCAGCTCCGAGTGTGAATTGTGAACGGCTACTGTCCACAGAAGTCGACTGGGACCCGGTTACCCGTCCTGGCCGACTCGAGTATCGAGATGCTCACTGCCAGTGCGTTGGTCGCGTCGAGTCCGTCGACGACTGGTCGGCCGTCACCGCGCGTGGCACGGGTGAAGTGTTCCAGCGTGATGTCGTACGTGTGCCGGCGGTCTTCGACATCGATCTCGTGCGATCCCCGGCGATCGTGCAGAACGACCGACCCGATGGGTTCCGGAGTCATGACGTCGGCTGCATGAAGGCTGCCGGCTGTCCCGTGCACCTCCACATACGTGGGTGCGAATGGCGTAGTGAAAGTGTCGTGGAATCGTACAAGGACGTTGTTCTCGTAGAGAATCGACGAGGAGGCTGCATCTTCGGCTTCGGTCACCCAATCTCCTTGGGCCACAGTGATCGCGCTCGCCGTCAGTGCTCTTGTGCCGAGTAGCGGATTCACGACGGAGGCGTTGTGGCAGGAAAGATCCATGACGGCGCCTGATCCCGGCGTGCTACCGAGTCGCCACCCTCGCAAACGTTCGGGTAGGAGCGACGTGTGGCGAACACTGACCGACAGAATCCGGCCTATGTCGCCGCGCGCCACTGTGCGTCGAATGGCCTGGTGCGTACCTGCTGCGGGCAGGTGGTGGTTGACGCCTAGGACTACGCCGGCGGATTCGCAAGCGGCGGTCATCTTCCGCGCATTGTCGATGCTCGTCGACAGCGGCTTCTCACAGAGAACGTGTTTTCCGGCTGCTGCCGCCGCGCACACCTGCTCGAGGTGGCGATCATTTGCACTGGAGATGTAGACCGCATCGATGAGGGGATCGCTGAGCAGATCGTTCAGCTTGTTCGTTCCGTTCGATATCTCGTTCCGACGTGCGTACTGCTCGGCATGGTCCGCATTTCCGCTGTACACGGAACTGATGTGGTGGCCGGTCCTTCGCAGTGCGGGAATCATTCTCGTTTCGGCGATATCACTCGCACCGACGATTCCCCAGACGAGATGCGGTTGTTCGCTCATCGAAGTATTCCTTCTCGGGCATCGACGATGTCGAATAGACAGCGACGGCTCCGGGTATCGGCCGACTCGACGTCAGGAGTTCGGCGCGGACGAAATCTGGTAGGCCAACCCTACGAAGTGGCGATAGATATCGACAGCGCCAAAACGTGCAAGCGTGAGCCGCTGATCGACCACTGTGAGCAGGCGCGAGCGCTGCACCTGCTCTGACCGTGAGCTTTCGAACGACCGGCATATCATGCACGGATTGGGCAGAATTTGGCAGAAGTGGTTCCCCCTATGTGTCTGTCCGCTGGATCACTTCGCAGGAAAGCTAGGGCTATCAGTTTGATTTCATGCCTCACCTCGAAGGAGCAACCCGCCAATGTCGTTCGTTCTCAAAGCCGCAGTCGGCGAACCAGCGCAGCGTGCCAGCAATCCGGCGGTGGTCGACACTGTCGCGGGTGTGATCGCAGACATTCGTGCCAACGGTGACGACGCGGTCCGCAAGTACTCTGACCGTTTCGACCGGTGGTCACCGGATTCGTTCCGGCTCGACGAAGATCAGATCCGCGAGATCGTCAAGTCCGTCCCGACAACGGTCCTCGAGGACCTGCAGTTCGCGCAGCGTCAGATTCGCGACTTCGCCCAGGCGCAGCGCGACACCATCACAGACCTCGAGGTCGAGACTCTGCCCGGCGTGTTCTTGGGGCACCGGAACATTCCGATCGACGCGGCTGCAGCTTACGTTCCGGGTGGCAGGTACCCGCTGACAGCGTCGGCGCACATGACGGTGCTGACCGCGAAGGTCGCAGGCGTCGAACGCGTCGCGGCTACGACGCCCCCGAATGACGGGCTTCCGCCCCAGATCAGCATCACCGCAATGCATCTCGCCGGGGCCGACGAGATTTTCGTGCTCGGTGGCGTACAGGCGATTGCAGCGCTGGCTCTCGGTACCGAGACGATCGATCCTGTCTCGATCCTCACGGGGCCGGGCAACGCATACGTGGCAGAGGCAAAGCGTCAACTCTTCGGTGAGGTCGGAATCGATCTCTTTGCAGGTCCCACCGAAACACTGATCGTTGCCGACGAGTGCGCCGACCCGTTCACCATCGCAGTGGATCTACTCAGCCAGGCTGAACACGGTCCGGATTCACCGTGTGTGTTGATCACGACGTCCGAGGCTGTGGGCAACGAGGTGATCAAACACATCGACGCATTGCTACCCGGTCTGGAGACGAACGCGATCGCCGGGCCCGCTTGGCGCGACCACGGACAGATCCACGTTGTCGAGACTCTCTCCGAAGCATATGAACTCGCGGACAAGTTTGCCTCCGAGCACGTACAGATCCTGACGCAGAATCCGCGTGAAGCGCTCGACAGCATGAGCAACTACGGTGCCCTTTTTCTGGGGGAAGGAACGTGTGTTCCATACGGCGACAAAGTGATCGGGACCAACCACGTACTTCCTACTCTTGGCGCTGCGCGCTACACCGGAGGGCTCTGGGTAGGGAAGTTCCTCAAAACCCTCACTTTCCAGGAGGTGCGCGATCCGGCGGCGAGCGCCAGGATCGGCGAGATCGCTGCGCGACTGTCCCGACTGGAACGCTTCGAAGGCCACGCCCGTTCAGGTGACCTGCGTGCGGCGAAGTTCGGTGGAGCCGAACTACCGTGGGGCGAGATCCCGGTGGCGGCAAACCTCAAATGACGATGCGCATCGAGCACGACCTGCTCGGTGATCGCGAAGTGCCTGCGGAGGCCTACTACGGCATCCACACGCTGAGAGCACTGGAGAACTTCCCGATCACCGGTATTCCTCTCTCGGTCCACCCGGACATGGTATCGGCGTTGGCTGCGGTCAAGCAGGCCGCTGCTCGGGCGAACGCCGACCTCGGAATCCTCTCGCCCGAGCATGCAGCGGCGATCGAGCAAGCTTGCAAGGAGATTCGTGCGGGCAGGTTCACCGACCAGTTCGTCGTCGACGTCATTCAGGGTGGTGCCGGCACGTCATCGAACATGAACGCCAACGAAGTGGTCGCGAACCGCGCGCTCGAAATTCTCGGCGGCGAACGGGGGCAGTACCAATTCCTCCATCCGCTCGAACACGTCAACATGAGTCAGAGCACCAACGACGTCTACCCCACCGCGATCAAAATCGGCTTGCAAGGTGCCGTCACCAGGCTTCGAGGTGCGATGGACGAACTTGCAGGCGCATTCGCGGAGAAAGCAGCCGAGTTCTCCCACGTGCTCAAGGTCGGGCGGACTCAGTTGCAAGACGCGGTCCCGATGACTCTCGGTCAAGAGATTGTCACGTTCGCCGTGATGATCAAGGAGGACTCTCAGAGACTGGAAGAGGCCGCTCGGTTGATCTCGGAGATCAACCTGGGAGGGACGGCGATAGGTACCGGTCTCAATGCGCACCCGGAGTACGCCAGACGTGTGCGTGAGCATCTGGTGTCGATCACCGGTCTCGACATCTCGACGGCATCGGATCTCATCGAAGCAACCCAGGACGTCGGGGCCTTCGTTCAGCTGTCGGGAGTGCTCAAGCGTACCGCGGTCAAACTGTCCAAGATCTGCAACGATCTGAGATTGCTGTCCTCAGGCCCACGAGCAGGTCTGGGTGAGATCAATTTACCTGCGGTGCAGGCAGGTTCGTCGATCATGCCCGGAAAGGTCAATCCGGTCATTCCGGAAGTGGTCAATCAGATTGCCTACCGGGTGGTGGGAAACGATCTGACCATCACCATGGCTGCCGAGGCGGGTCAACTGCAGCTCAACGCATTCGAACCGGTCATTGCACACAGCTTGTTCGAGACTGCAGAACTCCTCACGCGGGGCTGCACTGTGTTGCGCGAGCGATGCGTGATCGGCATTACCGCCAACGTCGAGCATCTCGAACGAACGGTCGCGGCTTCGATCGGTGTCGTGACCGCGCTCAATCCCTACATCGGCTACACAGCCGCGACGGAATTGGCGGCGGACGCGCTTGCTTCCGGTCGTACCGTCGTGGAGTTGGTGCTCGAACGCGGGTTGTTGGGCAAGGAGGATTTGGACGCGATCATGGAGCCTGCGAATTTGGCACGAACTGCGATCGTGTCGGCTCCCGATTTCGATCCACTCGTCCCGTCGACCTGACCAGGTCTTCAGGGCGGTTGACACCGCACATGTGGGCGGTATCGTTTAGTGATACGTATAACTACTTGCAGTCCTGTTGTGTCAGGATTGACAGAAGCTGAGTCGGCACGGTTCAAGGACGTACCGCGCCAAGCCAGCCAGGAGACGGAAACCATGTTCGAAAAGACACGAATGGACAGTCATCCCCCCTGTAAGAGCAACTACGACGTCATCGTCGTGGGAAGCGGAATGGGGGGTGGAACGATGGCATACGCTCTCAAGGATTCCGGCCTCGATGTGCTCTTGATCGAGAGGGGAGACTTCCTTCCACAGGAACGTCAGAATTGGGACCCCCGAGCGGTGTTCGAGAAAGATCGGTACAAGAACGCCGAAAAATGGGTCGACACCGAAGGGCGGGAGTTCGCCCCCGGCACCTACTATTACGTCGGCGGAAACACCAAATTCTACGGTGGCTCGTTGGTCAGGTTCAGGAGAGAGGATTTTCATTCCTCACGGCATCACGACGGTGAATCGCCGGCATGGCCGTTCTCGTATGACGATCTCGAACCCTACTACGCACGTGCCGAGCAGGTGTACAAGGTTCACGGCGACCACACCGACGACCCGACGTTGCCACGCGACCAACCATTTCCGTACCCTCCCGTAGGGCACGAGCCAGCGATACAGCAGGTCGCCGACGACATGCGTAAGGCGGGTTTCACCCCTTCCAATCTCCCTCTCGGGGTCGACCTTCGGCAGGGTGGGTCATGTATTCGATGCAAGACATGCGACGGGTTCCCCTGCCGTACCTTGGCGAAATCGGATGCCGACGTCTGTTGCGTGCGACCCGCACTCGATTCGGGCAACGTCGAAATCGTCACGAACGGGTACGTGGAGAAGGTGTTGACCGACGATTCCGGACGTCGAGCATCAGGCGTCGAAGTGACCCATCGCGGCGTCACCTCCACAGTACGTGCGGATACGGTCGTAATCTCCTGTGGTGCGGTCAATTCTGCAGCGCTGCTGCTACGTTCGGCCACATCTGTCCATCCTGACGGGCTCGCAAATTCCTCCGGAATGGTCGGTCGTAACTACATGGTGCACATGAACTCGATCATGGTGGCCATCGACCCACTCAAGAAGAACAAGTCCGAATTTCAAAAGACGTTGTACTTCAACGACTTCTACCTGCGTGGCACTGACGATCATCCGTATCCGCTAGGCCATGTGCAACTGATCGGGAAGCTCCAAGCGGAGATGATCAAGGGGCAACGGCCCCACATCCCCAAATGGGCGTTGAGCCTTGCCACGAACCGTAGTACCGATTGGTGGCTGTTCACGGAGGATCTGCCCAACCCTGAAAATCGTGTCACGCTGACTCCCGGAGGGCGTATCCAGATCGCATGGAAACCGAATAACGTCCGGGCACACGAGGTTCTGGTTCGCGAGACGCGAAAAATGCTTCGCAAGATCGGATTTCCGGTGGTCATCAGTGAAGGAACAGGGATAGAGGTCAACTCGCATCAGGCCGGAACCGTTCGGCTCGGTACCGACCCGGCTACATCGGTCCTCGATCCGAGTTGCCAGGCACACGATGTCGACAACCTGTATGTCGTCGACTCCTCCTTCTTTCCGTCGCTCCCGGTGATGAATCCGGCGCTGTCGATCGCGGCGAACGCGTTGCGTGTTGCAGATTCGATCATCGCTCGAAGCGGCGACTCCACGGCGGGTGCATCGCACGGCTCGTCGATCTCTGCATAAATTGCTCACCCCCAATTCTTTTCGATTCGAAAGTGAAGAACATGACTGTGCAAAAGCTCACCGGTGGCCAGATGGTGGTCGACATACTGATCCGTGAAGGAGTTGAAAAGGTATTCGCTATTCCGGGACACGGCAATACGGCGTTACTTGATGCGTTCGTCGACCGGGCCGACGAAATCGAGTTGGTTCCCGCCATCCACGAGCAGGGCGCCGCACACATGGCCGACGGCTACTACCGCGCATCGGGCAAGATCGCGGCCGTCTGTACTTCCATCGGACCGGGAGCGACAAACACCGTAACCGGAATCGCGACTGCGTTCGCGGACTCGCAGCCGATGATTCTGATCACCGGCGCCGTTCACACGTATATGGAGAACCGCGGCGTCCTCCAGGAGATCGATCGGCCGCACGGGAACAATTTCCCACGGATGGTCGAGCCGGTCGTCAAGCGCTGGTGGCAGCCCGGTCGACTCGAGCAGCTACCTTCCGCGATGGCTCAGGCGTTCAACACGATGCTCGAAGGTCGCAGAGGGCCTGTCCTGGTGGATATCCCGCAGGACCTGCAAGCTGAGTACGGCGACTATGTTCCAGAGTTGTACTCGCGCCGAGCTCAGACCCGGGCGACTGGTGATCCCGTCGCCATTGCCGAGGCAGCCAAGCTACTGGCGGGTGCTAAGCGTCCCGTGATCCTCGCTGGCGGAGGCGTCATCGCAGCCGAGGCCGGTGCGGAACTCCTCACACTGGCGGAACGTCTCGGCGCTCCCGTGACGCACTCCTTCCAGGGCAAAGGCGCATTCCCTGCAGACCACGATCTGTACGCGTGGCCGTGCGGCGACATGGGATCGATTCCGGGTAACGGAGTCACCAAGACCGCCGACGTCATTCTTGCAGTGGGTTGCCGATTCAGCGATCGCATCACGTCCTCGTACCGCCCCGGAGTCACATTCGACATCCCTAACACGAAACTCGTTCACATAGACATCGACGGATTCGAGATCGGCCGCAACTACCCGGTCGAGGTCGGGATCGTCGGCGACGCCAAGACCTCGCTCTCGTCTCTGATCGACGAACTCGGCGCACCGGCAGCGGATTACGACTTCCGGGCAACCGACTACTACGCCGAACTTCAGGACTTGAAGGCACAGTGGGACGAGCACCTGCGCCCTATGCGTGAGACCGACTACTTGCCGATGACCAACTCGCGGGCAATGGTCGAGATCCGAAAGGTCCTTCCGCGTAACGGAATTCTGGTCACCGATTCCAGCAACCCGGCAAATCAGGCGTTCAACGAATTCCCGATCTACGAGCCGAAGAGCAACATCGTTGCCGGCGGATTCTCCGGAATCGGATTCGGTGTACCTGCCGCGATCGGCGCCGCGATCGGCGCACCGGACAAGCCGGTTCTCGCGCTCGTCGGCGATGGCGCGTTCCTACAGACCGGCACGGAGATCGCAGCTGCCGCCATGAGCGGCGTCAATGTCGTCTTCGTCGTTCTGAACAACGGTGGCTGGGAAGCAATCAAGGACCTCCAGATCAATCTCTTCGGCGCGGAACGGGAAATCATCTCAGGCTGGAAGTTGCCGGATGGATCCCCGTACTTCGCCGATATCACTGCGTTCGCGCAGTCTCTCGGATGCAAGTCCGAGCGAGTCGAGGATCCCGCAAAGCTCGGCGCCGCTGTTCAGCGCGCATTCGAGACCGAGGGCCCCGTAGTCATCGAGGCGATCAGTGCTCGCGAGCTTCCCTGGACCGAGATGCATGCAATGGGTTGGTGGGATATCACCGTGCCGGCCTACCACGGCGAAGTTCGAGACGACTACGTGAACCAGCGCGGCTTCTGACCCACCCCTCACCGGAAAGTAGTTGTAAGTCATGGGCAACATCAAACTCGGACTTAATCTGGAGTTCGCGCGATACGAGAACGGCTCTTTCGATTGGGCCATGGACCAAGCTGCCGAGATCGGCTACAAGTACGTCGAGCCGATGGTGCACTGGGGTCGTGAACTGCTCAGTGCAGCAGGATATTTCCACAGCCGTTCCATGCTCGACGATCCGTTGATCCTGCGGAATGCGGCCGAAGATCGCGGTCTCAGCATCTCGTCGCTGTCGAGCCACGCGCCACTCGCCAAGCCGGAGGTGGCAGTGGAGTACTTCCGCCAGGCCATCCGCTACGCCGCGGAGGTGGGTTCTCCGATGATCATGGTCGACGATGGACCCACCCCGTCCTGGACCACGGAGGAAGAGAACTACACGCTCATGCGGTACACCCTGAAGGAGGCAGCGCTGGTCGCGGAGCCCCGGGGTATCAAGATCGCAATCGAGACCCACGGGCCGTACACCGCGACTCCGGAGCGCCTCGACAAGATCATGAATTTGGTCGACAGTCCTGCCCTGACGATCAACCTCGATACCGGAAACAGCTACCTGAGTGAGAACGATCCGCACGAGTGGCTCGAAGCCATCATCGGTCAGGTCACGCACTTGCACGCCAAGGACATTGCGGTGGACGACGCGAAACGTCTACGCGGAAAAGTGAGAGGCATGCTGGGATGCGCCTGCGGTGAAGGTGTCATCGACTGGAAGCGCATCGTCGACACGCTCGCCGCGGCCGACCACGACGTCGTCTTGTCGGTGGAGTGCGGCACGCTCGACGCCGCGAAGAAGAGCTACACCCACCTCAGCGCATTGATCGAAGCAGTCGGTCAGTAGCCGTGTTCGGTTTGGAGACGCATCCGGGAAACATGAATACAGTCGTGATCATGAACCCGTCCGTGATGAAGCAGAGGATTCCGAACGGTGAAGTACCGACCGTCGAGGAGTTCGTGACAGTCCCGCCTGCCTTACGCGCACTGCCGATCCCGCGGATCGAAGCCGTCGATGGCCGAGTACAGATCAACTAACCGAACACCGAAAGTGCTCGGGCCCAACCTCATCAGGTTGGGCCCGAGCACTTTTCGTCTCGGCGGCTGTAGTTCTGCCTCGTCTGGGGCGGTGGGGGCCAGAGGGGTGACGGAAAGGGTCTCGGATGTCCGACGCCGACGCCGACGCCGACGCCGACGCCGACGCCGACGGTGACGGTGAGTATCGGATCCGCGACACGAACAGGCCCGTCGAAAGTCGTGGTGACTTCAGACGGGCCTGTACGTCGATCTGCCTGCAGCTACAGCTGCTTACGTGACGGCCTCTGCAGGTCGAGCGCCGGTGATCATCGAGACGATCTCGTCGGCGGTGGTTTCCTTGGTGTTTCGGCACCCGACGACCTGGCCTCGCCGGAAAACGTACACCCGGTCGGTCAGTTCCAGCACCTGTTGCATGTTGTGGCTGACGATGATGACCGCGACTCCGCGTTGTTTGAGGCGTTTGATGATGTCGTGGACGTGGGCGGTCTCCTGCAGGCCCAGTGCCGCTGTGGGTTCGTCCATGATGATGAGCTTCGATCCCCAACCGGATGCGCGGGCGATGGCGATACCCTGGCGCTGGCCACCGGAAAGACCCCGAACGGTCCGGTGTACCTCGGGCACGTTCACTCCGATCTCCGTGAGCAATTCGGTTGCACGCTTGGCCATCTTGCGTCTGTTGAGCACGCTCAAGCCGCCCAAGTTGATCAGCTTCTCTTCACGCCCGAGGAACAGGTTGGTCAGGACGTCGAGGTCGTCTGCGAGTGAAAGATCCTGATAGACGGTTTCGATCCCGGCTTCGCGTGCATCGATCGGGCTTTGGAACTCACAGTCCGCACCGTCGAATCGGATGGTGCCATCACTCGACGGTTGCGCGCCGGAAAGGATCTTGACGAAGGTGGACTTGCCTGCGCCGTTGTCGCCCATGATGGCGATGTGCTCACCGTGTCCGACGCTGATGGAGGCGCCTTGCAAAGCTTTGACGCCGCCGTAGAACTTGGAGAGGTTCGTAGTCTGGAGAAGAGGCTCGGTGGTGTTGGTGATAGTACTCATTGAGGTGGTTCCGATCTGGGGGGTCGTCTCGAATCAGTACGCTGCGGGAGAGTCGGCGACATTGGCGGATGTTACGGGCGGGATCGGGACGAAGATCTTGGGTTGCACCGTGCCACCGTCCAGCAGGGTCAGCATGGCGGCGACAGCTTCTCGCGCCATCTCCTTGGGATCACCGTTGATGGTTCCGTACGTGTCTCCCGCGAGGATGCTCTCGCGCATCTCTTCCGGATAGTCGTTGCCGACGAAGACGATTTCGCTTCGGCCCATAGACTTGGCCAGGCGGGCGCCCGCAGCCAATTCAGGTCCTTGTGCGACAACGGCGTTGATCTGCCCCGCCGGATACTTCGCGAGCCAGTCCTGGGTCAGGCTGATGGTCTTGTCGTTCGCCCAGTTGTTCGGCTGCTCTTCTACGAGCTTGACGTCGGGGAAGTTCTCCTGCAGTTCGGCACGGAATCCTTCCGACCGACCGATCTGCGGCCCACTGCCGAGGATGCCGGTCATCAAGGCGACGTTGCCCCGATTGCCTATTGCTCCTGCGACCATCTTCGCCTGCTCGCGTCCGACCTGAACGTCGTCGGTCCCTACGAACGAGGAGACCGGGGCGTCTTCGGACAGCGCCAGGGAGAATGCGATGACCGGGATTCCTGCTGCTTCGGCTCGTTTGATAGACGGAGTCATGCTGTCCTGGTCGCTGGGGGCGAGGAGAATGGCGTCGACCTTCTGCGTGACCAGCTGGTCCATTCCGCTACTCATCTGAGCGATGTCGTTGTGCCCGTTGACAACACTGAGCTTGTATCCCGCAGCTTCAGCTTCTTCTTGCACAGTCGAGATGGCTACGTTCATCCATGGGTCGACGCCGACGTCGTACACCACGAAGCCCAATGTCTTGTTCGCACCCGAGGAAGGTGCGGTTCCGCAGGCCGTGAGTGCGACGGCGACGAACGCAGCCAGGCAAAGGGCAAATGCGGTTTGGATCGTTCGAGAAGTTCTTCTTACGGTCATGTGTTTTCACTCCTGGAATGTGGTTGGCTGCGAGGGGAATCGGATGTATCAGCGTTTGCGGGCGCTGCGGAACGCTTCGAAGCCGACTGCGAGCAGAACGGCCGTACCCGTCAGCGCCGGCTGCCAGTAAGCGGACACGCTGTACAGGTTCAACGCGTTTGTCAGGACGGTGAGCGACAGGATGCCGATCACCGCGGAGCTGATGCCGCCGACTCCGCCGGTGAGTGGTGTGCCGCCGATGATGACGGCGGCGATGGCGAGAAGTGCCCACTGTGTACCTGTTGCCGGACTCCCGATTCCGGAGATCGAGACAAGAAGAATTCCTGCGATGGCGGCGCACAGCCCGCCGATGGCATAGACGGCAATCAGAACCCGATCGACATGGATTCCGGCGCGGCGCGACCCTTCCTTGTTGCTCCCGACGGCGTAGATGTGCTGGCCGAAGAGCGTGCATCGTAAGACGAACAGCAGAATCAGGATGACCACGACGAATGTAAGACTGGCAAAGGAGATTCCGGCGATGTTCTTCAAGCCCAGATCGGTCCATCCGGAAGGAAGAGGAGCGATCGGGGTGGCGCCGGTTGCGGCGTACAGCAGTCCGGTGACGACGGCTTGTGTACCGAACGTGGCCACGAATGGGTTGATGCCGATCTTGGCTACGAGGATGCCGTTCACGAAGCCGGCGAGTAGACCGGCGACCAATCCGACGAGAATTCCGATGGCTATACCGTGCTGGAGACTGACGTACGCAGCAGCGCATCCGGCTGCCGCTGCCACGATTCCGACCGAGAGATCGAAGCCACCCGAGATAATCATCAGCTGCATACCGCCGGCAATGATTCCGACCATCGCCGCCTGTTGCAGCACGTTGAGCAGGTTGTCCGACTGCCGGAAGATCGGGTTGGCGATGCACAGAATCACCACCGATGCGACCAGTACAGTCAGCATCACCCGCTGAACGACCTGCGAAGGTGTGCTCGGCAGAATGCGTTTGAGCAGAGCCGGTAGCCATTCCTGCGAGGATGCGTGGGGCGGCTGAGGTGCCGCGGAACGAGTGGAACGGCCGACGTCATCGACAGAGATTCCCGCGCTTGGCGGCCGTTTCTGCTGGTCTTCGGTCAGGGGCATTGAGGACTCCTCGAAAGGGTGTTTCGGTGTTCGGTCGAAAGAGCGAAATCAGGTCACCCGGTCGCACGGCGTTGTGCGTGTCGAGATTCGGATCGGTGCCCTGCAGTTCGCGTTCGGTTCGAGAATCGGTAGCGATTACTCGGACGGTGGGCCGGCAGTACAGGGGCGCTGAAACAAATCTTCGGACAGGTAGGAAGCGGGTTCGCCATGTGTCTCAACTCTGTTTGGCGACCCCCGGCGAAGCCCTGGGGTTGTAGAAATACTGTCCTGTGACTGCATTCACAGCTAGACGCAAGCCGGGAAAGATGTCTCGGCTGGACGACACGTTTTGTGTAGTGTCTTTGACATGTCTTTCACGGTTGCGGACGCTCTGGAACTCTCACTGATCCGCGCGGCCGGTCCTCACGTACTCACCAGCGGAACGGATCTGGATCAACGCGAAGTCCGATGGGTTCACTCGTCCGAGATCCCCGATATCGCACGATTTCTCAGCGGCGGCGAATTGTTGCTGACGGCGGGCCTCGGTATAGGGGAAACAGAAGCCGAGCAGCGTGCTTACGTGAAGGCGGTTTCTCGAGCCGGTGCGGCAGCTCTGGTGATCGAAGAATCCGGTCGCATGTTCGATCGAGTTCCTCAAGCTGTTGTGCAGGAAGCCCAACAAATGCTGCTTCCGGTGATCGCGCTGACCCACGAAGTGTCGTTCGCCGGAGTCTCCGCCCAGGTGCACGAAATTCTGACCGAAATGCGACTTCGGAGCCTGACTCGTGAACGTGAGGTCGAAGCAACATTCTCGGGATTGCTGCTCGACGGCGCAGACCATCTCGGAATAGTGGAGACTCTGGCGGCGCTCACCGACAGCACGGTGGTTCTGGAAAACATCGCTCACCGGGTGACGGTCTATTTCTCAGTGGACGGTGTCGAATTCGACGACGACGAGTGGAATCGTCACGCCAGAGTATCGCACGACAATGAAACTGATTGTGTCCGAAGGCCCGTCGTCATGCGTGGTCAACCGTGGGGGTGGATCCACGTGCTCCAAGGACAATCGCCGACCGCGCCGTTCTCGGCTGAATTCGCGGCGGAGCGGGCAGCAGCAGCGATCGCGATCTCGCTTCTCACCGATCGTAGCCGCGAGGCGCGTGACGATCAGCGCAGTACCGCTTTGATGACACACTTGCTGCTGGGAGAAATTTCCGGCGATGAGTTCGTGAAGCAGGCCAGTCGTCTGGGGTATCGGCTCGGATCTGGCCTGATGCGAGTGTTCGTGGCCAACAAGAATACTCGTGACGATTCTGCTGGAATCCGGCCCAAGCGCAGGAGCAGTCCCAATGCGATCAGTGCCGACATGGGTGATTACATCGTCACGGTGGCGCCGGAAGTGGGTGGCCGTCCGCCGGAGATCGAGGATCTTGTCGGTTTCGTCGGTGCGGGTGTCGGTGTGAGCCGCGCTATTTCACGTGACATGGTTGCTGTCGCGCTCACTCAAGCGCGCAGTGCTGCCGCGGTCGCCCGAGCTTCTGGTGGTGTCCTTCACTTCGACGAACTGGGGGTCGAGCGGATTTTGGTGACCCTGGCGCAGGGCCCGGAACTGGCGAGCTTCGTCGAAGACGAATTGGGTCCGTTGTTGACGAAGGATGCGCACTCGGCCAGTCCGCTACTGCCGACACTGCGCGCATTTCTCAGCGTCGACGGTCGCAAGACTGAAGCGGCGGACAAGCTCTACGTGCAGCGCAGAACTCTGTACAACAGGTTGGAGCGGATCTCGACGATTCTCGGGAAATCCCTTGATGCCCCGGAAACGCGGCAGCGCTTGCTGTTGGCAGTCAAAGGTCTCGAGCTGCTGGAGGGGTCGGCGATCAGTTCGTCGCGACGTTCCGGAAGGAACTAGCATTCCGACTTCGATGAGGGGGACGGCGGTGCGGGCTGCGCGCGCGGCAGTGAGACGGCCTGTTGCCGGCAATCCGCACAGGGAACCACCGGGCAGTCCCAAGATGACGAAACCGAATCCGCTGGTGGTGAGCTCGAGTGCATTCTTGACGTCGGGTGTCCCTGTCGCCCAAGAGGCTTGGCAAGCTCCGTGAAGTGCGAAAGATGACAAGCAATGCCCATTTCGTGCGGTCGAGCACGAACGGCGACTTCGGCTAGAGCATTTCGTTGATTCCCTTCATAGAAGAGATGAGTGAATCGTATCACTAGGTGATACGATTCACTCATGTCGGTGGTGGTAAAACAAGGTGAAGGTTGAGATGTGGCGCGACAGGCGAAAGTATCGCAAACCGCGGTGTCGCGCCTACCTTCTCCCGAAGTGTCCAGTCGGGGCAATCGCCGCTGTCGACAGTACGTCTCACGGACGTCGTCGTGTGTACATATGCGGGACCTTCAGTGCAGAAACATCTTTCAGGCTACCGAGCTACGGCAGGAGTGGGGCGACGAACATGGCTGGTCACCGTATGGAGGAAGAAGTGGGGTACGTCTGTGTCACGTGTCGCCATATCGGTTCGTCGTTGCCTATGCCCAAGCCGTCTGTGCCGCTGGCCGTGCGAGCTCGATGCAACCTCTGTGGCGAGATCGACACGGCGATGTCGGGGCGGAAAGACGATGTGCCATACCGTGTCGAGCTCTTCGGGGGCTTTCGTAGAGCTTGGACGCATGCAGTCCGGTGTGGGCGAATGTGTGAACACCATCTACTGTGACGACAGGTCAACCGAAGCCAACACTCGGTTGAAACGAGACCACGATAGAATTCGTGAGATCGTCAAGGGTTACGGCGGATGATTCGTCCGGAGCAAGGGGAGTCGCTTCAGTGGTTACGATGAAGGACGTGGCGCGGGCAGCAGGCGTCTCCCAAGCCGCTGTCTCATACGCGTTCAGTAACTCTCCGAAAGTTTCTGCATCGCAGCGTGATCACATCTACGCAGTCGCTCAGTCTTTGTCCTACGCCGGGCCGAACATCGTCGGCAGTAGCCTGCGCTCCGGCCGAGTCGGAGCGGTTGGCATCATGGTGATGGAGTCGTTGGGGCACGCACTGGAAGACCCGTCGACCATGCTGTTGATGAAGGGGGTAGTCGAAGTCAACGAACTCGCCGACGTTGCCCTGACTTTGTTGCCGTTGGTCTCCAGTAGGGAAGAAGGATTCAATTCTCCCGCGGTCAGAGGTTTGGTCGACGGAGTCGTCCTGCACAATGTGACTCCTACCCACCCGATCATTGCGGCCCTGATTCACTCCGGAACGCCGGCAGTTGCGATCGATTCACCCGCGGACTGCGGCTTGCCGTTCATCGGAATCGATGATCGCGCTGCAGGATTCAAGCAGATGGCCCATCTCTTGGATCTCGGGCACCGAAGAATCGGTGTGGTCTGCGAACGTTTGAACATCGGTGGCACCGACGGGTCGATCTCCAAGACAGTTGTCGAACATTCTTCCGAGCGGGTCCAGCGAGATCGGATCCTCGGGTACTTCGATGCTGCAACTGCGCGGGGAGATGCCGGTGTCTCGATCGAGGTTTACGAGGCTTCAGGTATCGATCGTGACAGCGGCGTCCGTGCTGTCCGCTCGATGGTCGAGAAACTGAATCCGACCGCAATAGCCACGACGTCAGATGTCTTTGCCGTCGCTGCCTTGAGCGTGCTTCGTAGCATGAATATCCCAGTACCTGAGGTTGTTTCGGTTGTCGGATTCGACGATGCCCCCATCGCCGAACTCATGGATCTGACCACTGTGCGTCAACCGCTGGTGGAGAAGGGCCGCGCCGCAGCCTCCATGCTGCTCGACAATATCGACGGCGCGAAGCGAAGGCAGAAGATCTTCAAAACCAAGCTGATCGTCCGAAACTCGACAGGCCCGGTCAGCACAGTCTGAACGAGACCATGCTGACCGGGCCGGAGTGGTCAGGATCGATAGACTTTCCGGTACAGTTCGGCGATTTCCTGTGCGCTGGGCACCACCGGGTTGTTCGACGGAGAACCCGACGCCAACGCCTGGTCCGCCATCAGTGGAATGAGCTCCTCCCAGCGAGTCTCGTCGATGCCGAATGTGCGCGGACTGGGTACCTCTACGTCGACGCACAAAGTATCGATGAAGTCGACCAGCTTGTGCGAGGCCGCCTCGTCTGAGTCGCCGCGATCTGCCGCGCCCAGCTGCCTGGCGCAATCGGCGTATCGATCACGCGCCCCGGGTATGGAGAACGCGGTGATCGCCGGAAGCAGCATTGCATTGGAAAGTCCATGCGCCACATGGAAATGTGCGCCGATCGGACGACTCATCCCATGTACCAGGCACACGCTCGCATTGGAGAACGCCATACCCGCCTGAGTGGAAGCATGCATCATCTGTTCGCGCGCCTCCCGATCTGAGCCGTCACGGTACGCGCGCAGGAGGTACTCCCCGATTGTCTTCATCGCAGACAGTGCGAGCCCGTCCGAGATGGGGTTTGCCTTCTTACTGACGTAGGCCTCGATCGCGTGTGTAAGTGCGTCGACACCTGTGTCGGCCGTCAGTCTCGGCGGCATCGACATCGTGAGGTCGGAATCGACGATTGAGGCGATCGGAAGAAATGAAAGTCCAGGGCACAGCATCTTCTCGTCGGTGGTGACATCCGTGATGATCGTGAATTGTGTTGCTTCCGAGCCACTTCCTGCCGTCGTCGGGATGGCGATGATCGGAAGCGCCGGCCCCGCGTACACCCGAGGGGCTTTGAAATCGCGCATGACGCCGCCCTGCTTGAACAAGACGGCAAGTGCTTTTGCCGTGTCCATCGGGCTGCCACCGCCGAAGCCGATGATCGAGTCGGCATCGTGGGCGGTCAGAGCGTCGAGACCAGCCTGTAGAGAATCGGTAGTGGGGTCGGGAACCGTCTCGGAGAAGAGTGCGGCCTTCTTTCCTGCTGCTGCAACGATCTTCAGCAATCGATCGGCTGAACCATTGCTGACCATGAATGCGTCGGTGACGAGAAGCGGACGCTCGATGTTCAGATCCGTCAGCACTTCGCCGAGACTCTCGACGGACCCAGGACCAAGTTTCAAGAACCGGGGAAATGAAATGTTGGCAACCATGCCGATCCCTTCGAATGTTGTGAATGTATTTCCCAGCCCGTGGTATTCGGACGGGATAGGGACTCAGTTGTTTTCGGGGAAGCCGAGGTTGATGCCGCCGTGGCTGGGATCGAGCCAGCGGGTAGTGACGACCTTCCCGCGGGTGAAGAAGTGGACACCCTCGGTACCGTGAGCGTGCGTGTCGCCGAACAGGCTGTTCTTCCAACCACCGAAGCTGTAGTAGGCCATGGGGACTGGAATAGGGACGTTGATCCCGACCATACCAACCTCGATCTCGTTCTGGAAGCGACGTGCTGCGCCACCGTCATTGGTGAAGATCGCGGTGCCATTCCCGAATGCACTCGAATTCACCAGGTCGAGTGCTTCGTCGTAGGAGTTCACCCGCACGACCGAGAGCACAGGGCCGAAGATTTCGTCTGTGTAGATGCTCATGTCGGTGGTGACGTGGTCGATCAGGGTCGGGCCGAGCCAGAATCCGCCCTCACCACCGTTCGCCTGCACTTGCCTGCCATCGACGACGAGTGTCGCGCCGGCGGCCTCACCGGCGTCGACGTAGGAGGCGACCTTGTCGCGGTGGGCCTTGGTCACCAGAGGGCCCATGTCTGAGTTCTTCGTGCCGTCACCGGTTTTCAGGGTGCGGGTCCGCTCGGCGATCTTGCCGACGAGTTCGTCGGCGATGTCGCCGACGACGACCAGTGCCGAGATCGCCATGCAGCGCTCGCCGGCCGAGCCGAATCCGGCGTTGACCATTGCGTCGGCGGCCAGATCGAGGTCTGCGTCAGGCAAGACGATCGCGTGGTTCTTCGCTCCTCCGAGAGCCTGAACGCGCTTTCCATGGCTGGTGCCGGTGCTGTACACGTACTGGGCGATGGGGGTTGAACCGACAAACGAAACGGCCTTGATCGCAGGGTTGGTCAGAAGTTCGTCGACAGCTGTCTTGTCGCCTTGCAGGACGTTGAACACGCCTGCTGGAAGTCCTGCCTCGGCCCAGAGTGCCGCGATCCACAGCGAAGCAGATGGAACTTTTTCGGACGGCTTGAGTACTACCGTGTTTCCGGTGGCGATCGCGATGGGGAAGAACCACATCGGGACCATCGCGGGGAAATTGAACGGCGAGATTATCGCGACCGGGCCGAGTGGTTGACGGATCGAGGTGACGTCGACGTTCGTCGAGGCATTCTCGGTCATACCGCCCTTGAGCAGGTGCGCGATGCCACAAGCGAATTCGACGACTTCCTGGCCTCTTGACACCTCGCCGAGTGCGTCGGAGAGGACTTTGCCGTGCTCGGCGGTGATTATCTCGGCGAGTTCGTGCTTGCGGGCATTGAGCAGTTCGCGGAACGCGAAGAGGATTGCGGTTCGCTTGGCGAGCGAACTGTCGCGCCAATCGGGAAACGCAGCAGCAGCTGCGTCGATAACGGCGCGTGCGTCTTGCACGCTGGCGAGCGCGACACTGCCAGTGACGGCGCCGGTCGCAGGGTTCGTGACCGGAGCGGAGTTTCCGCTCGAACCGGGGGCGATCGTGTTGTCGATCCAATGTGCGATGACAGTCATGACTATTCACTCCTGAGGCTGGGGTTGATTCGAGTCTGTGCCGCAGAATTGCCGTCGTCAACAAGTAAGATCGCAGTACTCAATGCAAAATTGCAGCCAAGAACGGGAATGGCGATGTTTACTTCTGACAACCTGCGCTTTCTGCTGGAACTGTCACGCACGGGGCGCATTTCGGATACGTCGAAGCGGCTGGGGGTCGATCAGACCACTGTCTCCAGGAGAATCTCTAGGCTTGAAAAAGACATGGGAGCAAGGCTTTTCGATCGCGGCGTCTCGGGCTGGCAGCTGACCGAGGCGGGCAGGCGATTGGTTCCCTACGCGGAGAGTATCGAGTCGACGCTACTTTCTGCGCTCGGTGAGACGACCGCCTCGGCGTCGCCGAGCCTCAACGGGACGGTCCGGATCCTGACCCCAGACGGCTTCGGTGCCTTCGTCTTGGTTCCGGGCCTGCGCTCTGTCCGTGTCCGGCACCCGGATTTGTACACCGAAGTGCTGACTTCGACTACCCACGATGTGTTGACCGGGCGTGACTTCGACGTCGCCGTCACGTTGGAGCGTCCCTCTCCCCGATCTGTGGTCGTCAGCAAACTTGCGGACTACAACTTGCGGCTTTACGCCTCGCGTCGGTATCTGGAGACGCACGAGTCGATCTCGTCGGTGGACGACCTACGTCATCACACGCTCGTCTGGTATGTGGACGCGTTCTTGGATGTCGAACCTCTGCGTATCCTCGACCGGATACTGCCCACCGGGCGGGCGCAGATCCAGACCAATAACATCGCTGGTCACTACGAGGCGGTCAGGCACGGTGTGGGAATCGCGCCCTTGCCGACATACATCGGCGCGACCGACGATGACCTCGTGCCGGTGCTGCGTGACGAGTTCGTAATTCGGAGGTCGTATTGGCTCGTTGTCCCGCGCGAGCTGATCAGATTGGCCCGCGTACGGGCGATAAGCGATGCCTTGCATGAGATTGTCGACAGGAATCCCGACCTCCATGCGCGGTGATGTGCGTTTCCTGTATTCCCCGGGTTGGGCGATGGTTGACGGTCAGTTTGTAGCGCCTGAGGAATGATCGCGATGTCAGGTGTGGAAGCTGTCGAAGGGTCTTGTGGATTGTGCGAAGAGGGGTGGGTTACCCCGAGGTCTTCAACAATTCGAGGGCTGCGTTCCGGCCGGCACCGAAGGGGTTGGTGCCGATACCGATCCCGTCTGCGACGAGGGCACCTTCGTGAAGCAGCATGATTGCCTCGACGAGACGTTCGTCGGCTAGTCCGTCCGTCGCCAGAATGCGCCGGAAAAGGTCTGACATCTCCCGCTTTTGTTCGGCGATGACAGCGAACACCGGATGTGAGTGATCGCTGAACTCGGCGTGCGCGTTGATCATGCTGCACCCTTTGCCTCCGCTCGCCTTGGACCAGGAGGCGGAAGCGTCGAATACCGCACTCAACTGTTCGGCGCGGCTAGCTCCGGCTGATGCGAGCTTCTCGTCGCGAAAGATTCGCCACCGCCGATCTCGAGCCCTCAGGTATTCAACGACGAGACCGTCTTTCGAGCCGAACCGTTCGTACAAAGTCTTCTTCGTGACGCCGGCGTCCAGTGCGACGGTATCCACGCCTACGGCATGAATCCCCTTTTCGTAGAACAGCTTCGACGCAGACTCCAGAATGCGACGCGCTTTCGGAGTCAATTCGGGTGTGGATTCCTCTGCCATGGACAAAAGTATACCGATCTGTATAGTCGGGCTCATGAGTAAACAGATCGGTATACCTCCGATCGTGACCTCGAGATCTGCCGTGACGGCTACCTTGTCGGTCCTGTTCGTCGCGTGCTGGAGTTCGGGATTCATCGGAGCCAAACTAGGCGCCGGCAGTGCCGGGGTCCCCACGCTGCTGATGTGGCGTTTTCTCCCGCTCGCGGTGGTACTGCTCCCGATTGTCTGGTTCTCCGCCCGGCGCCAGAACACGATGCCGACACCACGGGCTCTCGGCAGGCAGGTGGTGATCGGGATGCTCTCCCAGAGTGGCTACCTGTTGTCGGTGTACTGGGCAGTCGATCTCGGCGTGAACACCGGAACAACTGCGCTGATCGACGGTATTCAGCCGCTGGTGGCTGCCGCGCTGCTCGGTCCGGTCCTCGGTGTCGCAGTCCCGCGTATGCAGTGGGTCGGGTTGGCGATCGGAATGGGCGGCGTCGTGATGGTCACGGCAGCCGATGCCGGGGCCGGTACATCGGCGCCGTGGTGGGCGTACGCGATTCCGTTCCTGGGGATGCTCAGCCTGGTTGCATCCACCTTCGTCCAACAACGCGCTCCCACGTCTACACCGCCACTGCAGGCTTTGGCCATCCACTGCTCTACCAGCGCAATAGTTTTCACGACACTGGCGGTGGCCTCAGGTGTCGCCGTACCACCAAGCGTCAACACATTCTGGATCGCATTGCTCTGGTTAGTCGTGCTGTCCACGTTCGGTGGTTACGGGCTGTACTGGTTACTGCTCCGTCGCATCGGCATCACGTCCGTCAACACCTTGATGTTCTTGATCGCCCCCGTCACCGCGGTCTGGGGCGCGTTGATGTTCGGAGAATCGTTCACTGCGTTCACCGCGCTCGGCTTGGCGGTGGGGATCCTCGCCGTCGTCGTGGTCACCCGGGCGGACAATCACCAGAAAAAGCGGGGAGAGGGCGAAAATGCCTGTTCGGTAAGGGCTCCGATCACTTCGCGCTGATGACTCCCGACCTGGATGTGAACCGCTCGCGGAGCGCGGTGAGTTGCTCTGCGGTGAGCTTCAGTCCGTTGATTGCGTAGTCCTCGACGGTGCCGAAGTGCGTGCGCATTTCGTCGAGAGCTGCGTCGAAATAGCTGTCACGGACTCCGAGGAGGGGTCGTAGCACTTCTGCGTCAACGCCTTTGCTCGCGGCGAAGTCGAGGATCGGTTCTGTCATGGGAGCCAGATCGGTGTTCGTCTCCAGGTAGTCGGCGCGTACATCGGCTTCGTCGGCCCCGAGGAGGAGTAGGAAAGAGGTCGCGGCCCACCCGGTTCGATCCTTGCCGGTGGTGCAGTGGAAAAGTGCTGCCCCGGAGCGTTTTTCGTCGATGAGGTCGAGGTAGAACGTGCGATAGGCGTCGAGAGCGGACGGCAGGCTGACGAAGTTGCGGTTGGCTTCCTCCATCTGTGCGATCCCACGTCCGTCGCTGATGGTCTCGGCGTATGCGACCGGGTCCGTCATGAGTAGTCCAGTGGCCGCGGCGTTTTGGGCATTGTCGGCAAGTACGTCGAGCCAGACTGTGCGCGTCGAGTCAGGGAGATTGTCGAGTGCGCCGTCGCGCTCGGCGGCGGTCCTCAGGTCGTATACCGTCCGCACGTCCAAGTCGGCGACCGCGGCAAGGTCGTCGCCGTCGAGTTTCGCCAGAGTCGCCGAACGATAGAGCGCGCCCGCGCGGACGGTGCCGTCTGCAACAGGAATGCCACCGAGGTCCCGGAAGTTCGGAGCGGTCTTCAGGAGAACGCGGCGATCGAGCGGGTGAGTTGGCATGGCTGACTCCTTGTGGGTTCCGTTTCCGAACTGATCATTCATGCCTTCTGCACACTGCGCACGAGCTTTTCGGCATTGCGTCTCTTGATCCACTTGTCGATGACGAGAGCCATGAAGATCCACCCGCCCAATGCCGTGATCACCCACACGATGATCGGGGCGAGGATCCAGGACCCGACGCCGCTGATCTCGATACCGTCGGGGACCAGGGTCGCAACCCAGAGCGCGAGCAGTGTGGCGACCAAGCCGACACCACCCGCGAGCGGAGCCGCGTAGTGCAGTGCCACGCTGAGCACGAATGGGCCGAGGATCATGTGTGCGAGGGTGAATACACCGATAGCGGCCAAGAAGCCGTTCACGCTCAGGCTGACCCCGGGAAGAGCAAAATGCACGACGATCAGCGCTATCGCGCCGAGAACACATTGCGAAATGAGCTGAAATAACAGACGCATGGCTTGTACCTCCGTGATCAGGTCGAGTCACCCGAGAGTGGTGTGTGCGTGGGGAACGCTTTGCTGCAGGGCTTCGGGACGAGGCGCCGTCCAGGTGCCGTCGAGCACGGAGGGACGGGGGCGGTACAGGCGCAGTACGTAGTTCCACCCGGGCATGATGGGCAGTGCGTTCGCGACGCCGTCGAGATGGACCCCGAAGCGAATGGTGGTGCTGCCGTCGGAGTCTGGGGTGGCCGTGAGGCTGTTGATGCTGTTGACGCCCAGAGCGTTCTCTTCGAAGTATCCGGCCGCGTTGTACAGCGAGACCGACCAGAACGCATCCACGGGAACATCGTTCAGGCGGAGACGGTATTCCCCGACCGGGAGACGTTCGTCGAAGTTGACGTAGGTGGCCTCGTACTCGGGAAGGCCACCCCAGCCGGATGCGGTACCGAGCAGGTGCCTGATCGGATCGACTTCCGCAGCGGTACCGAATGAATGGTCGTACGTGGTGATGCCACGCGCGAGTGCAAGGAGTGCGTCGCGGGTCTCGGTCTGCGATTGCTCGTCGTAGTCGGGCAACGGGAACTCTCCCGTTCCGCCGCCGTCGATGTTGAGGGCGTCTTGCAACCGGTTCACCTCGGCGACGTCTTCGGGGCTGTTCGGATCGACGAGGATGCGCACGATCAGTGCGGCGTAGTCGGTCCCGACCAATTCACGCGTGAGCAGGTGCTCTCCCGGGTCGCGCAGGATGACGGGACCGAAGTGATCTTGACTGACCACCCACACGGAGATGTAGCGCTCGCCGGTATCGGGCACCGTGATGGTGACGTTCTCGCGCACGTCGATGATCGCGCTGCTGTACAGAGTGTCGCGGTTCTGGCGGATGATCGGCTGGTTGTCGAGTGACCCGAGATCACGAGTGTGGTTCCACGTGCCCAGGCCGACGCCCGCGGCCAGGCGAGCGAACATGAGATCGGACTCTGCCCGATTGAAGTTCAGGACGTTGACGGCGATCGTGGACATAGTGGGTTCCAATCGGTGTCGGGGTACGGAAGCGGGCGCGGTAATCCATGGCCCGTCGGGGTGAATCAGCCCAGCAGTCGTGCTTTCGCGGCTTGGAACTCGGCGTCACTCAGCAGGCCTTGTGATTTGAGGTCGCCGAGTTTCTGCAACTCGGCGACGAGATCGACCGGGGCCGCGGGTGCGGGTGTGGGCATCGGGAGTGCGGCATGCTGCTGGGCGAATTCGTACTGCGCCTGCTCGTAGTCGGCCTGAGCTCTCCTTTGCCGGCGGGTGGCCATACCGTCGCTGACGGCGGTCGCGGTACCGGTGACGACCGCGGTGCGGGCGGCGAGGCCCAGCAGTCCGGGGCGGCCTCGTCTCGGGATGTACGGCATGTCAGACCTCCAATTTCGGGATGATCGTGTCCATGAGGGCATTGACGACGGGTGCGGGTATCCGCTCGTAACCCAGTAGCACCGCGCCTGACGCAGCGGTGCGGGCGGCGAGTTCGCGCTGATAGACCAGCTCGAGCGCGACCAGCAGCGCTGCAGCGCCGGTGGGAATGGCTGCCGCGAGTTCGGTGATGTCCTCATGCCCGAGCAGACCGGACGCGCCGAGCATCTCGACGTTGATCTCGAAGCCGTTCGGCAACTCCTCGACTTCGATGAGGGTGAGTTCATCGTCCTCGGACTTGGAGATGACGATCAGATCGAGCAGCCGCACCAGGCCGGTATCCGTAAGGTCGGTCAGTGCGGAGAGCGCGGCCGGGTCGAGGCTCTGCCCAGGCAGGCCGAGAAGGTAGAAGTCGACGGGGCCGAAACGCGCGGCACTCACGAGAGGACCTTCAGCTTGAGTGCGGCGAACTCGTCCTCGCTGATCGCTCCGGCTTCGAGCAGTGCTGCGGCTGCGGCGATCTCCTCGCTGGGGCTCTTCCCCGCGACCTCGCGGATATACGATTCGGCGGCCTTCTCGGCGTCGCGTGCGGCCTTGTTGCTGCGTTCCGTCATCCCTTCGCCGCGGGCGACGAGATAGACGAGGGCGGTCAGGATCGGTAGGAAGAGCAGGAAGAACACCCAAACGGCCTTCAACCAACCGCTGAGCTTGTGGTCGCGGAACAGGTCGGCGATGATCGCGAACAGCGCGAAGAGATATCCGATGAAGACGGTCGCCCACAGCATCCAGCCGAGGCTTTCCCAGAAGCTCATGTGTCTTATCCGTTTCGTGTAAGGCCTGCGCACACGGTATTCCGCTGACTCACGCATTTCGGTTGATTCCGGCAATTCTCACCGGTATCGGCGGGCTTCGATCGCGGCCTAATCCGAAGCGGATGAGACCGGATTTCCACGGACATCGAACGTCTCGAGTATCTTCGACACATGATCGAAGCCGTGCGTGACGCACTCGCCTCTGGTGAGGCGGAGCAGGCTCGACGAGTCCTGCGGAAAAACTGGCTTCGTTTGATTCTCGAATCTCACACCAGGGAACTCGAGCAGCTCTGCCTTGCTCATCCCGATCCCCACGATCCGCACATCCTGCTGATACGAGCGTGCTGCCGCGATCTCAGCGGTGATCCGTACGGCGCTGAGTTTCTCCGCGGGCAGGGTCTGCGGGTGGCGTCCGACGATTTTGTCGTCTGCTTCACCGACCTGCTGCTCGCTCCGGACACCTCGACCAAGGCCGTCATCGCCGATCGCGCGCGTCACGCGCTCGCCCAGTGCGAGCCCGAGGACGATTACCCGTCCGCGCTTTTCCTCCTCGGATGGACCGAGGTCAGGCTTCGTCGTGACCTTCCTCGTGCCATCGCGCTACTTCGCTCCGCCGGCGACGAGGCGCAGTTGCAGTCGCGCACGGAGACATTGCGTCTTGCACAGTCCAACTTGGCCTTTGCGCTGACCCACGCGGGAGCATTCACCGAAGCCGAACAGATCCTCGACGGCCTTCCTGCGCGAGATGTGGCGTCCGATTGGGAACGCTTCGAAGGTGGTCTCCCACAGTCGAATCGGGGGTGCATCGCTTACTGGCGTGGCGACTTCGAGGAGGCGATCGCTCAGTTCGACTCGATCATCGTGGAGGGCAGTCCCGGAACCAACTTCGAGGCGCTCGCCCGTCTGTACCTGGTGATGAGCCTGATCGCTCTGAACCGGGAAGACCGGTACCACAACGCCGCTCGTCTGCTGCGAGGCGTGAGCACTGCGGACAAGCACGGCATTCCTTGGGATACGCTGCGGCGCGTCACCACGGCCTGGCTCGCCCACGCTCAAGGACAGGACGAGCAAGCTCGCCGCATCGCAATGCCCACGCTGACCAGAACAGGTGCTGCGGTCGCTCACGCGCTTCTCGCGGAGCTCTACCGAGTCATGGGGGATCCGGAACCGTCGGCTCAAGCGCTTCGCTTGGCAACCTCGGCCGCGCTGCCGCGATATGCGCTGGTGAGCACCCTTGTCACGTCTGCCGCCCTGAGCTCCGTCGCCGGGCGTGGACCGCAGGCGCACGAGCAGTTGGATCGTGCGCTGGCGGAAGCAATCCCCGAGCGGATTCTCGCCCCATTTCTGAGCGGCGATCCGGTAATCGTCGATCTGTTGAACGCGCACGCAACACAGGGGTCGAGACACCAGGAGCTCCTACGCACGATTCTGGAAAAACGGGGCCAGCTCTCTGCCAAGCTCGCCGGAGTCCTGACGGAACGTGAGAAAGAGATCCTCACTTTTCTGCGAACTACGATGACTGCAGACGAGATCGCTGCGCACCTCGGCATCGCCTATCCCACTGTGAAGACTCACATTCGCTCGATCTACCGCAAACTAGGCGTGACCAAACGGCGTGCCGCTGTTCAAGCAGCCGACAACCTAGACCGCGGGATCGGGGGCGATTCCGCGGCGGAGGCTGCGAACCGTCAGATCCAAGGCTTGTAGTCGCGTCCCGGAACCGCGGTTCACGTAGTCCATCGACGTGTAGAGCAGTGACCACAGCAGGTTCTGCACCCAGTCCGAACCCATGTCGGGGTCGATGGAACCGTCGGAGTGTCCGCGCTCGATTGCATCGGTGACTGAGTCGTCGTTCGACGCGGACTCGGCAAACGAATCTTCTTGATACACACCGGGAGTGAAGAACAGGACCGTCAAGAGGTCGGCCAGTTCGAAGTATTCATGGCACAGGCGAACCAGTGCTTCGGCTCCGGTACCCTCGCCGAGTCGAGCTGCTGCTGCTGCCTCTCCGACGGCGCGGGTGGCCTCGGCCGCGACTGCGTCGACCAGGTCTGACCGTTCGGGAAAGTAGCGGTGCAAAGTGGTCCGGCCGACCTTTGCGGCCGAAGCGATCTCGCTGAGGGTCGCAGCAGGCTTGGATGCGAACACCGAAACGGCAGCATCGAGGATGGCCTTCCGTGTGCGCTCGCGGGTCGCGCTTTGTTCTGGTGCGCTGTGGATCGTTGTCACGAATCCGAAGCGTAGCCGTGTCCGGTTTCGGTATCCAGTGTTTCCGAATCGGAATTTCTCTTGCCCTTTATGGAACATTCGTGTTCCATAAATTCATGCTTGAATCCGACGCTTCTCAGCCCGCACCGAAATGGAGCAATCTCCGCGTCCTCTCGGAGTTCGCTCGACCGCATCTGCCGTCGCTCCTTCTCGGATTGGTACTGGCGCTGTGCGGCTCCGCGGCGACGCTGGCAACGCCCATGGTCACCAAGTGGGTTCTCGACACCCTCGATACCGGTGCGTCGCTGAAAGGACCTATCCTCACGCTCGTCGTCCTTCTGATCGTCGGTGCAGTGCTCGGTTGTGCTCAGTGGATCGTTCTCGGAACCGCCGCCGAGAAAGTTGTCTTCGACGCCAGGTCGTCGCTGGTGAAGCGATTCCTCGCGGCGACGGTGCCGGCGCTGCAATCGCGATCCGTGGGTGAATTGGTCACCCGGGTCACGTCTGACACCTTGCTGCTGCGGGAGGCTGCGTCGTCGGCCGCGGTGAATATTCTGAACGCAGCCGCGTTGACCATCGGAACGATTGTTCTGATGGGCGTACTGGATCTGCCGTTGTTGGGCGTCACCATGGTGGCAATCGTGTTCGCCTCCATACTCTTTGCGGTTCTGATGCCTCGGATTTCCGCAGCGGAAGCGCGAACCCAGGAATCGCTCGGTCAGCTCGGCGGCGTTCTCGAGGGTGGCTTGCGTGCGATCCGGACGGTCAAGGTTTCCCTCGCCGAGGATCGCGTCGGGGCTCTGGTGACGAACAATGCGTCCGATGCGAAAAAGCATGCGATCACGGCGGTGCGAGTGTCGGCAACCGCGTGGACTGTCGCGTGGACCGCCATTCAAGGATCGATCATTGCCATCCTGGGCTTCGGTGCCTGGCGAGTCGCCGACGGCGAAATGGCAGTCTCGACGCTCATCGCGTTTCTGCTCTACGCCTTCACCCTGATGGGGCCGGTGTCGGAGCTTGCGCAGAACGTGACCTCCGTTCAGTCGGGAATCGCGGCAGCTATCCGGATTCGCGAGATGCAGTCGTTGCCCACCGAGCAGTACGACGAGGTCGTGGACGTGGTCGCGAAAACAAACGCTGCCGCGCCGCTGATCGAGTTGCGCGACGTCACCGTGAGCTACCACGGATCGAACCAGCCGGCGTTGCGCGATGTCTCGCTGGTCATTCCGACGCGTGGGCACATGGCCATCGTCGGCCCGTCGGGTGCAGGAAAGACGACCTTGCTCTCGACCGTGCTGCGATTTGTCGAACCTCGATCGGGTGAGGTTCTCCTGCATGGAGTCGGTTACGACGCGCTCGATCACCGCGCTGTGCGCGAGAGTCTCGCGTACGTGGAGCAGGAGACACCGGTGGTGCCCGGAACGATTCGGGAGAACGTCGTCTTCAGCCATCCCGATGCGACGGACGAAGAAGTCCAGGCCGTTCTGCGCTTGCTCCGGCTCGACGACGCGATCGAGGCCCTGCCCAACGGACTCGACACCGCTCTGACGGCCACCTCGCTGTCGGGCGGCCAACGTCAGCGGATCGCGATGGCGCGCGCAGTTCTGCGGCCGAGTGCTTTGCTTCTGCTCGACGAAGCCACTGCCCAGGTCGACACGCTCACCGAAGCCGCGATTGTCGACGCGATCAACGAACGTGCGCGCACCGGGGCCGTGGTGACTATCGCTCACCGGCTCTCGACGGTGCGTGACGCCGACTGGATCGTGGTCATGGAAGACGGTCGGATCCGCAACATCGGCAACCATGACGAGCTCATGGACAAGGACGATCTGTACCGCGACATGGTGGTTGCCGGCCGGCTCGATCAGGGCGAGGCGATGCTCGAAGATTGTTGACCCGGCGCATCGGCATGTGCGAGAGTGCTGTTACCGAGCGATCGCTCGGTCGGGATGTTCTTTCGGAGGTGGCTGGTGGCAATCGATCTGACGTACGCGCCCGAGGTGGTGGCGCTGATCGAGAAGACGCGCGACTTCACGCGCAACGTAGTGCTCCCCATCGAAGACGAACACGCCGGTGACATCGCTGTAGCGGGTGGCGATGCCATCCGCATCGAGATGCAGTCGGCAGCAAAAGAAGCCGGTGTCTTCGCCCCGCATGCACCGATCGAGTACGGCGGCCTCGGACTCAACATGAGTGATCGCGCGCCGGTCTTCGAGGAAGCCGGCTACTCGCTATTCGGGCCGACGGCGCTCAACATCGCGGCGCCGGACGAGGGCAACGTTCACATGCTGGCCCACGTGGCGAACGAAGCACAGAAGCAGCAGTTCCTCGCGCCGCTCGCAAGCGGGGACATGCGGTCGGCATTCGCCATGACCGAACCCGCGCCGGGAGCGGGATCCGATCCTTCGGCTTTGAACACCCGCGCCGAGAAAGTCCCCGGTGGCTGGAAGATCAACGGTAAGAAATGGTTCATCACCGGCGCCGACGGCGCCGGGTTCTTCATCATCATGGCGCGCACGTCCGGTGAGCCCGGGCAGCGCGGCGGAGCGACCATGTTCCTGGCGCCGACGGATACTCCCGGCCTGGTAGTGGGTCGACACATCGACACCCTCGACAAGGCCATGATCGGCGGGCACTGCGAGGTCACGTTCGAGGATCTCTTCGTACCCGACGAGGCCGTTCTCGGTGAGGTCGATCAAGGTTTCGCCTACGCGCAGGTTCGCCTCGGTCCCGCCCGCATGACGCACGTGATGCGCTGGCTCGGTGCAGCGCGCCGCGGCCACGACGTCGCCGTGGCCAGAGTTGTCGAACGAGAAGGCTTCGGCTCGAAACTCGGTGATCTCGGAATGATCCAGAAGATGGTCGCCGACAACGAGATCGACATCGCAGCCAGCCGCGCACTTCTGGTGCAGGCCTGCTTCGAACTCGATCAGGGCGGGCACGCGAGCAACGCGACGTCCATCGCCAAGACCTACGCTGCCGAGGCGATCTTCCGGATCGTGGACCGCTCCATTCAGATGTGTGGCGGAATGGGCGTGTCCGGCGATCTGCCGCTGGCACGCTTGTCCCGCGAAGTGCGTCCCTTCCGCGTCTACGACGGCCCGTCCGAGGTTCATCGCTGGGCAATTGCGAAACGTGTTGTCGGAGCTGCGAAGCGCGCTGCTCGGGAGGAGTCGAAGTGACGGACTTTCCAGGACTCGATCTCGCGGCGCTCCACAAGTATCTGCAAGCCGCAGGCGTCGAGGTGAGCGGTGAGTTGCGAGCCGAACTGATTTCAGGCGGCAAATCCAATCTCACCTACGGAATCTTCGACGACAACTCGAAGTGGATTCTCCGTCGTCCACCCACGGCCGGCCTCACGCCGTCGGCGCACGACGTTGCGCGTGAGTTCCGAATCACCTCGGCGTTGCAGAACACCGCCGTGCCGGTCGCGCCGACCGTCGTGCTGTGCGAGGACGCCTCGGTGATGGGTGCGTCGTTCACGGTGGTCGAGTTCGTCACCGGTCAAGTGATCCGGACCAAAACCGAGTTGGAAGCTGTTCCGGCAGCGCAGGTCACGCAGTGCACCGACGAGTTGGTGCGTGTTCTCGCTGCACTGCACGACGTCGACTACACCGCAGTGGGTCTCGGCGAACTCGGCAGACCCGACGGTTACGTAGCCCGTCAGGTGAAGTTGTGGGCCGGTCAATGGTCACGCGTCAAGACCGAGGACTCGGCCGATGTGGACAGGTTGGCGTCGAGCCTCGCGGAATTGATTCCGGCGGAATCAGCCTCGTCGATCGTGCACGGCGACTACCGGATCGACAACACGATTCTCGCGGCGAACGACGTCACCAAGGTTGCCGCAGTGGTGGACTGGGAACTGTCGACGCTGGGCGATCCGCTGGCGGACATCGCGATGATGTGTGTCTATCGGCATCCCGCGCTGGATCTGGTTCTGGGTGAGCCTGCTGCGTGGACGAGCCCGTCGCTACCGTCCGTTGTCGATCTGGCGCAACGGTATTCGTCCGTGTCGGGTCGTGAACTGGCGCATTGGAACTTCTACATGGCGCTCGGGTTCTTCAAACTCGCCGTCGTGGCGCAGGGCATCGATCACCGATTCCGAGCAGGAGCCACCGTCGGCGGGGGATTCGACAAGGCTGGATCTTCTGTGCCGGAACTGATCTCGGCCGGACTCAACGCACTGCAAGGGAAATTCGAATGACTCGATCAGCACTGGTCACCGGCGCCTCCAAGGGAATCGGGCTCGGCATCGCAACACGCTTGGCTTCGCAAGGGTACGGGCTGACCATCACGGCGCGTGATGCCGAGCGGCTCGCCGTTGTCGCCGAAGAACTTACGCGCGCCGGATCGCCGGACGTCGTCGTCTCGGCCGGCGACATGGCGGACGAGAACTTCGCCGCAGCACTCGTCGCCACACACAGTGAGCGATTCGGCTCCATGAGGGCTCTCGTCCTCAACGCCGGAGTGGGAACCAGTGGGCGAGTAGCGGATTACCCGATGCGACGTTTCGACAAGACCGTTGCCGTCAATCTCCGGACACCGTTCGCGCTATTGCAAGCGTCGCTGCCGCTCCTGCGTACAGCGGCGGACGCGGACCTTGCCGGCGGAGCGAAGGTGATCGCTCTCGCCTCGATGGCCGGTGTGTATGCCGAGAGCGGCCTGGCCGTCTACGGAGCCACCAAAGCTGCGCTGATTTCGATGGTCGAAGCACTCAACGCCGAGGAATCCGGAAACGGCGTCAGTGCGACGGCCATCGCTCCCGGTTACGTCGATACCGACATGTCGGCGTGGACGCACGATCGGATCACACCGGACACCATGATCAAGGTCGACGACATCGTGGAGTTGGTGGACGGTCTGCTCAAGCTCTCGTCTCGAGCGGTAGTTCCGAAGGTCGTCATGACGCGTGCTGGGACCAACGGCTACTCCGCCTGAAATTTCAATCCAGCTTGGCTTCGCCCCGCTTGCGAAAGAAGTGAAAGCCGGGCACTCCGACGATCGCCTGCCGCAGGTCCTTGACCACTCCGAGGAGTTCGTGGATCTCGGGTGAGACGGAGTCGAGGGTTCCGAGGATGGGCAGCACCGCGGCCACCCGGTCGGTGAGCTCCGGTAGTTGGTCGATCAGCTTGATCGCGGCGCTGACCTCTGCCTCGGAAAGGTCGTCGGCGAACCTGGCAGCCAGCGGCGCGAGCTGTAGGGCGATGGGCTCGTAGATCTCGAGGAGTTGTCCCGCGATGTCCGAGGTCTGCTCGACGGCCTCGACCAGCGTCTCAGCTCGAACGGTCACGGCGGCGGCTCCGATGACGACGCGGTCGGCGTTGTCGGCGATCTGGTTGATGCGTGCCACCAACCTCTCGACCGAGAAGAGGAGCGCCTCGAGTCGAGTGGGCAGGGTGACCGCAAAAGCGACCGTGGACAGGGACCAGTGCACCACGTCGCCGACGGAGCGGACGACGGTGGAGCTGCCGGGCAAAACTAGAGCCATCCCTCGATACTGCCTGATGTGACGTCAAAGTACAGGTAAATCTCACATTCACGAGGCCAGCGGCGTCTTCGAGGTGTCGGTGCCGGCGCGGACAATCAATTCACCCGCTGCCTGCTGCACCTCGCAACCTGGAAGGATCGAGACATGACGGCTATCCGTACGCACACCGTGATCGACTCGCCGATCGGGGAGTTGACGCTGGTAGCAGCAGGTGACGACCTCTGCGGGCTGTACATGGCGGAGCATCGCCACAAGCCGGACGAGTCCACGTTCGGTGATCGTTCCGCGGCGGTCTTCGGTGAAGTCGAATCGCAGCTCACCGAGTACTTCGAGGGTGATCGCACGGAGTTCTCCGTGCCGCTGGCGCCCGTGGGTACCGAGTTCCAGAAGCGGGTGTGGGATACCTTGCGAACGATCCCGTACGGCGAAACCTGGACATACATGGAGCTCGCGCAAACTTTGGGTAACCCGCTTGCGATCCGTGCCGCCGCCGCGGCAAACGGCAAGAATCCGATCAGCATCATCGTTCCCTGCCATCGTGTGGTCGGTAGCGACGGAAGTCTGACCGGTTTCGCCGGCGGCCTCGAACGTAAGCGGTTCCTGCTCGACCGCGAGCACGGCGGCGAATCGGATGTCCTCTTCTGATGCGCTCGGCTCACAATTCGGTGATCGGGAACGTCTACCGGTCGTGACACTCAAACCGTTCGAAGACGTCGTGACCGAATACGGTGCAGTGGTCCTCCGTGTCTGCCGCGCGGTGGTCGGGCCCGTCGACGCCGAGGACGCGTGGTCCGAGACGTTCATCGCAGCGATGCGGGCATATCCGGATCTGAATCCGGACGCGAACATCGAAGCCTGGCTGGTGACCATCGCGCACCGCAAGGCAATCGACATCACCCGAGTGCGCGCCCGGGTGGCCGTGCCGACAGACGACGTTCCGGAGTTGCCGACGCGAATCGGCGTACCCGGAACGTGGGATCACGAACTCTGGGACGCACTCGAACAGCTACCGCTCAAACAACGTGCGGCAGTCGCCTATCACTTTCTGGGTGGGCTGCCGTACGCAGAGATCGCGGACATCCTCGGCAACACCCCGGCGGCCGCCAGACGCGCGGGTGCCGACGGTATCGCCACACTACGAAGAACCTACTTGTCCGCTACCGCTGCGGAAGGGAGTCACTCATGAGTAACGATGTGTTCGAGGCGCTTCCAGCCGTTGACGCTGACGCCATGATCCGCCTACGGGCGCGCCTGGCTGCTCAGGCGTCCGAAGCTGAATTGATCGACGTGGCATATCGAACCGTCGATTCGCCGGTCGGAAAGCTGCTCCTGGCGGCGACCGATGTCGGCCTGGTGCGGGTTGCCTTTGCCGTCGAAGGGCACGACCTCGTTCTGGAACGTTTGGCGGACACCGTCAGCCCCCGTGTGCTTCATTACCCGCGCAGGCTGGACACTGTCGCTCGCGAGTTGGACGAGTACTTTGCCGGTGCGCGTCGAGAATTCGATCTGCGCTTGGACTTCCAACTCGCGAAGGGGTTCCGACGCGAAGTGTTGCGTCATCTCCCCGAGATCGAATACGGCCACACTGCAAGCTATTCGGTGGTCGCAGCAGCGTCGGGAAGCCCGCGTGCGGTGCGTGCCGTCGGGACCGCATGCGCAAAGAATCCGCTGCCGTTGGTGGTCCCGTGTCACCGCGTGGTGCGCAGCGACGGCAGCCTCGGGCAGTACGCCGGCGGCCCCGAACTGAAAGCGATTCTGCTGGATCTGGAAGCCGGCCGGTGAGCGCAGTGACGCTGCGCTTTCAGGCGCCCTATGCAGTCGAACCGCTCACCGGTGCCTTGCGGGCTCACTGCGTCGCAGGCCTCGAGCGTCACGACGACGGTGTTCACACCAGAGTCATACCGTTGCCTTCCGGCCCGGTAGTTGTGTCGGTGTCGTGGACAGACGACGGTGTCGTCGTGGATTCCGATGTGCCAGCGGGGGATTCCGCAGTGCTGGAGGTGATCGTGCGCCGTTGGCTCGACCTCGACGCCGATCACACTGCTGTCGAAGCAGCGTTCGGTAGCGATGAGTTGTTGGCCCCACTCGTTGCCGCCCGTCCAGGATTGCGGGTGCTCGGCTCGGTGGACGGTTTCGAGACCGCAGTGCTCACCGTTCTGGGGCAACAGGTTTCGCTCGCCGCAGCGAGGACGTTCGGTAGTCGTTTTGTCAGCGCATTCGGAGCGCCGGTGGAAGGGGAGTTTCTTGCCTTCCCTGATCCGGACGCGGTTGCAGCGCAATCGCCGGAGGACATACAGAGAGCCGTCGGATTGACCACAATGCGCGCAAGAACAGTGCACACGCTGGCAACTGCGGCAGCGAACGGTCTCGATCTCTCCTGGGATGCGGATCCTGTCCAATTTCGACAAGAGTTGTTGGCGCTACCGGGAATCGGACCGTGGACCGCTGACTATCTCACCGTCCGGATTCTCGGTGATCGCGACGCATTCGTACCCGATGATCTGGTGTTGAAACGTGCGCTGGGGGTCTCGACGGCCAAAGAAGCCGCAGCGTTGTCCGAGCGCTGGCGACCCTGGCGAGCCTACGCGCTCTTTCATCTGTGGACCAAGGAAGCGTTTCTGTAGTCGGTCAGTCTTTCGCGCGCGCCAGTTCGGACGGCCACCAAATACGTTTCCCGATGTCGTGAGAGAGTGCCGGCACCAGGACGCTGCGCACGATGATCGTATCGAGCAGCACGCCGAAGGCCACGGCAAATCCGATCTCGGCGAGGAAGACCAGTGGCAGGATGCCCAGTACGGCAAATGTTGCGGCCAAGACGATTCCGGCTGACGTGATCACACCGCCCGTCACCGCAAGACCGCGCAGTACACCTGCACGGGTGCCGAATTCTCCGGTCTCCTCCCGGACTCTGGTCATCAGGAAGATGTTGTAGTCGATACCCAGCGCGACGAGGAAGACGAAGGCGAACAGCGGGAACGATTGATCCGCCCCGGCGAACCCGAATACGTGTGTGAAGAAGAATCCGCTCACACCGAGGGTCGCCGCGAATGAAAGCACCACGGTGACAATGAGAATCACCGGGATCAGCAGAGCGCGGAGCAAAGCGGCCAGAACCAGGAAGATCACCACCAGCACGATCGGGATGATCAGGTTTCTGTCGCGGACCGAGGCCGCCTGGACATCAAGGGTGGTGGCCGTGCTGCCGCCGACGAGCGCGTCGGCGCCGGGCACGTCGTGGACGGCAGTCCGCAGTCGCTTGACAGTTTCGAGTGCCTGCGGCGAATCGTAGGAGTCGGCGAGGGTTGCATTGATCATGGTTCGGCCGTCGATCGGTGCAACGGTGAAAGCCGCAGGGGCGCAACCCGCAGCGGCGGCTTGTGCGACGGCAGCGGGGTTGGTCTTGATCAAATCGCTGACCTTCGCGACGTCCACCTGGGTGCAGACGGCGCCGGGATCCTGCGAGATACCTTCGACGCCGCTGGCTGCTTTGATGACGGCGTCGGCCTGGTCGGCGTTTGCGGTGATCACGGCCGGTGCGCCGGCTCCGGGATCGAACTTCGAGTCGTAGAGTTCTTGTCCGACAACAGCGTCGGGACGATTGGTGAAGCTTTCGGTGGATGTCAGGCCATCGGTTTTGAGACTGCCGATCCCGGCCGCGAACAGGATGATCAACAACACTGTGGCGCCGATCCACAGTGGGCGGTCCTTGCTACCGACGGCCTCGGCGATCTTGCCCCACATCCCGTGCGCCGTAAGATCTGCGGCGTGATCGACCTTGGGCTTGCGCGGCCAGAAGACCCACCGTCCGGTGGCGGCCAGAGCGACCGGCATGAACGTCATCATCACCAGGTAGGTGCAGGCGATCCCGATGGCGGCGACGGGTCCGAGGCTCTTGTTGGAGTTGAGTTGAGAGAACGTCAGGCAAAGCAGACCGAGAATCACGGTGACAGCCGAAGCGGTGATGGCCGGCGCAGACTCGCGCCAGGCCTTGATCATCGCGTCGAAGCGGTTGGGATACGTGTGCAGTTCTTCGCGGTAGCGAGAAATCAAGAGTAGGGCGTAGTCGGTACCGGCACCGATTACCAATACGAAAAGGATGCCTTGAGATTGCCCGGTCAGCGTCAGTAGTTCGGCTTTCGCGAGGAAGTAGATCACCATCGACGACAAGCCGATGGCGAGGAGCGCGGAGAACAGCGGGAAGAACCACAACACCGGCGATCGGTACACGACAAGCAGGATGAGGATCACGACCAGGAGTGCCGCGCCAAGGAGCGCTCCGTCCAGACCGGCAAAGGCGTCGATGAACGCAACGAGTAGCCCACCTGGCCCGGCTGGGAGTACCTCGACATCACCGGCTGCTTGTTTTGCGGCGTCGATGACGTTCTGCTCGGTGGTCGCCAGGACATCACCTGCCACGGCGGTGTCACCGTCTTTGGCCACGAGTGGCACGAAGATCGACGCAGTTGTGCCGTCGGCGGAGTACTGAGTGGGCTGCATACCGTCGGCGTCTACTCCGGAGATGCCGGCAATGGCGCCGTAGGCCGAGTTGATTGCAGATTTGTCCGCCTCGGTGAGGGCCGAATCTCGATGGAACAGAACAAATCCAGGGATCGTCTCGACTGCGAGGAAGTTCGCGGATTGGTTGCTGACGATTGTCGATTCGGCGGAACTCGGGAGGTACGAGGCGTTGTCGTTCTTTTGAACCTCGGCGAGTTTGCCCTGGAAAGAACCGCCGAATCCGCCTGCGACGAAGGCGAAGATCGCAAGGGCGATCACGGTGAAGATCGGCACGCGAAGGCGCTTCACGGCTCCGCTGTCGTTCCGTTCTGCGTCAGTTGTGTCCAGCTTGGTCATGGTTCTCCTCGAACGCAGTCGACCAGCACCAACAAAGCAACGTTTTCCAGTAGAACACGCAATACGGGCGCGGTGGAACCACTAGGCGTGGAATTGACGACGCTACGAAGTGCCTTTGCCGTATGTCTCGCGGGCTGCGACGTCCATGGGAAAACGGACGACTGTGTCGCCGAACAACAATCGAGTTGCCGAAGCAGCTGCGGCCAGCACGTGCGCGGTACCGGTTTCGGGGTTGCGGGTATGCACGACTACCTCGTCGTGCTGGAAGAAGACCAACTTGCCGTCCGGATCTTCGGCGAGGCGGCGCCTGAGGTCGGCCAGGAGGCACAGCGCCCACTCGGACGCAGTCGCCTGCACGACGAAGTTGCGCGTGAAACGACCGCGGGCGTGAGCGTCGCCGTGGGAGTAGAAGTCGGGAGACGGTGGGGGACAGGCCCGGCCGAGCAGTGACTTCACCACCTCGCCGCGCTCACCTGCCTTGGCAGCTTGCTCGACGTACTCGACGGCGACCGGGAATCGCTTCCGCAACAAGATGAGCAGTGCTTTGGCTTCACCCGCCGTCGCCCCGTACAGGACTCCGAGGATTGCGACCTTGGCTTTTGCGCGATCCCCGCCGAAGGCTTCTGCACCGACAAGTGCGTACAGATCGTCGTCGCCGGCGGCAGCCATCATGCGGCGGTCGCCGGACATGGCGGCCAGAATTCGGGGTTCGAGCTGACCGGCGTCGGCGACGACGAACACGTGGCCCGGATCTGCGACGACGCTCGAGCGCATGGTCTTAGGAATCTGGAGGGCCCCGCCGCCCCGGCTCGCCCACCTGCCGGACACGACACCACCGGGAACGTAGATCGGGCGGAATCGATCGCCCCGCACCCAACTGTCCATCCACTGCCAACCGTTGGTGCTGTACAGCTTGGCGAGTTCGCGGTGACGTAGGAGCAGCGGCACAGCCGGATGATCGATTTCCTGCAGAAACCACTTGCGCGTCGACGGTAGTTCGATGCCCTGACGTCCGAACGCCTCGGTGATCTCCACCGAAGACGAAGGATTGACGGTGCGCCCGAAGACCTCGCTGATCTGGGCGGCAAGTTCCTGCATGCGTGCGGGGAGGTCGTATCCCGTCGGCCGCGGCCCCAGCCGTTCTTCGAGGAGTTCGCGATGCTTCTGCGTCGAGAACGGAAGGCCCGTGTGCGTCATCTCGGCGGCGCTGAGAGCGCCGGCCGATTCTGCTGCGATCAACAAGTCCAGTCGAGCGTCCGCGCCGATGGTTGCGCGCTGCTCGGCGAATTCGGTGACGACGGCGAGGGGATCGAGAACGGGTGCAGTGTCGAAGAGTCCGAGTCGATCGTCGTCGAACTCGTCGGCGGGCGGTGACGGTTTGCCGGCGCGCATTCCGAGTATCGCGCGGGTCAGGGAGATGTCGTGGCACCGTTGAACCCGTACGCCTGCCCGCAGTAGAGGTGGGTACACGGTCGCCGTACTCGGCCACACCCACCGCGGGTGCTCGGCTTCCTCGATGGTGCGTACCGCTGCGATCAGGTCGGGGTATTCGACGGGATCGGCGAGCGGCGTTCCAGCGGGATCGGTCCGTAGGACAGTTGCCGTCACAGCTCCCGTGGACGTCGTACTACCGGGGACCAGGACAACTCGCACGACATCAGTGTGACGGCTGGGTCCGACACGCCATCGCTCGGCGTGCTCAGGCCCTGACGAACCGGATGTGTTGACCCGGGCGGGCTTGGCCGAGTCGGTCGATATCTGCGTCCGCGACCACTCCCACCACCGGATAGCCGCCGGTGATGGGGTGATCGGCGAGGAACACGACAGGTTGGCCGCTGGGTGGGACCTGGATCGATCCGAGTGCTACGCCTTCGGTGGGCAGTTCGGTGTCGTCTGTTCTTCGAAGTAGTTCGTCGGCGCCGACGCGATCGACGCGTGCGCCGATTCGGTCCGAGTCGGTCGAGATCGCCCATCGGCCATGGAGGAGTGTTTCGGGGTTGGTGAATCGATCTGCGCGAGGACCGAACACCACTCGAATGGCGAGAGTCTCGTTTGCCATCGGCGGCACCGGTGCGAGGTCGACGGCTGAGAACGTGGTCGGCGATGGCCCGATCGGGAGAAAAACACCAGGCTCGAGAGGCGCCGGACCGATCCCGGACATCGTGTCGGTGCTGCGCGATCCCAGGATCTCGGGAACCACAATGCCGCCTCGGACGGTCAAATACGTCCGCAGTCCGCTCGGTGCGTAGTCCAGGCGGACGGTCTGACCAGCCCGCAGATCGATCACGCTCGAATGCCCGACCGGAATGCCGTCGCGGTAGGCCTGTGCCGGCGCACCGGTGAACGCGATCGTTGTCGGTTGCTGCGCCCGAAGACTCAGCCCACCCAGGAGGACCTCGACACCGGCTGCGCCCTCGTTGTTGCCGACGAGCCGATTGCCAAGCCTGAGAGATCGCCTGTCCGCCGCACCGGAAACCCCGACACCCGAGCGAAGATGACCTATCCGTCCGAGGTCCTGGATCAGGCTCAGCGGCCCGGTGTCGAGTATCTCCAGACTGTTCATCGTTGTTCCTCGTTCACGAAGCGCACGCGTCTGCCGGGCTGAACGGTGGCCGGTGGTGTGGCGTTCAGATCCCACATCACGGCATCGGTGCTCCCGATGATCTGCCAGCCACCCGGCGATGCCCGCGGGTAGACCGCGCTGTATCCAGCGGCCAGGGCGACGGAACCGGCAGGCACAGCGGTTCGTGATTGCGTTCGACGCGGAACGTCGAGCCGAGTGTCGCCTGAAGTCAGGTAGGCGAAGCCGGGTGCGAATCCGATGAAGGCGCAACGCCACATTGCCCCGGTGTGGGCCGCAACCACCTCGCATCGGCTCATACCAAGTGACTGTGCGACGTCGTCGAGGTCGGGCCCGTCGTACCTGACGGCGATGGTGAGTGCATCCGTCTCGAAATGCTCGTCTGTGGTCGCGGCAGAATCGGTCTGCTCGAGATCGTTCAAGCGCTTCCGGACGTACGTGAGATCTGCCGCCGGGGTGCACGTGACCAGGACCGTGCGAGCTGCGGGGAGGAAGTCTTCGACCCCGACCGGGGTGTTACGCGTCAGTGCTTCGGTGAACGCTAGAACGCCAGCTTCGGAATCGAAGTCCACGAGCAATGCGCGTTCTCCCGCGGGAAGTATGCGAGTCACCGGGAGGGCTCCCTATCGACTCGAGTCCGCTCCACGTCCGCTCGCATCGCGGCGATGAAACTCGCGATGGTGGCTCGCTCTGTGGCGGTAAAATTGCCGAGGGTGCTCACCGCCCGTGAAATGAGTGGGCCGAAGTAACTCTCGCCCAGAGTGACCGCCGATGGTGTGACCTGCAAGAGCACCCGCCTGCGGTCTGCTGAGTCTCGCTCCCGAGCTACGTGGCCCGCTTTGACCATCCGGTCGACGAGCGCGGTCACCGACGCCGAGTTGATACCCAGCTGTGCGCCGAGCCAGCCTGGTGTCGCCGGTGTGTCCGAGCGCTCGGCATCGAGAAGGCAGATCAACGCGCGCACGTCGGTGGAGTGCATTTTGTACTTGTTCGCAAAGCCGGAAACCGCCACGTTCAAGTCGACGGTAAGTGCGCGAAGCGAGTGGACGATCGCCATCGCTTCGTCTTCTGCATCGCCGACGCTCAAGGATGCCTCCAGCCCTGGTGTGTTGTCTCTTGATTGTCTACTATCTCGATAATCGAGAGAAATGGGGGTGGGGGATGGACTTCAATCGCGCATACGACGCTGTACTGACCAAATGGCCGCAGAAACCGCTGGGTGTGGATCTCGCGGGGCGGTTCGGTAACACGCATGTGAACGTCTGTGGGCATGCAGACTCGCGGCCGTTGATCCTTCTGTCCGGGGGAGGTGCCACTTCGACGGTGTGGTTCGACAATGTTGCGACGCTGTCGAAATCCCGGCGTGTCTTTGCTGTCGACACCATGGGTGATGCCGGGCGGAGCGTTCCGAATGGTGATCCGATGAAGTCCGTCGACGATCTGATCGAGTGGATGGACTCGATAGTCGATTGCACCGGGGCCGGCACCGTTGATGTGATCGGACATTCCTATGGCGCGATGATTGCGTTGGCCTTTGCGCTGCATCGACCGAATCGTGTCGGGAAACTTGTTCTGCTCGATCCTAATTCGAGTTTCTCCGGCATGAAGGCGGGCTACCTTCTGCGTGCGCTTCCGCTGTTGCTCTCCCCGTCGCGAGCACGCCGACGGCGACTGTTGGAATGGGAGACAGGCGAGTTGAGTATCGACTCCGACTGGCTGTCTCTTGTGGAAGTGGGCACTTCGGATCTACCGCGACCCGATCTCGTAGTGCCTCGACGTCCTTCGAAGGAGGCCTTGAGCGCACTGGATGTCGAGTTGCTGGTGGTCCTCGCACAAGACGGACGGGTGCATGATGCGGAAACCGTGTCGAAGTCAGTGCGGCAGAGGGTACCCGCAGCACGCGTCGAGGTGCTGAAAGATGCTTCACATCACAGCATTCCGATGGTTCCCGCCGATGAAGTCAACCGGGTGCTCGTCGACTTCTTGGAGGGCGAGCGGATCAGGGTGCGACGACGCACCCCGGACCCATCGGGGTGGCCGGATTGACCATGACCGTTGCGACCGGCCCGCCCGCGGACGTCTGGTAGGCCATCAGGGAGTGCTCACCGGGTGCGGTCGGAGTCCACAGCGTGACTGCGTGGCCGAGCACCACCGGCAAGGTGAAGTAAGGATTGACGGTGTCCCAGATCAATTCCTGCGGGAACATGGTCGACGCCCGGTTCATGTCGACAATCGAGACGTTCGGCTCGTTCAACGCTGCTGTCCTGGCAACCACCAGATATGTGCAGCCCGCTCCGTACGGCGTCGTCGGTCCGCTGCTGAGACCCGGAAGGATCGTGACGTCGACTACGTCCGCGGAAGCTGACGTCGCGGAACAGATGGCTGCGCCCGCGCAGAGGGCGGCGGCGATCACGGAAGTGCGAGCGATACGTGAAAGTGTCATACCAGCAGGTCGGTTTTATCTGGGTGGGTGTTACAGGCAGACTGACCGGATGCGCGCACTTCACGTTCTGCTGGCCGGCTTCGGCTTCCTGCTGGGGTTCCTGATTATTGTTGTCTCCGGCCTGATCGAGTGGGCGTCCTTCGCCTCCCGAACCGATTTCGCCTTCGTCGGTGACTCCGCCGTGTCGGTTGGTGTTTCCAACGAGGCGATCTACACCGCCGTCGCTGCTCCACTGGTGGGTGCACTGTTGGGCTGGGTGTCAGCTGTCATCGCGACGAGGTTCGGGTGGAGCCTCACTCGTGGGGGTGCCACGCCGGCAAGCGAGTGACCAGGCAGCGGACCCGCTTGCTGGTCCGTGGGTTATGAGGAAAGGCCCCGACCTCCATCGAGGTCAGGGCCTTCCTTTGCGCCGAGCTACTTCTGTGTCGAGCTACTTCTGTGTCGAACTACTTCTTGGAGACGCGGAGCAGTTTCTTGTTGACGAACTCGTCCATTCCCCACGGACCCAGCTCGCGGCCGACTCCGGAGCGCTTGACTCCGCCGAAGGGCAGACCGGGCAACGTCGTTCCGTGCTCGTTGACGAACGCCATTCCCACGTCCAGATCTGCAGCGACCGACCGGGCGGAATCGAGATCGCTGCTCCAGACGGATCCGCTCAGACCGTAGACCGACGAATTGGCAAGTTCCACAGCCTCGCTGGCCGACTTGACCTTGTAGACGACTCCGGCAGGTCCGAACAGTTCTTCGCTGTAGGCCCGCATGTCCGGTGTCACGTCTGCGAGCAATGTCGGTTGAACGTAGGCGCCCGGGCCGTCGATCTTCTTTCCACCGGTCAGCAGCGTGGCACCCTTGGACACAGCGTCGTCGATCTGCTCGATCAGAGTATCTGCCGCGCTCTGCGAAGAGAGCGGACCTAAGACTGTGGATTCGTCCAACGGGTCACCGGCAGTGACGGATTCGAAGGACGTCGCCAACTTGTCGGTGAAGTCGTCGTAGAAATCTTCGGTGACGATGAAACGCTTGGCCGCGTTGCAGGCCTGGCCGGCATTGGACAGACGTGCCTTGGTTGCGGACTTGACGGTGGCATCCATGTCGTCGGAATCGAGGACGATGAACACGTCTGATCCGCCGAGTTCGAGGACGACCTTCTTGAGATTGCGTCCGGCAGTTTCGGCGACGCTGGTTCCGGCGCGTTCGCTGCCGGTCAGTGACACACCTTGAACTCGGGGATCGGCGATCATGTCCGCGATCTGCTCGTTGGTCGCGAAGACGTTGACGTAGGCGTCGTCCGGCAATCCGGCTTGTCGCAGAATCTCTTCCATCAGCAGCGCCGACTGCGGACAGTTCGATGCGTGCTTGAGAATGATCGTGTTACCGAGCATCAGATTCGGTGCCGCGAAGCGGGCGACTTGGTAGTACGGGAAGTTCCACGGCATGACGCCGATGAGAGCGCCGATCGGTCGCCGGTACACAACCGACTCCTCGGCCCCGGGAACGTCGAGTCGTTCTTCCTCGAGCAGTGCCGGACCGTGGTCTGCATACCACTGATAGATCGCGGCCGAGAGTTGTACTTCGCCCTTGGCCTCGCGGACCGGCTTACCCATCTCCAAGGAGATCATTCGGGCCAGTTCGTCTGCGCGCTCTGTGTACAGTTCGGCGGTCTTGCTCAGGACTGCCGCACGCTGCTGTGGCGCACTGTTGCGCCAGGTCAAGTAGCCGCGATGCGTGTTCGCAAGTGCGGCTTCAACTCCGGCGTCATCCAAAGTATCGAATTCCCTGACGGTTTCACCTGTCGCGGGATTGACTGTTTTGTAATTAGCCATAGTTGTACAACGTGCGGAAGGGGCTCGAAGATTCCCGAAACGCGCAATCACATTGAATCGGCTCAACAGGTTTCGATCAAATCCCGGCTGGGTACCATGTCACGCCACCTTGCGGCGATGGGTGCGCTCGTAGCCCTTGCGGTCGTAGAAACGGGTGGTCACGATGCCGAGTACGACGCCGATCAGTAGACCCACCAACGTCATCCAGACGGCATGCAGCAGGCCTGCCTCACGTGTGCGCCGAAGAACAGGATCGATCGCGTGCCCATGTAGATCTGGTGCATCGGCTCGAATTGCGCCAGCCAGGCATACAACCTGGGGCTGGCTTCGAGGGGGATGGTGCCACCGGACGAGGGCAGCGCGAGAATGACGAACACGAACAGGTTGATCAACATGCCCAACGAGCCGAACGCGGCCATCACCGACATCGCCGTGATGCCCACCGCTGTGATGACCAGCGCGCCGTACTCCCACAATGCAAGCCCGTGAGTGACCGGCATTCCGAGGGCGCGACTGATCCACTGGAACAACGCGGAGACTATGCCGGACAACACGATCATGAATGCCCATTTGACGAGCAGCGTTCGAAACCTGTTGATACCCACAACGTCGTTCTGAACGAAGAGTGGACCGAATTCGGTAGGCGCGTATCCGAGCATGCCGTCCACCAAGGAATTGACCACGGTTGCTCCGGTGAATCCCGCAAGGACCAACAGCAGCGCGAAATAGAATGCCACCAAACCGAATCCGGTTCCGTCGGGAAGCGGATCGTGGGCAACCGTGAGTACGTTCACCGGGTTTTCGAGCAGCAGGCGGCTCGCTCCGGAGATCTGGGTTCCGGTGCCTCCCGCTTCCAACTGCGCGGTGACAAGGGCGGTGAGTTGCTCGCCCATGTTCTTGTTGACCGAGGCGAGGGCTGTGGTTCCGATCGACTGGACCAGCGATGCCGAGACGGAACCGGCGCGAGGATTGGTGTAGATCGTGATGATCGGTTGCTCTACGTCACCGGCGACGACGCTGGCCTCCGCCAGGATGATCGTCCTCTTCGTGAAATCACTGGGAATCACGATCGCGCCGTACAGCGTGCCGGAGTTCAACCGCGATTGGGCTTCGGCGATACCGATCTGCTGCAGGTCGATCTTCTGGTGGTCGATTCCGCTTTCGAGGCCGGCGACGATGTCGTTTCCGAAGTTCTTGCGGTCGGCGGGGTCGCCACCGGGGAGGGTGTCGCCCTCGTCCTGGTTGACCAGGGCGATCGGGAACTGGTCCAGGTGTTTCTTGGGGTCGAGTATTCCGCCCATGTACAACGCTGCCAGCGCAGACATCAAGAGGGTGACCACTATCAATGGTGTCAACCAGAATCGTGGTGTGTGCATGACGGTGCGGGCAGACGGCTCCGTGTTCTTGCTCATCGTCAGTCGACCGGCTTTCGTTCGCGCGGAGTTCCTCGGGCTGAGCGTAAACGCAAAGGTGCGCCGGGGCAGTCTTTCGATCTGCCCGCGGCGCTGGAGACCTGTCCGGTCGGCGACAGGCCGGATTGCCGGCAGTCTCATCCGAAAAGGCTGAGAACGGATCGGTAGGGTATGGCCCGCGGCAACCCTGCCGAGACGATTTCGGAGAAACCGTTGACCAACGTGCTGATAGTTGTCCTGATACTCGTAGTGATCGCTGCCGTCGTGTTTGTGGTCCTGCGTGGACGCCAGGGTAAGCCGAGTGCTCGCGTCGACCCGCTCGCCGACTATCCCGAGGTGTACGACCCCCACAAGATCGGGGTCGGCGACATCATCACGTACGCGGGTATCGACCATGTTGTTCGAGGGACCATCACGCTCGACGAAGAGGGGTACATCTGGCGTGAGCACCTTCTCGACGGTTCGACCGGTCGTCGTTGGTTGACGGTCGAGGACGACGAGGGCGAATTGGAGATGACTCTCTGGATGCGTCGAGAAGGAACCAACCTGGTCCCGAACGGCGACGTCATTCTCGACGACAAGGTTCACCGCAAGATCGAAAGTGGAACGGCGAAGTTCACGGCCGAGGGTACGACGGGTACGGCCCCTTCCGGCTCGATGGAATACGCGGACTATGCGACCGCAGACAAGACCGGCCTGATTGCATTCGAGAAGTGGGCGCGCGGACAGTCGTGGGAGGTTTCCACGGGACGGGCGGTCACTCGCAGCGAACTCACTGTCATCCACTCGGGCCCCCCGGAATGAGCCTGTATCTACTCGACGTGGAGCCGACCGACGTGGATGCCTCGGCACTGGGGTTGGTACTGGGAGCTCCTGCGCCACCGACCCTCGCCGAGTTGGTGATCGGAACTTCCGACGCGACGCTGACACTCGGAGTGCTCGGGGCTTCGCACGTGGTGACGGCCTGGGCGTCGGGAAAGGAACTGACCGAGCAGGTTTCGTGCGATGCTCTTGCCGCCGGCGGTGAACCCTTGCCGGCAGTGGAGTCCACGGAAAACTACCGGTTCGAGTCTTCCTCGCTGATCCTGGACCGAGTCGAATTCGATTCGGAAGCTGCATCGTTGAGAGAGTCCGCCGGCCAGGACGGTTGGATCTGCGGATCCTTTCCCGGCGACGACACAGCGTTGACCGCGTTGTGTGGCGTGCGAGACCGCCAGGGGTGGAGTTGGCAGAGTTGGCATTTGTACCCGGGGGAGGGGACAGGAGTGATCGTGAAGACGCGCAGTAGGTGGCGCCCGTGAGGGGGCGGACGTGGTTTGCTCCGGTGATGCTGGCGGCCGCAATTATGTTGTCGGCGTGCGGTGGTGGAGCCAAAGACTTCATCGCGGACAACTATTCCAAGACGTCCCAGGATGGCGACGTCGTGTTGTACTCGTCGAAAGATCCAGTGGGCACGACCGTCTCACGGATTGTCGACGCGGACGAACCAGCGGCGCGAAGTGCTGACGGCGGCAACGAATACCTGCGCTACGACGACGACATCGTCACTGTCAGTTCGGCTTCGGGCGGTGGCAGCACCATCAAGGTAGAGGACATCGACGGCACGTATCGCAGCGGCGGATACGCGTACCTGGGACCGGGCTTCAACCCGGGATCCCCGGCGGGTGGAAGCAGTGGCAGCGGCGGCTCGGGTAGTGCCAAATGACGGTAATGCTCAATGAGAAGGAGAACGGCGTGACGAACATCTTTGCATCCACTTCCGTCGAGATCGGAACGGTGGATCCGGCATTGCTCGTCGGGGGCGTTCTCGGCACCCTCGCCTACTTCGTCGTCGGTGCAGCGGTTCTGGCGACGGGATTCCTGGTCCTCGACCTCATGACACCCGGAAATCTCCGCCACCAGGTTTACGTCGACAAGAACCCGAACGCTGCGATTCTGTTGGCCTCCAATCATCTTGCGCTGGCGATCATCGTGGTGACGGCAATCCTGACCAGTTCGGACGGCTTTGCTCAGGGACTCGCCGACTCCGCGGTGTACGGACTGTTCGCGATCGTGTTGCAAGCGATCGCGCTGCGATTGATGAACGCATTCCTTCCCGGCAAGTTGGTTGCGCTGGTGCAGGATCCGAAGATGTGTGGCGCCGCGTGGGCTGTGGGTGTGAGCTTGCTGTCCATCGGTTTGGTGAACGCCGCAGCGCTCACCTGATGGTTGCCGCTGATCCCGATGTGACAGTTGACGAGCGTTCGACGATGCTCGGCCCGCGCGCACGCGTCCTTCTCCTTGCGGCTGTTGCGGCGTGCGCTGCGTGTGGCCTGATCTACGAGCTGGCCCTGTTGACACTCAGCGTGAGTCTGACCGGCGGCGGCATCACCCAGACGTCGTTGATCGTCGCGGGATTTGTTGCGGCTCTGGGTATCGGAGCGCTGGCCGCCAAACCTCTGCTGGGACACGCTGCCGTTTCGTTCGTGACGGTCGAGATACTGCTCGGGCTGATCGGCGGATTCAGTGCCGTCACGCTGTACGTGACCTTCACGTTCTTCGGTTCCAGCGCAGCAGTTCTGGTGGCGGCGACCGCGCTGATCGGCATCCTCGTCGGTGCCGAAGTGCCTCTGCTGATGACGCTCTTGCAGTCCGGTCGCAGCGACAACGACGCACAGAGCACCGGAAAGGTACTGGCCAACCTCAATGCCGCCGACTACCTCGGCGCATTGATCGGTGGTCTGCTGTGGCCGTTCGTACTGTTGCCGTGGGCGGGAATGATTCGCGGTGCCGCACTCACCGGCATGATCAATCTCGTGGCTGCGGCAGTGGTCGCGCTGATACTCCTTCGGTGGCAGCTCAGCCTGCGCGCACGATCGATCGCCGTCGTCGCAATGCTGTTGGCAGCAAGTTTGATCGGATGGTTGCTGATCGCAGCGTCGGACATCGAGACCACGTCGAGGCAGCGGCTCTACACCGATCCCGTGGTGGCCGCCGAGCGATCGGTGTACCAGGAAATCGTCGTCACCGAGCGGGGGAACGACGTGCGCCTGTTCCTCGACGGAGACCTGCAGTTCTCCAGTGTCGACGAGCATCGGTACACGGAGTCGCTGGTGTATCCGGCCCTGGTGAACGACCCCCGGCGCGTGCTGATTCTGGGCGGCGGTGACGGCCTCGCTGCACGGGAAGTGCTGCGAATGAACAGCGTCGAGCAGATCGTTCAAGTGGAACTCGATCCGGCAGTCATCGAGTTGGCCAACACGCGTCTTCGTGATCTGAACGAGGGAGCGCTCGAGGATCCACGGGTGGACGTCGTACTCGACGATGCGTTTCGGTGGCTGCGAGAGCGTCCGGAACCGGGTTTCGATGCGGTGATCGTCGACCTCCCAGATCCCGACACCCCCGCACTTGGCCGCTTGTATTCGATGGAGTTCTACGGACTTGCCGCTGCCGCGATGAATCCGGGCGGGCTGATGGTCGTCCAGTCCGGCAGCCCGTACTCGACGCCGGATGCGTACTGGCGAACGGTGTCGACGGTATCGGCTGTCGGACTGAGTGTCTCGCCCTATCACGTTTTCGTGCCGAGCTTCGGTGACTGGGGATATGTGCTCGCGCAAAGAGGTTCCACTCCACCCGAGCTTCGTCTGCCCGCTGATGTGCCGAACCTGCGGTTCCTCGACGAGCCGACGCTGGCGTCGGCCTCGGTGTTTCCTCGCGATCGCCCGAGGCGGGAGTTGGAACCCTCGACGCTCGACCGGCCACGCATCGTCGACGATATGCGCAAGGGCTACGAACGCTGAACTCCCGACCGAGTAGCTTGAATCGAGACTCTCGGCCACGACGGAGGTACGGATGACTGTTCGGATCGAGGAGCACGCACCGGGAGTTCGGTTGCTCACGATGAAGCGCAGGAAGCATTCGCAGCTTTTCATGAAGAAGAGGTGATCGAAATGAACGGTGCACAGTCGCTCATCCAAAGCCTGGTCGACTCGGGCGTCGAGGTGTGCTTCGGCAATCCAGGAACGTCCGAGATGCATTTTGTCGCCGCACTCGATTCCGTTCCGCAGATGCGGGCGGTACTCGGCTTGTTCGAGGGCGCCGTGACCGGTGCCGCGGACGGCTACGCACGGATCGCCGGAAAGCCTGCCGCGACGCTGCTCCATCTGGGCCCCGGTATGGCGAACGGACTGGCGAACCTTCACAACGCGCGCCGCGCCCACACACCGATCGTGAACATCGTCGGGGACCACGCGACCTACCACCACGGTTTCGACGCTCCTCTCGAATCGAACATCGATGCGCTGACCGAATGGTTGGAGGGGTGGAGTCGACGTTCCGAATCCACCGCGACCGTCGGTAGCGACGCGGCCGACGCCGTTGCCGCCTCGATGAATCCGCCCGGACGCATTGCCACACTTGTCCTCCCTGCCGACGTCTCGTGGGGCGAAGGTGGAGTTCTTGCGGGTCCTCGGGACATACCGGGGCGGGCGGAAGTTTCTGCAACACAGATCGACTCGGTGGTGGGCGCGCTCAATGCCGAGGGTCGCGCCACGCTACTGCTGGGCGGCGCAGCCTGTTCCGAAGCTGGGCTGCGCGCCGCTTCCCGAATTGCGGTCGCGACCGGTGCACAGATTCTGATCGAGACTTTTCCAGCCAGGCTTCAACGAGGTGCGGGGCTACCGTCATTCGAGCGCTTGGGATACTTCGCCGAGCACGCCACCGAACAACTTCGCGGAACAACTCAGCTGGTTCTGGCCGGAGCGGTTTCGCCGGTCTCGTTCTTTGCGTATCCCGGAAAACCGAGCGATCTGGCACCGGAGGGTGCTGCGGTGACAACGCTGGCAAGCGTCGGCGACGATGTTGCCGGTGCACTGGAGGCAGTGGCCGAACTCGTGGCACCGGGAGTCGAACCTGTTTTGCAGGAAGCGAATCGGCCGGCGCTGCCGAGCGGGCCTCTGGACGTTCGAAATTGGGCCGACGTGATCGGCGCCCTGCTGCCAGGCGACGCCATCATCTCCGACGAGGCGGCGACTTCCGGTTGGGCGATCCCGATTGCCCTTGCCGGAGCGCCGCGCCACGACGTGCTCACGCTCACCGGAGGTGCCATCGGCCAGGGCATCCCGGTGGCGACGGGCGCCGCTGTGGCAGCGCCGGAGCGACCGGTGATCAATCTCGAAGCCGACGGAAGCGCGATGTACACCATCACGGCGTTGTGGACGCAGGCGCGAGAGATGTTGAACGTCACGACGATTCTGCTCAACAATCGCGCATACGCCATCCTGCGTGGCGAACTGCAACGAGTCGGCGCAGAAGGTGGCGGCGTCGTCGCACAGTCGATGCTGGATCTGTCATCTCCGAACATGGACTACGTCAAGATCTCCGAGGGGTTGGGAGTGCCCGCGTCGCGGGCGAACACAGCGGAGGAGTTGGCCGAACAGTTTGCCGCAGCGCTGGCGGAACCCGGCCCGCATCTCATCGAGGTCATGCTGCCTCCGACGTCGTGATTTCGACCTCGAATCGATCGTCGATCGTGCATTCAACTGGAGGTTTTCGGTGCTAGCTGCGATCGGTTTGTCTCTTCCGATTGCCCTCGGCCTGCTTTTCGTCTCGATGCCCATGGCGGTGATCGTGCTCGTCATGATCACCGCTGGAGCACATCGAGGGGCGGCATCTTTTCTACTCGGGTGGGTCCTCGGAATCTCGGCAGTCGTTGCAGCGACCATCGTGATCGCGGACTACTCGTTCGCGGAGTCGCAGTCGTCGCAGACTTCGGTGTGGTCGAGTGTCGTACGAATCGTGTTGGGTCTTGTCCTGTTCGGCTTGGCATACAAGCAGTGGCGCGCGCGTCCGCGAAACGGGAGTGAGCCGACAGTTCCGAAGTGGATGAAGAGCGTCGACGGGTTGACTCCGCGGAAGGCGTTCGGGTTGGCGTTCTTGTCCGCGGCGGTCAATCCCAAGAATGCAGCGCTGGCGGTATCCGGTGCGGCCACTATCGCGGTCGCCACGAATGTCGTTGCCCAACAGATTGTTGCCGCGGTGATCTTCACGGTCATCGCGAGCGTCGGCATCGCGTCGCCGATCCTGGTGAAGGTGTTCTCCGGCAAGCGTGCCGACGAGATCCTCGCGTCCGCGAAGGCATGGATGACCGCCAACAACGCGGTGATGATGACGGTCATCCTGACGATCCTCGGTGCGACCGTGCTGGGCGAGGGGCTCAGTGGGCTGCAATAGGTCGCCTACCATTGGCGGGTGACTGATTTCGACGACGACGCTGCCGGTTCCATTGCCTCCGCTGCTTTGGCTGTTCTGCGCGAGCAAGGCCCGCTGAGTCTCGAAGAGTGGGCGACCCATCTCGAGGAGTACGGAACTGCGACCGAGTTGGCCGATGTACTCGAGTACCTGTCCGAACCGATGCTCGGGTACCTGCCCAACGGAAAGTACGTCGCTCTCGACACGGTCCTCGAAGGGCTCGTGTTCACTCACCGGCTCAGCGAAGTCGAAATTGCGTCGGACATCCTTGACGCGAGCCCCGACCTGGAACCGATCTTGGCATTCGGCGACGACGACGGGGCGATCCGGGTGGCCCTGGCGGAAGAAGCAGCCTCCGAACGCGGAGCTGCTCCCTTCCGGAGTCGACGAGTTGTGGTACTTCCGGCCGGAACCCTCGGCGAGTGCGCCGACGGTGATCTCGTCGGCTTGGCTGTCGAAGACGGAACACTTGCGTTTCGTCTGGTCGAGATCGAGGACGAACCCGATCTTGCTCCGGCGCTCGGCGAACTCTTCGAGGAGGACGGAGTCGAGGCCCTGGATTCTGTGTGCTGGCAACTCCTGATCGAGGATCCGTCACTCTTCACGGTTCCTGTTGCGCCGCTGGGTGAGATCTTCGAGGTGGCAGGTTACGAGCACGAGCGTGAGCTACTGGCTCGGCGGGGATTCGACTTCGACGCCTACGACCTGCAGATTCGGACAGCCTTGGTGGCCAGTACCTACGACCTGACCCACGACGAGGCAGTCTCTGCCGTTGCGTTTGTCGATCTGGCGGACCGCGGATACACCGACGCGGTCATCGCCGACTTCGATATCGCGGACTGGGCCCACCGTCATGTGAGCGCTGCTCCGGACTCTTTTGTCTCACTGGCAGATCCGGGTGCTGCAGTGGCCGTGTTCGATCTCGGATTTCGGAATCAGGACCCGGTGACCGACGCAATCCTCGAAGCGCTTGCCTCCGAACTGGCCGAGCGAGGGCCACGGTCGGTCAGGGCGGCGGCTCATTGGCTCGCCGGTAAGGCCGTCGATCGGCTGGGGCGCGTCCTCGAAGCGGAGGCGCACTACGAGAAAGCGCTCCTTGCCGAATCCGGTTGGGGTCCGGCCTTGTTCGAGCTGGCTCAGTTCGCGTCGGACCGCGGCGATGCGACCCGGGCGCTGTCACTGCTCGGGCGGATCGACGGCGGAACCGAAGAGAATCTCTACGCCGTACTGCAGGACTTCGTGCCATCCGATCACCCGGAACTCGGTCGAAACGACAAGTGTTGGTGCGGTTCCGGCCGCAAATACAAGGTCTGCCACCTCGGAAAGGCCGATGAATCCGTCAAGGCGGACGGTCGGTGGCTGTACAAGAAGGCATGCCTGTTTGCGTTTGCCTCCGAATTCGTCGACATCGTGACCGGGCTCGACGATCTCGAAAACGAAAATCTCTCCGAGGACGAACTGATCGCGGCCACGATCTTCGACGGATCGGCACTGGACGTCGCTCTGTTCGAGGGTGGAATCTTTGCCGAATTCTTGGCCAGACGCAGCGAACTACTTCCGGAGGCGGAAGTTGTGACAGCCGCACAGTGGCTCGGAATCCGGAGGTCGGTGTACGAGGTGATCGAAACGTCCGACACCGGCGTCGTGCTGCTCGATCGTGGGTCCAAGGAGACCGTCACGGTTGCTCACTCGGTCGAAGGCAAGCCAGGTGATGTGATCAGTGCTCGGGTCCTGACGGCCCCCACTGGCGCGTTTGCGGTGGGTGTTGTGGTCATGGCAACGGAATCGCAGGCTGCGAGGGTACTCGAAGTTCTCGCTTCCGAAGATCTCGAGGCCGAAGAACTGGTGCGCGAGTTGCGTGGAGGCGCCGATCACTCGACCGATGACCGGTGACGATGTATCGAGTCGACCCCGTTAAAGTTGGATAGGTGAACGAACCGATGGATGCCAATGACTTGATCGCCGAAGCCGCGATGGAGTTGTTGCGTGAGCACGGCCCGCAGACAGCGGCGGACTGGGGCACCCTGTTGGCCGATGCCGGCCACGGTACAGCCGACGACATGGCCGAATTCGTAGAGTACGTCGAGGACCCACTGCTCGGCTACTTGAGTGAGGAGCGGTACGCCGCACTCGACACGTTGTTCGAGCATCGAGTGCTGACCCATCGGCTCACCGAAGCCGAAATAAAGTCCGGCGTTCTCGACGCGAACCCCGATCTGATGATGCTGCGGGTGTTCCTCGATCGTGACGACGACGAAATTCATGGCATCAGCGTCGTGCACCGCGGGATAGACGACGACCTGTTGGCTGATCGTGGGATCGAAGATCCGGAGTTCCCACACGACGAAGGCTTTCTACTCGACACCGACACCCTTGCCGAGTGCTCGGCAGGTGACTTGATCGGATTGTTCGTCGCTGACCGTGAGCTGACGCTCTGCACCATCCCCGAGGTACTGGATCCCGCACCCGGATTCGGCGAGCACCTGGCGACGGTCCTTGCCGACATCGGTGCTGACACCCTCGATGCCATTGTCTGGCAGTTGATGCTCGACGAGCCGTCGCTGTTCCGTCAGCCGACCGCCCCGCTGGGCGAGATGCTCGAGGCGTCAGGTTACGTCCGCGACGGTGACTACGTTGCGGTCGACGGATTCGATTTCGAGGCATACCACCTGGCGAACCGGGCCCGCATGCTCGAGGTCCGCGAGAATCTGCACCCCGAAGAAGCCGCGTCGGTGATCGCCTTCGTCGATGTGGTCATGGCCGCGAAAGCCGAAGGCGTCGAGGATGTCTCGGACTGGGCGCGCAAGCAGATCAAGGAGGATCCGCAGGCCTTCGCAGGCCTCGCCGAGCCGCCCGCGGCTGCGGCAGCGTTGGAGCTGTTGTCCGAACTCGACGATCATGATTCCGTATTGCATTCTGTTGCAACTGCTCTCGCCGAGAAAGGGTCGCGTCGTGTCAAGCCGGCAGCGCACTGGCTGGCGGGCAAGGCTTCGGATCGTCTCGGCAAGATCCTGGCCGCTGAGGCGTCGTACGAATCAGCGCACGATCTCGATCCCGACTGGACTCCCGCGATCTTCGATCTGGCGCTACTGGCCGCCGATCGAAGCGATGTGACGCGCGCGCTGGCTTTGCTGGGCCGAATCGAGGGTGGCGAGTCCGAGGTTCTGCACGAGGTTCTTCAGCGCTACGCCCCGGCCGAGCACCCCGAACTCGGACGAAATGACAAGTGCTGGTGCGGTTCCGGTCGAAAGTTCAAGGTTTGCCATCTCGGTAAGTCCGAGGTGACGTTCGACGACCGGGCCAGCTGGCTCTACGTCAAGGCTCAGTTGTTCTCGCGCACGCCGGAGTACTTCGACGCCGTGTTCGATCTTGCGCTCATCCGTGCCGAGCAGTTCAACAGCGAAGAAGCACTGACGCTGGCCGTCGAAGGTGGTTTGGCCGTCGACGCTGCCTTGTTCGATGCGGGTATTTTCGCAGCTTTTGTCGAGCGCCGCGGAGAACTGCTGCCTGCCGACGAACGCGAACTGGCCGATCAGTGGTTGTCGATTCCGCGCTCGGTGTACAAGGTCGCCTCGACGGAGCCGGGACAGTTGGTGACCCTCAGCGACGTCCGCAACGGGCATCTGGTGAAGGTCACGGACGAGTGGGGCTCGCTGAACCTCGAGCCAGGCACACTCGTGTGTGCTCGTGTTCTTCCGGCCGGGTCCACGATGCGCACGTTCGGTGGCATCGAACCGCTTGCGGTAGAAGACAAGAAGGAGTTGATCCAACTGATCGAGTCGGTGGATACCGAACCGGGTCAGCTGGTGGAGTTCCTCAGTCGCGGCCTTGCCGGTGCGCCTTTCCGGTAGCGCGAACTACCAAAAAGGCGCACGGGGCCGGAGGCCCTAGGGCGTTACCTGAGCCAACATCATCTGCTCGAAACCCTCAGCGTACGGCGGGAGCATTCCCCATTCACCGCGTGGGTCATGCTGCGCTGCTTCGAATACCGTTCGCGCGTGACTGAACTCGAGGAAACCCTCACGGCCGTGGTAGTGCCCGATGCCCGAAGCCCCGACGCCGCCGAAGGGTGCGTCGCTCAGCCCGGGGTGAGACATCGCGTCGTTGATGGTGACGCCGCCCGAGACGGTGCGTTCGAGTACGGATTCCTTCTCGTCCAGATCGGTTCCGAAGTAGTACAGCGCCAACGGTTTCGGTCGTGAATTGATGTCGGCGACGACGTTGTCGAGTTGGTCGTACGGCAAGACGACGACGGCCGGCCCGAAGATCTCCTCCTTCATGATCTGCGCGTCGGTCGGAGGGTCGACCACGATTCGCAGTGGGCGACGACGAGTGTCTGCGGAGAGTTCTTCGTCGGGAACGGTGATGATTCGTGCCCCACGTTCTTCGGCGTCCGCGATGTACCCCTCGATGCGTGCGAGGTGACGATCGCTGACTATCGAGACCATGTCTTTGTTGTCGGCAATCGTGGGAAACAGTCCCGTGAACTGGTCGGTGAACGCGTCGATGAATGCTTCCGTGTTCTCGCGCGGAACGTAGATCAGATCGGGAGAGACACAGAGTTGACCGGCGTTGGTGGACTTCGCGATAGCCAAACGCGAAGCAGCAGAGCTGATATCGGCACTGCGGCTCAAGACGCTCGGTGACTTGCCGCCGAGTTCGAGGGTGACCGGCACCAGGTTCTTCGCAGCATTGGCCATGACTAGCTTTCCGACGGTCGTGCTGCCGGTGAAGACGAGGTGGTCGAAAGGCAGCGACGTCAGCCGATCAGCGACTTCCGGGCCGCCGGTCACCACCGCGACCTCCACGGGGTCGAGAGTTCGACGCGCCGCCTCGGCCAGGACGGCCGCAGTATTGGGCACGATCTCCGACGGTTTGAGAACGGCGCGATTTCCTGCTCCGAGGGCGCAGGCGAGCGGGCTCAGGAGAGTGAACAGGGGAGCATTCCAGGTTCCGATGATGCCGATCGAACCCTTCGGCTGGTACGACACGTACGCCGTGGCACCCAACTGGTCCTGCATCGCTCCGGTAGCTCTCGGTGAGCGAATCATCCACTCTTCGAGCGAATCACGAACGTGCTTGAGTGAAACCATCGACCCGAGAACGTCATTCATCACCGAGTAGGCCGGGATTCGGCCGCCGAAGTCTTCGTTGATCGCCTCGGTCAGATCCTTGTGGTTTGCCACCAGGAGATCGACGACGCGTTGAATGCGCTCGCGTCGTGTCTGCGCGGACGGAAGACCAGCGGCTCGAGTTGCTTCCTGCTGAGCGCGCAGAATCTCTTCGAGATCAGTGGTGACGGCGGCATCGGTGCTCATGGGCACTCCTCGTAGTGGCGAAGTATTGACCGGACCGTATCGACGCGGTGCGAGTGGATGCCCTTTTCGTCTCGTTGACCGGGACGGATTCGATTGGTAGAGAGAACACATGTCGCAGACACAGGTAGAAGACACTGCAGTGAAGATTTCCGTCGAGGAATCGGTGGGACTCGGTTTCCTGACGCTCGATCGGCCGGCGCGGCGCAATCCGCTCTCGGCGGAGACCATGCGTGAGGTGACGGCTGCCCTTGTCGAATTGTCTGTAGACGAGCGCGTGCGGGTCGTGATCGTGCGCGCCGAAGGCCCGGTGTTCTCCGCCGGACACGATCTGACGGAGATGATCGGGAGAACCCTCGAGGACGAGCGGGCGATCTTCGACGGCTGTACCGAGATGATGGAGACCGTACAGCGGATTCCGCAGCCGGTGATTGCCGCAGTACAGGGCCCGGCTATCGCGGCGGGCTGCCAACTGGCCGCGTCGTGTGATCTGGTTGTTGCTGCGTCGAATGCTGTCTTCGGCACGCCGGGCGTCAAGATCGGACTGTTCTGCTCGACGCCCATGGTGGCGCTGAGCAGGGCAGTAGGGCGCAAGCGCTCGATGCAGATGTTGCTCACCGGGCAGACGATCGACGCCGACACCGCTGCGGACTGGGGTCTGGTGAACTTCGTCGTCGCGCCCGAAGACCTGGACCGAGAGGTGCGCGAACTGGCCGCCAAGATCACGACGGCCAGCCCCTTGACGGTGAAGATCGGTAAGCAGGCGTTCTATCGCCAGATCGATCTGCCGCAAGCGCAGGCGTACGAGGCGATGGCGGAAACTATGGCAACCAACGCCGTGACCTGCGACGCTCAGGAAGGTATGCAGGCCTTTGTGGACAAGCGAAAGCCCGAATGGCGCAATAAGTAACGATCGCTCTTCCGGTTTAGTTGGACGTCCTATAACCTGAGGCGCATGAGCCTGGATCCACGCACCAACACTGTCGACGGAGTGCTTCGGCGCTCGGCAGCCAAGTACCCCGACCGTGTAGCCGTCGTATTCGAAGATCGCACTCGCACCTACCGCGAACTCGACGACGCGGTGACGCGGGTCGCCGCCTACTTGCTCGGTCTGGGGCTCGAACACGGCGACCGCGTCGCGGCATACGGAACCAACTCCGACGCCTATGCAATCGGATTTCTTGCCTGTGCACGAGCAGGTTTGGTGCATGTTCCGGTCAATTACGCACTGAAGGGGGAGGAACTCCGGTACCTCGTGGCGCAGTCAGGCGCCCGCGCGGTGTTGGTGGATCCGGCATTGGCGCCGACGCTCGACTCGGTACGCTCCGACCTCGATCTCGATCACGTGATCGCACTGCGGGACGCGGAACTGTCCGTCGTCACGATCGGTGAGGCAGGCGAGGTGCCGGTCTTCGAACCGCGTGCGACGTCGACCGATCTGGCGCAACTCCTGTACACCTCGGGCACCACCTCGAAGCCCAAGGGCGCCATGATGTCTCACGGTGCACTGGTTCACGAGTACGTGTCCTCGGTGATCGCGCTCGGCCTCGACAAGAACGACAACCCGCTGATCTGCATGCCGATGTACCACTCCGCGGGCATGCACGTCTTCATGCTGCCGTACCTGTCCGTCGGCGCGACGGTCAGTCTGATGCAGGCGCCGGACATCCCGGAAATCCTGCGCCGTGTCGAAGCCGAAAAGATCGGATCGCTGTTCCTGGCGCCGACCGTGTGGGTACCGCTGGCCAACCATCCGGACCTCGAGACCCGCGATCTGTCGTCGCTGAAGAAGGCGCAGTACGGCGCCTCGATCATGCCGGTCACCGTGCTCAATCGTCTGCGCGAGCGCTACCCGGACATCGGTTTCTACAACTGCTTCGGCCAGTCCGAAATCGGCCCACTGGCAACAGTTCTCCAGCCCAGCGAGCATGCTGATCGCCCGTCTTCCTGTGGTCGCGCGGTGTTCTTCGTCGAAACCCGCGTCGTCGACGCCGACGGAAACGATGTCGCCGACGGTGAGTCCGGCGAGGTTCTCTACCGCTCACCGCAGCTGTGCAACGGCTACTGGGAGAATCCGGAAGCCACCGCCGAGGCCTTCCGTGACGGCTGGTTCCATTCGGGCGATCTGGTCGTGCGGGACGAAGAAGGTTTCATCACGGTCGTCGACCGGATCAAGGACGTCATCAACACCGGCGGCATCCTGGTGGCGTCACGCGAGGTCGAAGATGCGGTCTACACGCACCCCGCCGTGGCAGAAGTTGCCGTGATCGGTACGCCCGACGAGAAGTGGATCGAGGCCGTCACCGCGATCGTCGTGCTCAAGGACGGCAACGACGAGTTGACGCCCGAGGCGTTGATTGCCCACGTCAAGGAGCGAATCGCTCCGTTCAAGGTGCCCAAGCATGTCCGTTTCGTGGCCGAGCTTCCGCGCAACCAGAGCGGCAAGCTACTGAAGCGGGAACTGCGCACCGTCTGAAGCTTGCTATAGGTTCTGCCTTACCTTCGGTTCGTTTTCAGGTCTTTGACTCCGATTGCCTCACGGTATTGACTTCGGGGGACGGCATGGACTTCGGAAACAGCAAGGTGAGTGGTGGGAATGCAGGTCGACGCAGATGACTTCGCAGATATCTTGGCGACTGCGCGGGAGTTCATCCGTAAGGAAGTAGTTCCGCGTGAGCAGGAGATAGCCGACACCGACGCCATTCCTGCGGACATACGCAAGAAGGCCGCAGCTATCGGGCTCTTCGGTTACGCGATCCCTCAGGAATGGGGTGGGCTCGGACTCGATCTCACCCAAGACGTCGAACTGGCAATGGAATTCGGCTACACGTCTCTGGCGCTGCGTTCGATGTTCGGTACCAACAACGGAATTGCCGGGCAGGTGCTGGTCGGCTTCGGTACCGACGAGCAGAAGGCTCAGTGGCTCGAGCGCATCGCCTCCGGTGATGTCGTGGCTTCCTTTGCTCTCACCGAACCGGGCGCGGGCTCCAACCCGGCCGGCCTTCGGACCAAGGCAGTGCTGGACGGATCCGACTGGGTGATCGACGGCAACAAGCGGTTCATCACCAATGCTCCACTGGCGCAGCTGTTCGTGGTGTTCGCGCGCACTCGCCCGGCGGATTCCGATGGTCCGGGAATTGCAGTGTTCCTGGTTCCGGCTGACACGCCAGGTGTCACGGTCGGTCCCAAGGACAAGAAGATGGGTCAGGAAGGTGCTTGGACCTCCGAGGTCACCTTCGACAACGTCCGGGTTCCCGAGTCGGCCCTCGTCGGTGGCGACCAGGACACCGGATACCGCGCAGCGATGACGTCTCTCGCGCGCGGACGAGTCCATATCGCGGCGCTTTCGGTGGGAGCAGCACAGCGAGCGCTCGACGAATCTGTCGCGTTCTCCGTGGTCACGGAACAGGGCGGCACCGCGATCGGTGACTTCCAGCTGGTTCAAGCGATGTTGGCAGACCAGCAAGCCGGTGTGATGGCAGGGCGTGCGATGGTGCGCGAGGTGGCCGCGCGGTACGTCAGCGGTGAGGATCGCCGTCTCGGGCCTTCGGCGGCAAAGCTTTTCTGCACCGAGATGGTGGGCAAGGTCGCAGATCTCGCCGTGCAGATCCACGGGGGCAACGGGTACATGCGCGGTGTTCCGGTCGAACGTATCTACCGTGAAGTTCGCCTGTTGCGCCTGTACGAGGGAACCAGCGAGATCCAGCGTCTGATTCTCGGTGGTGGGCTCGTGGCGCAAGCGAAAAAGCAAAACCAGCGCTGACACATTTTCCAGACGAGCTTTAACCTCACGAACGGAGTGGACATGGGATTGTTGGACGGCAAGGTTGCGGTAGTGACCGGCGGAGCCCAGGGCATCGGGCTCGAAATTGCGCGCACCTTCATCAAGGAAGGCGCGACCGTCGTTCTCGGCGACATCAACGAAACCGTGGGAACGGCTGCGGTCGCCGAACTCGGTGGAGAGTCGGTCGCCCGTTTCGCTTCCTGCGACGTGCGTGACTCCGGACAGGTCGAGGCCATGCTCGATCTGGCCGAAAGCGCTTTCGGTCCAGTCGATGTCATGGTCAACAACGCCGGCATGACGCGCGACGCCACGATGCGGAAGATGACCGAGCAGGACTTCGACGACGTGATCGCCGTTCACCTCAAGGGCGCCTGGAACGGAACACGCGCTGCCGCCGCCCGCATGCGCGGGCGTGAGACGGGCGCGATCGTGAACATCTCGTCGATCTCCGGCAAGGTGGGCATGCTCGGGCAGACCAACTACTCGGCCGCGAAGGCCGGGATCGTCGGTCTGACGAAGGCCGCGGCAAAAGAGGTCGCGTTCAAGAACGTTCGCGTCAACGCCGTTCAGCCCGGACTGGTCCGCACGGCGATGACCGAGGCGATGCCCGAACGGATCTGGAACGAGAAGCTTGCCGAGATTCCGATGGGGCGCGCAGCCGAGCCTTCGGAAGTTGCTTCGGTTGTGCTGTTCCTCGCGAGCGACCTCTCGAGCTACATGACCGGCACGGTTCTCGAGATCACCGGCGGCCGCCACATCTGATCCGTCCTGTTCGAGTGCAAGAATTCAGAGTGCAAGAATTCAGAGTGTGAGAATTCTGGGTGTAAAACTTCTGGGGTGACTACTGACATGGGACAGCCGAACTCGGATCTTCCGCTCGACGGAATCACCGTAGTTGCACTCGAACAGGCGGTGGCGGCACCGCTCGCCACCAGACATCTCGCGGACATGGGTGCGCGGGTGATCAAGATAGAACGCGTCGGCGAGGGTGACTTCGCGCGTCACTACGACCAGGCGGTTCACGGTCAGGCATCACACTTCGTGTGGCTCAACCGTTCCAAGGAATCGATCGCCGTCGATGTGAAGTCGGAAGCCGGCCGGCAGATCCTTCTCGATCTGGTCGCGCGAGCCGATGTGTTCCTGCAGAACCTGGCTCCCGACGCAGCCGCGAGACTGGGGTTCGGCGCGGAGGAACTGCGCGATAAATACCCACGGCTCATCGTGATCGACATGTCCGGCTACGGCAGTGCCGGCCCGCGGCGTGAGCGCAAGGCCTACGACATGTTGGTCCAAGCCGAGACCGGAATGATCTCCGTGACAGGCACACCGGAGACGGCCACCAAGACCGGCATCCCGGTCTCCGACATCGCGGCAGGAATGTACGCGCTGACTTCGATTCTGAGCGCCCTGTTCCGTAGAGAGCGAACGGGCAAGGGAGCGCTCGTCGAGGTCTCGATGTTCGATTCCACCGTCGAGTGGCTGGGCCATCCGATGTACATGAAAATGTATGCGGACAAGCAGATTCCACGTGTCGGTCTCGGCCATGCCGCGATCGTTCCCTACGATTCGTATCCCACGGCCGACGGCGAAATCCTGATCGGCGTCCAGAACGATCGTGGATGGCGAGCGCTGATGGTGGACGTGTTCGAGCGAGAGGATCTGGTCGATCATCCGCGTTACCGCACCAACATCGTGCGCGTCGAAAACCGTGGCGAGGTAGACGAATTGGTGGGCTCTCTGACGCGTCTGTACTCGACGACAGATCTGGATCAGCGTCTGGCCGCCGCTGGTGTTCCGGCCGCGGCACTCAACGACATGGCCGGTCTGCTGGAACATCCGCAGCTGGAGAAGCGTGCCAGATGGCGGTCCGTGGGCACCGAGAACGGTCCGATCGATGCCGTGCTGCCTCCGATGACGTATTCGGATGTCGAAATGCGCATGGGTGACGTTCCGGCACTCGGCCAGCAGACGGATTCTCTGCTGGCCGAGTTGGGACTTACGGGCGACCGGATCGCGGAACTTCGCCGCGACGGATCGATTGGTTAACGCTTCTAGCGTCGCAGGTTCTCGAACACCGCGGCAATCCCTTGTCCGCCACCGATACACATGGTCTCGATCCCGTACCGTGCCTGGCGCCGGTCGAGTTCGCGCAGCAGATTGGCGAGGATCCGCCCACCGGTAGCGCCGACAGGATGTCCGAGCGAGATTCCGGAACCGTTGACGTTGAAGCGTTCTTCGATGTCCTGCGCGCTCAATCCCCAGGCTTTGGCGCACGCGAGAACCTGGGCGGCGAAGGCCTCGTTGACTTCGATGAGGTCGATGTCGTCCAGCGACAGATCGACACGGGAGAGAGCCTTCGCCACGGCAGGCACCGGTCCGATGCCCATCCGGTTCGGCTCCACACCGGCCACACCCCAGCTGACCAGTTTCGCGAACGGCCGCAGGCCCAGCCGTTCGGCGTTGGCCGCAGTGGTGACGATGGCCGCGGCTCCGGCGTCGTTCTGGCCGCAGGCGTTTCCGGCGGTGACTGTTGCTTCAGGGTCGACGCGACCTCGAATGGGGCGCAGTGCAGCAAGATCGGACAGTTGTATCCCTCGGCGCGGATGCTCGTCTTGGGTGACGACTGTCTGCTCACCACGGCGTCCGGGCACCGAAACGGGAATGGTCTCGTCGTCGAAGTACCCACTGTCTTGGGCGTGAACGGCCCGTTCGTGCGATCGCACCGCGTATCGGTCCTGCTCGTCGCGGGTGATCGAGTACTCCCGGCGCAAGTTCTCGGCGGTCTCGATCATGCCGCCTTCCACCGGAAAGTTGACTCCGCCGGAGTTCGTGCGCGGTTTGGCCAATCGGTCGTGGAACTCGACGGAAGGGCGCTTTGTGCCCCAACGCATGTCGGTGGAGTAGAACTCGGTTCCGCTCATGCTTTCGGCGCCGCCGGCGATGACCAGATCACTCATCCCGGTCTGTACCTGCATCGCGGCGTAGATGATCGCCTGCAATCCCGAACCGCAACGGCGATCGAGTTGTATTCCGGGAACGGACACGTCCAGACCGGCGTCGAGTGCCGCGATTCGCCCGATGGCCGCGGCCTCTCCGTTGGCGTACCCCTGACCGAAGATGACGTCGTCGACATCGGTGGACGCAATGCCGGTTCGTTCGACGAGGCCACGCACAACAGTGCCGGCGAGAGTGGTGACGGGAACGTCCTTGAAGACTCCGCCGAATCCGCCCACCGGGGTGCGAACGGGTTCACAGATGACTGCGTCGTGCATGGAATGCGCCTGTCTCGAGGAGAGGTGGGGAATGCGTCGCGTGAACGGGCCGATCGAAGGGCCCGTCGCGACCTGGCCACTCGAATATCCAGCACGCGTGGCGCGGTTGTCAACAGCAGGAACGACCTGTTCGGACATAGTCTCCGCCATACGGTTCGTATGCGAAATCGACTTTGACACATATACCCTTCGGGGATTGAATGGATACAGCGTCTCTGCCGCACACACGTCGCGGCGGGATGAAAGTTCCTGGAGTCGAATCAATTTCGTCGACCGGGAGGGCACGAAGTACCGACTGACAGGTGGAACAGTGACTCGTTTGGCGCAGACGGCGGGATTGACCGAAACTCAGACCGATATCGTCGGGGCGGTACGCGAGTTCGTCGATCGTGTGGTCATCCCCGCGGCGCAGGAACTCGAACACTCGGATACGTACCCGACCGACATCGTCAAGCAGATGAAGGACATGGGTCTGTTCGGACTGACCATCGACCCCGAGTACGGGGGTATCGGCGAATCATTGCTCACCTACGCGCTGTGCGTCGAAGAATTGGCCCGTGGATGGATGAGCGTGTCCGGTGTCATCAACACGCATTTCATCGTGGCTCACATGATTTCGGCGCACGGGACGCCGGAACAGAAGGCGAAGTACCTGCCGCGTTTGGCTTCCGGGGAACTCACCGGTGCATTTTCCATGTCGGAGCCTGCCCTCGGTTCCGATGTTGCTGCCATATCGACCAAGGCGAAGCGGACGGACTCCGGCGATTACGTGATCACCGGCCAGAAGATGTGGCTGACCAACGGGGGTTCCTCGACCTTGGTGGCAGTCCTGGTCAAGACGGACGAGGGCGCGGAGAAGCCGCACAACAATCTGACGACGATATTGATCGAGAAACCCGCAGGTTTCGGCGAGGTACTCCCGGGCCTGACCATTCCGGGCAAGCTCGAGAAGATGGGGTACAAGGGAATCGACACCACGGAGATGATCTTCGACGGTTTCGAGATCGGAGCCGAGGAGGTTCTCGGTGGCACCCCTGGCTCGGGATTTCGGCACATGATGGACGGCGTCGAGGTCGGCCGGGTCAACGTCGCCGCGCGTGCCTGCGGAATTGCCCAGCGCGCTTTCGAACTGGCTGTCACCTACGCCAAGCAACGCGAGACTTTCGGCAAGCCGATCGCCGAGCATCAGGCCATCGCGTTCCGGATCGCCGAGATGGGCACCAAAGTCGAAGCGGCACATCTGATGATGGTCAACGCTGCCAGGCTCAAGGACTCGGGTGAGCGCAACGATGTCGCCGCGGGTATGGCGAAGTATCTGGCGAGTGAATTCTGCTCGGAGGTCACCCAGGACAGCTTCCGTATCCACGGCGGATACGGCTATTCCAAGGAATACGAGATCGAGCGGTTGATGCGTGAGGCGCCGTTCCTTCTGATCGGTGAAGGCACCAGCGACATCCAGAAGCAGATCATCAGCAAGGGCCTGCTTCGCACGTACAACTGAGCCGAGAAGCGGCACCGCGAATATGCGCGGTGCCGCTTTGTCGTGTCGGGTCAGCGGGAGGACGTCAGCGGGTGAAGGCCAGGGTTGTCACCGGTGACCGGTTGCCGTATGCGTCAACGGCTTCGACGCGGGCTTCGTACGCGGTGCCCGCTGCGGCATCGGGAATCGGAATGTCGAGGCTGTTCGGCCGCGGCATGAAGTAGAAGTCCGAGAGCACCTTCGACGAGACCACCTTCGCTCCGGTGGCTGTGTCCGTGACCTCGACGGCGTAGTGGTGCACCATCTGATCGTCCTTGGCCTGCGCGATCCTCAGTGCGGTCGCACCGTTTTCGCCGGTCGTCACCGAGAGCGGAGTGCTCGAGGTGAACTCCGGCGCGTGCGTGTTCCGTGCGCCCGAGGTGTAGCGGAAGTTGTCCTTGATCTGCTGGTTGGTCGACCCGTCGAGTTCGACCGTCCACCCCGAACCGCTCAGCGTGCCCGCGCTCGAGTACGGCGGCTGCCAGTTGGCTGACCACGCGCCACCGGCGTAGATGTCGTGCTTGTCTGCCGCCATGTTGATTCGGTTGATTTCCGTGCGGTTCTGGTAGACCTCGACGAAGAGCGCTTGGGCAGTGGGTGATTCGAAACGGTTCGCGAGACCGGACTCGGTCACCATCTGGTAGCCGTGATCGATTTCGATGTACGACATCGAGCCGTCGTTGACCGACGTGAAGTCACGCTGATGGATCGACCGGTCGTCGTTGTTGTTCAGATGTGAGTGCCCGGAGAAGAAGATTGCCTGAGGGAAGGCACTCAGGTCTTCGGTCAATCGAGGGTTCGACGCCTGCTGCCCGTCCATGGCTGTGTTGCTTGCCGGCCGGTGTCCCTGGACCAGGATCGGCTTGGTTAGGTTCCCGGACTCCGCGGTGATTTCGGTCAGGCGGGACTTCAGCCAATTGCGTTGCGCTGAATCATTGTTGTAGGTTTCGGTGTTGACCGTGAAGAGATGGACACCATTGACGTCGGATTCGTAGTATCCGCCACCGGAATCCGGGAACCACTCCGCCGGATATCCGGCTCTGATCGCCGCGAGACTTGCATCGTGATTGCCGTTGGAGATCAGGAGTTGTGTGTCGTTCATGCCCTTTCGGGCGAGGTTTGCCTGGAAGATTTCTGCGACGATCTTGTGGTCGGGCCCCTTGCCGTCTCCGTTGTCGTTGATCATGTCCCCGTTGGAGAGGATGGCGTCGGGTTTCGGGTAGATGGAACCGATTGTGTCGAAGAAGCTTTCGTACTTCTTGTCGTTGTTCGCGTGATCGCCGACGTGGACGTCGGACATCACGACGACCTGAGCCAGCGGCTTTTCCGAGGTCTTGATCAGGTAGCCGAACGAGACGGCCGCGCTCGCGTGATCGCCGCGGAAAGCTGCGACAGTGACGTTGGTGTCCTGTGCGATGTGCAGCGGACGTCCCGGCGTGGCAGCTTGGCTGTCGGTGGTGGGTGTCGTTCCGTCCACGGTGTAGCGGACGGTGGCGCCGCGCTCGGCGGTGAAGGTCAGGTCGACGGGGTGCTCGTACCGTCCGCCGGGGACGCTGACGCCGGGCGCTGCGGGCGGCGTGTTGTTCTCGCCCGAAGAGCTGCCCCATTCGAAGGACGAACTGCCCCAGCCGGGTTCGGCGTGGGATTCGGCGGGGGCGATGCCGGGAACGGCGAGAGCCGCTGTCACGGCTGCTATCGCGATGGTCGTACGTCTCACGAGGATTCCTTGTCTTCGACGCGGTGGTTCAGACCTATCCGTAATTGGTCTGGACCAATTACGGTAGGTGGCGCCGGGTAGAAGAAGGTGTGTCCTGAATGTCCGATTAATGAAGCGTGTGTGAACACCCTGCAGTGCTTGGTACCGGTATACCCGGCTGCGTTTATGGCAAAGTCGATGGAGTGGACCTACGTCAGATCGAGTACTTCCTTGCCGTTGCCGGTGGTGAGTCCTTGTCGACGGCTGCGCAGAATCTGTCGGTCACCAAGCCGTCGCTGTCGCAGGGTATTCGTGGCCTCGAGCGCGAACTCGGAGTCGAACTGTTTCACCGTGTCGGTCGCGGTTTGGTGCTGACGGCAGCAGGTCGGGCGTTGGTAGGGCCGGCGAGGCAGATGACTCGCAGCAGCGCGGCCGCGTTCGACGTCGCGATCGGTACGGCCGACGAGCCTCGTGGCCGGCTCGACATCTGCTCCGCGGCACATGGTCTCGAAGGTCCGATCGCACGCATCGTGGCGGACTTTCGTGAGCGGTGGCCTGCTGTGACCGTTCGGGTCGGTGAGTTGCCGCAGGGTGCAACGTCTGAGCAGGTGTTGGCAGACGGCGCGTGCGAGGTGGTCTTCAGTTACTGGCCACCCGACATGTCGGCGCTGTCCACGAAAGTGTTGGGGGTGAACGAGTACTGGCTGGCAGTGCCGTCGGGGGTTCATCCCGACGTCTGGCCGAATGGTGTGAAACCCGCTGCGGGAGAGCCGGTGTCATTGACGGCATTGCCCGATCTCCCCGTGGTGGGTGTGCTCAAACACTCGCGGGCTCGCCTTGCCATCGAGTCGTCTCTGCAGGCCGCCGGGGCCCGGACTCGGATGTCGACGGAGTTGGCGCAGCGGGAGACCGTCGGCGCGTTCGTCTTTGCTGGTTTGGGCATGGCATTCATGGAGCGTTCGTTGGCCGAGAGATCGGTCGCGTCCGGCGCGGAGATATTTCCGGTGGAGCCGCCGATCTCACTGAATTACGGCGTCGAGTTCGATCCGGAGACGCTCTCGCCGTTGGGCAGGCTGTTCGTGGAGGGCTTGTGACGTGGGGAGATGTTCTCGATGTACGCAGACCCGGCCGGTGAGAGCGGGCCGTCGCGGTAGACCAAGATCGTCTGCCGGGTGATCGGTGGGAAAAGCGAGCGAACCTCAGATGCCGGTGAGTCTTGATCGGCGATCGATCTGGGCAGCAGCGCGGCGCTTACACCTTGCCCGACCATTTCCCGGACAGCAAGGCGATCTGGCACTTCCACGACGACGTCGGTGAGTTCCAGATCGTCGTCGATCGAGTGCCCGCGCCGAACTGCGGATGCCTCGACCACCATTGGCAGGCGCGCGACCACGGTGCGCGGAACCGGATCGGGGAGGTCTGTGGCCAGGCGAATGGGGATCGACAAGACCGTTTCCTGGGTGCTCACGGCAATTTCTCGAAGCCCGTCGGAGACTTCGGTACCCGGGTGGGTCTCGAGAAATCCGAGTTCACACGTACCTGCTCTGACGAGCGCGCGCACGTCCTGTGCGTTGGCGGAGGCGTTCGTGGAGAACCGAATTCCGGGTGCCGTCAGATGGAGGCGTCCGGCGACCTCTGCAACAGGGTCGATGGCGAGATCGGACTGAACTGCTATGGCGAGTTCCCCGGCGCGCAAAGCGGTTACCGCAGCCACCGCGGCCTCGGCCCGAGCAACGTCGGCGAGCAACGTACGGGCAGAATCGGCAACTGCCAGTCCGACCGTGGTGGGAGCCAGACCGCGAGTGGTGCGCTCGAAGAGTGTGGCTCCGAGAGTTCGTTCGAGGTTGCGCACGGCCTGCGAGAGGGACGGTTGCGAGATACGCAGGACGTCCGCGGCGGCAGTGACGCTGCCGTGATCGACGACCGCGACGAGATATTGCGCGCTGCGTATGTCCATCCCGGGTGCCTGCATCTGACGAATTCTCCCAGATGACGGAGCCTTGGCGGCGGTGACTTGCTGCGACCTGCTGACATAGGTCTGAGCTATGGCTCTGTGCGCCTTCTCGTCTTTGTGGCGCAGGCCATAGCGATGGTCGACTGTTCCAGTACCACCGACCGCGGTTCGTGCTCGGTGAGTACCTGGAACACAGGAGCGTGATGTGAGCGAGCTTCACCTACCCAACCGGATACGTCACTCGGCGTCGACACGGCCGTCCGATCCGGCAATCACGTGCGGCGACCGAATGTTGACTTGGGCTGAGCTGGATGGCGAGACCAGCACCTTGGCGAGTGCGCTGGCAGAAGTGACCACAACGGGTGCTCGTGTCGGTGCGCTACTGCGTATGGGCCTCGAAGGTGCGGAAACCTTCATCGCATGTGCGAAGGCAGGCGCTGTGTTCATACCGTTGAACTGGCGGCTCAACCCACTCGAACTCGTCGACATCGCCGAGGACGCGGAGCTCGACGTCTTGATCGTCGATGACGAGTTCGCCGCGGGGGCGGCGGCGATGTCCGCAGCGTTGCCGGACATCGAGGTCATAACCGTGGGAGCTGCAGGGGTCCTGCCGGATTCGCGAACCTGGGCGGAGTTCGTGGCATCAGGGACCGGTGTCGACCCCGGACACGGGCACGATCCGGACGCAGCAGTTCTGCAGCTGTACACGTCCGGGACAACCGGCCGGCCCAAGGGCGTCGTGGCCACGCACCGGAATCTGTACAACGAGCCCGAGGGGTTCGATGTCTACGAATTCGGTTCGAATGCAGTCGCACTCGATGCACTTCCCCTCTTTCACATCGCCGGTGCCGGCTGGATGAGTACATGCTTGTCGGCCGGAGTGCCTTTGGTGCTGCTCGGAGACATGGCGCCTGCTCGGGTCGCTGATGCCATCGCGACCCACCGCGTCACCCACGCATTTCTGGTGCCTGCAGTCATTCAGACGCTGGTAGATCTGCCGACTCTCGACAGTTTCGATCTGACCAGCCTGGAGGTGGTCGCCTATGGGGCGTCACCGATCACTCCGGCGCTCCTCGCCCACGCGATGACTGTCTTGAACTGCAAATTCGTTCAGCGATACGGGATGACCGAGACGACGGGTTCGGTATCCGTCCTTCGTGCTTACGACCATCATGTGAGCGGGCCGCGTTCGGAGTTGCTTCGCTCTGCGGGCAAGCCGATGATCGGCGTCGAGATCTCGATTCGAGACGTCACCACTGGTGAGGAATTGCCGCCCAATAGTTCCGGTGAGATCGTCGCGCGCAGTAGAAACAACACTCGCGGATACTGGCGACGTGACCGTGAGACCGCCGAATTGTTCACCCACGACGGTTTCCTCCGAACGGGGGACGCCGGCCATCTGGACGACGAGGGGTATCTGTTCGTCACCGATCGACTCAAGGACATGATCATCACCGGCGGAGAGAACGTCTATCCGATCGAGGTGGAATCCATTCTGGCCGAGCACCCCTCGGTCGCCGAGGTCGCGGTGGTCGGGGTTCCCGACAAGCGCTGGGGTGAATCCGTGACCGCAGTGGTCAAACTGGTCGACGGTGCCGACGTGCCGAGCGTCGACGAGTTGATCGCTTTCAGCACAGCGAAGTTGGCGTCGTACAAGAAACCTCGCCAGATCCATTTCGTGGACTCCCTACCTCGCAACGCGAGCGGGAAACTGCTCAAGTCGAGCCTGCGGACCATGCTGAACGCGAGCGGAGAAGCATCATGATCGTGACCGAAGACGTCGGTGTCGCACAACGTGAGGCATGGGCGAACAAAGTCCTTCCACCGGTCGAACAGGTGCGGGACGGATTGTGGTCGATCCCTGTTCCTATGCCGGACAACCCTTTGCGCTACGTACTCGTCTACGCACTCGCGCTCGACGACGGACTTGCCCTCATCGACGTCGGTTGGGATCACGAACAGTCCTGGCAGGCTCTCGTCGACGGCATAGCATCGATCGGATACCACGTTTCCGAAGTGCGCTATGCGGCAATCACGCACCTGCATCCCGATCACTTCGGCCTGGCGCCGCGTCTTCGGCAGGTCAGCGGCGCGACACTTGCGATGCACGTGGCCGACGCGACGCTCCTCGGGTACCACGGGCCCGAACAGACCCGCGACGACATCAGTGGCTGGAACCTGCAGTTGTCCGAACTCGGCGCACCGGCCGAAGTGCTCGACGCGTCTCGGGTCGACCTGGTGCGGTTCGCCGAGCACGAAACCATCGACATTGTTCTGGGAGAAGGGGATTCACTCGACCTACCCGGTTGGAATCTCCGCGCCCAATGGACACCGGGGCACACTCCCGGACATCTCTGTTTCGTGGAAGAGGACAGAGGCTTGTTGTTCAGCGGCGATCACATGCTGCCGAGGATCAGCCCGAACATCTCCACGATTCCCGGTGAACTCGAGAACCCACTTCATCGTTATCTTCTCTCGCTCGAGGCGACGACAACACTGGGCGAGTGCGAAGTGCTTCCGGCACATGAATATCGATTCCGTGGGATCGCCGATCGTGCACGTCAATTGATGGGGCACCACGAGGAGCGATTGGCGGAGATCGTGGCTGCGGTGCAGGATGAGCCTGAATCCACGGCCTGGGAACTCTCACGCACGATCTCCTGGTCTCGCCCGTTCGAACAGATGTCGCCGCGACTACTTCGCTTGGCAGTCCGCGAAACCCATGCTCATCTTGTTGTTTTGGCCAAGCGGGAGATCGTGACACCGTCCGGCGGCACACCCGTGCGCTGGAGCATTCGCGCGCAGTGACCTTTCAAGAATCTCATCACGGAAGTAGGAACCGAACATGAGCGTCGTGCTCACCGACTTCGCCGACGGCGTTGCCGTCATCACCCTCAATCGTCCCGAGGCCAAGAACGCGGTCAATCTCGAACTTGCCGAAGCCTTGGCTGCGGCCATCGACGAGTTCGAGGAACGGGCCGATCTCACCATCGGCATTCTGACCGGATCTGGTGGAACCTTCTGCGCCGGTATGGATCTGAAGGGATTTGCGCGCGGAGAGCGGCCATCGCTACCGGGTCGTGGTTTTGCCGGTCTGACCGAGGCACCGCCGTCGAAGCCGCTGATCGCAGCCGTCGAAGGTTGGGCACTCGCCGGCGGTTGCGAACTGGCCTTGGCGGCCGACTTGATCGTGGCGTCCACGGACGCGAAATTCGGCCTGCCCGAAGTGAAGCGGGGACTTGCCGCGGCCGCCGGCGGACTCCTACGTCTGCCGAAAATTCTTCCGTATCAGTTGGCCATGGAAATCGCGATCACGGGGGATCCACTCAGTGCCACCGTGGCGCATCATCACGGCTTGGTCAATCGGCTCGCCGAACCGGGACACGCGCTGACCGTCGCACGCGAGCTTGCGGCCCGAGTAGCGGCTAACGGTCCACTGGCTGTTCGCGCGACCAAGCAGGTACTGGCAATGTCCGCCAAGTACACCGATCCGGATGCCTTTGTCGCGCAACGCGAATTCATCGATCCGGTCTTCACCTCTCGTGATGCCAAGGAGGGCGCCACGGCATTTGCCGAGAAGCGCTCTCCCGTGTGGAGTGGTTCATGAGTGCCGAGACGATCGAGCGTGCGGCCGTAAGCATCGAACGAGACGGTGCTGTCGCGACGATTGTTCTCTGTCGGCCGCACCGCCGCAACGCTCTCGATCTCGACGCCTGGATCGCTCTACGTGAAGCAGTCCTCGAACTTCAAGAGGACGCGCAGATTCGCTCGGTGATCCTGACCGGCGCGGATGGGACCTTCTGCGCGGGCTCCGATCTGGACAAGCGTGGCTCGTCGCACCCGCTCGATCGCATGCGTGTCATCAACGCAACGGCAATCGCACTGAGTGAGTTTCCCAAACCTCTGGTGGCGAAGGTCGACGGGTTTGCCGTCGGAGCCGGATGGAACATGGCGTTGCTCTGCGACTTCGTCGTGGCGGCCAAGGGTGCGAAGTTCAGCCAGATCTTTGCCAAACGGGGGTTGTCTGTCGACTTCGGTGGTTCGTGGATCCTGCCGAGACTGGTCGGCCTCCAACAAGCCAAGCGACTGGTGATGCTTGCCGAGACGATCGACGCACAGGAAGCCTACGAGCTCGGGTTGGTGACTTATCTGGTCGAACCGGCCGAGCTGGACGAACACACGTCAACACTGGCGCAGCGGCTCGCCGCCGGCCCGCCGGCCGCACTGAGTCAGTCTGCCGCCATGCTCGAACGTCACACCTCCCTCTCGTTGCGGGAGGCCTTGGACAACGAGGCGAGGGCGCAAGCGGTCAATTTTGCGACGGATGCCACCGACGCGGTTCGTGCCTTCGTGGAAAAGCGGGAGCCGATCTTCACCGGAGAGTGGGCCGTACCAGGGGCAACTCGGGTGGAGTGAGCGACGGATCGCTGGTCGTATGATGGATGAGTGGATCTGCACTTCGTCACCTACTTCGTCGCTGTTGTCGACCACGGTGGGATAACGAAGGCCGCTCAGGCTCTCTACATTTCGCAGCCCTCGCTGTCACAGGCAATTCGTACGCTCGAGCGTCGACTCGGCGCCACGCTGTTCGACCGGACGGGCAGGCGGTTGGTTCTTACCGACGCGGGCCGCACGTTCGATCTCGCGGCCAGGAGAATCCTTGCCGACGTCGAGCGCGCGAAGGCGAAAGTGACCGCCGTTCGCGAACTCGAGTTCGGTCGTGTCGACGTCGTCTCGTACTCGGCGTTCTCGATCGATCCGATGGTCGAGTTGGTCCGGCGATTCCGGGCCAACTTCCCGAAGATCGTCGTGCGTGTTCTCGACACGTACGGCCCGGCCGGGGTCGACAATGCGTTGCGGCGAGGGTCGGCCGAGGTCGGCGTCACCGATCTGAGTATCGGGTACGAAGGTTTGGTCACGGCTCCGATTGCCACTCAGGAGTTGGTGCTCGCCACCCATGCGTCGTTGTCCGGCCGACTTGCAACGCCGTTGGCGGATCCGGTTCCGCGAGCGCTCTTGCACAGTTTGCCGCTTGTGGTCGATCTCGGTGATCAATCGAATCAGTTCCGGGGCTTGCTCAGCGAAGGCGCCGAGAACGTAGTCGTGGACTGTGTCCACCCTGTGACCACGTGGGAACTCGTGCGTCGAGGAATCGGCGCCACTGTAGTGCCGAGAAGGGTTGCACAACAGCAGATGACAGACGTCTGCGCCTTCTCCTTCGATCCGCCGCTGACACGCGACGTCGGTATCGTCTATCGCTCGGGCGAGCAATCCCCGGCGGCCGCTGCATTCATCGCGACGGCTGCGGAAATGGCCACCTCCGCCGTTCCGTCCACGGAAGAGGAGTGAACTGTGGAGTTCCGGCAGATGGAGTACTTCCTCGCAGTGGTCGAGAACAAGGGGATCAACGGCGCCGCAGCGGCTCTCGGCGTTGCTCAGCCGACCGTGTCACAAGCGTTGCGCGGGCTCGAACGTGAACTGGGAGTGAGGCTGTTCCACCGCATCGGGCGCGGCATGGTGCTCAGTGCTGCCGGTCGCAGTCTGGTCGGCCCGAGTCGACAGGTTTTGCGAGACGTAGCTGCGGCGGCTGAACAGTTGACGGCATCCGATGGCGCCATCGTCGGTCGCCTCGACATCATGGCTTTCCCTGCACTGACCTCGGGGACGATCGTCGATCTGATTGCGGAGTTCTGTCGACGGTATCCGCAAGCGCGAGTCAGATTCTCGGAACTCGAGCGTGAGGACAATCTGGAAAGTCTCATCCGGGACGGCCACTGCGAATTCGCGGTGGCTCATCTGCCGCTCGAGGCGGGCGAAGGGCTCGAAATCGTCGAATTGGGGGAGCAGGAATACCGCCTGGTCTACCCGGCGGGAACGGAACTACCCGAGGGGCCGGTACGCCTTTCGGAAATGCCGGACATTCCCATGGTATTCGTTCCTCGCGGGGCAGCGATGGGTGACGCGATCGAAGATTCGATCCGAAAGGCCGGTACCAGAACGGAACTCGCGGTGGTGACCGAGCAACGGGAGTCGCGGCTCCCGATGGTCATCGCCGGACTCGGCGGCTCGTTGGTCGAGCGCTCGGTGGCGAAATCGATGCCTGGTCAGGTGGTGGAACGGGCCTGCGAGCCGAGATTCCTGCGTGCGTACGGTCTCGCCTTCGACCCCTCGACGTTGTCGCCGGTGGGACAGGTATTCGTGAACCTGATCCACGAGTACCTGTCCGACGAACGCCGGTCACAGCACTAGAGTCGGCAGATACGTTCTCGCGCGGCAGAGTACTCGGCGGCGAGACGCTCTACTACTGCATGCGTCGGAAGGACTGCATCGATCGCTCCGATGCCCTGTCCGGCACCCCAGATGTCACGCCAGGCCTTGGTATCGGTGTCGTTGGTCGCGAAACTCATTGCGGATGGATCGGATTCGGCCAGGTTGTCGGGGTCCAAGCCGGCGGCAACGATGCTGCCCCGCAGGTAGTTTCCGTGTACTCCGGTGAACAGGTTGGAATAGACGATGTCGGAGGCCCCTGAATCCACGATCATCTCCTTGTACGCAGGATCCGCGTTAGCCTCTTCGGTTGCGATGAAAGCTGATCCGACGTATGCCAAATCGGCCCCGGCCGCGAGCGCAGCGAGAATCGAATCACCATGAGCGATGGCACCTGACAACAGCAGTGGACCGGCGAACCACTCACGAATCTCCCGAATCAGGGCAAACGGCGACTGCCTACCGGCATGGCCACCGGCCCCGGCAGCTACCGCGATCAGTCCGTCGGCGCCCTTCTCGATCGCCTTGCGTGCAAAGCGATTGTCGATGACGTCATGGAGAACGATTCCGCCGTATGCGTGGACTGCGTCGTTGATGTCGGTGCGAGCGCCGAGGGACGTGATGACGATCGGAACCTCGAACTCGGCGATGGTCGCCAGATCCTCTTCCAGGCGGTTGTTGGACCGGTGGACGATGAGGTTGACGGCAAATGGCGCCGACGGATTCTCCGGGTGCTCACGATCATGTTCCTCACGAGCCACGGTGATCAGTTTGAGCCAATCCCGAAGTGCCGACTGCGGACGAGCATTCAGTGCCGGGAAGGACCCGATGATGCCAGAGGTGCACTGCGCGATGACGAGGTCAGGGGTCGAGATGATGAACATCGGTGAAGCGAGAACCGGGACACGCAGTTGCGACGTCAGGTCTGCGAAGGTCGTCACCTGGAACCGCCTTTCTGATCGACGGATTCGAGAAGTCTCGAGCGGAGGTCGGTCTTGAGGACCTTACCGGCAGCCGATGTCGGAAGGAGTTCTACCTCGACGACTTCGCGAATCTTCTTGTACGGCAGCACCTGCTCGGCGACGAACGCCTTGATCTGCTCGGCGTCGAACTCGGTGCCCGGAATCATCACGACGAAGGCTACGGGCTCCTGGCCGTTGTTCCCCACTTCGCGGCCGACGACCGCGGCAGTCGAGATCGCCGGGTGCGAGACCAGAATCTCTTCCAGTTCCCGCGGATAGACGTTGTATCCCTTGTAGATGAGCATGTCCTTGGCCCGGTCACAGATGAAGAGGTATCCGTCCGAGTCCAGGTACGCGATGTCTCCCGTGTCCAACCAGCCGTCGACGAACTGTTCTGCGGTGGTTTCCGGGTGTCCGAGATAGCCGTCGGTGACCTGAGGCCCACGCACCCACAGTTCGCCGCGTTCGTTCTCGCCCAGAACGGTCTTCCGGTCGAGCTGATCGCGAATCTGGATTTCGGTGTCGAAGATCGGGAGGCCGACGCTGCTCTGCCGATATTCCGAGCCGTTGATCAGCGGAGCGGCCGTGACCACACAGGTGGCCTCGGTCAGCCCGTAGCCTTCGACGACGAGCGCTTTGGGAAATGCCCGGCGGAGTGCGGCGAGCGTGACACTGTCGATCGGGGCAGCACCCGAAGAGACGACGCACACGCTGTCGGTGTTGCGCACCGTGGCGTCGGGATGAACCGACAGTGCGTGCCACATGGCGGGAGACCCGGTGAGATAGGTGGCCTCGTGCTTTTCGATCAGCTCGAGCATCCGGCCGGGTTCGAACCGACCGGCAAACACCTGGGTGAGACCGGAAATCAACAGGAACGACGTGTTGAGCAACGAATGTGCGTGGAAGAGAGGGGAGACCACGATGGTCGCCCCGGTCCCGGGCGTCGGACCGAGCACGTCGAGGCCATCGATGCGTCGAGGAGTGACGAGACCTTCAGGACCTGCATCCAACTCGTGACCGGTTCTCCACCCACACATCTGTGTGATGTTGCCGACGACGTTGCGGTGAAGAACACGAACACCTTTGGAGACTCCGGTGGTTCCGCCGGTGAACGCGATGTGTGCGATGTCGTCGCTACGAACCGAGGCAGGGGTGAATTCGGTGGGTAGATCGGCGATGAAGGAGTCGAATGCGACGACCGACTCCGGTGTGTCGAGCGCGCCCTCGGTGTCCTGGACCATCACGATCGTACGCACGGAGCTTCCTGAAGCGGCCGCGAGCAGTACGTGCAGCTGCGAACTCTGAGTCACTGCAGCAACGGCGGACGTCTCTTCGATCTGCTTGCGCAGGCCGAGCTCTGGCTGCAGTGGGTTGACCAATGTGACTGTCGCCCCGGCCTGTAGGCATCCGTAGTAAGCCTGGAGGAACTCGACGCAGTTCCCGAGGTGCATCAACACCACGTCGCCGACGCCCACCCCGGCTTGCCGCAGTGCGCCGGCGAATTGCGCACTGCGCTGGCCGAGTTCGCGGAAGGTGCACGTACGCTCGCCGTCCACGACGGCGAGGCGGTCACCGTAGAGCGCCGCCATGCTGGGCGCCCAGTACGCCATGGTGGTATCCGGGTATTGCATGTTGTGCCGCAGTTGTGGATTGGCGATCACGCTGGTGCCCGTCACCGGGGAGCCATTCGGATAGCGCCGTCGAGTCTGATGGTCTCGCCGTTGAGGTAGCCGTTCTCGAGCATCGAGACGGCGAGCTGGCCGAACTCGTCCGGACGACCCAGTCGTGAGGGATTGGGGACAGAGGCTTCGAGGGCCGTGCGCACGTCTTCGCGTAGGCGCGCCAGGAGGGGAGTGTCCATGATGCCGGGAGCAATGGTGTTGACGCGAATTCCGCGGCTGGCGAGATCGCGGGCAGCGGTGACCGTCATACCGACGATGCCGGCTTTGGACGCTGTGTAGTTTATCTGACCGATCTGACCTTCGAATGCTGCGACCGACGCCGTCATGACGATGGCACCTCGCTCACCGTCCACGGCGTCGAGTTCCGCCATCCGCTCGGCGCCGAGACGGAGTGCGTTGAACGAACCGACAAGATTCAGCTTGACGACGAACTCGAAATCTTCGACCGATCCGGCTTTTCCGTCCTTGTCGAGAATGCGCATACGACGCCCGGCGCCCGCGCAGTGGACGACGCCGCGGAGGCCGCTGCGCTCGTGCGCCGCGTCGAGTGCTTCGGCGAATTGTTCGCTGTCGGTGACGTCGGCCGGGGCGAATTGTGCGGCAGCACCGAGATCGGCCGCCACCTGCTTACCGTCGGACGAAGGCAGATCGATCAACGTGACCTGCGCTCCGGCGTCGAGCAGCCGTCGAGCGGTTGCCAGGCCGAGGCCTGAAGCGCCGCCGGTGATCGCGGTGGAAAGTCCCTCGAGTTTCATGGATCAATTCTTCTTTCCTGCTGGATGACGTGTCGGCCCGAAAGCGTTGTCGGGTCAGATCAATTCGAGAATGGTCGCATTGGCCATGCCGCCGGCCTCGCACATCGACTGGAGACCGTAGCGAATTCCGTTGTCGCGCATGTGATGTGCCAGGCGAGTCATCAAGATCGCACCTGATCCGCCGAGTGGGTGGCCGACCGCGATAGCGCCGCCGAGCGGATTCACACGATCGATGGCTGCGCCGGTTTCAGCCTGCCAGGCAAGCGGGACGGGGGCGAATGCCTCGTTGATCTCGAAGGCGCCGATGTCGTCGATGGACAATCCGGAGCGATCCAATGCCTTTGCGGTGGCGGCAATCGGACCGGTGAGCATGATGACCGGGTCGTCGGCTGCGACCACTGCGGTGTGAATACGAACGAGCGGCTTCCACCCACGTGCCCGGGCGTACTCGCTGGTCGTGACGAGTGTGGCGCCCGCCCCGTCGGAGATCTGAGAAGAGTTGCCGGCGTGGATGGCACCGTCGGCGTCGAAGGCCGGGGGCAACTTCGCGAGCGACTCCACACTTCCGCCTCGCCGAATGCCTTCGTCCTGGGACAAGCCCGCGATCGGAGTGATCTGCCCGGTGAATGCCCCTTCATCGGTGGCACGGGCCGCGAGTTCGTGTGAGCGGAGGGAGTATTCGTCCAGAGCTGTTCGTGTGAGTGCCCATTTCCGGGCCATCATCTCGGCGCCGGTCCCCTGGCTGAAACCGTCCACCCCGTAGCGTTCGAGTACCGAAGCCGGAAAATGCTCACCGTTCTTGCTGGCGGTACCCATCGGTACTCGTGACATCGATTCGACGCCTCCGGCTACGACCACGTCGTTCTGACCGGAGATGACGGTGGCCGCAGCAAAGGAAACTGCCTGCTGGCTCGATCCGCAGGCCCGGGTCAGTGTGACGCCGGGAACGCTGTCGGGCCAGCCGGCAGCGAGTGCCGCTGTGCGGGCGATGCTTCCGGCCTGCTCGCCGACCTGACTGACGCAACCCCAGATCACGTCGTCGACCGTCGCCGCGTCGAGTCCGGTCCGTTCAGCGAGCGCACGCAGTACATGGGCGGACAACTCGGCCGGATGGATCTCCGAGAGGGCGCGGCCGCGACGGCCGATCGGTGTACGTACTGCGTCGACGATGACGGCATCTCGCATGTATCTCTCCTGCTGTTCGTGCCCGGTTCTGCGACTGTGCGGTCGGGGCGTGTCTCGAGTCGATCACGAGCGGGTCGACCCGGCAATGTCTTTCGGTGAATGGCTTTGTTAGCGAATGGCTATACGTGGAGTACTCAGCCTCGGATGAGCTTGCGATCGCGCTCGGGATTGGCGAAGACGAGGACCAGAACCGCGGCGATCACTCCGATGACGCCGATTGCCTGGAAGGACTGGGCGTAGCCGTCGGCCGGGGTTGCAGCGTTGTCCACGATGACTCCCGTTGCGTAAGGAGCAATCAGGCCACCGATCGACATGATGGCGAGGAAGAATCCCATCGTTCCGGCAGTCTGCTGCGGCGGGCACAGCTCCGAGATCGCAGCGTTGATGAGCGGGAAGGTGATTGCCGAGAACCCGTAGCCGATCGAGACCATGGCGACAGCGACGATGGGGGTGGAGATCTGTGGCAGGAACAGGAGAATCGATCCGCAGATCAGAACGCCGACACAGGGAACGATGACGCGAACCGTACGAGAGGTGAAGCCGCGGCCGATCAACTTGTCCGTGACGGAACCGGAGGTGATCATGAGGACGAGACCGACGATCGAGGGCAGCGCGAACATCGAACCGGCTTGCATCGCACTGTATCCGAGGCCGACCTCGAAGTACGACGGCAACCAGGTGAGAACGACGGTGGTCAGCGCGTAGATGGTCGCGATGAGGAAGCAGCAGCTGACGAAGGTGCGGGAGAGCAGGATCTTGCGCCACGGAACGTTGGGCTCGGTGACCGCCTTCGTGGCTGTCCCGGCTGCCTCGGTTGCTTCTGTATCTGCAGTCTTGGTCGCCTTGACGGCCTTGCTCGTGTACGGGCCCTCGGACCAACCGGCCAGCCAGCAACCCATCCACACGAGACCGAGAACGGAGAGCGAGAGAACCGCTGCGCGCCAGCCGTAATGAACGGCGATGAAGGTCAGTACCGGCGCGAGGGCGATCTTTGCGACAGAGGCGGATCCGGCGAGCATTGCGCCGGGAAGGCCGCGCTTGGCCGGCGGGTGCCACGAGTACGCCGCGGTGTGCATCAGCGCCGAACTGGGGCCTTCGGCAAATCCGAGGAGCATGCGCGAGACGATCAACATCGCGAGGCTGGCGCCGAGAACGAGGGGGAGCATGACCACGGACCAGATTGCGGCCAGGATCAACAGCGCCCAACGCAGGGTCAGGTACTTGTTGAGCGGTCCGGCGAGGAATCCACCGATGCAGAACATCAGGAAGAAGAGCGAGCCGACCATGCCGATTTGCGAAGACTTCAGTCCGAGCTCACGAGCGAGGGGCTGAGCGATGATTCCGAGGACTGCCTTGTCCGCGTAGTTGACGATGTAGAGGAAAACGACGAGCCCGGTCATCGTCCACGCACGCTTGCGGGTACCGAAGACGGGAACTGCTGACGAATCTGGCGTTGCTGTTGCTTCGGGCTGGACGTCGTTACGCTGTGGCGCGATGGGGGTCACGTGGCGTCCCTTCGAGACTGGTGGGCGGATGCGATCGTGCTCGAAGCGCGGCCTCGAAGCGATCGATGGTGGTGTGTTTGCCGGCTGACTCATTCAACGTGTTCTGGATCACTTTGAGCAATGTCGCGTCGATGATCGGAACGATAGCGGTTGCCTATGTATCGCAGGTCAGGCCATATTGGTACGCCCTATCGGACGCATAGCCGATGAGTGTTGGATCGAATGCGGAACATTGAGGCAAGGTGAGATCAGGATCACCCTGTCCCCTTGACCGACTGGAGTTCATACATGCAGCGCACCGTGTTCAACGAGGATCACGAGGCATTCCGGGCTACCGTTCGCGATTTCATCGCGAAGGAAGTAACCCCGGTCCACGAGAAGTGGGAAGAGGACGGTCACCCGCCCCGTGACTTCTACCGACGACTCGGAGAGCTGGGCGTACTCGGAATTCAGGTGCCGGAGGAATACGGCGGAGGCGGCGAGAAGTCGCTCAAGTTCAACGTCGTCGTCGCCGAGGAAGTTGCTGCCGCCGGGGCGTCGTTCGGCTCGCAGTCGGTGCATACGAACCTGATCCTGCCCTACCTGCTCGAGTACGCGAACGAAGAACAGAAGAGCCGCTGGTTGCCGGGCTTCGCTTCCGGAGATCTGATGTTCGCGATTGCGATGACCGAACCGGGAACAGGGTCGGATCTGGCGAACATCGCGACCACGGCCAAGCTGTCGGAGGACGGTACGCACTACGTGGTCAATGGTTCCAAGACGTTCATCACCGGTGGAGTACTTGCCGACCGCGTCCTGGTGGTGTGCCGTACCGCGCCCAGCACAGCGGAGAACCGGCGCACGGGGTTGTCGATTCTGGTGATCGATACGTCGTCGCCCGGATACTCGGTGGGGCGCAAGATCAACAAGATCGGGCTCAAGACCTCCGACACTGCGGAGCTTTCGTTTGTCGACGTCAAGGTGCCCGTCGAGGACCGACTCGGAGAAGAGGGCGACGGCTTCAGCTATCTGACCCACAACCTGGCTCAGGAGCGGTTGACCATCGCGTTCGGAGCGGCCGCCACTGCCAGTGCAGCGCTTCGCTTTGCCATCGACTACGTCAAGGACCGCAAGGTGTTCGGCAAGCCGGTCGCGGCCTTCCAGAACACCAAATTCGTTCTGGCCGAATGCGCTACCGAGGTTGATGCCATCCAGCTGGTGTCCGACAACGCACTCGAATGTCATGACCGCGGCACTCTGACGATTCCCGACGCAGCGAAGGCGAAACTGTTCTGCACCGAGGCGGCAGGTCGAGTGATCGACAAGTGCCTCCAATTGCACGGCGGGTACGGCTACATCACCGAGTATCCCATCGCGCGTCTTTACGCAGACACGCGTGTCACACGAATCTACGGTGGCACAAGTGAAGTCATGAAGACCATCATCGCGAAGGATCTTGGTCTCTGACGCACTCTCGACATGTTTTCGGCCTCGGAACAAATGTTCCGAGGCCGAAAACATCTTCCGGGTAGGTCAGTTCGCCGGAACCCCGACCACGCCGTCCGCGATCAGCGTCGAGGCGTGATCGGCGTTGGTTCCGAGGATGTCGGCGAGCACCGCGATCGAATCGCCGCCGACCTCGGAGGCGGGTCCGGTACCCAGGTGTGCGCCGTCGAACGAGGCAGGATTGGCGGCAGCCAGGTAGCTTCCGATTCGAGGTTGATCGAGTGCGGAGAACATCGGGTTGTTCTCCAGTTCGCCAGATTTCACCACTTCCTCGAAACTGCGGTACCTCTCGAACAGAACCGACGATGTGTCCAGCGCTGCAGCGATCTCGGCGCCGCTGTGTTCCCGGAACCAATGTGAGAACAGAGCAGTGAGTACCTCTCGATGACGGTAGCGATCCGCTTCGGTGGAGAAGTCGGCTCCGAGTGCAGCTTCGACAGCGTCGACAGCCGCCGTGGTGCCGGTGACCGACGCAAGGTCGCGGAAATGGCGGGTAGTGAGTGCAACGATCATGAACCGTTCGTTGTCGCTGGAGACGAAATCGATTCCGTACGTGCCGTAGACGGCGTTTCCGCCGGACTCGCGACTGCGACCGTTCACTTGTACTTCGGTGAGGTAACCGAGGGTTCCCGCGGTGGCCAATGCGACGTCTTCGAGTGGGAGCGTGATCCGAGATCCATGTCCGGTCGAGTCACGTTGGCGCACTGCGGCAGTGATCGACAGGGCGGCGTAGAGCCCGCATGCGACGTCCCAGGCAGGCAAGGCGTGATTGACAACTCCGGCGTAGTCGGCGGGGCCGGTGATCTGTGGAAATCCCAAGGCGGCGTTGACCGTGTAGTCGACTCCGGGGCTGCCGTCGCGGCGTCCGAGGATCTCGAGGGTGATGACGTCGCTACGCAACTGGGCCAGGGAGTCGTGGCTCATCCACTTGCGGCCGCCGGCGTTGGTGACCAGGATTCCGCCGCCAGGTCCCGGCGCCGTGACCAGTTGGCGTATCAGTTCTTGGCCGCGTTCGGCGCGCATGTCCACTGACAGTGACCGTTTGCCTTTGTTGAGTCCGGTCCAGTAGATGCTCGCGCCCTTGTCTGTGACGGGCCAGCGGTTGTAATCGGAGGCACCTCCGATCGGGTCGATCCGGATCACCTCGGCGCCGAGTTGGGAGAGCGTCAATCCGCACAGGGGCGCGGCGACAAAGCTCGAGACCTCGACGATGCGAAGCCCGGACAGCGGGCCTGGGCTCTGAGTCATGTGTGGTCCTCCGTGATAGAAGAGTGTGTGCTCATGCCATCAACACGGTGAAACGCCAGTCGAGAACCGGAGTTTGTGTTGCAGAAGCATTGTGGGAGAACACGAGCGAACGCAGTTGCACTGCGGTTCCGTGTTCGAGGGGCGACGAGTTTTCGACGTGCAGTTCGCTCGTGAGGGTATCGCCCTCGTGAACGGGTCCGGTGTGATCGCACGAGTGCCACCCGAGAACCGTCACCACGTTGGGCAGAGCGCGAGTCGCCTGGGCGAGTGCGATCCCGATGGTGTGGCCGCCGTAGACGAGGCGACCGTGGGCGCCGACGCGATCGTCGTGGTGCGTCGCTGCGATGTTCAAGCTCAGCCGGGCAAGTTCGGGTGCGCTGGAGACGACGTCGCCGCTGCTGTGGAAGACGGAGCCCACCAAATCGGAATCGAAGTGCCTGCCGGGTACCCGCTCTCGATACGTGTCGAGGTCCCAACCGTCAGGTGATACGTACGGAGCCGGTTCGGACGGACCGGTCGCCCCGAGGTCGTCGGCGTGGCGAGTTCTCGCCTCGATCGGGTCGGGGCTCAGGGGGAGCATGGCGCAGCGGTAGAAGTCGAGGACCGTGTTGCCGTTCTGATCAGCAGACGTCATCCGTAGCGCGGCAAGTCCGGTGGCGCCGCGTCCCGGCTTGGCCGAGTTCTCGCGTAGACCGACAACCTCGGTGCGCGTGTACAGGGTGTCGCCGAGTACCGGGAAACGGTGGAATCGCAGTCCACGGTAGAAGAGGTTCGCCTTGACGTGGTGTGTGACCACGGTTGACTGGCCGATGGCGATGTCGGTGACCAGTCCTGGATTTGCCACTGGTGCACCGGAACCCGTGACGCTCGACGACAAGTGTGCGTCGAGAGGCAGGCGCATGCGGTCACCGAGGATCGCCTGATGGGAGGCGGCGAGTCCACTGGTCAACGTCACCGCGGGGGCTTCGTCGAAGATCTGACCGTGGGTGAGCTCGTCGAAGTACGGGCCTCCCACGTAGTGCTCGCTCATACGGTGACTCCTTCGGCTCGGGCAAGCGTACGACGCGCTGCCACGGCCACAGCTTCGTCGAGCATCTGGCCGTCGAGTTGGGCGGCACCCGAACCCAGGGTTTCGGCTTCTTCGAGTGCGGTCAGTACCCGTCGGGCGTCATTGACGGCGTCGTCCGAAGGAGTGAATGCGGTAGTGGCCGAGTCGATCTGCGCCGGGTGGATGACCCATTTGCCGTCGAACCCGAGAGCGCTGGTCCAGTGCGCGGCGCAGCGGAAAGCGTCGTCGTCGGTGATGCCGAGAAAGGGCCCGTCGATGGCTGCGACGCCGGCTGCGCGGCAGGCGATCAGGATTCTGTCCTGGACGGCAAGCCAGTGTTCAGGCAGTGCCGAGCGTGAACGGCCGAGCGCTGCACCGAGATCGGCGTATCCGATGATCGCGGCTTGGAGACGAGGAGTCGCGCGGGCGATGGAGTCGGCATTCTGGACGCCGAGCGGAGTTTCGATCAGGGCTTGCAGGGTGGTGTGGTGCCCACCGGCAGTGAAGAGGATGTGCTCGGCCTCGAGTAGTTCGTCGGCGGACTCGACCTTCGGGACGATCACGCTCGTCAGCGATTCTCCGAGGGCGCCGCAGGCGATCAGGTCGTCGCGGGCCCATGGTGTGGTCAGGCCGTTGATTCGGACCGAGATGGTGCGCGCCCTACCGAACTCGTGCACCAAGGTGCTCACGAGGGTTCGCGCCAGGTCCTTGTTCGCCGAAGTGACGGCATCTTCGAGGTCGAGAATCACCTCGTCTGCGTTCGAGAAGAGTGCTTTGCGTGCCTTGCGCTCGTCTGAACCCGGCGCGACCAGGGACGCGCGACGTCTGGTGGCGCGGTAGTGGTTCTCGTCCATAGTGTGTCGATTACCTCGATCTGGAAATCAAATGTACGGCCAGTTGTGAAGTGGATGAGCTGCCGTGAACGGCTTTGATGTGCAACGAACTGACTCGATGCTGGCAGTTGCTACGTATCGATGTCAAGGCGCGGTATTGACATTGCGCGAACAATATCGAAATATGGCCGTACAAACTTATTTCAAGTCGAGGCGGATTCATGCTCAAGCTCAACGACGAAGAGACATTCCTGATCGAAACCGTGCGCCGGTTCGTCGACCGAGAGGTCAAGCCCACGGTCCAGGAGGTGGAGCACGCGAACGAGTATCCCGAGAAGTGGATCGATCAGATGAAGCAGATCGGGATCTACGGGCTCGCGATTCCCGAGGAGTACGGCGGATCGCCGGTGTCCATGCCCTGTTATGCGCAGGTGACGCAGGAACTGTCACGCGGATGGATGTCCCTGGCGGGGGCGATGGGCGGTCACACGGTGGTCGCGAAACTCATCTCGCTGTTCGGTACCGAAGAGCAGAAGGTGAAGTACCTGCCGCGAATGGCAACCGGCGAGATCCGGGCAACGATGGCCCTCACCGAGCCCGGCGGAGGTTCCGATCTGCAGGCCATGACAACCAACGCCAAGAGCGACGGCACAGATCTGGTCGTCAACGGAGCCAAGACATGGATCACCAATGCCCGCCGATCCGGCGTGATCGCCTTGCTGTGCAAGACCGATCCAAGCGCAAGCCCTCGTCATGCGGGCATCTCGATCGTTCTCGTCGAGCACGGCGAAGGGCTGACCGTCTCCCGCGACCTCCCGAAGCTCGGATACAAGGGCGTCGAGAGTTGTGAACTGTCCTTCGACAATTACCGCATCTCCGAGTCGGCCATTCTGGGCGGTACTCCCGGAAAGGGTTTCGGGCAGATGATGAAGGGGCTCGAGACCGGCCGTATCCAGGTGGCTTGCCGCGCACTGGGCGTCGCCACGGCCGCACTCGAGGATTCACTTGCCTACGCGCAGCAGCGCGAGAGCTTCGGCCAGCCGATCTGGAAGCACCAGTCGATCGGCAATTACCTCGCCGACATGGCAACGAAGCTGACGGCCGCACGGCAGCTGACGTGGCACGCGGCGCAGATGTACGACAGTGGGGAGCGGTGCGACATGGAGGCGGGCATGGCCAAGCTGTACGCCTCCGAGGTGGCGATGGAAATCGCTTTGTCCGCCGTCCGCATCCACGGCGGTTACGGCTATTCGACGGAGTACGACGTCGAGCGGTATTTCCGTGATGCACCACTGATGATCGTCGGGGAGGGAACCAACGAAATTCAGCGCAACGTGATCGTTTCGCAGCTGGTTGCCCGCGGCGGTCTGTGACGGATCGGTGAGCAAGTAGGATCATGTCGCTATGAGCGGTAAGGAAAGAGAGACGGAGCCGGCGTACCAACGCCTCTCTCGTGAGCTTCGTCAGCAGATCTCTGCCGGTACCTACCGCGACGGCATTCAACTGCCCACCGAATCCGAACTGGCGCAGCATCACGGCGTGAGTCGGCAGACGGTCCGCCGAGCCTTTCACGATCTGGTTGCCGAGGGCATCGTGTACCGAGTACCCGGGCGCGGAACGTTCGTGACCGAGAACAGCGGCCGCTATCTCCGTCATCTCGGATCCATCGAAGATCTCATGAACCTTTCGCGGGACACGACGATGGAAGTGGTGTCACCGCTGCACCGGCGCGTGGACATCGAGGCGGCCAGTCGGCTTCGGCTCGACACCGACGTCGTGTACACCGTGGTCTTCCGGCGGATACACGAGGGAGTTCCGTTCGTGCAGACGACGGCGCATCTGCCGGAGGCGATCGCGCGGCAGATCATCGACCTGCCCGCCATGGCGGCCGGTGCGGTGAGCGCCAATACGGTGATCGGCTTGCTGGAACCGCTGATCGACAGTCCGATTGTCGAAGCAGCACAATCGATCACGGTGTCCCCGGCCACGGCGGACGTTGCCAGGGACGTCGATTGCGAAATCGGCCACGCCATGTTGCGGGTGGACCGTTTGTACTCCAACGCGCAGGGCGTTGCCAACGAGTTGTCGGTGAGCTATTTCTTGCCGGAGCAGTACACGTATCGGGTCACGCTGCGCCGCGGCGCACATTGACGCTGCGCCGCGGCGCACATTAGCGCTGCACTTTTCTTTGCTGTTCAACACCTTTCAGGAGAGAACTATGCGAATTTTCAACGGAATCGACGAAGTAGAGACGGCTGTCGGTGAGCACTTGGGCTACAGCGCGTGGTTCCCGGTCACACAGGATCGGATCGACAAGTTCGCCGACGCCACCGAGGATCACCAGTGGATTCACGTGGATCCCGAGCGCGCAGCGCAGGGTCCGTACGGCGGCACCATCGCCCACGGCTATCTTACTCTCTCGTTGTTGCCGGTGCTCGGCGCTCAGGTGATGCGTGTCGACGGAATCTCCATGACCGTGAACTACGGAAGCAACAAGGTGCGATTCCCCGAACCGGTCAAGGTCGGTTCTTCGGTGCGGGCAGGTGCGGAGATTCTTTCCTTCGAGCGCACCGCGAAGGGCGCGACGATAGTCGTGCGGTACACGATCGAAATCGAAGGAGCGGGTAAACCTGCGCTGGTAGCGGATACCGTGCGCCTGTTGGTCTCCTGAATCCTTTTCCATTCTTCCAGAACGAGATTCGAGGTCAGTTGTGAAACGAGCAGCATTGGTCGCGCCGGTCAGAACCGCGGTGGGCCGTTTCGGAGGGGCACTTCGTGACGTCCCTGCGGAAAGTCTGGCTGCCACCGTCGTCAAGGAGACCGTGCGTCGTAGCGGAATCGATCCGTCCCGCATCGACGACGTCGCGATGGGGCAGTCGTATGCCAATTCGGAGGCACCGTGCATCGGAAGGTGGGCGGCGCTCGAGGCCGGGTTGCCGATTTCGGTAGCCGGCTTCCAGACGGATCGCCGATGTGGAACGGGTCTGCAGGCCATCGTTTCCGCGGCCATGATGGTCCAGACGGGTGCGGCCGACGTGGTTCTCGCGGGTGGCGTCGAATCGATGAGCGGGATCGAGCACTACACCACCGGAGCGCGGTGGGGCACCAGATCCGGTGGGCTGCAACTGTTCGACCGCCTCGATCGTGGCCGCGAGCGCTCGCAACCCGAGTGGCGATTCGGTCGGATCAGCGGAATGATCGAAACGGCCGAGAACGTCGCGACACGCTGCGGGATCACGCGGGAAGAGTCGGACACCTTCGCCGTCGACAGCCACCGAAAGGCAACACTGGCAAGAGAATCCGGCCGCTTCGATGCCGAAATCGTCGCCGTCGAACTGACGGATCGAAAAGGGAACGTCACACAGTTTCGTGCTGACGAGGGGATTCGTCCGGATACCTCACTCGAAACCCTGGCACGGCTGCGTGCGGTGACCGAGGGAGGCGTCGTGACCGCCGGTAACGCCAGCCAGCAGAACGACGCTGCGGCAGCGATGTTGGTTGTCGCCGAGGATCGTCTGGACGAGCTGGGGCTGGAACCTATCGGGTTCCTCGACAGTTGGGCCGCGGCCGGTTGTGAACCGGCGCTGATGGGCCTCGGGCCGGTTGCCGCCGTCTCGAAACTGTTTGCTCGCACCGGTGCACGCTTTGCCGATTTCGATCTGGTCGAGCTGAACGAGGCGTTTGCGTGCCAGGTTCTCGGCGTCGTGAAGGAATGGGGATTCGAGGACCTCGATCGCCTGAACGTCAACGGTTCCGGCATCTCGCTCGGGCACCCCGTGGGAGCGACGGGTGCGCGTATGGCAACAACCGCGCTTCACGAACTCGGCCGACGCGGCGGCGGAAAAGCGCTGTTGACCATGTGTATCGGCGGTGGCCAGGGTATGGCTGCCGTGGTGGAGTCTGCCTGACGAGGTTCGCTTCTGGGTACACTTGCGGCGGGGGATCGGAAGTTCTACGGAGGCAGTCGGTTGACGAATGCAGGCGCAGCAGACACCAGTGGCGCGCTGAGCGTCGAGGATGTTCGTCGCGCCAGGGCCGCACTCGAGGGGCTCGATGTCACCAGTTGGTCCGGTCGCTTCGAGCTTCTCTCCGACACCAACCGTCTGCGTCTGTTGCTCTGCCTTCATCACGCACCGGGTATCTGCGTCACGGATTTGTCCGTGGCGCTGGGGATGAGCGGCACAGCCGTCTCACATGCGCTGCGGCTACTGCGTAGCCAGGGGTGGGTGAGCGCGACCCGCGACGGCCGATCGATGCGATACCAACTGGCGGACGACACCGTTCACCAGCTGCTGCATTCGATCGGCGCCACACATTTTCACGACGAGACACCCACCCCCGGGCACACGCACAGCTGAGCGCTACTCAAGGAGTCGCGAAGAACTTCTCGACGGCCGGCGCAGCGTTCGGGTTTCCGTTGGTGATTCCTGCGCCGACTCCGGCAACCGTGCCGATGACTCCACCGACGATGCAGCCGGCGATGAAGTTCGGGAAGATCGACAGGCAGCCGATTCCGACGCCGAGGTTGGCTCCGATCAGGGTCGACTGCAGACCACCGTTGTTCCAGCCGATATTGACCTCGTTGGCCATCGTGTCGAACGCGGCCTGCTTCGGATCGTTACCGGGGAAGAGCATCAACGCCGCCTGGCTGTTCGACTCTGCGGTCGGTGTCAGTAGGGGTTGGGACGGATCGAAGCCCGCATTCGGGGGCGCTGCGACCGCGGTGCCGGCTCCGGCGCCGACTGCGGCGACGACGAGTACGGACATGGTGAGAGTTCGGGACAGTTTCATGGGGACGGCCAATCTGTCTGTGTGGAACCAGTCGTGAATGGTGGCGGTGCAGTTCGTTAACCAGAACTCCACCGTCTGGATCGATCGTGCGGACCTCCTCGGGCACAACGGGACCCGTCGTCTCCGCGCGACGGGCCGTGTTTGGTGGCTACCCGACTCCGAGTGCCCTGAAACCGCCTAGTCTCATTCGTTTTTCGACAACCGCGCACGCAATTCTTCGACCTCGGCAGTAAGCCGATCTACCTCGGCTTGCAGGGGTTGGCGTGCCAGAGCGAGGGATTCGTCCATGCGCTCCTTGTCGAAGCGTGGCGTGATGTTTCGACTGCAGTTCCAGTCGAACGCTTCGACGTCGATGACGATGGAACGCTGGGCTTTTGCCGTCATGGTGCCGCCGGGGACTTGCAAGAGCTGTTGCAGTAGTGCAGGGTCCTCGTCCGCTTCGATCACCTGCGCACGCCCGTAGATCTTCAATCTCGTTCGCGTCGGGTAATCGATGACGAACAGCGAGATGCGATTGTTCTCTTCCAGATTGCCGAGCGTCACGAATTGCTGATTGCCGGGGAGATCGGCGAATCCGATTCGATTCGGGCCCAACACATGCAGGAATCCGCGCGGGCCGCCGCGATGTTGGACGTACGGCCAACCGTCGGGCGTCACCGTGGACATGAAGAAGGAATCCACGGATTTCACGAATCCCTGCGCGCGGAAATCGAATTCCATCGGGCCCTCGTCGGGCTGATCGAGTTTCGAACCGTACACGGTGAAACTTCCGGTCGACCGCTGACGCTCCACCGCAGCGGGGGAGAAGGCGATGTGTGCGTATCGGGTCGACATTTTCCAACTCCTGATGCTCAGTGCCAACGGTGGTCGGCAACGGCAGTTCGCGGACCGAACTTGGGTTTGACGGCTTGCCCGCTGACCTGCAGAAGCCTCACGGCGCGGTATCGATGCGGTTGAAGGGGAGCGAGGTACTGCACCATCTGGGCGTCGTCGATCGGTTCACCCAGCAGTGACCACCCGACGACGGCAGCGAGGTGGTAGTCGCCGACCGAGAGTGCATCTGAATCGCCGAATGCACGCTGAGCCACTTCGGCGGCAGTCCAGATCCCGACGCCGGGTACCGCTCGCAACCGTTTGGTCGCCTCGGTTCTGGGGAACGTGGATGCCTGCTCGAGGCGGTCGGCGACGCGAGCGCACTGAACGATCGTCTTGGACCTCGCTGGATCGACGTTCGCGCGATGGAATTCCCATGACGGCATTCGACGCCATTGGTCCGCGGTGAGTGGAACTCGCATTCCGTCGGGCGCGGGGCCGGGTGGGCGCTCCCCGAACTTGGTCAGCAGGCGGCGCCACGCGGCAAATGCGTCGATGCCGTGGACTCGTTGCTCGAGGATCGCGGGAACGAGAGCTTCCATGACGCGGCCGGTGCGGCCGATGCGCAGATGAGGGAAGCGTCGATGAGCTTCGGCGAGCTTGGGATGTTCGGGGGCAAAATCTTCGGCCTCGTCGTCGAGACCGAGCAGCGCTTCGGCGCCGGTCAGGAATTCCGTGGCGCCGGGACCCCAGGCCTGTACCCGGACCGTATGGCGATCCGACTGGGTGATGCGGTAGGTCACAGGACCCGAAAGTTGGCGGGAAACTCGCCAGATCGCTCCGTCGGCTGACCGTCGATGTGCGGGGTCGCCGGGTCCGCGCTGATGCGGGCTGAGCGTCAGCGCGGCATCGAGTGGTCGCTGAGAAGTCACCGTGACTTCGTCGACCGGAGATAGCGGCGTCATCGAGGTCAGCGTATCGCCACCGTCCATCCTCCGTTAAGGCGTGTGTCGGTGGCGCAACGTATTGTCCGAGCCATGATCATCGTGAGCACCGACGGATCCTGTCTGCGAAACCCCGGTGGGGCTATCGGCTGGGCGTGGGTCAATCACGAGGGTCCGAGCATGTCCGGCGGAGAAGCGTCCGGTACCAATCAGATTGCCGAGTTGCGTGCGCTCTTCGAGGCCGTCGTCGCCCATCCCGGTGCTGATCCTCTGCTCATCGAATCCGACTCGCAGTACGCCATCAAGTGCGCGTCGGAATGGCTGCCGAGTTGGAAGCGCAAGGGCTGGAAGACCGCGAGCGGCGGGGCGGTCAAGAACCTCGAACTGGTGCAGAGTATCGATCGAGCCATCACCGATCGTGTCGGACCGGTGCGCTTTCGCTGGGTGCGCGGGCACGTCGGCAACCACTACAACGAAATGGCAGACAAGCTGGCCGGCGAAGCCGCACGCGCCATCGTCTCGGGGGACATCGCATCGGTGCCGCTTGCTGCCCCGGTGAAGAAGGAACCGACCGCCGTGAACTCCCCCTACAAGGAGAAGTCCACGACGGCCGAAGAACCGGCAGATCTGTTCACACTTTTCTGAGCTGTTCAGAACCCGTCGGCAACCTGAACCAGCGCCCGGCCGGTGTACTTGCCTTCGCGGACCTGATCGATCACCGAGACGACGTCGCGGACGGCAACGAGGTTCGTGATCTCCTTCAGATGACGTGGCGCCAAGTCGGAGCCCAGCCGGGTCCACAGCGCGCGACGGGGCTCGATCGGCATCAATACCGAGTCCATGCCCAGCAGTGAGACTCCGCGGAGAATGAACGGCAGCACGGTCGTAGGCAGCGCGGCGCCACCGGTCAATCCGCTGGCAGCGACAACACCGCCGTAGTTGATCGTGCTCAGAACGTGAGCGAGGGTCTTTCCACCGACGCAGTCGATGGCCGCCGCCCACTGAGATTTTCCGAGCGGGCGAGGCTTGGCGTCGGGATCCTCGGGGAGCCGGCCGATCACCGAAGACGCACCGAGTGACGTCAGAAGGTCTGCCGCGCCTGGCTTGCCGCTGGAGGCGACCACGTCGAAGCCTGCGCTTGCCAGAAGGTCGACGCTGACGGTGCCGACTCCGCCGCTCGCGCCCGTCACCAGGACGGGACCGTCGGCTGGCTTCACTCCGCCGGCCAGAATGGCTTGGACGCTCATGGCTGCGGTGAATCCTGCCGTGCCGATCGCAGCAGCGTCGGCGGTGGAAATGCCGTCGAGCTTCACGACCCACTCGGCAGGCAAACGGGCGATCTCGGCGTAGCCGCCGTTGCGGGCGGTCCCGATCTCGTAGCCATGTGCGACGACCTTGTCTCCCGGGGCGAATGCGTCGGACTCGGAGGCAATGACCTCGCCGGCGACGTCGATGCCGGGGACGATCGGGTACTCGCGAACCACCCCGCCTTTCGGTGTGACCGCGAGCGCGTCCTTGTAGTTGACGCTCGAGTACTCGACGCGAATGGTGACCTCACCTGCCGGGAGGAAGGATTCGTCGACGGTTTCGGGGGCGAAGTCGATGGTGCCGTCGCTGTCGCGGGCGACCCAGGCGTTGAAAGTAGTCATGGGTCGAACATAAAGGCCTTCGGCCCTGTGCGCCTTTTTGGTAGTGCGAACTACCAGAAAGGCGCACAGGGGCGGAGCCCCTAGATCAAGCTGCCCTCATGCACCGCTCGATCGAACGCCGGTAGCGGGCCACCGGCGCGCAGGGTAGTTGCCAATGCAGGATCGGCGAGATGGAGACGGCCGATCGCGATCAGATCGAACTCTCCACTGCCGATGCGCTCCTCGAGCTGTGGGATGTTGTCGACTACAGGGGCGACGCCTTCGATGCGGCTGTCCCGCAGCGACTTTCCGATACCGACGCTGCCGACGGCCATCGTGACGGCGCCGGTCAGCTTCTTCGCCCAACCCGCCAACGAGAGATCGCTGCCTTCGAAGGCCGGCACGTCGAAACGCCTGATGCTGGCGTCGAGAACGTCGACTCCGGCGTCGACCAGCGCGCCCAGGATGACGCCCAACTCTTCGGGGGTTTCGGCGATCTTCGCGGTGAAATCTTGCTGCTTGTGCTGTGAGAAACGGTAGATGATCGGCAGATCCGGTCCGATGGCCGCGCGGATCGCGGCGACGACGGCGGCCGGGAACCTGGTACGACGCTCCAGGTCGCCTCCCCACGCGTCGTCGCGCTGGTTGGTGCCCTCCCAGAAGAAGGAATCGAGGAGGTAGCCGTGACCGCCGTGGATCGCGATGCCGTCGAAGCCGAGTTCGACGGCGTGCTTCGCGCTACGGACGTACGCGTCGATGACGTCCTGGATGTCCTGCTCGGTCATCGCTTCGGTGCTCGCCTGTGCGCGTTCGACGTAGGCAGCGGAGTACGAGGTGACGCCGAGCGGGCCCCATTCGCCAGAGGGGCGCATCGGCTTGAGTGAGGGGTCCATCTGCGTCATCGCGCCCCACAGAGGTCCGACGTGCCAGAGTTGAGGCACGATCTTGCCGCCCGCAGCGTGCACGTCGTCGACTACCTTCCGCCATCCGGCCTGAGCAGCGGGAGTGTGGAGGTTGGGGACGTTGGCGTGGTCGACAGCAGTCTCGTGATCGATCGCGACGCCTTCGGTGACGATCAGTCCGGTGCCGCCCTCAGCTCGTCGGCGGTAGTAGTCGGCAACGTCGCGGCCGGGCACACCTTCGATGGAGTACGTGCGCGTCATCGGCGACATGACTATGCGGTTGGACAGTTCGAGCGAACGGATGCGGAGCGGTTGGAACAGCGGGTTGGTCACTTCGTCACAGCGCTTTCATGAATCGGAAGAATCCGGGGTCCTGGTCGACACGGAGCCGGGTGAGGGTTCGGTAGCTGATCAGCCACTTGCCGTCTTCTTTGCGGTATTTCTCGTGGTAGTGGCCGTAGCCGTGTAGGTGCAGTTCTTTCTCGCCGTCGTTCCACCACAGCATGTCCTCCATCGCCCAGATGCCGGTTGCGGTGGTGGGCGAGGTCAGCACGATTTCGGGAGTGTGTGCGTGGTGCGCCGTGGTGAGGGGGATTTCGCCGTCGAGCATGTTCCGAATTGCCGCGGTGAGTTTGTCGATGCCCACTACCTGGTTCGAGGTGTCGCCGGTCTTGGGTTGCTTGTCTGTCGGGAGTCCGCCCCACGTCTCGCTGACGACGTCTGCGGTGTGCAGGGTTGGGTAGACGTGCCACTGCTTGGTGTCCATGCAGCGTAGGCGCGCGGCGAACACACGCTTGATTTCCTCGATTGCGAGCAGTTCCTCGACGGCACTGATCGACCCCACTTCGGACTCGGCCTGAGACATTCAACCTCCAACGGTGATCGGCAAGATGGGTTCACATTCGGGTGCTCCGGGCGGGCCGTCAACGACCTGTCCCGGTGAGCGCGACGGCACTCGGTATGGTCGAGCGAACGAAAGGGGTGTCAGACGTGTGTACCGAAGAGGTCCCATCGACCGGACCGGAGGAGATCGCCGAGGTTCGGGCTTTTTGGCGCGAGTTGGGTGTTCCTGGCGTGATCGACGTCCATACCCATTTCATGCCGAAGAGCGTCATGGACAAGGTGTGGGGCTACTTCGATTCGGCGGGACCGATGATCGGTCGTCCTTGGCCGATCGCGTACCGACTTGCCGAGGAGGAGCGGGTACACCGTCTCCGCGAGTTCGGTGTCCGGGCTTTCACGTCGATGATCTACCCGCACAAGCACGCGATGGCTGAGTGGCTCAATCAGTGGGCCGTCGAATTTGCCGCGCAAACGCCCGATTGCCTGCACACGGCCACGTTCTATCCCGAGGAGTCGGCGGCGTCGTACGTCGGCAAGGCATTGGAGTCGGGCGCGCGAATCTTCAAGTCCCACATTCAGGTCGGAAACTACGATCCGAACGACCCTCTGCTCGACAAGGTCTGGGGGCAACTCGAGGACTCCGAGACGCCCATCGTGATCCACTGTGGTTCGGGACCGGCGCCGGGGGAGTACACGGGACCTGATCGCATTGCTTCGCTGCTCGCACGGTACCCGCGCCTGTCGTTGATCGTCGCCCACATGGGGATGCCCGAGTACAGCGAATTCCTCGATCTGGCAGAGGCTTACGGCAACGTCCGCCTGGATACGACCATGGCGTTCACCGATTTCACGGAAGAGCAGTGTGCCTTCCCGAAGGCGGACGTTTCACGGCTCGTCGACATGCAGGACCGGATTCTGTTCGGTAGCGACTTCCCGAACATTCCGTACCCGTATCTCACGGCTTTGCAAGCGGTTACGCGTTTCGATCTCGGAGACGAATGGTTGCGAGCCGTCGTGCACGACAACGCTGCGAAACTCTTCTCGGTGAGCTGAGCCCACCGAGAAGTATTTCGCTCAGCGCAATTTGATGCTGCCGCCGTCGGCCATCAACGTCTGTCCGGTCATGTACTTGGAATCCTCGCTCGCCAGGAATACCACGACGGGAGCGATGTCGGTTTCGGGATCACCGATGCGTCCGAGGGGCACCTTGGCAACCGATGCGGCTGCGCGCTCGGGGAAGGCTTCCTGCCACTTGACGACGCCTTCGGTGGCGGCGAACGGGCAGACCACGTTGACCCGAATGCCTTCCGGCGCCCACTCGTTGGCGACGACGCGCGTCAGGCCTCGCACAGCTTCCTTGGCCGCAGCGTAGGACGTCTGGGTGGGCATTCCGTCCAAACCTGAACCCGATGCGAAGTTGACGACCGAACCCTTGGTCTTCGCGAGTTCGTCGTGGCACGCCTGCATGAGGTGGACAACGGGGTAGAAACCGGTGTTGAAGGACAGGTCGAACATGTCCTGCGTGGTTTCGAGCAACGGAGCCTGACGGGACGCGTGAGCGTTGTTCACCAGGATGTCGAGCTTGCCGAAAGCCTCGAGTGCGGCGTCACGGATCTGCTCGGCCGAACCGGCGGCAGCAAGGTCGACGTTCAGGAACTTGCCGGAGCCGGCCAGTTCTTGTTCGAGGGCCTGGCCCTGCTCGTCGTTGATGTCGACGAACAGGACCTTCGCGCCTTCACGGGCGAAGACTCGGGTGATAGCGCGACCGATTCCACCGGCGCCGCCGGTGACGATCGCTACCTTGCCGTTCAACCTCATGAAAACGCTCCTCTTCGTAAGTGCTGCTCAAACTGTTGCGGTCTCGTCGACTGCAAGTGCAATCTTTTCGAGGCCGGCGATGCTGTAGGCGGCGTAGGTCTCGTACGGCCCACGGCCGGAGAAGTAAGACGAGAGCTGGCCACCGAGCTCTTCGACGGTGAACGCGGATCCGGCTGCGTCGAAACGGTTCTCGACCTTGGGTGCTTCCATCAACGCCACCATCTTGCCGTAGACGACGAAGACCTGTCCGTTGATCTCGTCGGAATCGGGGGATGCGAGGTAGCTGACCAGGGTCGCGACGCGCTCGGGTGCAAGCGGATCGAGGCCGACGACGCCGGTGTTGTTCTCGCCGAAGGCTTCTGCCGTCATGGCGGTGCGCGCGCGGGGGCAGATCGCGTTGGTGCGGACGCCGTAGCGGGAGAGACCTGCTGCGCTCGAGAGCGTCAGAGCGGTGATGCCGGCCTTGGCTGCCGAGTAGTTGGGCTGTCCGGCGCTGCCGAAGAGGAAGGCCTCGGAAGAGGTGTTGATGATGCGGCCGTAGACCGGTGCGTCGGCTGCCTTGCTGGCTGCGCGCCAGTGGACTGCGGCTGCGTGCGAGGTGGCGGCGTGGCCCTTGAGGTGCACACGGATGACGTCGTCCCAATCGGATTCGGTCAGGTTGAAGATCATCTTGTCGCGCAGGATGCCTGCATTGTTGACGAGGATGTCGAAGGATCCGAAGTTCTTGACAGCCTCTTCGATGATGCGCCCGCCGAGCGACCAGTCGGAGACGTCGCCGGTGATGGCGAGTGCCTGTCCACCTGCGGCCTTGATCTCGTCGACCACGTCGTTGGCCGCTGCACCCATGTCGTTGACGATGACGGCTGCACCGGCAGCCGCGAGTCCGAGTGCTTCGGCGCGACCCAGGCCGGCGCCGGCGCCGGTGACGGCGGCAACTTTGCCTTCCAAGCTCAGTGATTGCGTCATGTCGTGCTCCTTCGATCCGGGCGGTCGGGTACGTCTTGCAGAATTAGTATTCATTCTAATTTGAAGTCGAGAGTTCGGTAGTCGGTTCCGAAAAAATCATTCGAGCGAAATCAGAATTAGTTCTAGTTTTGAACAGAAGTTTGGCCGACTGAGGAGGAGTCTCACTCAGCGGGAGCGGTGATCTGGGTCACGAGCGCTGCATGCCACCTTGGGGCGACGCGGCGATCCCACCGCGTACGCGTTTGCGTCACCACCGATCCGCTCAGGTCTCGGCCGCATTCGTCGGCTCCAGGGTCGGATAGTTCCCACCGAAAACGCAGTACGGTCGGCCCCGAATTCACCGGGCCGGACATCAAGGAAGGCACCAGCAGTGTCACTGAATTTGGCAGATCTGTACGAGGGCATCTCGGATCTGATTCCGGACCGCACGGCGCTCGTGTGCGATGGTCGTCGTCGCACCTACGTCGAGCTGGACGAGGGCTCGAATCGCATCGCCCGCCACCTGGCGAGCGTCGGTGTCGGGCCCGGCGATCACGTTGCTCTGCACATGCGCAACAGCATCGAGTTCGTCGAGAGTTTGCTCGGCTGCCTCAAGATTCGTGCGGTCCCGATCAACGTCAACTATCGCTACGTCGACGCCGAACTGACCTATCTGTACAACGATTCGCAGTCGGTGGCACTGATCGTGGACGAGGAGTTCGTTTCCGTCGTGGAGACGGTTCTCCCGGCCGCGCCCGGCATCAAACACGTCGTTGTCGTCGGCAAGTCCGTGGTCCGCGATATCGAAGGTGTCGACGTCGTTGGATACGCCGACGCTGCCGCGGAGCAGCCCGCTACTCGTGACTTCGCGCCCCGCAGCAACGACGACCTCTTCGTCATCTACACCGGCGGCACGACGGGGATGCCCAAGGGTGTCATGTGGCGTCATGAAGACTTCTACTTCGCGGCGCTCACCGGCGGAAATCCGTTCGGTCCGCCGCATACGACCGCTGAGGCTCTGTTCGCCGCGGTGCCGAACGTTCCCGCGATGAACATGCTCAGTACCGCACCCCTGATGCACGGTGCGGCGTCGTACTCGCTGTTCACCGGATTCTTCATGGGCGCCAACGCAATTCTCATGGCGCGGTTCGACGCGAAGGCGACGCTGCAGCTCGCCGGAAGTGAGAAGGCCGTCTCCATCACCGTCGTCGGAGACGCGATGGCACGTCCGCTCGCAGACGAATTGGCAGCAAACGCAGCAGATTACGACCTCAGCACGGTCGGAATGGTCTCGTCCGGCGGAGCCTTGTTCTCGCTCTCACTGCGGGAGCAGCTCAAGTCGATGCTTCCGAACCTGGTGATCCGCGACGGATTCGGCTCCTCGGAGTCGGGCGTCGACGGCAATCTGGAGATCGGCGAAGACGGCCTGATGCGCATCGCCGCTCGCGACGAGACCCGCGTCGTGGACGAAAGGATGCGGCCGCTGGAGCCGGGATCGCCCGAGACCGGCTACATCGCTCGCAGCGGTCACGTGCCGGTCGGCTACTTCAATGATCCGGTCAAGACCGCGGCTACGTTCCCGGTGATCGACGGGGTGCGGATGTCGGTGCTCGGCGACGTCGGACGCGTGGAAGCCGACGGCTCGATCGTCCTGCTGGGACGTGGTTCTCAGTGCATCAACACCGGCGGGGAGAAGGTGTATCCGGAAGAGGTCGAGCAGGCGCTCAAGAGTCACCCGGCGGTGCTCGACGCTTTGGTCGCGGGAATTCCGGATGCGAAGTTCGGTGAGCGCGTCGCTGCGGTCATCACGACCCGCGAAGGCTTCGACGTCCCGGACGCTGCCGAGATCGGTGAGCATTGCGCGTCGCAGGTCGCTCGGTACAAAGTGCCGCGCACCGTCATGAACGTTCCGTCGATCAGGCGTTCTCCCAGCGGAAAGGCCGACTATCGCTGGGCCAAGGCCACTCTCGCCGAGCAAGTCTCCTAGTCCGGCCGGAGCCGTCCAGCGCGTTTGTGAGGGACGCGTTGGGTGGCTCCGGTGCTCTAGCCTGTCACCGTCAGAACCAGCAGAGCGACGTTGAGTGCAACGATCAAGCCCGCCGCAATCCACGCCGCGACGGTCGTGAGCGGGGCATTGCGAGCGTCGCCCATGAGTTCGGGGTCCGAGGTCATTCGCACCAGTGGGATGATCGCGAAGGGGATGCACAGGCTCAAGACCACTTGGCTGAGCACGAGCGCCAGCGTCGGGTCGACGCCGAGTCCGAGCACGATCAGCGCCGGGACGAGCGTGACGATCCGGCGTGTGATCACCGGAATCCGAATGGCCAGAAGGCCATGCATGATCTCGGCGCCGGCCGCGCATCCCACGGAGGTCGACGCGAGTCCGGAGGCGAGGAGGCCGATCGCGAACACCACGGCTACGCCCGGGCCGAGCGAATTCTCGATCGCGGCATGCGCGCCGTCGATGGTGTCGGTGCCGGGTACTCCGCGCAGCGCCGAAGCGGCCAGCAGCAGCATGCCGATGTTCACGCCACCGGCGATGATCAACGCGACGACGACATCCCAACGGGTGACTTTGAGTAATCGCTGCAACCGTGGGCCGGGTTTGATGTGGCCGTGGCGATCACGTGCCAATGCGGAGTGAAGGTAGATCGCGTGCGGCATGACCGTTGCTCCGAGCATGCTGGCGGCGAGCAGTACGGTCTCGGTTCCTTCGAAGCGGGGGACCAGTCCGGCGACCGCTTCGCTGCCGGAGACGTCGGTGAAGGCGAGCCCGGTCAGGAAGCCGATGGTGATGATGGCCAGCAATCCCATCACCACGAACTCGAAAGTGCGCTGTCCGCGCCGACTTTGGATCGTCAGGATCACCATCGACACGCATCCGGTGATCAGCCCGCCGAGGAAGAGCGGGATGTTGAAGAGCAGGTTGAGTGCGATGGCGCCGCCGATGACTTCGGCGCCGTCGGTCGCGATCGCCATCATCTCGGCCTGGAGCCAGAAGGCGCGGCGGTTGTTCTTACGCAGGCGCTGACCCAGCATTTCGGGCAGGGATCTGCCGGAGACGAGACCGAGTTTCGCGGACAGATACTGCACGAGGACGGCCATCGCGTTGGCGAGTACGAGTACCCAGATGAGGAGGTAGCCGTACTTGGCGCCGGCGGTGAGGTTGGCGGCGACGTTGCCCGGATCGACGTACGCGATTGCCGCGACGAACGCCGGACCGAGCAGGGCGATGGATCTCCCCGTGGGTCGTCGGCGCGGAGTCGTCGGCTCTTGCGTACTGGTGCTCATCGGTCTCCTGGTCACACGTACTCGGACCTGTTGGTTCGAATAAGTGAACTATAGAGTTCGGGGAGCCGAACTTTCAACAGCTGTGCGCGGTTAGCGACCGCAGAGGGTCCCTAACCGCGCACAGGCCGGTTAGGCCGTCACGCCGGCAGCCAGGAGAGCGCGAGCCTCGGGTCGGCCGTCGAGGAGGGCGTTGGTACGCAGTTCGACCTTCCACTCGCCGTCCGTCTTGATCAGTTCCCAGCGGTTCGCGGTGATGCGGAGGACCTTGAATCCCGTCGGGTTCTCGGGGTCTTTGATGACCAACTGCGAATGGCAGGTCGCGACGGCCTTGTTGCCGTCGATGCGGATGTGCGCGGGTGTCATCATGTGGGCCGCGCCGTTCATGATCCAGTTCTGGTGTGAGGCGCTGTGAACCATCGCGCGCAGTTCGCCGCGGCCGTGCATCGCACCGGTATCGACGTCGTAGACGCCGTCCTCGAGCCACAGGTTCGCGACCTCGTCGGCTGATCCGCTGTCGACGGCAGGGCTGTATGTGGTCAGCAGTTCGGTGATCGCGAGCTTGTCCTCGAGCAATTCCACTCGGGCGAGCAGGGATTCGATCAGGGCGGTCGAGTCGGTCATCGGTACGTCCTTTGCATTGGATTGTCGGGGAATCAGGAAGTGGTGAAAGAGAAGCCCTCGGTGAGGGCGATTCGGTGAAGTTCTTCGAGTTGTTCGCAGTAGTGCTCGACGCTTCGAGCGCCGACCGAGCAGCTGGCGATGGTCGCCCCGGCGTCACGGACGCGAGTCAAGGCGCGAAGGGTGGATTCGCGATTGCCGAGAGGATCGAGCGGCGCACCGGCGGGAAGCACCACGTCGAATCCGTCGGGGAGCGTCGTGGCGTCGAGCATTTCCTTCAGTTCGGAGAATCGCAGCCCGAACGGCACCCACCCGTCGCCGTGTGTGGTGGCCCGGCGCAGCGATCTCTTGGTCCGGCCGCCGATCCACAGCGGCACCCGTTTCTGGACGGCGTGGGGTTCGACGACAAATCCGGAGTAGTCGTAGAACTCGCCGTGATACTCCGGAGTCGGCGTCGACAGTGATGCCCGAAGTGCGGCCAAGGCATCGTCAGCGCGCGCTCCTCGGTCGGCAAATGGAGCATTTATGAGATCGAATTCTTGTTTCAGAGTCCCCACCCCGAGGCCGAGTATCAGGCGTCCATTGCTGACGCGATCAAGCGTTCCGTAACGCTTGGCGATCTCGAGGGGGTGGTGGTAGCCCAACACCAGCACCTGGGTCGCCAGCAGGATTCGTGATGTACGCGCGGCGAGAAAACCAAGGGTGGCGAGCGGATCCCAGTAGGTTCCGCCGCGCTCGGCGGCAATCTCCTCGGGGACCGCCACGTGTTCACTGCAGGTCAGATGATGGAAACCGAGTCGATCCGCCGTGGCGGCCACTGTGGCGATCTCGCCGATGTCAGCACTTGCCTCCCACTCCGAGCGCGTGCTCGGGTGCTGAATCAGGACCGGTGTGACGATTCCCAGGTGCATCGGGCGTTTATAGCGTCCCCACTCGCCCGGTGGCAGGTGAATTACCGCTGATCGGGATCGAAAAGATCGATTCACTTTCCAGAAACTGTGACCTGGGTTATAGTCGGTAGAATCAATTCCAGTTTTCGGGAGGCGTCCATGACCATTGTTGACATGAACGACACACTGTCCACCGTCCAGACTGCCGGTGGGCAACCCAAGAAGGATCTGCCGCCGTCGATGGTCGAGCGGATGACACTGATTCTCGACGCCTTCGACGGCCGCGCCGCGCGGCTGACGCTGGAAGAGGTCGCGTGCCGTACTCAGTTGCCGCGCTCCACGGTCCACCGCATTCTCGATCAGCTGGTCAAGCTGGACTGGGTCGATCACGCATCGTTCGGCTACTGCCTCGGGCGTCGCGCGCTCGGCCTCGGTGGTGGCGACGGCGGCCACAGCCAGATCCGCGAAGCCGCTGCACCGCTTCTGCACGAACTGCACCTGCAGACCGGCATGGTCGTTCACCTGTCGGTGCTCGACGGACGCGAGAGCGTCTATCTCGACAAGGTCGGCGGACGATTCGCCGCGGCGCTCCCGTCCCGCGTCGGCGGCAGAGTGCTCGCTCATTCGACGGCTGGTGGCAAGGCGATGCTGGCGTGGATCGACCCCGAGCGCGTCGACGCTCTGTTCGGGTCTTCTCTTCCCCGCTGTACCGAGAACACGATCACCGACGTCGCTGTGCTCCACCAGGAACTGAACCGCATCCGTCAGCGTCGGGGACTGGCCTTCGAACGCGGGGAGTCGGCGCGTGGAGTCGCTTGTGTGGCTTCGGCAATTCGCGGACACGAGGGTCCCGTCGGCAGCATCGCGTTGTGTGGTGACATGCGGACCGCTCAGCTCGAGCGAGTTGCTCCGCTGGTCGTCGACGCGGCTCGCGAGGTCTCACGGACGCTGTACCCCGAACTGGGTGCTCCTCGCCGCGGCCGCAAAACGCCTCCCGTTCCGACCAATACGTTCTCGGCGGAGACGATGGATCGCCTGCTGGCAGCGTCGTCCGACCACTGGATCTGACGTATTTTGATCGACTTGTCTCGCTGATCGGGACGAGTCATAGCAGCTCAGCGGTACTGATGGCACCGTTCGGACCATGACGACTGAACTGAGCTACGAGGGAACTCTGAAGGAACTGCAGACCGATCTCGGTGTGCTCCGGTACCACGAAGCCGGCGACGGCCCGCCGCTCCTGCTGCTGCACGGATCGGGCCCCGGCGTCACCGGTTGGCGTAACTACCGCGGCGTTCTCGCGGACTTCGCGGAGCACTTCCACTGCTACGTTCTCGAGTTTCCCGGATTCGGCGTCAGCGATCCCGGCCCCGACCATCCGATGATGATGGCGCAGGCGTCGGTCGGGATGTTCCTCGACGGCCTCGGCCTCGGCCCGGTCCACATGATCGGTAACTCCATGGGCGGCATCGTCGCCACCAAGGTCGCGATCGACGAGCCGCACCGGGTGAGCAAGCTCGTCACCATCGGCGGCATGGGAAAGAACACCTTCTCGCCGGGGCCCGGTGAAGGCATCAAACTTCTCATGGAGTTCACCGACAACCCCACCCGCGAAGCCCTGGTCCGCTGGTTGCATTCGATGGTCTTCGACCGTGCCGTCGTCACCGAGCAGCTCATCGAAGAGCGTTGGGCCCTGGCCACCGAGCCGACGACGCTCGAGATCGCCCGTCGTATGTACAGCAGCAAGGCCATGGCCGCCATGGGCGCGGCTGCCGCTGCGTCGACCGCCGTGCCGTACTGGGCGCAGCTGAACAAGATCAAGGCGCCGACGCTGTTGACCTGGGGACGCGATGACCGCGTCAGCCCCGTGGACATGGCGATTCTGCCGATGCGCGACATCCCCAACGGCGAAGTTCACATCTTCCCCAACTGCGGACACTGGACGATGATCGAAGCTCGCGACGCCTGGGTCGCGTCCGTTCTGGCATTTCTGACGCGTCCAGAAGGCAAGTAAGGCCCGTGCGCCTTTTTGGTAGCCCCCACTACCAAAAAGGCGCACAGGGGTGCTCCCACTCACCGGGAAGCGTTTCTGCACTTCGGTGGGCTACCTGCCACCGTTTCACCAACAGATTTTCATTCTGCCCAGGCACTCGCCGGGTAGCGAAACCAGAAAGCCGGAAAAATCATGGGTCAGGTTCTGGACAACATCTCACAGTTCGCCGACGAGATCCGCGCCGACGGAGTCGAGGGTGACAAGCTGATGCGCTTGACGGACGGCAGCGCGAAGCGCTTGCGCGACTCCGGCGTCATCCGGATGTTCCAGCCGAAGGAGTTCGGAGGCCTCGAGGCGCATCCGCGTGAATTCGCCGAGACGGCAATGGCTATCGGCGCGATGGACGGTGCCACGGGCTGGGTCAGCGGCATCGTCGGTGTGCATCCGTGGGAGCTTGCGTTCTTCGACCGCAAGGCTCAGGAAGAGGTGTGGGGAACCGATCCCGATACGTGGATGGCGTCGCCGTATGCGCCGATGGGTGTGGCGAGGCCGGTCGAGGGTGGGTACATCCTCAACGGTCGTTGGTCGTTCTCGTCCGGTACCGATCACTGTGACTGGATCATGATCGGCGCGATGGTCGGTGACGAGTCCGGTAAGCCGTTGATGCCGCCGAAGCACCTGCACGTACTGCTGCCGCGCTCCGATTACGACATCGACCAGGACAGCTGGAATGTCGTGGGCCTGCGCGGAACCGGGTCGAAGGACCTGATCGTCAAGGACGCATTCCTGCCCACCTACCGCACGATCGACGCCGGAAAGGTGTACGACGGGACGGCGTGGAAGGAAGCGGGCCGTACGGAGACGTTGTACAAGTTCCCGTTCTCGTGCATTTTCCCGTTGGGGATCACCTCGTCGTTGATCGGTATCGCCGAAGGTGCGTTGGCGTGCAACATGGCGGCGCAGCGTGAGCGTGTGACGGTCAGTGGTGTTCCGATCAAGGAAGATCCGTACGTGCTGTTCGCGATCGGTGAGGCGGCGGCCGAGATCGCTGCTTCTCGGGCTGCGATCTTGGAGACGGTGGATCGTTTCTGGGACATGACCGAGAAGGGGCAGGAAGTTTCGTTCGAGCTTCGTGCGATCGGTCGCCGTACGCAGACTGCTGCCGCGTGGCGTGCGGTGCGTGCGGTGGACGAGATCTTTGCTCGTTCCGGTGGTGGGGCTTTGCAGTTGAGCACGCCGATGCAGCGGTTCTGGCGTGATGCTCATGCCGGTTTGGCACATGCGATTCATGTGCCTGGCTCCATCTTCCATGCGTCGACGCTCTCGCAGCTCGGCGGCGAACCGCAGGGTATCCACCGCTCGATGATCTAGTCCACAAATACTTTCGAAGCAAGGACGGTTAGGCATGACTGAAATTAGGGGCCTGGGGTATCTCAGGATCCAAACGCAGGACGTGGCTCGCTGGCGCGAGCTCGTGGTCGACGGACTCGGCCTCGCGGTCGGTAGTGGCCCGGAAGCCGACGGCCTCTACTTGCGCCTGGACGAGCGTCGTGCGCGACTGATCGTCCTGCCCGGTGAGACGGACAAGGCTCTCGCAGTGGGTTGGGAAGTGCGAGATCAGTTCGCGCTCCAGCGTGTTCGTGAAGCAGTGGAGAAGGCCGGAGTCGAGGTCGAGGTTCTCTCCGAGGTCGACGCCAGCTACCGCGATGCCGAGCAGGTCATCGCATTCGACGATCCCAACGGCAACCGAGTCGAGGTCTTCTTCGGACCGGTACTCGACCACAGCCCGTTGGTCACCCCGCACGGCGGCCGTTTCGTCACCGGCGATCAGGGCCTCGGCCATGTGGTGCTTCCGGTTACGCGTTTCGACGAGGCATACACCTTCTACACCGAGGTGCTCGGATTCCTCCCGCGCGGTTCCATCCGTCTCGGCGGTATCGATGCGCCGCCGCCGGCTCGCCGCGTTCGCTTCATGGGTGTCAACCAGCGCCACCACAGCCTGGCGTTGTGCCCGGCGCCGCCGGTTGACGAGCCCGGTCTCGTGCACCTGATGATGGAAGCCGAGACTCTCGACGCCGTCGGTCAGGCTCTCGATCGTGTTGCCAAGCTCGGCTTCTCGATCTCCTCGACGTTGGGTCGCCACACGAACGACAAGATGGTGTCGTTCTACGTGCGCGCACCGGGTGGATGGGATCTGGAGTTCGGTTGCGAAGGCATGCTTGTCGACGAAGCCTTCTACACCGCTGAGGAAATCACGGCCGACAGCTACTGGGGCCATGACTGGTCCGAGAGTGAACCGCTGGCCGCGTTCACTCCCAAGAGCTAGCTCTTACGCAACGAAAAAGCTCGGTCCCAATGGCATATCGGGGCCGAGCTTTTTCGTGCGATAGATCAGGAAGCTGCTGCGGCCAAACCGGTTTCGAGGTCGGCGAGAATGTCGTCGATCCCTTCGATGCCGACCGCAAGGCGGACGAGCCCCGGGGTGACGCCCGAAGCGAGCTGCTCCTCGGGGGTGAGCTGCGAGTGCGTCGTCGACGCGGGGTGGATGACGAGTGAGCGAACGTCACCGATGTTGGCGACGTGGCTGTGCAACGTCAGTGCGTTGACGAACTTCTTGCCTGCGTCGACTCCACCGGCGAGCTCGAACGCGACGATGGCGCCGGTTCCCTTGGGAGCCAGCTGCTTTCCGCGCTCGTGCCAGGGCGAGGATTCCAGTCCGGCGTACGCGACCGACGTGACCTCGGCGCGGCCCTCGAGGAATTCCGCGACCTTCTGGGCGTTGGACACGTGGCGCTCGATGCGCAGGCTCAGTGTCTCGATACCCTGCGAGATGAGGAAGGCGTTGAACGGTGCGATGGCCGAGCCGAGGTCGCGCAGAAGCTGAACGCGTGCCTTGAGGGCGTAGGCGGGTGCGCCGAGATCGGCGAAGGTGACGCCGTGGTAGCTGGGGTCGGGGGTCGTGAAGTTGGTGTGGCGTCCCTGGGTCCAGTCGAAGGTGCCACCGTCGACGATGACGCCGGCGATCGCGGTGCCGTGTCCGCCAAGGTATTTGGTGGCGGAGTGGACGACGATGTCGGCGCCGTGCTTCAGCGGCTGAATGAGATACGGAGTTGCGACCGTGTTGTCCACGATCAGTGGGATGCCGTGCTCATGGGCGACTGCGCTGATGCCGGGGATGTCGAACACGTCGTTCTTGGGGTTGGAGATGGTTTCGCCGTAGAACGCCTTGGTGTTCGGACGGATTGCCTCACGCCAGTGATCGAGGTTGTCCGGGTCCTCGACGAAGTCGACGGTGATACCGAGCTTGGGCAGCGTGTAGTGGAAGAGGTTGTACGTGCCGCCGTACAGGCGAGGGCTTGAGACGATGTGGTCCCCGGCCTCGGCGAGGTTGAGGATCGCGAAGGATTCGGCGGCCTGACCGGACGCAACCAGCAGAGCCGCGACTCCGCCTTCGAGGGCGGCGATGCGCTGCTCGACGGCGTCCTGCGTCGGGTTCATGATGCGGGTGTAGATGTTGCCCGGCTCGGCGAGGCCGAAGAGCGCCGCCGCATGGTCGGTGTTGTCGAAGACGTAGCTGGTGGTCTGGTAGATCGGAAGCGCCCGAGCGTTGGTGGCGCTGTCCGGGCCCTGTCCGGCGTGGACCTGCTTGGTTTCGAACGACCAATCGGCGGTCGGATCGGTATCGACGGGGGTGTTCTCGCTCATGAATTCATACTCCGTGGTGAAGGTGGGTTGGTGCGGGTCAGGCGGTTTCGACGACTGTATGCACTGGGACGGGATTGCGGGTGAGATCGAGTACGGGGCAGTGTGCGTCGACCGTTTCCTGCAGTTCCAGGTAGCGCTCGCGGGTTTCGGGGCCGGTCAGGGTGACGACCACGCGGACCTCGGAGAATCCCGGACGGACGGCGTCGTCGAAGCCGAAGAATCCACGAACGTCGAGGTCACCTTCGGCTCTGGCCGAGATGTCGTCGAGAGCGATACCGAGTTTGTCCGCCCAGACGCGGTAGGTGACCACCTGGCACGAGAGCAGGGAAGCAAGGTAGTACTCGACAGGATTGGCTGCGGTGTTCTCGCCGCCGAGGGCCGGCGGCTCGTCGACCTCGACGCTGTACTTACCGAGAGAAATAGTGCTGGCAACGGCGTCGTGCGCCTGGGCGGAAGCCTTGAAGACGACGTGCGCTTTGCTCGCGTCTTTGTCGATGGCGTCGGCGTTGGCTGCTACGACGGAACTCAGGTGTGAGATGGAGGCGGTGGTCATGACAGAAATGTCCCCTGATCTGGGTGTACATACGAGTATCGACGTGAGCGGCGCTCACGTCGTAGGTCCGATCAGTAGATCGGACACCCGGATGTACAGACATGCGCAAAGTCGACATGGCGCCGCCGCGTCAGCAGCGTGCCCGTCTCGTATGCGCCGATTCCCGTCACAGGAGAGACTGTAACCGGTTCATACCCTTTCCGACCAGACGTATAGGAAATCTGTCTCGGATTGTGGTCTGTCATGCGGGCGGCAGTCCGCTCCACCGGGGTGTCCGACGAGTGGCGAAAGCGTCGAGTCCTTCGGCGATGTCCGGAGAGCGCAACACTGCGTCCTTGGCGGAGATATTGTCAAGACCTGTGGATGAGGGTGTTTCAGGCGACCTCCGTTTCGCTTGATTCGTCGGGCTCAGCGGGT
>NZ_JAQGFI010000010.1:281197-310685 GCF_027854095.1 Rhodococcus sp. C-2 | reverse complement strand
GAACCGCACCGCAACCCGATCACCAAACCGCGCAGCAGCATCATCGAACCACGCCGACAACGTCGAATCCACACCACGATCGATCTGGCCGGCACTGAAGCGGGACAGCAGGTTTCGTTCTCCATCGACCAAGATGTCAACGTCACCCACCGCTACGGTGGGATCAGCAGTCACCGCACGGAAGGTCCTTACCAGCCGATCACCGAATTCCACAACGGTCGACTCGTCGAACAGATCCGTCGCATACGTCAAAGAGGCGGACATTCCGGCGGGTGCGCCGGCCTCGTCGGTTCGTTCGGTCAGGGTCAACTGGAGGTCGAATTTCGCCAGCGCAAGATCGGCACTTTCGATCGACACTTCGAGGTCGCCCAGTTCGAGCGTTGTCTGTTCGTGGTTCTGGAACGTCAATGCCACCTGGAACAGCGGATGACGAGCCTGCGAACGAACCGGATCGAGAACCTCCACCACACGCTCGAACGGAACATCCGCATGCGCGAACGCCTGTAGATCCACTTCACGCGCCGAAGCCAACAGATCCGTGAACGACATCGACGGATCAACCTCGGTACGCAACACCAAAGTGTTGACGAACATACCGATCAGATCGTCGAGCTGCGCCTCACCGCGACCCGCGATCGGTGTACCGATCGCGATGTCGGTCGTTGCGGACAAACGAGAAAGTACGACGGCGAGCGCTGCGTGAACAACCATGAATGGTGTCGAGTTACTGCTGTGCGCAATCGAATTGACAGCTTCGTGCAGGGTGGCGTCGATATCGAACTCGACCTCGGCTCCGCGCCCTGAAGCGACCTCGGGACGAGGACGATCGGCAGGCAGATCCAACTGCTCCGGAAGATCAGCCAACGCATCCGACCAGAACGCAATCTGCTTCGCGATCACGGACCGCGGATCGTCCTCGGACCCGAGAACCTCACGCTGCCACAACGAATAGTCGGCGTACTGCACCGGCAACGGCGTCCAAGCCGGCACCGACGCTCGTGTACGTGCTTCGTAGGCAACCATCACGTCACGGGTCAACGGACCCATCGAGAAACCGTCGGTCGAGATGTGATGCACGACGAACACCAGAACGTATTCGCTGTCGCCGACTTTGAAGAGCTTGGCGCGCAACGGGACTTCGGACGTCACGTCGAAGCCGACTGTCGCCAGCTCGGCGACGCCCGCAGCCAGGCGATCTTCCGTGATCGACACGGGGCTGAGGTCGACGACAACGTCTTGGACGTCGAGGACGTCCTGATAGCCGACGCCGTCGACGTCTGGATACACAGTTCGCAGTGATTCGTGTCGGCCCACGACATCGATCACGGCGGCGTCAAGAGCTGCCACATCGAGGGCGCCCGAAATCCTGATCGCCGCCGGGACGTTGTTCACTGCCGACGCGGGTTCGAACCTGTTCAGGAACCACATGCGCTGCTGTGCCAACGAAAGTGGGATCCGAGCTGGCCGGGGCTGCTGCACCAGTGGGGCGGTGGCGCCCGAACCGGCGTGCAGCTCGAGCCGGACGGCGAGTGACTGCACGGTCGACGCTTCGAAGAGCGCACGAACCGGAACGCTTGTGTCGAGCGCCTCTCCCAGCCGAGCGGCGACACGGGTCGCGATCAACGAGTTGCCGCCGAGTTCGAAGAAATCGTCGTCGCGGCCAACCTGTGCGACTCCGAGAACTTCGGAGAACACCTGCGCGACAGTCTCTTCGACGGTCGTGATCGGCGCCTGGTACACCTTGGACTCGAACACGGGCGAGGGCAGAGCCTTGATGTCCGTCTTGCCCGCGGTGGTCAACGGAATCGAATCGAGTACCAGTACCGAGTCGGGGACCATGTAGCCGGTCAGGAACGTCGACACCGACTCGATGACCTGTGCGGGATCCACCTCGGCGCCGGCCTGCGGCACGACGTATGCAACGAGACGATCTCCGAAGTGATCGTCGGAACGAACGAGAGCAACAGCTTGCGCAACGCCCGCGCAACGGGTCAGCGCGGCCTCGATCTCGCCGAGTTCGATACGGAACCCACGGATCTTGACCTGGAAGTCACTGCGGCCCACGTACTCCACTGCGCCACCGTCGATCCACCGGACCACGTCACCCGTGCGGTACAGCCGCTCTCCCGGCGCCCCGAACGGGTCTGCGACAAAACGACCCGCTGTCAATGCCGGCTGTCCCAGGTATCCACGAGCGACCTGAACACCCGACACGTACAACTCACCTGCGACACCAACCGGAACGGGCTGCAAGCGGCCGTCCAAGATCCGCGCGGCCATTCCCCGAATCGGGCCGCCGATGTTCATACGATCAAACGCGGTCAGCGTATCGCTGATGTTCGAGGCGACTGTCGACTCCGTCGGACCGTACGCATTGAAGAATCCACGCACACCGCCATCCGGAAGCGGCACCGCCCACTTGGCAACGAGAGACCGCGAACTGGCTTCGCCACCGACGACAACCACCCGCAACGCGTCGAGCCCGCTCGGATCCACTGATGCCAGCGCAGCGGGCGTCACGAACGCATGCGTCACGCCCTCCGAGCGCAAGATCTCGGCCAATTCCGCGCCGCCGTACACCGTCGTCGGCGCAATCACCATCGTCGATGCTGCGCCGAATGCCATCAGCAACTCGAGAACAGAAGCATCGAAACTCGGCGAGGCGAAATGCAGCGTTCGAGCATCCGCGGTCAGCGCATAGCGCTCGACCTGCTCGGCGCAGAAGTTCGCCACACCCGCATTGGTGACCACAACGCCCTTGGGCAGACCCGTGGTGCCAGAGGTGTAGATGACGTAAGCAGGCTGCCGCTCGTCGATCGCACTGCGTCGATCCGAATCACTCACCGGCGCGCAAGATTCTGCCGCGCACGCCGCCACTGTCTTCTCGTCGTCGAGAACAACCCACGTCAACGCCGACGGCAATCCTGCCTCGACGTCACTGAGCGCAAGACCCAGCACCGCACCGGAATCGGAGATCATGTGGGCGATACGGTCAACCGGATACGTCGGGTCGACGGGCACGAATGCAGCACCCGTTTTCACCACTGCCCACAGAGCGAGAACCGAATCGGCGGAACGCGGAATCGCGATCGCGACCCGATCCTCCGGCCCGACGCCCTTCTCAATCAGAACACGAGCGAGTCGCGACGACCGCTCGTCGAGTTCGCGGTAGCTGATTGACTGACCGTCGAAGCGAATCGCATCCGCCGACGGATCCAAAGCGGCCGCCGCTGTGAGGATCTCGACCAGGGTTCCCGAGACCGACTGACCTCCATGAACATCGGCCAGCACACCCCGCTCGGCCGCATCGAGAATGTCGATGTCACCGACGACAATCGAGGGAACCGACACGACAGTCTCGAGGATACGAACCAGACGCCGAGCAAACCCCTCGACCGTCGAAACGTCGAACAGATCTGCAGCAAACGTGAATTCGGCCGAGAGCCCTTGCTGGATCCCGTCTTCGCCGATCGACTCTGTCACTGCGAGTTCGAGGTCGAACTTGGCAGTGGTCGTGTCGATTTCGGCGGCCTTGATCGCCAGTCCCGGCAGTTCCAATGCCGTTTGCGCGAGATTCTGCAAGGACAGCACGACCTGGAACAGCGGATGTCTGGCCTGCGACCGGGCGGGAGCCAAGACGTCCACCAACCGCTCGAAGGGCACGTCCGAGTGAGCGAACGCTCCGAGCGCAGAATCACTCGCCGCAGCCAGCAGATCCGTGAATGCCTGGGCCGGGTCGACCTCGGTCCGCAGAACAAGCGTGTTGACGAACATGCCGACGAGATCGTCGAGCGCCTCGTCGCCACGACCGGCAACGGGAGTGCCCACGGCGATGTCCGAGGTTCCGCTCAGTCGGGCCATCAGAACGGCAAGCGCCGAGTGCAACGCCATGAAGAGCGTCGCGTTGTTCTCCCGTGCCAGCGCGTCCAATCGACGGTGCACATCCCCGGAGATCTCGAACGCGAATCGCTCGCCGCGCATCGACGCCACATCAGGCCGAGACCGGTCCGACGGAAGCTCGATCACGTCCGGTAGGTCTGCCAGAGTCTCGGTCCAGTACGAGATCTGCTGCGAGATCAGTGATTCCGAGTCGTCTTCCGAGCCCAGAACCTCACGCTGCCACAACGAATAGTCGGCGTACTGCACAGTCAACGGCTGCCACGCCGGCGCGATCCCGTCCTTGCGTGCCGAGTAGGCAATCATGACATCGCGAGCCAGGGGCGCCATCGACCAACCGTCAGCGGCGATGTGATGAACCACGATCGCAAGGGTGTGCTCGGTGTCGCTGACCGTCAACAGGCGGACACGGATCGGCACGTCGACGGTGACGTCGATCGCTGAGGATCCGATTGCAGCGACTCGACTTTCGAGCTCGTCCTGATCCGAAACCGACTCCACGGTCAGCCCGCCGAACGCCTCCGAGAGCGACAGAATCGACTGCTTCGGTCCGGAAGCCCCGTCCGGATATACCGTTCGGAGCACCTCATGCCGGGCCAGTACGTCCTCCAGCGCCATTTCCATCGCGGCAGTATCGAGATGACCAGTCAGGTGCAGAGCAAAAGTGATGTTGTAAGCAGCTGAGTCGGTGTCGAAGCGGTTCAGGAACCACATGCGCTGCTGCGCCAGCGACAACGGAATTTCCGCGGGACGCACCTGTGCGACGAGCGCCTTCTGCCCGCCGCTACCTACGTGCGACTCGATGTGTGCGGCGAGCGCCTCGACGGTGGAAACGTCGAATAGCGTTCGCACCGGCACCGTAGTGTCGAGCGCCCGCCCCAATCGGGAGGTGACCTGAGTGGCCACCAGGGAGTTGCCACCGAGTTCAAAGAAGTCGTCGTCGAGGCCGACTCGTTCCACTCCGAGAACATCCGCAATCACCTGCGCGACAATCTCTTCCACCGGCGTGGTGGGTGCACGAAACTCGCGGACCTCGAAAACAGGCTCCGGCAAAGCCCGGCGATCCAATTTGCCCACCGGGGTCAACGGAACCTCAGCGAGTTCCATGATGACGGACGGAACCATGTAGCTCGGCAGAGCCTCCGCCACGAACGAGGCGAGCACGTCCCGATCGAAACTCGACCCGTCAGCCAGTTCGACGTAGGAAACGAGGGTTGTGACACCCGCCGCGCCTTCGCTTCCGACCGTCACCGCGAAGCGCACAGACTCGTGCGAGGACAGAACTGCGTCGATCTCACCGAGTTCGATACGGAATCCGCGAACCTTGACCTGGAAGTCACTGCGGCCGACGTATTCGAGAACCCCCGCGTCACCGCGCGCGTCTCCGCCGGTCCAGCGCACGACATCGCCGGTCCGGTACATTCGCTCGCCATCCGGCGAATACGGGTTGGCGACAAACCGTTCCGCAGAAAGGCCTCGCCGCTCATGGTAGCCGCGAGCCAATGCAGCGCCCGCAAAGTAGAGCTCTCCCCTGGTACCGACTGGAACAGGATGCAGACGCTCGTCGAGTACCAGTGCCGACATGCCCTCGACGGGACGCCCGATGTCGATCGATCGGCCGATCGCGAGATCGCCGAACGACGAGATGATAGTGGTCTCGGTCGGACCATACCCATTGAAGTAGGCGCGCCCTGGGGCCCATTTCGCCAGCAACTCGGGAGTGGTCACGTCACCGCCGACGGAGACGACTCGCAATTCAGGCAGCTCTGCCGGCTCCATGGTCCCGAGTACTGCGGGAGTGATGATCGCGTGTGTGACCTTCTCGGAATGAAGAAGATCCGACAACTCGTGTCCACCGATAATTGTCGACGGAACGATCACCAAAGTTGCACCCGCGGAGAAGGCGACCATCCATTCGAGTACCGACGGGTCGAAGCTCGGTGAACAGATATGGAGGAAGCGCGAGGACTGTTCTACCCCGTAGCGACGCTGTGCTGCGTCTCTGACGCCACGGAGTCCACCGTGAGTGACGCTGACACCCTTCGGTTTTCCCGTGGAACCGGATGTGTAAATGACATATGCAACGTGAGAACTGTGAATCGGAGCGATTCGGTCCTCGTCCGTGACCGGCGCTGAAGATTGCGCCGACAGTTCTCCGTTCAGCGCCTGGCCGTCAAGGACCAACCATTCTGTGACCGCAGGAAGCTGATCTACGAACTGTCCCGACGTGAGTCCGATCGCGGCCGAAGAATCGGCCAGCATGTGCCGGACACGATCTTCCGGATAACTCGGGTCGACTGGGACGTATGCCGCCCCTGACTTCGCCACCGCCCATACTGCACAGACCATCTCGTACGAGCGAGGAAAGGCGAGAGCAACAATGGTCTCGGGGCCGGCGCCACGTCCGATCAGAACCCGTGCGAGCTTCGACGACTGCTCATCGAGCTCTCGATAGGTGATCGATCGACCCTCGAAGCGCACAGCAACCGAATCCGCCTCAGCCGTGCCGGACAGGAAGATGTCGACGAGACTCTGCCGGGGCATCGTGTCATCCGCGGCTACGACCGTCAGATCGGTGCGCTCGGAGCGTGAGAGCAGGTCGATATCGCCGACGATCGTTTCAGGTCGGGTAGCCACGGCATCGAGGATGCGCACGAACCGAGTAGCGAAAGTGTTCACCGTGGCCGGATCGAACAGGTCCGTGGCATAGGTGAAGGTGGCGCTCAAGAGGTCCGAGTCTTCGCTGCCTTCAGGATTCTCGGACACCATGAGCTCGAGATCGAATTTGGCGACCGGTACTTCCAATTCAGCTGCAACTGCTTTGACACCTGAGAATTCCAGTTCGCGTCGTCCACTGATCTCCGCAGTGAGCGCAACCTGGAACAGCGGGTGACGAGCCTGCGAACGCGCCGGACTCAGGACTTCGACCAACCGCTCGAACGGCACATCGGCATGCCCGTAGGCAGACAAGCCCGATTCCCTTACCCGAGCGAGCAACTCTTCGAATCGTTCGTTCGGATCGACCTCGGTGCGAAGCACCAGGGTGTTCACGAACATGCCGATCACGTCGTTGAGCGCTTGATCGCCTCGCCCACCGATCGGGGCACCGATCGCGATGTCGGAGGTACCACTGAGCCGGCTCAACAGCGTTGCATACGCCGCCTGCAACACCATGAACAGAGAGACGCTCCTCGAGCGCGCCAACTCGTTCAACTTGCGCGTCGTGCGTTCGCTGATCTGAAAATGGTGCTTGGCGCCGTGATTGGACGCGATGGCAGGACGAGGTCGGTCGGTCGGCAGATCCAACTGATCCGGCAGATCGGCAAGTGCCCGGCGCCAGAAGTTCATCTGGCGAGACGACTCCGAGCGCGGGTCTTCGTCGGATCCCAGTGCTTCGCGCTGCCACAGGGCGTAGTCGGCGTACTGAATTGGCAGCGGCGTCCACGCCGGCGCAGACTTCTCACTTCGCGCCGAGTAGGCGACGAGAAGGTCACGTGCGAGCGGACGGAACGACAGTCCGTCTGCAGCGATGTGATGGAGAACCATCACCAGGACGTAGTCCGTCGGAGACACCTCGAAGAGGGCAACCCGTACCGGGATTTCGAGCGTCACGTCGAAGCCGCGAGACGCCACGTCGAACAGCGCCGCGTCGAGATGCGAATTCCGAATCTTGACCGGATTCAACTCCACCGCGGCCCGGTCGACCGGCAGAACCAGCTGTTGCGCGGTTCCGTCGACATCAGGGTAGATCGTCCGCAAGGACTCGTGTCGCTCGAGAAGATCCATCACCGCGGCATGCAGGGCGGACGGGTCCACCGAACCGGTGAGCCGGACCGTGAACGGAAGATTGTAGGCGGGCGTCGACGGATCGAGACGGTTGATGAACCACATGCGCTGCTGCGCAAGCGAGAGCGGGACGACCTCGGGACGAGGCTTGGCGATCAGCGGGGTGAGCTGCCTGGCGTTGCCCGCCACCGACTCGGCGCGGGCCGCCAGGGTGGCGACCGTGGTGGATTCGAAGAGCTCTCGAACGCCGAGTTGCACTCCCAATGCCGAACCCACTCGCGTCACTAATTGTGTTGCAACCAGAGAGTTTCCACCGAGCTCGAAGAAGTCGTCATCGATACCGACGCGCTCGACACCGAGAACGTCGGCAAACACGTCCGCCACGATGCGTTCGATTTCGGTGCGGGGCTCGCGGTACTGCTTCGCACTCGCGAACACCGGCTCGGGCAACCCGGCACGATCCAATTTGCCACTCGTGTTGAGCGGCAACGCATCGAGCACCATCAACGCGGCCGGAACCATGTACGACGGGAGGCTTCGGCCGGCGAACTCACTGAGCACCGCAGCATCGATGTTTCGGCCTGGACCCGGCACGACGTAGCCGACCAATTGATCACCGGTCGGGGTGACGGTCACCAAAACGACAGCCTGCGAAACGTCGGGGTGCGCCAGAAGGACGGTCTCGATCTCGCCGAGTTCGATGCGCTGCCCGCGGAACTTCACCTGGAAGTCTGTACGCCCGATGTAGTCGAGATTTCCGTCCTCACGGCGACGAACGAGGTCGCCGGTCCGGTACATACGCTCACCGGCCGTGCCGTACGGATTGGCTACGAACCGATCCGAGCTCAGGTCCGGTCGACCAACGTATCCGCGCGCGAGTTGAACGCCGGCGAGATAGAGCTCACCCGGCTGCCCGATGGGGGTCGGGCGAAGTTGTCCGTCCAGTACGTGCGCCTGAGTGTTCCACTGCGGCATACCGATCGGCACGGAAGTAGTATCCGTGGCCACGGCCTCGTAGTACGTGACCGATACCGCGGCTTCGGTCGGACCGTACAGGTTGTGCAGTCCGGCTCCACAGAGTTCGCGGAAGGCGGAAGACGTCTCGGGCGGGAGCGCCTCGCCGATGACAAACACGTGGCGCAACGAATCACAAGATCCGGCAGGTGCATTCGCAGTGAACAGCGTGAGCATGGATGGCACGAAGTCGGTGATCGTGACGCCGAGCTCCGCGATCTTGTTCGCCACGTAGATCGGGTCTCGATGACCGTCCGGAGTCGCGACGACGAGCGTGGCGCCGACCTGCAACGGCATGAAAAATCCCCACAGCGACACGTCGAATGTCGTAGCGGTCTTCTGCAGGTAGATGTCCGACGCCGAAAGCCCGTACTCGGCGTTCATCCACTGAAGCTGATTGTTGATCGCCGCGTGAGTGACCGCGACACCCTTGGGTCGACCGGTCGAACCCGAGGTGTAGATCACGTACGCAGTGTTCGAGAAATGCAAGGGAGACAGGCGATCCGCGTTGACGATCGGCCTGCTGTCGAGCTGCCCATAGTCCAGTGTGTCGATCTCGATGACCCGTGTGCCCGAGGGCAGATCCACGTCGTCCCGCGCAGTGGTCACAACACACGTGGGCTGCGCCGACTCGAGAATGTAGGCGGTGCGGTCGGCTGGGTGGTCGGGATCCACCGGTACCCAGGCTCCGCCGGCCTTGGCAATCGCGTACAGACCGACCATCAAGTCCAAAGACCTGCGGATCGACAGTCCTACAAGCGATTCGGGCCCAACACCCATGGCGATGAGTTGACGAGCCAAACCATTTGCGCGAGAGTCGAATTCGGCGTACGTGAGGCTGGCGCCTTCGAAAATGACAGCGGTGGCATCGGGAGTTCTCTCGACCTGACGCTCGAATGCTTCGGTGATGGTCTGCGAGGCAACGTGGAAGCCGGTGCGGTTCCACAAGGCAACCTTGTTTCGCTCCTCGTCGGTTGCGACAGGAAGATCCCAGACCTTGCGGCTCGTTTCGGCCGAGACGAACTTCTCGAGAAACTCTACGAACCGCGAGTGATTTCGCTGGGCGTCCGCGGGCGCGTACAGATTGGGATTCGACTCGAAGTCGATGTGTGTGCGGGTATCGCCGACGCTCTGATACAGGTTGACACCGAGGTCTTCGATCAAACCCGTGGACAAGATGTGAAGTTCGCCGACGAGGGGCCCGAACGCCAACTCGGTGGAAAACATCATGATGTTGATCCACGGGCCGAAGAATCCGCCCCGGCCCGGCCCGTCACCGCCGCGAACCATGTCCTCGTGTCGGTATCGCTGGTGGCGCAGTGCGCCGGACATTTCGTTCCTGACGTCGTCCAGAAGCTCCTGGACGGTGGTGTCCGCAGTGACGGTCAGTCGCAGCGGCACGACGTTGGAGACCATGCCTCCGGATCGACGCAGCACGGCTGTTGTTCGACCGGAAACGGGCAGACTCAGCGACACGTCCTCTCGCCCGGTCATCTGAGCGAGGTACGCCGCAAACGCCGCGACGACAGTGCCGGCAACAGTGGTCTTCTCGATGCGCTCGAGGAACCGCCCGAGCAGAGCCTCGACGTGGTTGGACAGCGCTGCACTGTCGATCCGACTGACTGGAGCCGGCGCGGCACTTCGACCCGCGAGGCTCGAGATCTCGTCGAGATTCTCGATCTTGTCTGCCCAGTACTTGCGATCGGTTTCGAAACGACTCGACTGGCGGTACTTGTTGTCCACCTCGTAGACGTTCCGGAGATCGGAGGCCTCACTCGGCTCCGGATCCCGGCCCTCCACGCGCGCCGAGTACAGCTCCGCCACACGAGTGACGAACGTCGACGCACCGAATCCGTCGAGAATTGTGTGGTGGACCCGCGTGTACCAGTAGTAGCGATTCTCGCCGAGCCGCAGGATCGTGGCAGAGATCAAGCGGTCCGTGAGCATGTCGATCGGCCGGCTGCGATCTGCTCGCATCCACCGCATGGCAGCGTCGTGCGAGTCGTCTTCACTACGAAGGTCGACGTAACCGACCGAATCATCGAGTGTGGGGTCGATGATCTGGTAAGGCTGGGCGTCGATCTCGAAGATCCGGACGAAGGCCGACCCGATTTCGCGACCGGCGTCTGCGCAGGCCTGGCGAAGGGCGTCAAGTTCCAGAGCACCACGGAGTTCGACGTACTGAGCGATGTTGACCGGAACGGCGGGATCGAGGTGTTGCGCGAACCACATACCGAGCTGGGCCGCGGAAAGCGGGAATGCGTCGGATCGCTGAACGTCTTCCGGCGAGCTGCCGACCTCCGGCTTGCCGCTCCCCAGTTCTCCGTTACCCAGCGAATTCACGCCCACAGCCTCTCTTCCACACCATTGCGCACCCGTGCGAGCCGAACGTCCGATTCGCAGCAGCTACCGACCTCATCCAACCTCGACGAGCCAGAACCACCCATTGTCTCCGATACATAGGTGACAAGAGAAATCCATACCCCGGTGTATCGACGGTTTTGTTGCAATTCGTTACAAATCGCCCAGCTCATCTACCCCCCGATCGCATTGCCGAAACGCACCGTTCAGACGCGGCGCGCGATACCTCTCCCCCTGGGACAATCAATTGCAACCGACGATCTACACCCCAATCCACATCAGTCACCTCGGACAATTTACAGGGCCGCCAGGTACTGGGTGTCTGAGCTCGAACAAGATTCGACAGTCGCTGATCGAGACTATCGGTACTCGCCGACAGACCGACGAAAGAACGCGCCGACCAGCGGTCGGCGCGTTCTTCGATTTACGGTACGAAGCTTCAGGAAAAGCCCACACCAGTCACACTCTTCAGGTGCTCGCTGCTGACCCCTGGAGCCAGCTCCACAAGCTGCAGCCCGTCCGCGGTGACGTCCAGCACTGCCAGGTCGGTGATGATCCGGTTGACGACGCTCTGACCGGTAAGCGGCAGCGTGCAGGCCTCGACGATCTTGGGATTGCCGTCGCGGTCGGTGTGCTCCATCACGACGATGACGCGGCGGGCTCCATGGACCAGGTCCATCGCCCCGCCCATGCCCTTGACCATCTTGCCCGGCACCATCCAGTTGGCAAGGTCACCGGTCTTCGATACCTGCATCCCGCCGAGCACCGCGGTGTCGATGTGACCACCGCGGATCATGCCGAAGGAGAGAGCCGAGTCGAAGAACGCGGCACCTGGATTGACGGTGACGGTTTCTTTACCGGCATTGATGAGGTCGGCATCGACCTGATCATCGGTCGGATACGGTCCGGTACCAAGGATGCCGTTCTCGCTGTGGAGGACCACCTTGACGCCCTCGGGCAGGTAACTGGGGATCAGCGTCGGCAGGCCGATGCCGAGGTTGACGTACTCCCCCGGCCGCATCTCGGCGGCAGCGCGAGCGGCCATCTCGTGGCGAGTCCAACCGATACGGGTTTCCTCTGCACTGGTCACTTGGTGCCTCCTGAGACGGTCCGCTTCTCGATCCGCTTCTCCTGTGGGCCTGTGTGTACGACGCGCGCGACGAACACTCCAGGTAGGTGCACGTGCGCGGGGTCGATGTCGCCCGGCTCGACGAGGTTCTCCACCTGCGCGATGGTGATCCGGCCGGCCATGGCAGCAAGCGGGTTGAAGTTCATCGCCGTCTTGTTGAAGACGAGATTTCCTTCGGTGTCACCGTAGTCCGCATGCACGAGCGCGAAGTCAGCCGTGATCGCCTCTTCCAATACATACGTGCGGCCACCGAACACTGCCGTCGCCTTCGGTGGCGACGCCACGGCGATCGAACCGTCCGCGTTGTATCGCCACGGCAAGCCGCCCTCGGCGATCGGTGTGCCGACGCCCGCCGGCGTGTAGAACGCCGGAATGCCGGTACCGCCTGCTCGCAGCCGCTCGGCCAGCGTCCCCTGCGGCGTCAACTCCACTTCGAGCTCACCGGCGAGATACTGGCGCGCGAACTCCTTGTTCTCCCCCACGTACGACGCCGTCACCCTGGCGATCCGGTGCGCGCCGAGCAGAATGCCGAGACCGTAGTCGTCGACACCGCAGTTGTTGGAGAACACCTCGAGATCGGTGGCGTCGCCGTCGGCGATCGCTGCGATCAGTGCGTCGGGAATACCGCACAGCCCGAAGCCGCCCACTGCGAGCCTGGATCCGCTCGCGATGTCGGCAACTGCCTCAGCTGCCGTATTCACGACTTTGCTCATCCGTTAGTTCTCCTTCTGCTGAAAGATTCCGGCTCGGTGAAGAAGCTTCTCGGCGTGACGGAGAACGGGAGCGTCGACCATCTTGCCCTCGAACGCGAACACACCACGTTCAGTAGACACCGCGGCAAGCACTCGTGTGGCCCAGTCGATCTCTTTTTCCGAAGGTGCGAAGGCCCCGCGGATGACCTCGACCTGACTCGGATGGATCGCAACCTTCACGTCGAAGCCGACTGCGACGGCATCAGCGGACTCGACGCCGAGGCCGACGAGGTCCTTGATGTCGAGGTACACGGAATCGACAGCCAACCGGCCGTAGCTCTTCGCGGCCAGGAGAGACGTCGATCGGACATGCTTGGCAACGTCGCGGTACGAACCGTTCGGGTGCCTGCTCGAATTACCGCCGAGACCGGCCACAAGATCCTCGGCTCCCCACATGACACCGATGGCGTTCGCAGCAAGCGCGATGTCGGCCACGGCGAGGGCTCCTCGCGGGGACTCGACGAGCGCAACCACGTCCGCCGGTGCGAGCGAGAGGACGTCCTCGGCCGATTCGCACTTGGACAGCATGAGACGCGAATAGTGTGTGCCGTCCAGCGCGATCAGATCGAGTTCGTGATCAGGTGTACCGACCGGATTGACGCGCACGACCGTCCGCTCCGGATCGAGAGGCGTGTCGATCAGGGCTGCACGTGCGGCTTCCTTGTCGGCCGGAGCCACACCGTCTTCGAGATCGAGGATCACGACGTCGGCAACAGCCGCGGCCTTCGCATAGCGCTCGGGACGATCCGCCGGGCAGAACAACCACGCCGGCCCCGGCGGCGTCCACATCACGAGGACACCTCTGCCGGACGCAGTTGCACCAGTGTCTTGCGCGTGGCCAGTGCGACGACGTCACCGTGCTGGTTACGCCCGGTGTGCACGAGCGTCACGATGCCTTCACCTGGACGGCTCTTCGACTCGCGCTTGTCCGCGATGAGCGTCTCGGCATACAAGGTGTCGCCGTGAAAGAGCGGCTTCGGGAAGCTGATCTCGGAGAAACCGAGGTTCGCCACGATGGTGCCCTGCGTCAACTGCGCGACGGACAGGCCGACGATGGTCGACAGGGTAAACATCGAATTGACCAGCCGCACACCGAATTGAGTGTCCTCGCTGTACGCGGCATCGAGATGCAACGCCTGCGTGTTCATGGTCAAAGTCGTGAACAGGACGTTGTCAGCCTCGGTCACCGTCCGGCCTGGGCGATGCTCGTAGATCGCGCCGACCTCGAACTCCTCGAACCAGAGCCCGCGCTGAGTGATCTTCTTGGGGTTCGTCACAGCCCTGCCTCACGAGCGATGAGCATCAACTGCACCTCGGTCGTTCCCTCACCGATTTCGAGGATCTTGCTGTCACGGTAGTGGCGCGCGACGGCGTACTCGTTCATGAAGCCGTATCCGCCGTGGATCTGCGTGGCGTCACGGGCGTTGTCCATGGCAGCTTCGGAGGAAATCAGCTTGGCGATGGACGCCTGCTTCTTGAACGGCTTGCCCGACAACATGAGTGCGGCCGCGTCGTAGTACGCGGTACGTGCGACGTGGGCACGAGCCTCCATACGCGCGATCTTGAACGCGATGGCCTGGTTGTGTCCGATGGGGCGACCGAACGCCTCGCGCTCCTTGGCGTACTTGATCGACTCGTCGACGCAGCCCTGGGCGGCACCGACGCTCAATGCGGAGATGGCGATGCGGCCTTCGTCGAGGATGCGCAGGAAGTTCGCGTAGCCGCGGCCGCGCTCACCGAGCAGATTCTCTTCGGGGACACGAACATCGGCGAACGTGAGCGGATGGGTGTCGGATGCGTTCCAACCGACTTTGTTGTACGCCGGTTCGGCCGTGAAGCCGGGCGTCGTGGTCGGCACGAGGATCGTCGAGATCTCCTTCTTGCCGCCGTCCTTGACACCCGTGACCGCGGTGACCGTCACGAGCTTGGTGATGTCGGTGCCCGAGTTGGTGATGAACTGCTTGTTGCCGTTGATGATCCACTCACCGCTGTCGAACTTCGCGGTGGTCTTGGTGCCGCCGGCGTCGCTACCCGCACCGGGTTCGGTCAGGCCGAAGGCAGCCAACGACTTGCCGCTGGTGAGCTGCGGAAGCCACTCCTGCTTCTGTGCCTCGTTACCGAAACGGTAGATCGGCATGGCACCAAGGGACACACCAGCTTCGAGAGTGATCGCGACGCTCTGGTCGACCTTGCCCAGCTCTTCGAGCGCCAGGCAGAGTGCGAAGTAGTCGCCGCCCATTCCGCCGTACTCCTCGGGAAACGGCAGGCCGAACAGTCCCATGTCGGCCATCCCGGCCACTACCTCGTACGGGAAGGTGTGGTTGGCGTCGTGCTCGGCAGCAACCGGTGCCACTACGGTCTTCGCGAAATCCGCAACCGTCTTGGCGAGCTGCTGGTATTCGTCCGGAAGAGCTCCGGTGGCAAGGTAATCGGACATCAGGCGTCTTCCTTCTGCGTCGTGTTCTCGGTCTTTACTTCTGCAGTCTCTTCGTCCGTGACAGGTACCACGCGGGCCAGAACCTGATCCACCATCACCTGATCACCCTGACGGACAAGCACTTCCACGATCCCGTCGATCGGGGACGTCAAGGAGTGCTCCATCTTCATGGCCTCGACCACGACGAGTGGTTGTCCCGCGCTCACTGCCGCGCCGTTCTCGATGTTGACTGCGATGACGGCACCGGGCATGGGGCTGGCGATTTCGGCGTCACCGGCATGCTTGTCCTCACCGCGAACGCTGACTTCGGCTACCTCGCGCACGTGCCAGGTTCCGCCGCCTGCCAGCCACAGACCACCATCGGTCTCGGCGACGACAAACGTGCGTCGACGTCCGTCGATCACCACCGCCAGTTCGGATCCCGTCAGGGTCGCGCTGAATGCGCGCGGCTGTGAACCTTCGACCTCGACCTTTGCAGCCGCGGGAACGCCGACGATCGCAACGTGCGCCGTTCGGGTGCCGGCGGAGAGCCTGATGCTGGTCGGAGCGGGAGTTCCGACGCGCCACCCACTCGGGACATCCCAGGGATCAAAGCGTTCCGAGGTTGTCCACCGCGAGAGCCAGCGATACGCCGCGGCAGCAATGAGCACCTCGTCCGAGGCGTCGGCTGCGACAAAGTCTTCGACGCGACGATCGAGCAGACCGGTGTCGAGGTTGCCCGCGATCACATCCGGATCAGCGAGGAGGAACCGTGCGAATTCGATGTTGGTCACGACTCCGAGCACTGCGGTGTCACCGAGTGCGCGATCGAGCTTGCGCAGTGCGCCCGCGCGGTCGGGAGCGTGGGCGATGACCTTGCTGAGCATCGGGTCGTAGTCACTGCCGACGACGGTGCCCGCGAGCAGTCCGGAATCGACGCGCACGCCGGAACCTGACGGCTCGACCAGATCGACGACGCGGCCGCCGGTCGGCAGGAATCCACGGCCCGGATCCTCCGCGTACACACGAGCTTCGATGGCGTGCCCGGTCAGCGTGATGTCACTCTGGGAGAAGGCCAACTTCTCCCCTGCTGCCACACGGACCTGCCATTCGACCAGATCCAGTCCGGTCACCATTTCGGTAACGGGATGCTCGACCTGGAGGCGGGTGTTCATCTCCATGAAGAAGAACTCGTCCGGCTTGTCGGCGGAGACGATGAACTCCACGGTGCCGGCGCCGGTGTAATCGACGCTTCGAGCGGTGTTGCAGGCTGCCGCGCCGATCCGGTCACGGGTCACCTGATCGAGCAGCGGCGACGGAGCCTCTTCGATGACCTTCTGGTGACGCCGCTGCAGGCTGCATTCGCGCTCACCGAGGTGGACGACGTTGCCGTGCTGGTCGGCGAGAACCTGGACCTCGATGTGCCGGGGCCGCAGGACGAATCGCTCGAGGAACAGGGTGTCGTCGCCGAACGACGACGCGGCCTCACGGCGGGCACTGCGAAGAGCCTCGGCCAGATTGGCCGGATCCTCGACCAGACGCATTCCCTTGCCACCGCCGCCTGCCGAAGGCTTGACCAACACCGGGTAGCCGATGTCCTCGGCCGCTGCGATCAGTTCTTCGTCGGTCAGATTCGGGCGAGCGATACCCGGGACCACCGGCACGTCGAACGCGGCAACCGCATTCTTCGCGGTGATCTTGTCACCCATCACCTCGATGGCGTGCTCGGAGGGGCCGAGGAAGGCGATTCCGGCAGCCGCACAGGCAGCCGAGAACGCCGAGTTCTCCGACAGGAAGCCGTAACCGGGGTGAATACCCTGAGCACCGGTGGACTTGGCAGCGTCGATGACCTTGTCGATGACGAGGTAGCTTTCACGCGCCGCGGCCGGTCCGATGTTGACGGCAGTGTCGGCCTCGCGGACGTGGCGAGCATTCGCGTCGGCGTCGCTGTAGACGGCGACGCTGCGAATTCCCAACTCACGCAGCGTGCGGATCACGCGGACCGCGATCTCACCGCGGTTGGCCACGAGAACAGTATCGATAGTGCGCAACTCAGTCATTTCGCTCACATCCGGAAGACGCCGTAGGAGACCGGCTCGATCGGCGCGTTTGCGCACACCGAAAGGGCCAGGCCGAGAACAGTTCTGGTATCTGCGGGATCGATGACACCGTCATCCCACAGCCGCGCAGTGGAGTAGTACGGATTACCCTGAGCCTCGTACTGCTCGCGGATCGGCGCCTTGAAGGATTCTTCGTCCTCGGCCGACCACGGATTACCCGCGCTGTCGAGCTGCTCGCTACGAACCGTCGAGAGCACCGAAGCTGCCTGCTCGCCGCCCATGACCGAGATGCGCGCGTTCGGCCACATCCACAGGAAGCGAGGTGAATACGCGCGTCCACACATGGAGTAGTTGCCGGCGCCGTACGAGCCGCCGATGACGACTGTCAGCTTGGGGACCCGTGCACACGCGACTGCAGTGACCATCTTGGCGCCGTGCTTGGCGATGCCGCCGGCCTCGTAGTCGCGTCCCACCATGAAGCCTGCGATGTTCTGCAGGAACAGCAGCGGCACACTGCGCTTGTCGCACAGTTCGATGAAATGTGCTCCCTTCATGGCGGATTCGCCGAAGAGCACGCCGTTGTTGGCGATGATGCCGACCGGGTGGCCCTCGATGTGGGCGAAACCGGTGACGAGCGTCTTGCCGTATTCAGCCTTGAACTCCTGGAACGCGCCACCGTCAACGAGCTTGGTGATGACCTCGTGCACGTCGTATGGAGTACGGGGATCAGTCGGAACGACGTCGTACAGCTCGCTCTGATCGGCGACGGGCGGAACCGTGGAGATGACGTCCCACGGGCGCTCGGAGCGGGGGCCGAGCGTGGCAATGATGTTGCGCACGATCCGAAGTGCGTCGCGGTCGTCCTCGGCCAGGTGGTCGGTGACGCCGGAAACCTTGGAGTGCAGGTCGCCGCCGCCGAGCTCTTCCGCCGTCACGATCTCGCCGGTGGCTGCCTTCACCAGCGGCGGGCCGCCGAGGAAGATGGTGCCCTGGTTGCGGACGATTACTGCTTCGTCGCTCATCGCGGGCACGTAGGCGCCGCCCGCGGTGCACGAACCGAGAACTGCGGCGATCTGGGGAATCCCCTTGGCGCTCATGGTCGCCTGGTTGTAGAAGATCCGGCCGAAGTGCTCACGGTCCGGGAAGACCTCGTCCTGGCGCGGCAGGAAGGCGCCGCCGGAGTCGACGAGGTAGATGCAGGGAAGGTTGTTCTGCAGCGCAACTTCCTGCGCGCGCAGGTGCTTCTTCACCGTCATCGGGTAGTAGGTGCCGCCCTTGACCGTCGCGTCGTTGGCAACGATGACGCACTCGCGACCCGACACACGACCGATACCGGTGATGACGCCGGCGCCCGGGCACTCGTCGTCGTACAGGCCGTTGGCCGCCAGTGGGGACAGCTCGAGGAACGGGCTGCCCTGGTCGAGCAGCGAGTCGACGCGATCTCGCGGCAGCAACTTCCCTCTGCTCACGTGACGCTCGCGAGAGCGCTCGTTGCCACCCAGCGCTGCTTGCGCGAGTTTCTTCTTCAGTTCGTCCACCAGAACGGTGTGATCGGACCGGTAGCCCGATTCTTGCGTGATTCCACTGGGAGTCATCCCGCCGCCTTCGCCATGAGTTAATGCTCGATAACTGAAACTAGATTAACTATGATTAACTGAGTTGTCCAGAACACAAGCGAAGAAAGATCGAGAGAATGACCTCTGAGCAGGTAGCAGCTCCGACGCGACGCGATCAGATGAAGGCCGACCGTCGACGTCAACTCTTGGACGCCGCCGCCCGGTTGATCGCCGAGCGCGGATTCGTGAGTGTGCGACTCGAAGACCTCGGCGCGGCCGTCGGCATCAGCGGCCCGGCCGTGTACCGGCACTTTCCGAACAAGGACGCCGTCCTCGTGGAACTTCTCGTCGGCATCAGCACGCGCCTGCACGAAGGCGGCTCTGCGGCAGCGGAGGCAGCGGACTCACCGAGCGCCGCACTCGACGCACTGGTGGAGTTCCACCTCGACTTCGCGCTCGGCGAGCCGGACCTGATCCGCATCCAGGACCGCGACCTCGAAAGCCTGCCGGCCGACGCGCGTCGACAGGTACGCCAGACGCAGCGCAAGTACGTCGAGGTGTGGGTCGGGGTGCTCGAGCAACTCGATCCCCAACTCGATCAGGCGGACGCACGAATCAAAGCGCATGCCACCTTCGGTCTGATCAACTCGACCCCTCACAGCGCCAACCCCGCTTCGCCGGCACGCGCGCGTCGAGTCCTGCGGGATATGACGCTCGCCGCACTGCGCACCCACTGAAACCGGACACGGCACAATCGGTGGCAGACTGGTTACACCAGCTAACAGATGAGGGTGCCGAACGTGGAAGACAGCAGTGGGGTCAGCAGGGCCGATTTCGCCGAACTGCGGACCGAGTTCTCCCGCTTCATGATGTTGTACCAATTCGGAATCTCCGAACTGATGACCAAGGTGAACATCCTCAAGGACGAGTTCACTCACATCAATCAGTACAGCCCCATCGAACACGTCACGTCACGAGTCAAGTCACCGGACAGCATCCTGCGAAAGGCTCAACGCCTGAACGTCCCGCTGACGATCGACGACATCTCGAAGAACATCTTCGACATCGCTGGAGTACGTATCACCTGCAGCTTCATTTCCGACACGTACCGGATCGCCGAGATGCTCACCAGCCAGACGGACCTTCGGGTGATCGAGCGCGAGGACTACATCGCCGATCCGAAACCCAACGGCTACAAGAGCTTGCACTTGATCGTCGAGGTCCCGGTTTTCATGAGTGACCGCGTCAGGCACGTACCGATCGAACTTCAGATCCGCACGATCGCGATGGATTTCTGGGCGAGCCTCGAACACAAGATCTATTACAAGTACAACCGCGAGGTTCCCGTCGAACTCCTCGACGAACTCACCGAGGCTGCAGCCGCGGCACACCGCCTCGACGTCAAGATGGAACGACTCAACGACGAGTTCGCGAAGATCAAAGCGCTGCCCCATCCTGATGACGAAATCCTCGAGCAGGATCTGCCGGCGCAGTTCCTCGAGGCGCTGCATCTTCAGCGACGGGCGCTCTGAATTCGGTCCCCCTCCCCAGAGCGAACGCGCCTTTCGGCGCATCTGAGGCGACGAAAGTGCCGTTCGCTCACAACTGGGGTCGGACAACTAGGGCAAACCAAAAGTGCGCCCTCCCGAACTTCGGGAGGGCGCACTTCGCGAATTGCGTTGGCTTGCTATTTCTTGCCAGTGACGGCGCTATAGCCGATCGAGAGCACGGCCGCCGCGGCGATGCTGATGATCCAGCGGATCCAGTCGATTCCACCCGTGTCGCCCTTGTCCGAGATCGCTCCCCAGACCCAGTACCCGATAAGCGCTCCGGCGATACCCAGCACGACGGTCACGATCATGCCGTACTGCTGCTTACCTGGCAGTACGAGACGAGCCAGGATTCCGATGACTGCGCCGAAAATGATGGTTCCGATAATTTGCCCCATGACAGCCCCTCTCACACGTCGTGCATGCACGCGGACGGAAGATCACCGCTCAGGGAAACAATAACCACAGTCACACACAACTGTCGCTTGTTGACCGAATTGTTGTCCGAGATGCAACCTCGACGCGTTACATCCACGACATTCGCGAGTTATTTTTTCGCAATCAAGCGGACCTACCGTTCCCATCCATGCCAACTTCCGTAAAACTGCCGAACAGCGAGCTCGCGCGACTCGCCAACAAGCCGCCCTGGTACCGATCACTGTTCGTGCAATTGATCGCCGCTATCGTCATCGGTGTTCTCATCGGCTGGTTGTGGCCGGAATTCGGCGCGAACCTCAAGCCCCTCGCCGACGGATTCATCAAGCTGATCAAAATGCTGATCGCGCCGATCATCTTCTGCACCGTTGTGATCGGGATCGCCCACGTCGGGGATCTGAAGGCCGTGGGGCGTATCGGCGTCAAAGCACTCATCTACTTCGAGGTCGTGACCACCTTCGCCCTGTTGTTCGGGCTGCTCATCGGAAATCTGATGAAGCCGGGTGCGGGATTCGACATCGATCCGGAGACGCTGGCGAACGGTGCGGACGCCGTGGCCGCCAAGACCGGAAGTGGCGAACTTCCCCACACCGTCGAATTCCTGCTCAATATCATTCCGGTGTCGATAGTTTCGGCCTTCGCCGAGAACGCACTCCTCCAAGTCCTCTTCTTCGCCGTACTGTTCGGGCTCGCATTGGCCAAGGCGGGTGAGAGTGGACCACCGATCGTGTTCGAACTCGTCGATCGTCTGAGCCATCTGTTCTTCACGATCATCGGCTGGATCATGAGACTGGCGCCGTTGGGCGCTTTGGGCGCGATGGCGTACATCGTCGGTCAGTACGGGATCGCTTCGCTCGGAAGTTACGGAAAGCTGATCGCCGCATGCTATCTCGCCGCCGTCCTGTTCATCCTCATCCTGGCCGCGATAGTCAGGTACTTCGCGGGCGTGAACCTGTGGAAGTTCGTCAAGTACATCAAGGACGAACTCTTCCTCGCTTTGGGAACGGCGTCGACCGAAGTAGTTCTGCCCCGAATCATGGTCAAGCTCACCAACGCCGGATGCTCGCGCACTACAACAGGATTGGTGGTGCCTACCGGCTACTCGTTCAATCTCGACGGCGCCACGCTGTACCTGTCGATCTGCATGCTGTTTCTGGCTCAGGCACTCGGCGTGGACCTGACACTCGGTGAACAGATCACTGCCGTCCTGGTTCTGATGCTCACCTCGAAGGGAATGGCCGGCGTGCCGGGATCGTCATTCCTGGCGCTGTCGGCCACCGTGGCCGCAATCGGTCACGGCGCAATTCCAGTTGCCGCAGTCGCTCTCCTACTGGGCGCCGATCGAATCATGGATTCGATGCGGGTGTCGGTGAACCTGCTCGGGAACTGTGTCGCAACCTTCGTGGTCGCCAATTGGGAGGGGCAGCTCGACAAGGAGCGCATGCGCCGAGTGCTCGACGGAGAAGACGTTCCACCGCTCGAGGAAGTCGATCCGATCACCGGGAAAACTGTTCCGGCACCGGAGGCCGAAGCACTCAAGACAGTTTCAACGCCGTGATGCGGTCTTCACTGGAACGCAACAGCACCTTGTCCCCCGCCCACAGCTCCCGCGGCATCGCCCAGGGGGTAAACTCGTCGTCCCCGTCCTGATCCACCCGAACCTCCCAACTACGTTGGCCCGTACGGACATCCGTTCCGTAGACGTTTCCCTCGTCGATAACGACGTCGCCGTGCCAGACAACCTCCCCGGCGCGCTCGGCGTTCGATCGCCACAGGACCTCACCGGTGAAGAGGTCCACGAACTGGACCTCGGGTTCGGAACCGGAACGGGTCACGGCAACCACGTTGCCGATCACCGCCAACGACTGTGCGGTGTCGAAGACTTCACTGTTGGACCACAATTTCTCGCCCGAAGTCCGGTCGAAACCGCTGTGTCCCAGAATGATCGGAGTCGATCCTCCCGCCGGATCATCTCTGCTGTATCGTCCGCCGTAGTACGAGGACTCCGAGGGCAGTTCGTCCGTCCTGGCGAACTCGCGCCCGTACTGATCGAGCGCGTACTCACTTGTCGGACGGCCATTGCCTTCGCAACCGCCATCCGACACCAACGTCACCCCGTCGGACGATGTGTGCGCGGTCGAACAGGTGGAGTAACCGTGTACCCACCGCTGTTCGCCGGTCTTCAGGTCGAATCCCAAGGACTCGTCGAGAGCGATCACGCCCAGGTCGCCGTGAACCGACATCACCGGATCGACGTATCCGGCTTCCCACGATCCACCGACGTCGAACGCTTTGGACCAGTTCGCTTCCGGATCGTCGACGGTTCCGCTGTGCACGCGAACGTCGTTGCTCTCGATATCACCTTCGAGCGCGAGTACGGTGTCGCCCGAGACAACCGCGACGATCGGCGACCACGGTGTCTTGATGTCTCGCCGCTCTCCCGTCTCGATGTCGAACAGCGAGTACGAACCACCGGATACGTACGGCCCGGAGAAACACAGCACCGAACTGCCGAGCAGAGTCTCGGAGCAACCACCGATGTCGACCGCCGACGTGCGCCAACGAACTGTGCCATCTTCGGCGTCCAATCCGACCAATTCTGCGTCGTCCAACGAATACGCCTGACGATCCGGCATACCGATCATCGTGACCACGAGTGATCCGGCGTCGATGAATCCGCCCATGTCCATGTTGAATTCGGTTCCAACAAGTGGGCTCCGGAAGATCGCGAACTCGCGCCCGAGAATCTCGGAGGCCTCGACGCTCCATAGCGGCGACGAGATCGCTGTCGGTTCGGAACTCGTCGACGTGACCACCGTGGCGATGGCGGCAGTGACGGTGACTACGGCTGCGGCGGCCGCGATCCGAAGTCGCGATTTCGGGGAGAATCTGGTGGTCATCGAATCTCCAGGCCTTCGGTCGTCGCGAGAAACTCCAACTGCGCGAACGTCATCGGATCGTTCGGGATCGCAGCCGACGACGAAACCGAGACTTGGGTCCCATTCGGGCGGGTGACGACCACCGACCTGCTCGTTTCCTGCGTAGATTCTGCTTTCGAGCCGTCATTTGTCATGGGCACGGTCGCGTAGTTCCGTTCGTCTCGCTCGATCACGGATCCATCCGGTCGCGTCACGACCTCCAAGGGGTGCCCGTCGTAGGAAGGGTCGTATTTGTTGGGCTCCGTAGGGAGTGGTTGTCCGCCGGTAATTGTCATGTTGAGCGTCGACTCGCTGTCTCCCGTCCGGGTGAGAAGTCTCTGACATGCAGTGGACTTGTCATTCTCCGCCACCGTCATAGTGCCCGGTCCGGTATCAAGAATCGGAAAACCCGGAGATACAGCGCGCCATCTGATCTCGAGTACCGCGTTGAGACGTTCGATCGTCGCGCGATCGAGTTCAGCCACGTCGCTAGAGTCTCGAGGGATCCCGTGGCACCCGGGCGAAAGGGGTGCCGTACCCGGGGGAACTGGAGTAGTGATTCGCAGCTGTGGCATTTCGACAAGGGTTACAAGGTCGTCGAGAGTCAGTGGCACCACGCCGGAACTCTCGGCGTTCCGACCTCCGTCGTTGTTAGTGTCGTTGACATACGCCTGAATACGGGTCCCGTCGACTCCGTACAACATCGCCGACCGACCAAGGGTGCGTACACCATTGGTTTCGCTCCACGTATCCTGCAGATCCACTACCGACTGGTCAGCCAGCACCCGACGTTCGACGAGCGACCCCGCAACACACGATGGGATCGGATCAGAACTCGAGTGCAGCATCAGGCTGAGCGCGCCGATCTTCCCGTCCCGAATCAGCGTCCCGGACGCAGTGGTGGACGCCAACTCCTCGAGCGAGAAACCCTCGGGCAGCCCATCTGTGTTCGAAGGTGCAGAGATCGGCCCGAACTGCAGCGAATTACCCGGGCTGGCGAACTTCAGCTCGACATCTTTCGGGAGCGCCTGCTTGACCGCTTCCGACATCGCGGCGGCCTTGGCACTCGAGAACCACGGAAAGCGTGGATCGTCGTACGTATCAGATCCGTCGAGAATATAGGAGAAGAACGAATCCTCCTCCGGCGCTTCGACGCTTTCACAACCCGGAATCGTTGTCGGGTACACCGCGCTCGGCGTGACGTACGAGAATTCAGGCACGTCTTCCGCCGGAATCTCGTCCGGTGTGGACGTCATGGTGATCGAAGATGACGCAGCTACCGAGATGTCATCGGACGGCGAACTGCTCCACCGATCCACCAGCCCGGCAACCACTGTCCCACCGGCGATCAGGGAGACGACCGTCAGCGCGAAGGTCCACTTCTCGGCCCGCTTCAAATCGGTTTGCTCCTTCGACACGTACCCTCGCAGTCACCGTCACGGCTCGCCCCCGATGCGCGTCGCCTCTGGAATTCCTGTCGCGATCACAGCAATTTCTGTTACCAACCGGATGGTTTCCTATCGCGCGGGCTCCGTATGAACACAGAAGAACGGGGTGCCAGTTGCTGTGCAACCGGCACCCCGTTCTGACTGCCTGAGTGCTTACACCCTCACAGGCACCTGATTCGGGTCTGGATCGGAATCCGGATCCTGCTCGATCGGAATCCGTCGAATCGCTTCACCCTCGATGTCGACGTTCGGCAGGATCTTGTCGAGCCACGCCGGCAACTTCCATGCCGAATCACCGAGAATCGACATGACCGCAGGGATCACGATCATGCGGATGATGAAGGCGTCGAAGAAGACTGCAGCCGCGAGGCCGAAGCCCATCATCTTGCTTGTCGTCTCCGAGGACAGCATGAATGCGCCGAACACGGAGATCATGATGATGGCCGCCGACGCGACCACGCGAGCACCATGGGTGTAGCCGGAGATGATGGCGTCCTTGGCCGACAATCCGTGCACGTATTCCTCGCGCATTCGCGTCACGAGGAACACTTGATAGTCCATCGCCAACCCGAAGACCACACCGATCATGAAGATCGGCAGGAACGAGATGATGGGTTGTGTGTGCTCGATCAGCCCGAAGTCGCCCTCCTGGAAGATGGCCACCGTGGCGCCGAAGGTCGCACAGACGGAAAACAGGAATCCGAGAGTTGCGGTCAGCGGCACCAGGATCGAGCGGAAGACGACCATCATGATGATGAACGCCAGCCCCACAACCACGATGAGATACGGGATGAGCGCGGAACTGAGCTTCGACGACATGTCGGCTACGATCGCGGTTTGCCCCGCTACACCGAGTTCTGCGCCTTCCGATTTCACCGTCGATCCGTAATCCCGGATCTGATTCATCAGCTCGTGAGTTTCGGGGCCGCTCGGTGACATCTGCGGGGTGACCGCGATGAGCGCAGAGTTGGCGCCCGCCATCGGGTTTGCCGCGTCGGGTCCGTTTCCGACCCACATCAACTGATCCGGAGTTGCGACGTTGTCGAGGCCCTTGATGTGCGCGACAGTGCCTTCGGCAATCGCGGTGATATCGGTGCCGTCAGGCGCGTCGAGCACGACGAACAATTCGCCATTGACGCCTTCACCGAACCCACGTTGCAGCAGGGCAAGTGCCGGCCGCTCTTCGTCCTGAGTGAACGAGAGTCCGAGTTCGAGCTTCGTCATCGGAATAGCCGCGATCACCAGAAGCACCAGCGCAGCACCCGCGATCGGCCACGGGTACTTGGTGACTATCTTGGCCCAGCGATGTCCGTTGGATTCCATCGTCTCGGGCTCGTCACCGTGGCGAAGCCCGGGGATACGAGGCGAGAACGCGAATCTGCCGAAGATACCCAGGACAGCCGGGATCAACGTGATTGCGCCGAGGACGGCGATGATGACGGCAACCGCTGCAGAGATTCCCATCTGGGTGATCATCGGAACCCCGACCACCGCCAGGGCTGCCAGCGCGACCACAACCGTCAGGCCGGCGAAGACGACGGACGAACCGGCAGTACCCACTGCGCGCCCGGCAGCGGCTTCCCTCGTTCCGCCCAAATTGAGCTCACTGCGGTAACGCGAAACGATGAACAACGCGTAGTCGATCGATACTGCGATGCCGATCATCGTGACGATTCCCGTGACGCCTTCGTTGATGTCGAAGAAGCCCGAACCGAGTGTGACCGTCAAAGTGGCCAGCGCAATTCCCAGAATTGCGGTGAACAGCGGAATAAAGGCCGCAATGAGCGCGCCGAACGCCACGATCATCACGATGAACGCCACCGCGAAGCCGAGCATCTCCGACAGACCACCTGCGGCCTGTACCTGCATCATCGAACCGGTGCCTTCGACTTGCAGGCCACCGGTGCGGAATTTTGCCATCAAGTCGAGGAACGCCGTCTTGTTGGCCTGTGTCTGATCCTCGATGCGAATCGACTGATTGAGCTGGATCAGCCCGACCTTGCCGTTGTCGCCGAGAACGGCCGACGCCACCGCCGGATTTGCCTCCGCGAGGGTCACCGGATTGACGATCTTCTCGGGATCGACGATATCCGGCAACGTCTTCGCCTGCGCGATCAACTGGTCGATCTGATCGCTGTGTGCGGCAAGTCCGTCGTCTGCCGCGATGAGAATGCTGGTCGACGCCTGAGTTTGTTGCTCTGCTGCCGCTGCAAAGTTCTCGTTCATCAACTCGGTCGCACGTTGGGAATCAGTGCCCGGAAGATTGAATTCTTTGGAGAACGTCGGATTTGTGGCGCTGATTGCGCCCCCCACCACCGCGATCACGATAATCCACGCGGCCACCACAAGATACTTGTGGCGGAAAGCAAACTTCCCCAACCTGTAAAGATACGTAGCCAACGTAGGCCTCTCTCGCCGTGGACTGGTCTGTCCGAAGAACACGGAGTCTTTCGGTGCCAGGGACATACGGTACGGACCGATCGGCCTGTTGGCACCCGGTATATCTGCGAAAACGGCATATCCGACGCGCCTTCGTCCCGTTTTCAGACCGCTCGGTACCGTGGACACGACACGGGCAGGCGCCTCGCCAGAGCAGACGCCACGTAGTACGAAAGGCAATCCCATGAATCACGGCCAGGCCGTCGATCGCGATCTCCTCCTTGCCGGCCAACAGCGACTCGACGCGCTGGGCCCACGATTGACGGGCTCTCCTGCACACCACGAGGTGGTGGAAGAAGTCGCGAACGAACTGACCGAACTGGGCCTCGACGTCCGGCGTGATTCACACACTTTCGAACGCTGGGATCTGCCGGCGACACCTGACGGACTTCGCATCGAATTGCCGACGGGACCGATCAGAGTTTCGTCCGCATTCCCCTACTCCGGATTGACCGGGCCACAGGGAATCTCCGCTCCCCTGGTCTACGTCAGCGCGCGACGCCCCAAGTGGTCGGCGGCCAAGGGCGCGATCGCAGTGATCGAGGTCCCGCACATCGATCTCCCCCGCAAGCTACTGGTCAGCGAGTGGGGCCCGATCGCCACCGACGAGACACTTCGAAATCCGGTTCTCTCCGCAACACTTCTGGGCCCGAAGCTCGACAAGGCCCGCAAGGCCGGTGTCCTCGGCGTGATCGCGGTGTGGCGTGACATCGCTCCGGACAACGCACTGGGACAATATCTTCCGTTCACGCAGCCATATCACGACATCCCCGCCGTCTGGGTGGCCGGCGACGAGGGCGCGAAGGTTGTCGCTGCAGCTCGCTCCGGTCAGCTGGCGACTCTGGTACTGGATGCGACTCTGCATCCGGACACCCGGACCGACACGGTGTGGGCGGTGTCCCCCGGAACCTCACCCGAAGAGACGATTCTGCTCATCACTCACAGCGACGGAACCAACGGTGTCGAGGAGAACGGCCATCTGGGAATGTTGGCGTTGGCGCGGCACGCCGTGGCGCAGCCGCATCGACGGTCGTACGTTTTTGTCCTGACGACTGGCCACCTTCGTATTCCAGCGGTGTCCAAGCACGGACAGGCAACGTCCACCTGGCTCGAAGCGCACCCCGAGATGTGGAAGGGCGAAGCCGGTCAGGCGCGCGCCGTAGCGGGGATCGCCATCGAGCACCTCGGCGCACTGGGTGATACCGAGGACAACTCGACCGGCGGCTATGCCTTGGAGACCACTCCGGAACCGGAACTGCTCTACGCGACGAGTCGGGAAGTGCACGACATCGTTGCACCGCTGTGGCGCGACATTGGAGCGGGCGATCGCCGAATCGTGGCGCCAGGACCGGTCATTCATTTCGGTGAGGGCGAACCACTGTTCGAGCGGAAGATCCCGGCGGTCGCCTTGGTGACGGCGCCGCAGTACCTGCTCGCTCTGCGCGAAGCCGACGCCGTCACGCACGTCGACCTGGACGCGATGATCAAGCAGATCGAAAGCTTTCGGGATCTGCTCGACGCCTTCGACGCAACCGACACCGCGGCTTTCGGTCCGGTGGTCTCGCGCTCGGTGTTCGCGAAGTTCTCGGCGCTACTTCAGTTGATGCAGATTTTGTCGAAAGCCAAGAAATAGTGCTGTGCGCCTTTATTAACCGCGGGCGGTTAATAAAAGCGCCCCGCACATGGGGGGACTGGTGGGGGATGTTAACCCCCCGGGTGTTATTGAC
>NZ_JAQGFI010000010.1:2920-281187 GCF_027854095.1 Rhodococcus sp. C-2 | reverse complement strand
GGGTGTCCGCCAGGTGCCCGGCGATCCTCCTTTTTTGTCATTTTTGGACCAACCCAAATAATTCGGGGGGGGCCCCTTTCTTCCCCGGGGGCGTTTAATAAAGGCCCACAGCACTTGGGGTTACTTGTCGTGAATGATCACGCCACGGATGTTCTTGCCGTCACGTAGATCCTGGTAGCCCTTGTTGACGTCTTCGAGGCTGTAGGTGTTGGTGATCAGTTCGTCGAGCTTGAGCTGACCGGCATCGTAGAGACGCAGCAGTCGCACGATGTCGTACTGCGGATTCATGGACCCGAACAGCGTGCCCTTGATCGTCTTCTGATTCAGCGTCAGGTCGGTACCCGACACGTGAACGGTCAGCTTGGCGGGGTCGGCGAGTCCCGTGATCACCACGGTGCCACCCTTGCCAATCACTGCCGTCGCTGCACTGACCACGTCCTCGTCGACGGTGCCGACAAGGATGAGCGCAGCGTCGGCACCCTGTCCCCACGTCAGCTCGTTGACCTTGGCAGCAGCGCTCTCGGCGTCTGCAAAAGCATGGGTTGCACCGAACTTCAGTGCGGTCTCACGCTTGAGAGCAACCGGATCGACCACAACGACGTACTTGCAGCCGGCCGAAACGGCGCCCTGGACGGCGTTGATGCCGAGACCACCGATGCCGTAGATCACAGCGGTGTCACCGGCGCGAAGGTTACCGGCATTTACTGCCGTTCCCCAACCCGAAGGCACGCCGCAGCCGACGACCACCGCTGTCTCCAAGGGAAGCCAGTCGTCGATCTTGACTACCGAGTGCTGAGAAATGGTGGCGCGCTCGGAGAACGTTCCCAACATGCACATTCCGCCGAAATCCATTCCGTTGCCGTGGAAACGGAAGGAACCGTCGGGCATCGAGCCTTCGAGGATGGTGGCACCCATGTCGCAGAGGTTCTGGCGACCGGTCGAGCAGTAGCGACAGGTGCCGCAGTTGGGGATGAAGCTACACACGACATGGTCGCCCGGCTTGACCTTCGTGACGCCTGGGCCGACCTCTTCGATGATGCCCGAGCCTTCGTGTCCGCCGACGATCGGGTAACGCGGCGGGAGATCACCGTCGGTCAGGTGCAGATCCGAATGGCACAGTCCGGCAGCGGTGTACTTGATCAGTACCTCACCCACACCCGGGCCGTCGAGGTCGAGTTCCATGATCTCGAAAGGCTTTCCGGGCTCGAGCAGTACAGCAGCTTTGGTCTTCACTGGTGATCTCCTTGATTGTCGGACGAGAGAATGAGCGATGGGGTCGGTCAGAGAGCGATGTTGACGGCCTTGGTCTGGGTGTAGAGATCGATAGCCGAAGCGCCGAGCTCGCGGCCCCAGCCGGACTGCTTGTATCCACCGAAGGGCATTGCAGTGTCGAAGCCGTTGTACTGGTTGATCCATACCGAACCGGCCTTCAAGCGCTTCGCCGTGCGGTGAGCCTTGGAAATGTCCCGGGTCCAGATGCCGGCGGCCAAGCCGTAGATGGAATCGTTTGCGGCAGTGATCGGTCCGTCGTCCCCATTGAACGGCAGCGCCGCCACGACGGGTCCGAAGATCTCCTCCTGAACGATGGAGAATTCGGGCTTGACGTCAACGAAGACGGTCGGCTCGACGAAGTAGCCCTGATCGCCCCAGCGGTTGCCGCCCGTCAGTGCACGTGCGCCGTCGGCGATTCCCTCACGCAGGTAGCCGGTCACCTTGTCGAACTGCTCCTGCGAGACCAGCGGTCCGAGCTGGGTGGTGGGATCGAGGCCGGGTCCGATCTTGACCTGGCTCGCTGCGTGCGCGACGGCCTCGGTGAACTTCTCGAAGATGGTGTCCTCGACGTACAGACGAGTACCCGCAACGCAGCACTGTCCGTGGTTGAACAGCCACGCGTTGAGCGAACCCTCCACCGCGGAATCGAAATCGGCGTCGGCGAACACGATATTGGGGCTCTTGCCACCGAGCTCGAGCGTAACCTTCTTCAGATTGCCCTTGGCGGCGTCGACGATCTTCTTACCCACCTCGGTGGAACCGGTGAACGCAACCTTGTCCACGTCGTCGTGGCCGGACAGAGCAGCACCTGCATCGCCGAAGCCGGGAACGATGTTGACGACGCCGGGCGGGAAGCCTGCTTCTTCGAAGACCTCCGCGAGAAGCAGTGCGGTGAGCGGGGTCTGCTCAGCGGGCTTGAGGATCACCGTGTTGCCGGCGGCGAGCGCGGGGGCGAGCTTCCACGACGACATCAGCAGCGGGAAGTTCCACGGCACGATCAGTCCACAGACGCCGATCGCCTCACGCAGGGTGTAGGCGTGGAACTCGCCGCCCGGAGAGAAGGGCATCGACACGTTGACGGTGCTGCCTTCGATCTTGGTGGCCCAACCCGCGTAGTAGCGGAAAACGTCTGCGGCCCAAGCCACGTCGACGGCGGTGGCGATGGCAACGGACTTGCCGTTGTCGAGAGCTTCGAGCTGACCGAATTCCTCGGCACGAGCACTGAGAATGTCGCCGACGCGCCAGATCATCCGCTCGCGCTCGTTTGCCTTCATACGTGACCAGGGGCCGTCCTCGAAAGCCGTTCGAGCGGCACGTACCGCGCGGTCGATGTCTTCGGCCTGACCGTGTGCCACGTCTGCGAGCTTCTGTCCGTCAGCCGGGTTGTACGTCGCGAAGGTCTGACCCGAAGCGGCGTCGACGAATTCGCCGCCGATGTAGAGCTTCTTCGGTCCGTTCAGGAAACCCTGTACCGCGGAACTGATGGTGTGTTCGGCTACTGCCGTCATCGGAACTCCCCTGAAGTAGTGAGGTGCGAATGTGATGCACGCCATACTTCCGCGCTTCCAGGGGTGCTAACTGTCCGAACTTTGTACAACTGAAGTCGGACAGCAAACTACACAGTGATGTCGAGCGCCCGCATCCGTGTATAGAGAGTGCTTCGGCTGATTCCGAGTTGCGCCGACGCGTGAACCTTGTTGCCGCCGCAGTCTTTCAACGCTCCGATGATCGCCTGGCGCTCGGCTTTCTCCCGCCCTGCCAACCGCGACACCTTGGTCGTGGTGCGATAGTCCTCGGGCAGATCAGCGACGTCGATGCGATTGCTCGAGCGTTCATCCGAGGCGCGATTCAACACGACGCGCAATTCGGCCAGGTTGCCCGGCCAGTTGGCCGCCGCGAGTGCTTCGGCAGCGCTGGCGGTCAACCTCAGTTCTGGCGAGATCCCCTCCAACATGACTTGTGCCAACTCGGCGATCTCAGCCTGTCGCTCGCGCAGTGGGGTGATGACAACCCGGGAGGCGCATCGTGAGAGCAGCGCGGCGATGGTCGGCGGAAGATCAACTGCCGCTCCGCTGGTCAGTACGATTTTCGGCCCCTCGGCGCTGGCGTCGATCAGGTCTGCGACCAGCGGCAACACCGAGTCAGGAAGGAGTTGTACCTGTTCGATCACGACCACGCCCGAACGCTTACGGGCTGCTCGCACGAGATCGGTGACCCACTGCTCACGGCCGTCGAACGCGATTCGCGTGGCATCGAGCCAACTCGCATCGACACTGCCGACGACATCCGATGCTGCCGAGGTTCGGCCGGATCCCGCTTCACCAGAGATCGCCACGGCGGCAGAGGTTGCCCGCGCCCGCATCAGGTCGCGCCGCAGTCGTTCGCCCGGAGACGGTGCCCGCTCGTGCGTTCTGCGGATCGGTGCCCGTTCCCGTTGGAGTGGTTCGACCAGGAAGAGCGCACCACCGTCAGCCCCGGAAATCCGGTCGGCTTGAACTCGCGCCAGAGCGCCGGACGCCAATTCGACTGTCACCAATCGTGATTGGTCCGGATTCAGGTCGGCAATCAAGGAACGGAGCGATACATGGTCTGCGGTGTCGAGCAAATCCAAAGCGGTTCGGTTGCTCAGCAGGATGTCGTCGCCGATGGCCGCGACGGCAATGTGGCGCTGATGTGAAACTCGCTGGAATGCGTCGACCAGCCGCTGCTCCGATGCTTTCGAGCCTTCGAGCAGCCGTTTCTCGATGTCCGCTGCAGCACGCGCAAGGAAGGGCGCGAACAGTGGGTTGGCCTGCGAGACAACGCCGGTCATGTCGAGAATGCCTTCGACACGACGTGTGACGGGATGCAGGATCGGCTGTCCGTAGCAGCTCAAACCCTTGAGGCTGTCGAGGAAATGCTCGTCACCGTGGATCACCACGCTTCGTCCGACCTCGAGGGGCGTACCGAGCGCGTTGGTGCCGGCGTGCTCTTCGCCGAAGCGTGAACCGTTGACGACGCCCAACCGCTCGATCGTTCGCTCGACGCGACTGTCGGAGTACACCGAAGCGACGACGCGGCATTCTCGATCGGCAAGCAGCACGCAGAAACCGGTGCCCGCGATCTGTTGCGAAACTTCGTCGAGCACGGGTGCGGCTGCCCGGAGCAGACGAGACTCACCGTCCTGCTCCTCGGTGTCCACGGCGATGGCCGACGACGGGTCGAGGCCACTGAGTCGAGAACGCTTCCAGGAGAGCGCGATCTCGGGGCGTACCGGCTCACGCTCCCCTGGGTTCGCGGACATACTCTCAGGCCTGACCGATCAATTCGATCGCCTGTTCTCGCATCGCGATCTTGCGGACCTTGCCCGTGACTGTCATCGGGAACTCGTCGACGACATGGACGTACCGCGGAATCTTGTAGTGCGCGAGCTTGCCGGTGCAGAACGCGCGGACCGAATCGGCGTCGAGATCGTCTGCACCTTCGCGCATCTGGACCCACACCATCAATTCCTCGCCGTACTTTGCGTCGGGTACACCGATGACCTGCGCATCGAGAATGTCGGGGTGGGTGTAGAGGAACTCCTCGATCTCACGCGGATAGACGTTCTCGCCACCGCGGATGACCATGTCCTTGATGCGTCCCGTGATGGCGACGTATCCGGCCTCGTCCATGACTCCGATGTCTCCGGTGTGCATCCACCGGGCAGCGTCGATCGCCTCGGCGGTCTTCTCCGGGTTCTCCCAGTATCCGAGCATGACCGAGTAACCACGCGTGCACAGTTCACCCGGCTCGCCACGGGGCACCGTCAATCCGGTTGCCGGATCGACGATCTTGATCTCGAGATGCGGCCCTACCCGTCCGACCGTTTCGGTGCGCTGCTCGATCGAATCGTCCGAGCGGGTCTGCAACGACACCGGCGAGGTCTCCGTCATGCCGTAGCAGATGGACACCTCCGACATGCCCATGCGATCGATGACCTGCTTCATCACCTCGACCGGGCAGGGCGAGCCCGCCATGATGCCGGTGCGAAGGGACGACAGATCGAAGCTGTCGAAGTCCGGCAACGCCAACTCCGCGATGAACATCGTCGGAACGCCGTAGAGGGACGTGCACTTTTCGGCCTGAACGGCTTCGAGCGAAGCACGCGGATCGAAAGCCGGACCCGGAATGACCATGGCAGCACCGTGACTGGTGCACGCAAGGTTGCCCATTACCATGCCGAAACAGTGGTAGAACGGCACCGGGATGCACACCCGATCGACCTCGCTGTAGTGGCACAACTCGCCGACGAAATAGCCGTTGTTGAGGATGTTGTGGTGACTGAGCGTCGCGCCCTTCGGGAAACCGGTAGTACCCGAGGTGTATTGGATGTTGATCGCGTCGTCGGCCGACAACGCGGCCTGGGCTGCGGCGAGCGGAGCCGGATCGCTTGCCTGCGCCGCCAAGCCGTCTGCAAGCACCGCGTCCCACTCGGGTGAACCGAGCAGGAGCACCGACGTCAGATCCGGGCACTGCGGCCGCACCGTCTCGATCATCGACGCGTAGTCCGAGGTCTTGAAGCTGGCCGCAGACACCAGCGTCGAGATCCCGGCCTGCTCGAGTACGTACTGCAACTCGTGCGAGCGGTACGCCGGATTGATGTTGACCAGGATCGCGCCGACCTTTGCCGTCGCGTATTGCGTGAACGTCCATTCCGGACAGTTGGGAGCCCAGATTCCTACCCGATCGCCCTTCCCCACACCACGGGAAAGTAGTCCGGCAGCGAGCCCGTTCACCTGCTCGGCGAACTCCCGGTACGTCCATCGTCGACCGCTGGCGTGGTCGATCAACGCATCGCGGTCGCCGTGTGCGGCAACCGTGCGATCGAGGTTGTCTCCGATGGTGTCGCCCAGCATCGGACCGTCCCATACTCCGGACGTATAGCTGGGCAGCGGCGTACTCATGTGTTCTGTCCTCTCCGGTTACCTGTTCAGGCACCTATGAGAGGGGCCGCCGCAGCGGACCCTCTCATCTACGAATTTACTCGATTCGGTGTGATGCACGACATACTTCCCGGTGCGGGGTGGCCGTAACTGTTCAGAGTCCGGACACCCCACCCGCCTGCTGTGCGCCTTTATTAACCGCCGGCGGTTAATAAAGGCGCACAGTGGTTACAGCGCGTGGTCCTTGGTCTCGACGAGCGCCCAGGTGCAGATCAGGCTCAACACACCCAGGATCGCCAACATGACTCCGATGGCCATACTCCCGTAGGCCGAGGCCAGCGGTGCGGCGATCAGCGGCGGCACTGCCCCACCGAGCACTCCGGCGAGGTTGTAGCCGAGGCCGGCACCGGTGTAGCGGTAGCGGGTCTGGAACATTTCCGGAAGCAGCGCACCGCAGGGGCCGTACGCGATTCCGAAGATCATGAGCGTGCCGAACATTCCGATGATGAACGCGATCGGCGATCCCGTGTCGAGGAGCGGGAACAGCACCAGCGCCCAGACGACGGCCAGACCACACGAGATCATGATGACCTTGCGGCGCCCGATGCGGTCCGAGTACAGAGCGGAAACGACGATCGCCGCACCGAAGACAACCGCGGAAGCGATACCGACCGACAGGACGAACGGACGGGAGAAGCCGAGGGTCTTTGTTCCGTAGCTCGTCAGGAAAGCCGTGCCCATGTAGAAAAACGCGAACAGGCAAGCCAGGGCGCCTGCCGAGAGCAGGATCTCCTTGGTCTGGAACCGCCAAGCATCCAGGAACGGGAGGGTGCGTGGTGCTTCGTTCTTCTGCTCAGCGACGCGCTCTGCCTGCTCCGCCTTGAAGACGGGAGTCTCCTCGATAGCGAGTCGCATGTAGAGGCCGACGCCGACCAACACGATGGAGAACAGGAACGGGATACGCCAGCCGTAGTCGAGGAAAGCCTGGTTGGTGTCGCCGAGAACTGCGCCGGTGATGAGGAAGGTACTGCTCGAGAGAACGAAGGCGATTGCAGGGCCGAGCTGCGGGAACATCGCATACAGACCACGTTTGCCCGGCGGAGCGTATTCCGCGGTGAGCAAGGTTGCGCCTGCCCACTCACCACCGACCGCGAAACCTTGGCCGAATCGCAAGAGCACCAAGATGATCGGGGCCGCGACACCGATGGTTGCAGCACCCGGCAGCAAGCCGATCAGGAGCGTCGAGATACCCATGAGCAGGAGCGTCGAGATCAGCGTCTTCTTGCGACCGATGCGATCACCGAAGTGTCCGAACAACATTGCGCCGACGGGCCGGGCGATGAATGCGACTGCGAAAGTCGCAAACGATGCGACAGTTCCCGCAGTGGCACCGAGCGCGGGGAAGAACACCGTCGGAAAGACAAGTGCCGCAGCGGTTCCGTAGATGAAGAAGTCGTAGAACTCGATAGTCGTGCCGATGCAACTCGCGATTGCGACGCGCCGCACACTGGTGGTGTTCTGCGGGGGCTGCGTCGCACCTGCGGCACTCGCACCCCCGGCGCCGGCGGCACTGGTGCCGCCTGTGGGAGAGACTGTGGTCACTCGATTCCTCCGTGGTCCCGTGGTGTCGCCCTGTGGGCATCACCGTCGATAGGAGGAAAGGTAGTGATGTGGCTCACCCCCGCACTACCCCCGAAAGGGGGTAGGAGTGATCTCGGTCACCACTTGTATGCAATGGTAACGAGTTTCACGACCCTCGACATGCCGCAGGCCGTCCGATTCGCTCTCACGAATCGGACGGCCCTCGAGAAACGGCGTCACGGTGCAACGCTACGGATCAAGCCTTACCGGCAGCCCCGAACAGTTCCTGACGGATCTCGCCCCACACCGTGGCGTAGGAGTCGATGATCGGTTCGGAAATCCACTTGGACTCCCCCGCTTGCACTTTCGCGAGAGCATCCGAGAAGAGATCCTGGTAACGAGACAACCGCGGAACGAATGCCGACAGATCGTCGAACAGGTTTGCCGCCCGGCGATCCAGCTCTGCAAGGGAATCCGCATCTGCGTCGTCGATGAGCGCGGCGAACTCCTCGTCCAAGGGAAGGAACGCCTCGTACACCTCACCGATGGAGTCCTCGTCGATCGAGACGCGCTCGGCGTCCAACTGATCTTCGAGTTCTGCCAAACCTTTCTCGGTCAGGCTGATGGCGTTTTCCGCTTCGACCGCTTTGCCCTGCGCGACAAGTGCGTCGTACGCAGCTTGACCGGAAGCCGAGCTGACGCCCAGGTGCTCGGCCAGGACGACCGCTCCGACCCGCTCCTTGAGACGTACTGCTTGGAGCAGTGCCAACTCGTCCACATTGCCAGCGAAGGCCATCGATTTCTCCTACTCACGTGCCGCCTCTGCGGCTCCAGCATCACAGCGGACACCCGTGGGTTTCCGCAGCCCGACAAAGGGCTCGACAGAATCAGATCACACCCCGATCGATCGTTGTGAAGTCACCGCGACAAGTCGACCGTCACGCGACGGTATCGGCCTGATCGGGGATCACGCTGCCGTCTACGCGAGTCACGGCACCTTTTGCCCCGGCCGCGTCGGTGTAAGCATCGGTCGAGCAGTGATAGGGAGCGTCCGCCCGGGACTTCGGTTCGATGAACATGGGGTTGACCAGCCATTTCCCGTCACTGTTGTCGTAGGCATTGCACATCAGTTCGGGATTGTTGCGGTTGATCACCAGGCGCGCACCGGTCGCATCTCCGAGGAACGTCACGTCGGTGACAGAATCACCGGCAGCAAATACCTGACGTCGATCGGCGGCCAACTGCTCGAACGCCGTAGGCCCTTGAACCCCGTAGACAACCTCGTTGACCTGGCACCGCTTGCCGTCGATGTACGGAATGACAGAGTCGTCGCCGTCCGCAACGCCACCACACCCACGCAGGCGCCCGGTGAGAACCCCGCCCTCGACGATGGGCCGAACTCCCATCACGTGATCGGCGTCCAATCCCAGCTGTTCCGCCCAGACTCGAACGACCGGTTCGGCCGACGCGGAGATGATCCGCACGTCGAATCCATGAGCGCCGAGGGATTTCACCAAATCTTCGATTTGCGCGTAGTACCGCACCGAGCCGTCGACTTCCGTCGTACCGACGGTCTGATCGGATCCTTCTGCAGCAGCGAGATTCTCGGCACGCGCTGCGCGGGCGTACTCGGTGATCTCGTCCTCGGTGTGCCCTGCCATCAACTGCACGGCCCACGCGTATGCGGCTTTTGTCCGGCGGTGATCGTAACCGTCGAATGCGGCCTGGCCGTCGCGAGTCTTCTCTTCGAGTACCGCAACGATCTCGTCCGCGCAGTCCAAGTCGGTGCTGGTTGCCAACGGTTGCCCCGGCGCGGTCTCGGAGCCGCACGCGGCGGAAAGTGCGGCAGCGCCGGCTGGCGTCATGAAGCGGCTGGTGGTTGCCCAGTCCCCTCCGGCAGGCTGTAACACCTTGTTGTTCTTGATCATCCAGAATGCGGTGGCGCTTCCGATGTCGTTCTTGACAACTGTGTTGTCCCAGTCGAAGAGCGCCAACGGAGCTCCGTCATCGACATCACCTGCAGCTCCACACGTTCCGAACTCCGTCATCATGGCATCCAACCTCACACGGTTGTCGCCGTACCACGCCAGACTGGGATCCAACGCAGCACAGGATGAACCACTCTGCGCCACAACTTCTTTCGGGGAGCTCTCGGCCGAACTACATGCAGTTGCACTCAACAGGACACTACCTACCGCCAACGCACACAGGGCGCGGGCATGCAGCGAACGGAACATCGATTCCCTCGTTTTCGTCGTGATTCGGGTACGACGGCATACCCGAGTGTCGATCGACCCGGGTATGCCGTGCAGTTGTCAATTAATCGAGCGTCAGCACTTCTCCCGACGCAACGGCGTCGGCGCGAGAGGTGTCCTTGAGGTCGACGCCGGAGCGGCCCAACTGGCGCGCTCCCGTCACCAATCCCAGGACGACACGAGCAGCCTGCTCGTATCCGAGTCCCTCGGGTGGGTGGACATTGGAAATGCAGTTTCGATCCGCGTCGGTACGACCGACGCGGGGAAGGTGAGTCAGATAGATCCCGACACTGTCCGCAACGGAGAGCCCTGGACGTTCGCCGATCAGGACGATCGCCGTCTGCACTCCCATCGCGGCAGCGATGTGATCACCCAGTGCCACACGGGCATTCGTGGCGATCACGGGCGGCGCGATCGAGTACCGCTCCCCCAACACCGTGACCAACGCAGACAGTAATTGCTCGCCGTGGTCCATCAGTGCTCGCGGCGAGAGTCCGTCGGCGAGGATGAACCCGATTTCCTTGTCGGAACTCGAGATCGCACCCAGGTCAGCCGGTTGGCGCCCCAGGTCGGGTCTCCGGAGATACTCACTGCGGGTGGAGACGCTGCTCGCGACCACCACCGGCGCCCCGATGCCCACCCCTTCGACCCGACTGGCAAGCGTCTCGGAGTCGAGTGGCTCGTGGACCGCGTCGCGGGCTGCGGCGTGAGCTGCCTTGAATTCGAGAACCCGTTTGGTGGGCAACGAATCTCCGGCACGCCCCAGCCCGATACGCGATTGTGTGGTCTTGCGCAGTGGACCCCAGAAATCGAGGATCGGTGCCTGATCTTCGGTCATGAGTTCACCGTCAAAGCCCGCAACGGCGACATTTCGGCGTCGATCGGAAGAACCCGACCGTTTGCGTCGGTCATCCCCAAGTTGTGTAGCCAGGTCTCGAACTCCGGGGCGGGCTGCAAACCGAGAACCTTACGCACATACAGCGCGTCGTGGAACGCCAGACTTTGATAGCCGAGCATCACGTCGTCGGCGCCGGGCACCGCGATCACGAACGCCGCGCCGGCGACGCCCAGCAAGGTGAGCAGGTTGTCCATGTCGTCTTGATCGGCTTCGGCGTGGTTGGTGTAGCAGACGTCCACTCCCATCGGCAGCCCGAGGAGTTTTCCGCAGAAGTGATCCTCCAAGCCCGCGCGAATGATCTGCTTGCCGTCGTAGAGATACTCGGGACCGATGAAGCCGACCACGGTGTTGACCAGCAGCGGTTCGAGATCACGTGCCACTGCGTATGCCCTGGTCTCGAGTGTCTGCTGATCGACCGGGGCTCCGCCGGTGCCGTAGTGGGCACCTGAGCTGAGGGCGGACCCCTGCCCCGTCTCCAGGTACATGACGTTGTTGCCGACCGTTCCGCGGTTCAAGGAGCGCCCGGCCTCGTTACCCTCACGCAGGAGCGGAATGTTCACTCCGAAACCGGAATTGGCGCCTTCGGTACCGGCAATCGACTGGAAGACGAGATCGACCGGCACCCCCGATTCGATCAGTCCGATCGTGGTGGTCACGTGCGAGAGCACGCACGACTGAGTCGGGATCTCGAATCGCTGACGGATGTCGTCGAGCAGGTGGAGCAGATCCGAGGTGGCCTGGGGTGAGTCCGTCGCAGGGTTGATACCGATGACGGCGTCGCCACATCCCATCAGGAGACCGTCCAATGTGGCCGCCGCGATGCCGCGTGGATCGTCTGTCGGGTGGTTTGGCTGGAGTCGGGTGCTCAGCCGGCCGGGCAGTCCGATGGTCGTACGGAACCCCGCGGTCACGGTGATGGCCTTCGCGACGGCGATCAGGTCCTGATTGCGCATGATCTTGCTGACCGCCGCAACCATCTCGGGGGTGAGCCCGGGACTTACGGCGGACAACCGTGCGGAAGCTTCCGGCGCCGACGCGGTCTCGAGCAACCAGTCTCGTAGTCCGCCAACAGTCAGGTGGGCCACCGGCGCAAAGGCCAGGCGATCGTGGCTGTCGATGATGAGCCTGGTTACCTCGTCGTCCTCGTACGGAACCACCAGATCTTCGAGGAACACCGTCAACGGAAGATCAGCCAGAACCCATTGAGCAGCAGCACGTTCGGCGTCGGAGCTTGCCGCGCAACCGGCTAGTTCGTCACCCGACCGCAGTGGTGTCGCTTTTGCCATCAGATCGACGAGACCGTCGAACGAGTAGTTGGTTCCGGATACCTGCTGGTGATACTTGGCCATCCCGCGACTCATCCCAATTCTTCTTCCGCCTGTGCAAGTACAGCAAACTCCTCGTCCGGCGAGTTGGCAACAAGGTGGTGACGACTGTAGAGACCGAAGTACGCCATCAGAACTCCGAAGGCGACCAACGTCAGCAATGCCGCAACGGGATCGACCAGGAAGGTGGCCACCACCGACACTGCCGCGATCACGAGCGCAAACGAGGTGGTGGCGATACCGCCGGGCGTGCGGTACGGGCGCGGCATGTTCGGCTCACGCTTACGAAGAACGATGTGACTCACCATCATCAGGACGTAGCTTACTGCCGCGCCGAACACCGCCATGTTGAGCAACATTGCACCTTCACCGGTGAGTGAGAGCGCGAAGCCGATGATTCCGGGTACGACGAGCGCGAGAGTGGGGGCCTTGCGCTTGTTGGTCACCGACAGGTTCTTCGGCAGATAGCCGGCGCGGGAGAGCGCAAACGTCTGGCGTGAGTAGGCGTACATGATCGAGAAGAAGCTCGCGACCAGACCGGCAAGTCCGATGTAGTTGACGGCCTTTGCCGCTCCGCTGTCCCCCAGAGCCTCGACGAGCGGATTTCCGGAGGTGGACAGGGCGTCTGCGCCGAGCGCACCGGTGGCGAGGAAGAGAACCGTTGCGCCTGTGACGATCAGGATCAACATGCTGATGATGATGCCGCGGGGGACGTTCTTCTCCGGCTCACGTGCTTCCTCGGCGGCCAGCGGTACACCTTCGACCGCAAGGAAGAACCAGATCGCGAAGGGCACGGCGGCCCAGATTCCGAGCAGACCGAATGGCAGGAACGACGACGATCCGACTGCGCTGGTTTCGACGGCGATATCGGTGAGGTTGGACGAATCGAAAAGGCCGACAGCCGAAACCGCGAACACGACCAGGCCGACGAGTGCAATGGCGGTGATGATGAACATCGCCTTGAGTGCCTCACCGGCGCCGGTGAGGTGAATGCCGATGAAGATCGCGTACACCGCGAGGTACACCCACCAGCCGTCGGTGATCCCGAACAGGTTCAGGGACTCGACGTACGCACCGATGAAGGTCGCGATCGCTGCGGGTGCTATCGAGTACTCGATGAGAATTGCTGTGCCGGTGGCAAATCCGCCCCAGGGCCCCATGGCCCGTCTGGCAAACGTGTATCCACCACCAGCGGCAGGAAGTGCCGACGACATCTCGGCCATACCGAGCACCATCGCCAGGTACATACCCGCGATGACAACCGCCGCGATGAGAAGGCCACCGAAACCACCTTCGGCCAGACCGTTGTTCCAGCCGGCGTAGTCACCGGAAATCACATAGCTGACACCCAACCCCGCAAGCAGCACCCACCCTGCTGTTCCCTTTCGGAGTGTTCGTTTCTCCAGATACGAATTGTCTTCCGCATGGAAGTCTGCGCCGTCGTGGTGTGCACCCGCGGCACCGGCGTTTTTGCCGGTTGCGTGGTCGGAAAGAGACATGTCCATCCTCTGAATCGGTCAAGAATGAGACGACGCACGGTGGATGCGTCGCGTGAAATGAACGGTATGTGGGCGATGTACGGAGAAGGTCGCCTGGAGATGACCGTGCTGTTAACTGGCTGTCATGTGAGCGGCCCCGAGTCTGTTCAGATCTTCTTCAGGCTGCCGTTCTCAGGATCGGGCGGCCGCGCCCGGCACCGGGCAGGCGTCGACGGCCTCGGCGACCACCTGGGGAACCGTCGGGGGCAAAGGACGCACGCCCGCTTCCCAATCAGCGCCCACGAGAATGCTCGACGCGCCGAGTGCTTCGTTTTCGTCCGGTGTGAATGCCCTTGCTCGACTGAGGAATCTGAATCCTTCAGGAGACTCCAGGCTGAATCCACTGCCGCGGCCGGGCACGACGTCCAGTACCAACTGGGTGTGCTTCCAGGCTTCGAACTGTGATCCGGAAATCCAGACCTGTACAGCGTCGGTTCCGGTGGGAAGGTCTTCGGGAGTCTCTCCGACAGCAAGTCGGAGATCGACGATTCCGAGTAGTACGTCACGGTCCCCGACGATGAATTCGCCTGAGGGATAACACATCGGGGCCGAGCCGTCGCAGCATCCGCCGGATTGATGCATCATCAGTTCGCCGTGAGTCCCGCTGAGGCGGCGCAGGAGCTCAGCCGCCCCAGCGGTGGTCACCAACCGGGGTGGAACGGCGCCGGTATCGGGTGTGTCCGTGGCGCTCATTCCAACCTCCGTGTGTTTGTGCAGGTTTCGCGTGTTGCAGTCTTGCTCACCGGCACCCGCAGCGAGGGGCTCACGGGTGCCGGTGGGTAGATCAGAAGAAGCCCTGAGCCTTCTGGGCGTAGCTGACCAGGAGGTTCTTGGTCTGCTGGTAGTGCGAGAGCATCATCAGGTGGTTCTCGCGGCCGATGCCGGACTGCTTGTATCCACCGAAAGCGGCGTGTGCCGGGTACTGGTGGTACGTGTTGGTCCAGACGCGACCGGCTTGGATGTCGCGGCCTGCGCGGTAAGCAACTCCGCCGTCGCGGGACCAGACACCGGCGCCCAAACCGTAGAGCGTGTCGTTGGCGATTTCGATGGCCTCGTCGTAGTCCTTGAACGAGGTGACCGAGACGACGGGTCCGAAGATCTCTTCCTGGAAGATGCGCATCTTGTTGTTGCCGGTGAACACCGTCGGCTGGACGTAGTAGCCGCCGGACAGGTCTCCGCCGAGTTCGGCTCGCTCACCACCGGTGATGACCTTGGCGCCTTCGGCCTTGCCGATCTCGATGTACGAGAGGATCTTCTCGAGCTGATCGTTGCTGGCCTGGGCACCGATCATGGTGTCGGTGTCGAGCGGATCCCCTTGGCGCACAGCCTTGGTGCGGATGGCTGCCATCGCGAGGAACTCGTCGAAGATGTCTTCCTGGATCAGCGAACGTGACGGGCAGGTGCAGACCTCGCCCTGGTTGAGGGCGAACATCGTGAAGCCCTCGAGTGCCTTGTCCTGGTAGTCGTCGTTTGAGGCGAGAACGTCGGAGAAGAAGATGTTGGGGCTCTTGCCACCGAGTTCGAGGGTGACGGGGATAAGGTTCTGCGACGCGTACTGCATGATCAGGCGACCGGTGGTGGTCTCACCGGTGAACGCGATCTTCTTGATACGCGGGCTGGACGCGAGCGGCTTTCCGGCCTCGACGCCAAAGCCGTTGACGATGTTGAGAACACCGGCAGGCAGCAGGTCACCGATGATGCCGATGAGGTGCAGGATCGAGACTGGCGTCTGCTCGGCAGGCTTGAGCACGATGGCATTGCCGGCAGCGAGGGCGGGGGCAAGCTTCCACACGGCCATGAGGATCGGGAAGTTCCACGGAATGATCTGGCCGACTACGCCGAGCGGCTCGTGGAAGTGGTACGCCACGGTGTCGGAGTTGATCTCCGAGAGCGAACCTTCCTGTGCGCGAATAGCTCCCGCGAAGTATCGGAAGTGATCGATGGCGAGCGGAATGTCGGCGTTGAGGGTCTCGCGGATCGGCTTGCCGTTGTCCCACGACTCGGCGAGTGCGATGGATTCGAGGTTCTCCTCCATACGATCAGCGATCTTGTTCAAGATGATCGCGCGCTCGGCGACCGAGGTCTTGCCCCAGGCCGGAGCTGCTGCGTGCGCTGCGTCGAGAGCGAGTTCGATGTCTTCTGCGGTGGAACGAGCCACATCACAGAAATTCTGTCCGGTCACCGGTGTCGGGTTCTCGAAGTACTGACCCTTGACCGGAGCAACCCATTCGTTGCCGATCCAGTTGTCGTATCGAGACTGGAAGGACATGATCGCGTCGGCGGTACCTGGGCGGGCGTACACGGTCATTGCAAGCTCCTATGTAAACGTGATCTTCCTGGGCGCACCCACCAAATCGGTGACTGCAATCCCACCCCCCGGTGGGGTGTGATTCACAACACTAGGAGTTGCAACGTTGCAAGTACGTTGCGTGCGAGAAACGCAGATGATTCTCAGATGCCCAATTGGCGGTCGAGGAGATCAATTCTAGCCTGGACCTGCGAATACAGCGGAGATTGAGGATCCAACGTGGACAGGTAGGCCTCCCACACGACGGAGTCTTCGCGGCCGTGCACCGACGTGGTCCACCGGGCCAGAAGGTTGGCGTCACCTCCACGCAGCAGAGCTGCCTGGACCCTGGTGCGTAGTTCTTCCCGCACCTCTTCGATTCCCGGGGAGGCAGAGCCCGCCAGCACCGGGCCCGAATACAGTTTCATCGCCGTCGCTGCGTCGCCTCGGTCCAACGCTGCCCGCACATCGCCGACATCTGTCGTGAACTCCGTGATGATCCGATAGGGGCGCGAAGCCAGCCGGTCGGCGCCGAAAACCTTACGAAGCCGCGACATTTCCGCGCGAATGGTCACTGCGTCGAGTTCGCCCTCGTCGAGCAGGACCGCAAGGTGGTCGGAGCTGAGGCCCTCCGGGTGTTCGGAAAGCAGAAGGAGAATCTCGGCGTGACGCTGCGAAATCGGGATGCGGTCACCGCCGCGAACCAGCGTCGGCCGGCCGGCACCGAATGTTTCGAGGCGCGGAGCCGTGGCACTGAGCGGGATGGGCGAGTTCAAGAGATGGAATCGCAATTCCGATTCGGCGGCCGCGACAGTTGCACGGATCAGTGACAGCACTTCGGGAACCGCAACCCTGGGACCACCGGTGATGTCGATGGCACCAAGGATTTGCCCAGTGGTGGGATCGTGGACGGGTGCGGCCGAACAACTCCAGTCGTGCACGGTTCGGTTGAAATGCTCGGATCCGAAAATCTGTACGGAGTGATCGAGAGCAAGCGCCGTTCCCGGCGCATTGGTGCCGACACGATCTTCGCTCCAGTCGGCGCCTTCAACGAAGTTCATGGACAACGCCTTGTCCTTGGCCGAGTTGTCACCCTCCACCCAGAGCAATCGACCGTGTGCGTCACTGATCGCGATCAGTAGTCCGGTCTCGGCAGCATCTTCCACCAGGAGTTTCCGAATCACCGGACGGATCAGTGACATGGGATGCGCGGAGCGATACTTTTCGAGCTCCAACCCTTCGAGCATCTCAGGGTTGCCGACCACATCGGGATTTACCCCCTTGTTGCGGCTCCGCATCCAGGACTCGAGTACGACCGAGCGGACATGGGAGTCGTCGGTCAGCCCCTGGCCGGGCACGCCGCGAGCATCGATGAACGACTGATGGGCAGACGAAAGTCGCCGCGCGAGTAACGCGACGTCATCGCCTGGCCTGACCGCCACCCACGGGTTGCCGGGCACAGCCTGTTCACGTGCCATATTTTGCGTTCCTCCGCTCCGTGGACCACTGTAACGCCGATCACAGCCCATAGGCGAGAACGACCATTCGGTATGACTGCCGACCCAGCCTGCTACCCCTCGCGGTCACTCGTCACCGAGCAGAATGGCGCTTGCTCGTTCCGCGACCATCACCGCGGTCGCATGCGGGCCGCGGGTCGGGATCGTCGGCAGGATTGACGTGTCAACAATACTGAGTCCTTGCGCGCCGATCACACGGCACCGACCGTCGACGACTGCGAACGGGTCCGCCTCGGCACACATCACGCAACTACCGGACATATGCAGCGACGTTCCCAAGCGGGATTCGACCCACTCATCGGTGTACTCCACGACGGGGCGATCGATCAACCCCGTCTCGGCGATCGACTCGAGAAGATTCTCGGCGATCCGCATCCCTTCCCGAATGGCAGCTCGATCGTGCGCCGACGCGACATAGTTGTACCGAATACGCGGCGCCCCAGCGGGATCCCCCGATACCAGTTCGATGCTTCCCCGGCTGTGCGGCGCCATCAGGACCACTCCGACGCCGTGGTCCATGCGAGGCACACCGGGAACCAGGTCTGTGAAAGATGCGGTGTACGGACGGATTTCGATCTCAGCGAGGTTGAGGGCTGTCTCCAGCACCGGAGTCTGCGATCGAATCGTGCGGGGCTTCGAAAAATGGTACGGCAGCAGCACTTCCGGGTGGTCGACGAAGTTCTGTCCGACGCCCGGTCGATCGAGAACGACGGAAACTCCCTGCCCTACAAGTTGTTCCGCTGGACCAACACCGGAATTCAGGAGAATGTGCGGTGTCGCCACCGCGCCCGAACACACGACCACATGGTCGGCACGAATGCGTCGGACATTACCGTCGTCGAGAACGTCGACGCCGATCGCACGGGTACCCGAGAACGCGATGCGAATGACGTTCACTCCGGATTCCACCCGCAGATTCGGCCGGTGCAACGCCGGCATCAGATACCCGATCGCCGTACTGATCCGACGATGATCCGAGACGTTCAGTGGCACTCGGCCCACCCCGAACGAGTCCGGCGCATTCTTGTCGACGTCGTCGGGAAAGCCTGCTCCGAGCGCTGCCGCATGAAACTCGCCGCTCAGTGGATGTAGTTGGTCCCACGCTCGACGCTCGACCGGGATCGGTCCGGCGGTCCCGTGGAACTCGCCCTCGAAATCACGATCCGTTTCGGACTTCTTGAAGTACGGCAAGACGTCGTCGTATCGCCATGAACTCGGCCAATTCTCGAAATCAGCACGGGTCGCGCGGGTGAAGTACGCACCGTTGACGGCTCCGGATCCACCGAGTGTCCGCCCCCGCGCAATTGTGGACGCCCGACGCGGCGTCAGTTCGACCGGATAGGTCCACGTGTATTCGCTCGCAGGTCCGACCGGCAGTCGGTACGGATCACCCAGGACGTCCGGGAGTTCGAGCGCCGATCGATATCCGCTTCCCGATTCGAGGAGCATCACCGTGGCGGATGGATCTTCACTGAGCCTGGCTGCGACCACGCAACCACACGTGCCACCACCGACAACCAGGAAATCTGCGTAGTCGGCTTCTGTCACTTGGTGATTCGAGGTTTCAGCGCCGCCCAGTCGCGGGCGTCGAATGCGCCACGCCAGAGTCCGGCCCCATACGCGATGTCGTCGGCTCGTTTGAAGAAGACGTACCGAACCGGTCCCAGCCCGCCTGGCTCACGGTGGCGATACCAGTCCACCAAACCTTCGGTGACTGCTGCAGCGACGGCCAGCCGCCGAATTCGCCTGGAGGCGATCACCGCCAGGAGCGTCACGGGCCAGTAGTGACGACACATTGCCGAGGCGAGTTGCCAGAATCCGCCGACAACTCCCTGCGCGGTGAGGATCGCCGCGATCCGGGTGGGTTGACTCAGGCCGGTGAACATCTTTCGCAGCCGGTAAACGGTAAACAGCAAAGCGCCGAGTGCGCCGGCAAGACCGGAACGGGTCAGTGTTGCGGCGGCGATACACGCGAAGAGCGTCGAGAACGACATCGCCATCGGCGGAACCGAACCCTCGTGTCTTGCAGCCAACGGCGCCGCACCCGTGCCGTAGAACGCTCTCCTGGCGAACCACTTGTCGAACTGAACTCGATGATCGTGGGCGACATGCGCAACCGGTTCGTACCTCAGTCGCCAACCCGCAGCCTGCAGTCGCCAGCAGAAATCGACGTCCTCGGCTACTTCGAGACTCTCGTCGAAACCGTTGCATTCGAGTGCCACGTCGCGCCGGACGATCACGGCGGCGCTGGGGACATAGGCGACCGGACTGCCCGACTTCACCGCAGCTTCCTTGCGTCCGAGGTCGAGAGACGATCGCATGTTCTCGTACCGCGCCAGCGCCGTCCCGTACGGATCGAGGGCGACGATGCGGGGTGCAACAAGGGCAACCCCCGGATCGCTGAAGTGGCCCAACATCAACTCGAGCCAACCGGCACGCGGTATGACGTCGGAGTCCAGAAAAGCTACGAAACGTGTTTGGGCCGAACGCAATCCCGAGTTTCTCGCTGCCGAGGGACCGCGGGCACTCTCGTGCCGGACCACTGTGATGGTGCCGGTGCCCGGGCAGGCGCGACGGGGCTCCACCGGCACTTCCGAACCGTCGTCGACAACGATGACGGTCAGATCCTTGAGGACGGGCAATAGGCGTTCGACGCCGGCCTGGTTGTCCTTGACCGGAATCACGACCGTGACATCGGCAGCGGACGGCGTCGACATCGGACGAGGATTCGCGACACCTGAATCGAGAAGGTGTCGCGCAACCGCAGCGCTCTGCTGATCGACCACCTCGAGGAAGCCGTCGCCGATCATCGCCGCAGCCGTCGGCGCCAGCTTGAGCATCCGCGTCGGAGATCCGCCGATGAGTACCCGGCCACCCGAGTACGTGCGCACCTTGGGGTCCAACCGAATGCCGAAGCCGTCGGGGAGTCTTGCTGGTCGCATCAGATGATCGTAAGGGACGTAGCCCGTCGTGCTGCAACTCGTCGCAGCCTCGAAAGCCGTCGCAGGTGGACCGTCCGCCCCCACTCGGTCGTGGTCGTCACCGAAGCCTCCCATCTGGACCAGGCTCCCACCGGGCCAGTCCATCCGTCACGCGTCCTACCAACTCACCGAAGATGTATGCGCCGTCTTCGGCGGTAGCCCCGACTGGATTGCCGAGAACGCCGTTTTGCGACACAGCGACCATACCGCCCGAACGCATTCCTGGCATCAGGTCCGCGATAGGAGACAAATTTCCTGTCTCAGCAAGGCTCATGTGCACCAAATCGGGCGAAAGGTGCAGCAATAGGCTCGTTTCAGTGTGTCCGGCATGAGCGTCGGCACCCGCAACAGCGCACGGCACCCAAGCAGCATCACGCCCCTCATACCGCAGAAGTGCCACCGCTTTGGCCAATGCGGGACCATTTCCGCCGTGGCCGTTGACGAACAGCACCCGCTTCGTCCATCGGAACGCCGACCTTCCGTATTCGACGACGACGGTTTCCATAGCCTCGGCACCGATCGAAATCGTGCCGGCAAACCCTTCGTGTTCGCCGCTCGCCCCGTATTCGATGGCCGGGGCCACGACGACGTCGGGCAGAGCCTCTGCGACTGCTCTCGCGATCCGAGTGTCGGTATCGAGAGGCAGGTGCGGTCCGTGTTGTTCAAAAGAACCGACCGGGACCACGACGGTGAGCGCAGTGCCCTCGAGCGAAGGACTCGGGATGGCAGCAAGGTCACGCGGAGAACTCATCCCCCGATCGTATTGGTGCGGGCCCCTCCCACCGCAACACTGCATGCGGATACACCGGGGCATTGTTGTGCCCCGGCGTATTCGTCAGTTGTCGCGGTTCACGCCGCTGTCGGTGGGCTGTTCCCGCCGATCGGCTGTTGATACGGATCGATCGACATCGGTGGATAGAACACTGTTTTTCGGTCGGGGCCGATCTCCACCCGCCATTCGGTGTGGTGCATCGTCCGGTGGTGATGACCGCACAACAGAATCAGATTGTCGAGATCCGTTGGGCCACCATCACTCCAGTGAACAATATGATGGGCATCGCACCACCCCGACGGAGTTCCGCACCCGGGAAACGCGCACCCACCATCCCGAACCGCAAGAGCCCGGCGCTGCGGAACGGTCGCCGTTCGCACTTCCTTACCGCAGTCGAGCGGAACACCATTCTCATCCAACAAAATTCGCGTGACGGTGCAGTCGCAGGCCAGCATCCGTGCGGTGTCGATGCTGATCGGGCCCACCCAATCCGTCCACGCGAAAGCCAGTTCCTCGGTGGACGGCAACAAATCCTTGAGCGCCTGCAGATCCGTCGTGTCTTTCGCGCTGGCCATGACCGTGACGTGCGGTTTCACCCCGCCCTCGATCGGACCCAACCCCGCCCGCTCGTACCGCCGCAACAGTTCGCAGAACCCATCCGCCCGTCGTAATCCCGGCGTACGGGTGTCCTTCACGCCGTCCTTCTCCGGCGTCGGCGCCGACAGACTCGACAACAACGTGATCAACCGGGCCCCGTTGATCGCATCCAGATCACCCTTCACAGTGACCCGCCCGTACAAGCCTTTCGAGGCGTAGAACTCGTTGCGCTCCGAATCCTCGCCGACCGGGACGCCGTCCTCGCGCTTGCCGTACTGCTTCTCGATCCGCCGAATCGCCGCCCGCACCGCATCGCAATCCGCAATGTTCTTCGACGCCAACGACAACAAAATCCCGCGAGCCTTGTCCACATCCGCCAGGGTCATGTTCTTCGGCGGATGCTGACAAAACGACGCCACCTGCCGCGCCTTCAACGCATCCACGTCACCACGGTGAAACGCATCGCCCACAACGGGTTCGAGCATCAACAACTGCGCCAACCCGACCAGCAGACTGCACTCACCGATCTCCAGATTCGTCGAACCATGCAACCACTGCGCGATCGCCCGAAAACCCTTCCCGCCGAGAACCTCACGGGAAAACATCTCCACGATCAACAACACTATCCGCGACTGCAACTCGTGCCGGGCGCGCACCAGATCGAGAACCTCGCTCTTGAGGCCCACGCCATCCAGTTGCCACGCTTCCCGACTGTCCATGCTCAAAACATACTTTCGAGAACCAGGGACAAAACGGACGACTATATCGCCAACGCGGCCCGATGCCCCTCGATGACGGCCGCGTGCGAACGCCTCGGAGACAAGGCGTCACCGATGCGAAATTTCTCGAAACAGCTTCCCTGCAAGGTGTTCCACAACTCGTCGACAGGTTCCTGCTGTGTCGCGAAGACCACCCAGTCGACTGCAACTTCCTCGGTCACACCCGTCGGAAGGTGAACCAAGCTCACGAGCGGCGAGGCCCCAGCGCTCACCGAAGTCACCATCAGATCTGTCCGTTGACCGATCGACTTCTCGAACGCTCGGCGGTTCCACCCCTCGAAATCCAGGGTGATGCTCAGGTCCTGCGCGACCACCATGCCGTTGGTCGCGATCGTGACGGCACAGCCTCGATCAGCGAGGAACTCCGCCACCGACGTACCTTGATGGAATCCCAGTTCGTCGTAGACGAGCACCGTTCCACTCGGCAGAATCTTGCCGTCGAGAACGTCTCGAACACCCACCACACGCTCTGATCCACCCGCCCACGCCGGTCGCACAGGCCGCGCTCCGGTTGCAATCACGACCACCTCGGGCGCGCGCTCCTCCACGATCGCGAGATCAGCTCCAGCATCCAACTCGATCGTCACACCGCTTCGGCGACACTCAGATTCGAGATTCCGGACGAGGTCGGCGAGCTCACGGCGAGCCGGTACCACCGAGGCGGTAAGAATCTGTCCCCCAAGTCTTCGTTCACGCTCGAACAGCGTCACCGCATGACCTCGCTGGGCCGCTGTAGCCGCAGCTTGCAGGCCGGCCGGGCCGCCACCGACCACCACCACCGTGCGGCCCCGTCGCCGCGGCATCGGCAGCGGTACCGATTCCCGACCGGCGCGCGGATTTTCGGTGCACCCCAACCAACGTCCCAGACCCATCCGCCCGACGCATTCCTGGTTGCAGGACAGGCAGGTTCGCACCTGTACCGATTGACCAGCACGCGCCTTGTTCACAAAATCCGGATCGGCGATCTGCCCGCGAACTACGCCCACCAGATCGCATACACCGTCCTCGAGTGCAGCTTCGGCTTGCTCCGGCGTCTTGAAACGGCCGACTCCGACGACTGGAAGATCGACGACCTCCCTGATCGCAGACGGGACGAAGTTGGCGTAGCCGGTGGGTACAGCCATCGATGCTTCGACCAGATGCAGTGTTTCCGTGGCCATTCCGACGGTGGTGTTGATGTAGTCGACGTGACCGTCAGCTTCGATGAGTTGGGCGGTGGTTACCGCGTCGGACAGTTCGATGCCACCCCGCGTTCCTTCGTATCCACTCAGGCGCACACCGAGCACACGATCCGGGCCGATGGCCTTACGCAGTACCCCGAGCACTTCGAGAAGGAAACGCGCACGATTCGCCACGCCCCCGCCGTAGCGATCAGTGCGCAGGTTGGTCGAGGGTGCGAGAAACGCGCGCACGATGGACGACTGCGACGCCTGCAATTCCACCCCGTCGAAGCCACCGGCAACGCAGTTGCGCGCAACAAGGGCGAACCCTGCGAGAATCTCGGCGATGTCCGCGTCGTCGACAGCCTTGGGCACCTCGCGGAACAACGGATCCGCAACGGCGCTCGGCGCCAACAGCGGCGATCGCGAATAGGTTCCAGCGCCCTGACCCCCATTGTGGTTGATCTGCGCGAGAATCGACGAACCATGCGCATGAACGGCGTCGGTGATCCGCCGGTATCCCTCGATCGCTTCCGGCCGATAGCCCGCAATCATCTTCTCGTACGGTCGATCCGAAGGATGCGTCGAGTGCTCCTCGGTGATGATCAGACCCGCACCGCCGCGTGCCCGCGCCTCGTAGTAGCTCGCGTGCTGCTCCGTCGGCAACCCGTACTCCGCGTAATTGGTCAGGTGTGCGGAGAACACGACCCGATTGCGGAGTGTCAGGTTGCCCAGGCGCAGTGGCGCGAAGAGGCGCGGGTACGGCGTCATCAGACCTTGGAGTTTCCTTGATCGAGAGCGATATGACTTGCCGTGACGGTGCGGGAACCGTCACCGGCGAGCCACAGGACGGTATCGGCGATCTCGTCAGGTTCGGCGAAAGCGATGTCCGAGAGGATCGGAGTGAAGTTGGGAAGGTACTGCGGAAACTTTGCAAATACCTCGAGAGCGCCCTGGTCGACCCCCATCGGCGTATTCACTCCGTAAGGATGGATCGAGTTGACCCTGATCTTGTACTCCCCCAGTTCCTTTGCCGCGGCCTGCGTCAGACCGACGAGACCGAACTTGGCGCTCGCGTAGTGCGCCTGTCCGGGCAGCGCCTTGAGTCCGGCCACCGAACTGACCACGATGATCGATCCACCGCGCCCACCCTCGATGATCGCCGGCACCGAGGCCTTGAGGGTTTTCCAGACTCCGGTCAGGTTGATGTCGATCAGGGTTTCCCACTGCTCGTCCGACATTTCCCAAAATCGATTCCAGTTGCAGACCCCGGCGTTGGCGACCACGATGTCGAGACGTCCGAACTGTTCGACGCCGTCCTTGACCACCGCGGTGAGCGCTGCGCCGTCACGGACATCGACCTCCCGGGCGAGGATCTTCCCGCCCTCCGCTTCCACCAGACGTATCGTCTCGGCAAAGTCCTCGGAAGTTGCTGCGTCGTAGGAATTGTCCGACGCCACCGACGCGCATACGTCGACCGCGATGATCGCTGCTCCCTCGCGCGCCATCTTGACCGCGTGCGCACGTCCTTGACCGCGCGCTGCGCCGGTGATGAAAGCAACGCGACCTTCGAGCGAACGAACTGAACCCTGTGTCATGAGATAGCCCTCTCTGCAGAATTGAAACTCGTTCTAGTAGTAAACCCTGCAAAGCGCCCTTCGCGGATGGATTCGAGAACAGTTCTCGGGGCAACCGAGTCGCCCACCTGAATGTCGGCCTCTTCCTTCAGCGTTTCGTTCGGCAGACGAGGCGAGCAGTCGATCACCACTTCGCACTCGAGCTGTGACCGCTCGCCGGTATGGACGTGTTCGACGCAGACGGCCCCTCGAGCGATTTCGGTGACACGTGACGCGAGCACCCTGGTGACCCCGGCCTGCTGGATACGCGTGTTGGCGCCGACCAGATCCCCACTCGCACCGAGCCTCGAACCGACGATGCTGTCGGGAGTCACAATCGAGACGGAGATGCCATGGGCCGCGAGTGCTTCTGCGAGCGCCACCGCGATCGGTCCACCGAGGGGATCGATCAGCGCGACCGGACCCGGCCCCACGGTGCTCAACTTCTCGAAGGCTTCCGACGCATCCAACCATCGAACCGAATCGTCGACCGGATACGTCGGCGGCCTCGCAGCACTACCGGTGGCAACGACAACAAACTCGCCCCGGCTGCGTGCGTCACCCAGGTCTTGGGCGTCGAGCGCCGCCCCGGTCCGCATCGTCACGCCGCTACGACGGCATTCGTCCTCCAACCACTGCGCGAGGAGTGCGAACCGGCTACGGCCGTCACCTCGCGCAAAAGTTCGGATCATGCCGCCGAACTGCGATGAACTCTCGACGAGTGTGACCGAGTGCCCCGCCACCGCCGAGATCCGTGCAGCTTCCATCCCAGCGGGGCCACCCCCCACGACCAGCACGGCTCCCGGTGTCGAAATCTGCTCCCGCTCATCGGGGTCCACCGTCTCGAAACCCGCGCTCGGATTCCCGACGCACGTCACGACAGGATTGCGAGGATCACGCACGAGGCACGTCTGATTGCAGAGCACACACGGCCGGGGACGATCGCCGCGCGCGGCTTTCACAACCAGGTCCGGGTCTGCGATCTGGGCCCGGGTCATCTCGACGAACTCACCTACTTCCAGCGCCGCGTGAGCGTCGGCGATGTCCACGACGCTCCCCTGCACGACAACAGGAATCGACAGAGCGGCCTTGATCTCACGGCACAGATCGAGGTTGAAGTTCGGCGGGCAGTGAAAATCGGGGCGGTACCCCTCAGACGAATAGAGTCCGCCACGAACGACGACAAGGAGATCGAGGAACGGAGACACTTCACGCGCGATACCGATGGCAAGATCGGGCGTCAGACCCGCCCATGGAGCTTCCTCGTCACAGGACAACCGCAGGGAGACAACGTGATCCGACCCGACTTCCTCGCGCACTGCCGAGATGACCTCGCGAACAAGAGCAACGCGATCGCTACCGTATCGGTCTGGCCGAGTGTTGGTCAGACCCGAAAGGAATTGTCGCAGAATGCTTCGAGGACCGGCATCGAGTTCCACTCCGTCCATTCCCGAAGCGACGGCCAGCGCCGACGCCTCACGGAAGCCGACTATCAGCTGGTCGATTTCCGGCTGCCCCATTGCCATCGGCAACTCACGCGTCGCCGGGTCGGCCACTCTTGACGGTCCCCACAGCACCGACTGGGAGTATGCGCTCGATCCCTGCATGCCGGTATGACCGAGCCCGGCCAGAACCAGCGTTCCGTACGGAGCACATGCAGCCGCGATCGACTGCCACCCCGGGCCACATTGCGACGCCAACGGCGCCCGCTCGTACGGCCAGTCGTTCTCCGATACCGAGGCCACTTCGGTGACGACGATCCCGGTTCCGCCCTCGGCGCGGCGCTGGTAGTACGCACGGTGCCGATCGGAAAGCGAGCGTCCCACAGCAAGATTGGTCTCGTGCGGACCGAAAACAACCCTGGACCGGACGAGGCGTCCGGCCAGGGTCGTGTGTTCGTCGAGTGTCAACTCACAGCTCTATCGGAGCCGTAATCTCAGCTGGCACCCAATGTGCGTGTGAAGCCTTCCGGAATCACCAGGTCCGCCGGGCTCAGTTCGGTGATGGACGAGTGGCCGAGGCCCATCAGCCCCGAGTCGATGCCCATCCGCATGAGGTCGAGCACGTTCTCGACACCGGCCTGGCCGTTGGCCGAGAGGCCCCACAGGTAGGCGCGCCCGAGCATGACGGCCTTGGCTCCGAGTGCGAGCGCCTTGACGACGTCGCCGCCGCGTCGAATGCCGCCGTCGAGAACAACTTCCACCTGATCGCCCACGGCCTCGGCAATGCCCGGGAGCACACGGATCGGCGCCGGGGTCCCGTCGAGGTTGTTACCACCGTGGTTGGAGACCGAGATAGCGGAGACACCGGCGTCGACAGCTCGCTTGGCGTCGTCGATGCGCATGATGCCCTTGAGCATGAACGGTCCACCCCACTGCTCACGAAGCCAGGCGATGTCTTCCCACGTCGGAAGCGGAGTCTGCATCCACTCGCCGTATGCGCCGAAGAACGTCGGTGCAGGCTGGCCGGGAGCCGCGAGGTTGGGGGTGGTCAGGTCCGGGATCTTGCCGGTCTTGGCGAACTCGAGCAACCACTTCGGGCGCATGATTCCCTCGGGTGCGAACTGGAACATCGCCTTGAGGTCCATCTTTTCGGGGATGGACGGGCTGCCCCAGTCGCGACCGTACGAGAAGGACCAGTCGGTGGTGATGATCAGGCCCTTGGCACCGGCAGCGCGAGCGCGCTCCATACGCTGCAGGAGCACGTCGCGGCTACCGACCCAATACATCTGGAAGAAGACCTGCGGGTTGGCCGCGGCAACTTCTTCGATGGACTTGCTGGCAAAAGAACTCAGTCCGATGGCTGTTCCCCGTGCTGCAGCCGCACGGGCTACCGCTACTTCACCGTCGGGGTGCACTGCCTGCACACCGGTCGGTGAAATCATGACGGGCAACGAAATGTCCTGGCCCATAATGGTGGTGGACATCTCGCGCTTGTCCGACAGCCCGGCAGCGTGGGGAGCGAAACCCAATTCGCTGAATGCCGCGACGTTGTCGTCGACCGTCAGCCCTTTCTCGGATCCCGCTACCAACGCCGCGTACACGGACTTGGGCAACCTCTTCTTCGCACGGCGCTGTGCTTCTGCCACCGTCTCGAAGAAAGCATTCTTAGCCATTGAACTGACCTCTCTGGGGTGCAGCTTTCGCCGCACTGTCGGTATCGCGCAGTAGTTACTGCATTCCCGCAAGCGGGTTTTCGTCACAAATCTTGGCGGGCGGACGCATCATCAGTGTCAGTGGCACCGATGCACGTGGGGTCTTACGTTGACCGGAACGGGAGTGGTCGACACTGGACTTCGGGACCTCTCCCGCCGACGCCAGTGCCATTTCACCGTTGCCGATGACGCACTCGGGGTCAGGTCCGTCCATCGGCAGTCCGGTGAAGAACTTGGCCGCCATGCAGCCGCCGCGGCAGGAGTCGTAGTGGTTGCACTTGCTGCAGGCGCCACCGGTTTGGGGCGAGCGCAGCTCCTCGAACAGGTCCGAGTGCTGCCAGACTTCCTGGAATCCACCGTCTTTCACGATGTTTCCGGCGAGGAACTGCTCGTGAATCGCGAAGGGGCATGCGTACACGTCACCGACCGGGTCGATCAGGCACACGACGCGGCCCGCGCCACAGAGATTGAGACCGGGCAGTGCATCGCCGAAGGCGGAGAGGTGGAAGAACGAGTCGCCCGTCAGGACGCCTTCGCCATTGGCGACCAGCCAGTTGTAGAGCTCACGCTGCTGCTCCGGACGCGGGTGCAGGTCGTCCCACACGTCGGCGCCGCGGCCCGAAGGACGCAGTCGAGTGATGCGCAGGGTCGCGTCGTACTTGTCCGCGAGAGCCTTGAACTCGTCGAGCTGACTGACGTTGTGCCGCGTGACGACCACCGAAATCTTGGCGTCCTTGAAGCCGGCTTCCTTCAGGTTCGCGAGAGCGCGCTCGGCCATCGCGAACGAACCAGGCCCGCGCACAGCGTCATTGACCTCAGCGGTGGCACCGTCGATGGAAATCTGCACGTCGACGTAGTCACTGGCTGCGAGGCGCGCCGCGACCTTCTTGTCGATCTTCACGCCGTTGGTGGAGAACTTCACACCAACCTGGTGGTCGGTCGCGTAGTCGACGAGCTCCCAGAAGTCGGAGCGTACCGTCGGCTCGCCGCCACCGATGTTGACGTAGAAAACCTGCATACGCTGCAGCTCGTCGATGATGGACTTGCACTGTTCGGTGCTCAGCTCGTTGGGGTCACGACGACCCGACGACGAAAGGCAGTGCACGCAGGACAGGTTGCAGGCGTAGGTGAGTTCCCACGTCAGGCAGATGGGGGCGTCGAGTCCGAGTTCGAACTGATCGACGAGGCGACCCACCTTGGCGGGCGGGGAGGGCTGTTCAAGAACTGAGGTCATGGCTGTGTCCTCGCGAAGAAATGAAGCGGGCGAACGTGCGGAAGGGCTGTTCCGCACGTGGGGGCGAGCGTCTGGCTCAGACAGGCACGATCATGTGCGAGTCGGCGAGAGTGCTCAGCGCGCGGGCATATTGGGGAGCCGCGTCATCTTCGATGCCTTGCGCACGTAGTGCGGACCGGACATCAGGATGGTCTGGCAACGCCTTGACCACCGCAACGATGGTCGTGTTCTTCAGGAACGACAGCTTGCGTGTTCCGAAGTGGTAGAGCAACGCCCCGAAAGGTTCGGGGCGAAGCGCTACCTGCGGGTGGAGTTTCCACCCCGCATCGAGATCCAAAGCAGACACGGTCAGTACACGCCGCACATGCCGTCGATGGAAACTTCCTCCACGAGGGACTCCTCGACGAGGTCGTTCTCGAGCGCCTTGTTGTCACGATCTGACATGGATTCCTCCTGCGGTCGCACTCCGTCTGGAAGTCTGTAGATCAGACTTCCAACCTGGGAGTTGGTGGTCACTAGTGGGACTTCACTGTGACTCGGTTCACCACTGTAATGGCATAGAGTGCAGAATGACACACATGGAGCGAAAAAAGTATGCGTAGCCGCAAGAAACCGTCCGCTCGGATAGGTCGTCGCCCCTCCACAACGAAGGAGGGAATCAGCACGATCGGGATCGAACTGTTCTCGACAGTCGGCTTCAACGAGGTGAGCGTCGACCAGATAGCCGACGCCGCCGGCATCGCGCGTCGGACCTTCTTTCGCTACTTCCCGTCCAAGAACGCCGTCCCCTGGGGAGACTTCGACGGACATCTCGACGAGATGCGCGAGCACCTGGATTCACTGCCCGCTGATATTCCGTTGGTCGACGCACTCGAATCCGCATTGTTGACGTTCAACACCTTCCCACCGGAAGAGACTGCGGTACATCGCAAACGGATGGAATTGATCCTCGAAGTTCCGACGCTTCAGGCATACTCTGTGGTGATGTACGAAGGTTGGCGGCAGGTGGTCGCCGACTACGTCGCACGCCGAATGAATCTCGAGCCGACCGATCACGGCCCACGCACGGTCGGCTATCTTCTGCTCGGGGTCGCGATGTCGGCGTACGAGCAGTGGCTCACCGACGATTCACTCGAGCTACCGGAACTCTTGAAAACAGGTACGCAGTCCCTGCGGACCGGTATCAGCACCTGAGAAAGCATCACCACCTGAGAAAGGCGATCATGTCCACCATCACGAACGAACCCGTCCTGGATTCCCTGGCGCCGTCGACGCCGGGCTTGTGGTCGTTCGGGCATGTCACCGTCGAACGCGTCGAGTCCGGTCCGATCTCGCTCGATCGCCGAGGCGGTCGCCTCCACGTCAGGCACTCCCTCACTCCCGCCGATCTGAGTGAGCGACTCGTCGCCGGAGTCACCTCGTCGATCCAGGACGCGGAGTTCGGTCAGGACGAATTCGAGTTGACGATGGTCGGCCTGGTTCGCTCCAGCGTGGACGGCGCTCTCGAATCCTGGACCACCTACTACCGGAACTCCCTTGCCGAACTACTGGACGGCACTGCAGATTTCGCGCCGATTCACGACAAAGCCGAAGAGCTGGTCCGCGGTTCCGTGCTCGATCTGGGTTCCTGCTTCGGTTTCCTGCCCCTGCGGCTCGCGCGCGCCGGAATGGACGTGACCGCCACGGACATCCTGCCCGGAACGATGATCCTGCTCGACGCGGTTGCCCCCGAACTCGGCATCACGATCGACACGGTGATCTGCGACGCGGGTGAAGTACCGGCACCGGACAACAGCGCCGACACCGTCACCGCGATTCATCTCCTCGAACACGTCGACGACGCAGTCGGCGAGGCCGTGATCGCGCAAGCACTCCGGATCGCGCGTCAACGGGTCGTCATTGCCGTCCCCTTCGAAGACGAAGCCACCGCGTGCCACGGCCACATCCGCACTTTCGATCTCGAGTCACTGCGTGCAGTCGGCCGGCAGAGCCGTGTGCCGTTCGAGGTATTCGAGCATCACGGCGGCTGGTTGGTGCTGGACGCATCGGCCGCCTGAAAAGAACTAGCCTTCTTTCAGTGTATGGGCGACAAGCGCATTCGCGTGCCCATGACCCATACCGTGCTCCGACTTCAACCAGTTGACCAATTCCATGTGCTTCGTGAGGTCTGAGCTTCTGATCAGCTCTTGCCATTCACCGATCGGCCGACCGTACTTCTTCTCGATCGACGGAAAATACGACGCCGGGCCTTTCACGGGTTCAGTCATGACCGGAATCTACCTCCACCGCCCGACAATATTCGCGCACCGGCGGCGCCCGCATGTCCGCACCTGCGGAATCGCTGGGTAGACACGCGACCATCGCATTATGGTCGAAGAACACCCACCCGAGAGCACAGGAGTTCAGCGATGCGACTGTCCACACGAAATCAACTCACCGGCACCATCACCGAGGTCAACCTCGGCACCGTCATGGCGACGGTCAAGGTGAAGTTGGACGGCGGGAATCAGATTGTGACCTCGTCGATCACCCGCGATGCCGCACTGGATCTCGATCTTGAACCAGGCCAAGCCGCAACGGTATTCGTGAAGTCCACCGAGGTGACGATCGGCGTCGAGTAACTGGCGAGCGATGTGATCAGGGCCGGGTGAGATGCGTGGTCATCGTGTAGTCCTTGCTCGGCCCCGTCACGGTCCAGACGACACTCCAGGTCGATCGATCTCCGGCAGTGACGTCGATTCGCCCGCGGTAGGTATCCGCACCGCACAGGTGCTCGACTTCCTCCCCCGGCGCCCAGTCGTGGAACTCTCTGCCGTCTTCGAATGTCACGGCCCACTCGAGGCCGCGCTCGGCAACGAACAGAGTTCGGAACACGGGTAATTCCAGGTCGCCGTCACGCAGCGTGCCGCTCTCGTACCAGCGCATCCGACCGTCACCGGCGTCGGAGATAGTGGTCTCGCCGAATACATGCTTGGTGGAACCGGAAAGGCGGTCGACGATGTCCCGCTCGAAGTGCCACTTTCCTACCAGCGCCCTCGGCTCGATTTTCGCGTCGTCGACCATGTGGCGATTCTAGTGACCCTGCATTGCCCGACGACACCGGAGACCGACTCGAACACACTGCGAGAGTATGTTCCGAGTACACCCGGAACACGCAGGAGATTTTCACAACCATGAACGATTCGGCCGCCCTTCACAAACGCGCAGTGTTCGCCGAGGATCTCGAGATCGGCCAAGTGATCCCATTGGGTTCGTATTCGGTGACCGAAGAGGAAATCGTCGAGTTCGCAACTCAGTGGGATCCCCAGTGGTTTCACGTCGACAAGGAAGCCGCCGAGTCCGGCGTCTTCGGCGGGTTGATCGCCAGCGGGCTGCACACCCTGTCGATCTGCCAGAAGTTGGTGGTCGCCAGTCTCTACGACCAGTGGAACGTGATCGCCGGGAAAACCATGCGCGACGTGAGCTTCCTCCGTCCGCTTCGCCCCGGTGACACCCTGAGCGGAAAGGTCACCGTCGACAACGTCGTGTTCGACAATCGCGCGCGAGGATTGGTGACCATCACAGCGAAATTGGTCGATGCACACGGCAATCGCGTTCTCGACGTGGTCACTGACGCCTACCTGCACTGCCGCTCGACTCGCGGACAGTGAATTATCGGTAAATTTCGCACCACACTGTCCGAATTGCCGTACTTTCAGTGACGTTGCGACGCAACAATACCCATCCCTGCAATCAGGAGTTCCTCACACATGAGCAGCCTCGGCGAGATCAATCCTCTCGGCATTCTTCAGATCCTCATCTACATGCTCTTCGGTGGATCGTCCAGCACTCCCGAATAGACCCTAGCTTGCCATAGCCATAGTCAGCATCTAGGGTGCTGACTATGGCAATTACTAGTCAGGTATCAGTGGCGGCCGCGCCGTCGACCGACGCAGCGCGTCATCACACCGAATTCGACTCCAGTTGGCGGAGTTTCGACGGCATCCAGGGCGGACTCGCAATTGCACGGATGCTGCGAGTGGCGGCCGACGCGTCCGGAGCCGAACCGCTGGCAGTCACGGCGCACCTGGACCGCCCCGTTCCTCCTGGGCCGGCCGAGTTGACTGTCGGCGAGATGCGGGGCGGGCGGACCGTCAGTTGCCACGTCACGCTGACCGGTTCGGGATCCGCTCTCGTTCGGTTGGCCCGCGACATAGGAGCTACAACAATGTCCGCCCCTGTCGCCGAACCGGCTCCGGCCGACCCGTCAACCCTGCCGCCGCTGGAGATCCCGGTGGATTTTGTGCCGTTCGCCCAGCACCTCGACATCCGGCCGATCAATTCCGCGAGGCCGTTCGCCGGTGGCGACTCCCCTGAATTCGACGTCTGGATCCGCCTGCTCACAGACCTCGATTTCACGGCCCAAGAGCGTGCCGCGGTCCTTCTCGACGCGCTTCCGCCCGGACTGTTCGCGACACTGACGATGCCCGTGGCCATACCGACCATCGAGTTCACCGCGCATTTCACACCGGAGCACCTCACGGCAGATCCCCGAACGCTGTCACCGTGGTATCGCCTACGCCACGGGACTGCCTGGGCGACGGACACTCTCTGTGTTGACGAATCCGAACTATTCGACTCGACCGGACGACTTGCTGCTCGGGCTCGCCAGCTTCGTCGAATTCTGAGTTGAGTTTCAGCTCTCCTACACCTGGAGGTCGCGAGCACGGAACGCAACAAGCGATGCTGTCGAAAGCACCACTGCCACAACGATCATTGCCAGCAGTGGCAGAACTGTCACCGGCTCGGCAGGGGCACCCGGCACGTGGGTGAAGGGCGACAGATCCAGCACTACCTGCGGAAGCTTCAGCAACGTGCCGAGTTGCCCGAGCACGATGCATGCCGCCAAGATTCCCCAGGAGAGCGCCGACGCGTACGTCGGAAACAGTCCGAAAGCCAACGACACTAACCCCACGACTACGAGCACCGCAGGCAGATAGGCCAACGCGGCGCCAGTCATGCGAAGTGTGTTGCCGCCGATGTCGTCCGTGACGAGCCCGAAGGCAAAACCGGTGAAGGCACCCATCAAGACGTGCGCGAGGATCACGCCGCCCACAACCACACCCAGGTGGGAAAGCATCCACCTCCACCGCGACAAAGACGTTGCCAGCAACGGTTCGAGCCGTCCCGATGTTTCCTCGCCCCGCATCCGGAGAAGACTCTGGACCGAATACGCCGCGATGACTATCGACGTGAGCCCCAGAGCAGTGGCCAAGTAGGAATCCACCAGATCCGATCCGCCGCCGCCAAGTTTCTCGAACATCTCCGCGGTCTGCTGCGACGATCCCACCATCGCGTCGATCTCGTTGCCCACAGCGCCGTACGCGAACCCGAGTATGACAACGGCAAAGATCCACCAGAACATCGTCATTCGCTGCATGCGCCACGCCAGGCCCCAGGCCGACGGTAGCCACGATGCCGCGACTGGCGGGCCGGGTCGGGGCTGAACGAGTCCCGCTCCCTGATCGCGATGGCCGATGAGAACAAAAGCCACCACCACGTGCACAGCCGCAAATCCGAGCAGCAACAACAGGATCCACCAGGCGTCGTCGTCGAAGGGTCGGATCTGTTGTGCCCACCCGATCGGCGAGAGCCACGACAACCAGCCACTGACCACGCGAGTTCCGTCGTCGACGACCGTACTGTTCACGTCGCCGATCGCCCGCAGCATGAAGGCAACGCCGATCGCGGCACCCGCCAGGCCGTTGGCCGTACGAGCACCGTCGGTGATCTGCGCCGTCACGGCTGCCACTCCGGCAAACGCGATTCCGGTCCCACCTATCGAGGCACCCAACGCGAACGAACCGACGACAGGCAAACCGACGGCGATCGATCCCAGTGCAATTCCCAGTGCCAGAACGACGTTCGCACCGACCGTTACGATCAGAGCGGAGGTCAGGAGCGCTCGTCTACCTACCACCGCTGCACCGATCATCTCGGCTCGGCCGGTCTCCTCGTTCTGTCGCGTATGGCGAACCACCGCGAGGGTGCTCATCAATGCGGCCACCAACGCGAACACGAGCACCGACTGGCTGGCGACTATCGCGCCCTGCGAATCACCGGACACGATCCCGTTGGTCGCCAGCGCGACCGGCGATACCGCGGAACTGACTGCGATGTTTCGTAATTCCTCGGGTGTCGAGTACAGCCCGGTCACACTGGCGACAACCAGCAGCATGAACAAGACGATGGAGATAACCCACACGGAGAGCTGAATTCGGTCCCGCCGCAAAGCCAGCCGAACCAGTCGGCGTGTGCCGGTAAATTGACTTGCCGAGGCCGGTACCGGTGGAGCGGCCTCGACAACAACGGTCACGGCCGTACTCCGGTCTCGGCTCGCAGGTGTACCGAAGTCTCCCTGGCCCGTTCGTCACCGTAATGCCGCAAGAAAAGTTCTTCGAGAGTCGGCGGAGTGGAAGTGAGCGCCACGATTCCGAATCCGACCAAGTACGTCATGAGTGGTCCGAGTTGCGCGCTGTCGACTTCGCAGGTGACGTGGTTACCGTCGATCACCGCGTCGTGGACACCGCCGAGTCCGTCGAGTCCACCGATCGGAAGCTGCGTCTCCGCCGCGACGGACGTGCGCGTGAGATGCCTGAGTTCGGACAGTGTTCCCTCTTCCACCGTCCGCCCGTCGCGGATGATGCTCACACGATCGCACAGCGCTTCGACCTCGGCGAGGATATGGCTCGACAGCAGTACCGTCTTTCCGGCGTGAGCCACCTCCTCGACGCAGTCCTGGAATACGGCCTCCATCAACGGGTCGAGCCCCGATGTGGGTTCGTCGAGGACGTAAAGGTCGACGTCGGACGAGAACGCGGCCACGAGTGCAACCTTCTGCCGGTTACCTTTCGAGTACGTGCGCGCCTTCTTGGTCGGGTCCAATTCGAAGCGATCGAGCAACTCGCTGCGGCGTTTTCGGTCCAGGCCACCGCGCAGGCCCGCCAACAGATCGATAGCCTCACCGCCGGTGAGGTTGGGCCACAGATTCACGTCGCCAGGCACATAGGCGAGACGCCGATGCAAAGTAACAGCGTCTCGCCACGGATCGCCGCCGAGAACGGTCGCGTCTCCGGAGTCCGAGCGGAGCAGGCCGAGGAGCACCCGAATAGTGGTGGACTTGCCGGAACCGTTCGGCCCCAGGAATCCGTGCACTTCACCCGTCGAGACGTCGAGGTCGAGGCCGTCCAGCGCGCGGGTGGTACCGAAGGTCTTGACGAGGCTTTTCACTGAAATTGCCGCACCCATGAATTTGACCGTACGCCGATTTCACAAATGTGTGAAGATAGAAAAGACGGAAAGATCGAAGGGTTCCGATGACCGACACCAGCCACACCGTTGCACCGGACGAGAGCCGACACTATGTCGAGCGACTCTCACTCGTACTGAGCGACATGGGTTTTCCGCCGATGCCCGCACGCGTCTGGGCCGCGTTGATGACCAGCGAGACACCCTCGTCCACGCCAGGAGATCTCGGATCTCGGTTGGGAGTGAGCCCCGCCGCCATTTCCGGAGCCGTCAGATACCTCCAGCAAGTCGGATTGATCGAGCGTGTGGCCGTCCCCGGATCGCGGCGTCAGCACTACTGCGTCAGCGTCGACATGTGGGCCGACGCGTTTGTCACGAAACAGTCCTCGCTCTACCAGGTCTCGGCAGTTGCGGACGAGGGCATACGAGTCCTCGGTGAAGGAACCACAGCCGGCGATCGAATGGCAGATCTGCGCGACTTCTTCGACTTCATGGCCGCGGAAATGCCGCGAATGCTCGCGGACTGGCGCTCCCGGCGAAAAGACCGGACACCTGGCAGGTAACTTCAGGTTTACCCGCAATTTCGGCTGGGTACCTCAATTCTCGTTCCAGCATGGTCAGGTGCGGTGTAATCGAGGAGTTGCTGATGAAGCTGTCGATCAGGGGCGCGAACACTTCACCGACTCCACCCTTCGCGCGTACCGCTTCACCCGAAACCTGTGAACGATCGATTTCCCTGAATCGCACCGCCGCCGAGGCATTCGCCGGTGATCACCATGCATTGTCGAAACTACTGGCCCGGTTGCACCCTCGCGTCGTTCTCTACTATCGCGCCAGACTCCTCGGGACGCCCGTCGCGACGTTCGCCGACGATCTCGCCCACCAATGCACCCTGGACGTCGTCACACGAATGTCCGACACGATCTCGGCCGACACACGCATCGAGACCTTCGCGTACGAGTTGGCCTCTCGACGAATTGCGTCAATTCCCCAGTCACGCAACATCGACGGACAATTCAAACGCCCGCGCCGCCTGACCGACGACCAACGTGAGGTTCTGGTACTACGAATCGCAGTGGGTCTGACTGCCGAGATGACCGCATCGACTCTGCGCACAACTCGTTCGAGCGTGCTCCTCCTACAGCATCAAGCGCTGCGCGCCTGGACGGTCTCCGAGCAGAGCTAGATCAGACCTTGCTTACTCGCGGCGTAGACGGCCTCTGCTCGACGGCTCACCTCGAGTTTGCGCATGATGTTGCTGACGTGAAACTTGACGGTGGTCGGTGAGATGAACAATCTCTCACCGATTTTGATGTTGGACAAGCCGTTTGCGAGGAGTCTGAGCACTTCGAGTTCGCGATCGGTCAATCGTTCTTTCGACGACGACTGCCCGTTGAGCGATCGCACGACAGCTGACGCGCTGCGCGAATCGAACGCACTCTCACCCCGCGAGACCGCCCTGATCGCACGCACCAATTCGGTGGTGTCGACGTCTTTGACGACATAGCCGCGAGCACCCGCGTGCACCGCTCGCACCACCAGTTGATCGTCGAGAAACGTGGTGAGAACCAACAGTCCGAGGCCGGGATGCGCCGAGGACAGCTGGCCACACAGGGTCAGTCCCTCGTAGTCGGAACTGGCGGAGAGTTTGAGATCCATCAGGACGATGTCCGGGCCGACCTTGTCGACCACGGCGAGTGCCTCGGCGAGGGACGAAGCCTCCCCCACGATCTCGAGATCGCTTTCGCGCTCGAGAACCGAGCGGAGCCCTTGCCGCAGAATTGCATGGTCGTCGACCAGGACGATTCGAACCAATCCCTGAACCGGCGATGCTCCGCGGGTGATGACGGGACGCGCAGTGGTCATGATTCCTCGCTCTCGATTTCAGTTGTGGAGCAAAGGTTTTCCATGCCCGAGTCGAACGGCAGTGGTAGTCGCACGAGAATCTGAATCCCACCGATCCGCGCGCGCCGTACTTCGAGCGCACCACCCAACTCGAGTGTTCGCGCCTGCATGTTCGCGAGACCGCGATGGCGGCCGTCGACGTCGTTGGTGGCTGCGAGTTTGAGGATCAGACGCATTCGCGCAGGGTCGCCGTCACCGTCGTCGGAGACCGACAGCAACACGGAGTCCGCCCGATAGGTCAGACGTAGCACCGCCCGATTCGCGTGAGCATGGACCGCTGCATTGAAGAGAGCTTCCCCCGCGATCCGGAGAAGAGCGTGTTCGGCATCGCCCGGAAGTTCGGTCGGGGTACCGCCGACGCGAACGCTCACCGCCAACTCGTCCGGCATGTGAACCACGCCGAGTTGCTCGAGCATCTCGGGCAACGACGTCCGGTCCGCGTCCGACGAATGATTGAGCGCGTAGATCGCCGAACGAAGCTGCTCGACCGCCCTCCTGGTCAAATCCTTTGCCAAGTCCAGTCTTTCACTGCGTTCAGCCTCCGGGATGTCACTCCGGCAGACCTCGATCTGCATGCCGGCCGACAACACCGCCTGTGTCACACTGTCGTGCAGTTCGCGGGCGATCCGGTGACGTTCGTCGTCGACCACTTGGTGCCGGTGCGCCACTCCGAGTTGACGCTGAGTGGACTCCAATTCGCTGTTGCGCACCGCAAGGTCGGCTGCAGTACGATTGGCCTCCGCATACGCATCTTCGGCACGCTCGAGCAGTAGTTGTCCGCGCTGATAGAGCGCCGAATTCTGCAGAGCCACAGCAGTCTGGCTGGCCAGAATGCTGAGCACGGCTCCGTCCGTCGTGTCGAGGGTTCGGTTGGCCGGCGTCCAGGCTGCAAAGGCACCTACCACGCCGCCACCGAGCACGATCGGCACAAACGCGTAGTGCGCGTCGATCACCGAGTTGGATTCGATTCTTCCGTACCGGATGTCGTCGAGGCATTCGACGACATCCTCCGGAAGTGGCGGTCCCTCCACATTGTCGACCAGAAAAGGGGTGGCGTCCGGGCCGAGAACCAGTCGCCGTGGTCCGGCGTCGGGCAAAGTTCCGTCAGCCAAGGCGAAGACAATCCAGTTGGCACTCAGATGCGCACGGGCAGCTTCCGCGACCGCGCAGACGAGGGTTTCCGGCCCCTCGACGGTGCGCACCAAAGCCCGCGAGATCAACTCCAAGGCATGCACGACGCGTTCGAGGCGCTCGGCCGCACCGCGATACTGCGGGTAGAACGAACTCTTACCCGATCGTAATCCGGTGAGCCGGGACAGGTCCGCGGTCATCGCCTGCACCAATTCACAGCGTCCCTCTTCACAGCGTCCATCTTCACAAGGCACCTCGGAACAACGCCACCATCTGTTCCTGCGTCGCTTCCCTGGGATTGGTGGACATGCAGGCGTCGAGCAACGCGAAGCTGGCGAGCCTACTCAGGTCTTCCTCGCGAACACCCAACTCCCCCAGCCCCTTCGGCACACCGACCTCCCGGGCGAGACGTTCGACACGGTCGGCCACCGCCAGCGCTGCTTCCTCCGGGGTGCCGCGCTGCTCGGGAAGACTCAGTGCCGCAGCGATGGCGACAAAGGGGGCGGCGTCCGTGGTGGAATTGAACCGGATGACGTGGGGCAAGAGAATTCCGTTGATGACGCCGTGCGGAAGGTCGAGCATGCCGCCCACCTGATGGCTCATGGCGTGCGCGGCTCCGAGTATCGCGTTGGTGAACGCCAACCCGGCCTCGAGGCTCGCCTGCGCCATCACCGATCGAGCTTCCATCTCCATCGGGTCCTGGATCGTGTGCACCAGATTCTCGGTCACGAGGCCGACAGCGCGGAGCGCGTGATGATCGGTCAACGGATTGTGCGCCAGTGAGACGAAGGCTTCGATTCCGTGCGTCAGTGCGTCCAATCCTGTTGCCGCATTGAGCCACTCGGGCATCGTCGTGAGCAACCGCGGATCGATGACCGTCACATCTGGAACCAGCGCCCGGCCGATGATGGTGATCTTGGTGCCGCGGGTCGTGTCCGTGACGATGCAGAACTGCGACACGTCCGCGCCCGTGCCGGACGTGGTGGGAACCATCACCAACGGCGGGATCGGTTTGGTCGCCTGATCTACCCCCTCGTAGTCGAGTATGTTGCCACCGTTGGCAGCGAGGACGGCTACACCTTTAGCCGCGTCGATGACCGAACCGCCGCCGAGCGCGATGATGACGTCACACTCGCCTTCCTGGTACACCTCGAAACCGGCCGCGATCTCGAAGTCCTTGGGATTGGGCGTCAGCCCTGACCACACCGTCGCCGTCAATCCCTGCTCCGTGAGATGGTCTTCGAGTTCGCTGACCCATCCCGCGTCGATCAGACCGGGATCGGTGACCAGGAATGGTCGGAACCCGCCGAACCTCAGAGTCGCGTGTGCTGCCTCGACCAGGGAACCGATACCGAAGACGATCTCGGGGGCGTGAAATTTGACCAGTCGAGCAGCAGTGCCGCGGCGATGAACACCGAGGTTCACAGCATCCGGGTATGCCACGGACACGACCCCACTCTCCTCTCGCTGCTCTGAGATCTCCGGTCGGGATTTCGCATCCGTCGCTCTCAGCGCATCAACTCCCACGTGCACAAACTGGTGTGATCCACCTTACAATCGCTGGCCCCGAGCCTACGCGGACAGCAGTCGGGGCACACCCACCGAAGGAGAGGCGCTTACCTACCCGTTCGGGCAGGTAAGGCGTCTCGGGAAAATGAATGGCGCGGCGAGAAGGTCCCGCTGTACTTTCGGTTGCGGCCAGAGTGGCCCGTAGAACCGATTCAGAAGGTGTTTATGACCCAGCCCGCGCCGAGCGCGCCTCCCGCCCCTGCACTGCCGGCAACCTCGAGGGTCACATGCTGATCCTCGAAACGTCGGACTGACAGCCGCGAGGCCCCCTCGGCCTGCTCCTACTGCTTTGTTCACTCAGCTAGGAGTTCTCCAGTGCCTCAATCACACAATTCCATCTCGAAAACCGACACCTTCTCGTGCATTCAGTGCGGACTCACAGTCATGACGTACGGCCCCGATGGTGATCGCCGAAACCACTGCCCCAGTTGCCTGCATTCCCGACACTTGTTCGACCAGGTGGAAGGTGGACCGTCGGACTGCGGAATGCGGATGGCTCCCATTTCGATCGCAGTACTGCGCAGTGGCGATTGGATGATCATCCACCGCTGCGCACAGTGCCTCGAGCTCACCTCCAACCCCGTCAGCCGAGACGACAACCAGTTGTTGTTGATGAGAATGGCAGTGCGGCCGCTCGCGCAACCGCCCTTCCCGCTCGAAGCCTTCGGCGACTTGTGAGGAGGAATCAGATGCCACGTAGGAATCCCAGCACCCGCCCGCGGCGGGCACCGCAACGGGCCAAGCACGTACTGCACGGAATCGGCGGAGAACAAGGATCGAGCTTCCGTTGTCTCACATGCCGTTTGGACATCTCCACTGCGGCGCCGGGTACCGCTCATCGGAACCACTGCCCGAACTGTCTGGCCAGCCGCCACGTGGACGGTCGCGTTCCGGGCGACCGAGCACAACAGTGCCGAGGTGCCATGGCGGCGCTGTGCCTGTCGGTCCGGCAAGACGGTGAATGGATGCTCGTTCACCAGTGCGTCGAGTGCAATACGTTGAAAGTCAACAGGATTGCCGGCGACGACAACGTCTTGGTCCTGCTGCGCTTGGCGCTACGTCCGTTGGCAGACCCTCGCCTGCGCTCGCGAGCGTTGCTAGCGCTCTGATGATTCGTCCGGTGCAATCGTGCGGTTCTGCGCACGATTACACCGGACGAACACCACGAACACGATCCCTGCGAGCAAGCCCACCGCCGTCGGTCCGAGGACCAGTCCCGAGTACAGCCACGGGGCAGGTTCTGCCGGAGAGAGGTCCATGAATCCGGGTCCGGTGTATGTCGGTTCGGAAAACGGCTCCCGATAGGATCCTCCGGTGAGAATGTGCGGTGACGCCAACGACTTCCACCACTACTGAAACACGCCGAGCGCCACAACCCCACACACGGCGCCGAGCACTGTCAGCGCCGCGATCGGTCGCCAGATCGATCCCCTGATTTCGGACATGAGATCAAACTAGTTCACGACAGATCGCGCAGTGACATCGGTGAAGTGCACTGACATCAGCGAAGTGCGTGCCCCAGCTCGGCGGCCTTTGCCATCAGTTGCGCGGCATCTCGGGCAACAACAACCTCGTCGCAGATCTCCGAATACTCCGGCATCGCGCACGATGCCTGGTTCCAGTAACGCTGTGGTTCAGGCGTGATCCATGCCAGACGGTGGACCTTTCGGCGGAGTTCCTCGAGCTTGTCCGCCTGCGGGGGCAACCCGTTGCACCGACCGTCGCCCACGATGATGACAGACGTCCGTGAGTTCAAGGTGTTTCCGTGCTCGTCCAACAATTCTGTGAGCACCCGCCCGTAATCGCTGCTGGCTTCCAGATCCAGACCCGGGTGCGCGAGTACCGCGGCCAGTGCGCCGTCACCACTACTGGCGAGAAGGGTGTCGGTCACGTCGACCGGACGATCGACGAAGGCGAGGACTTCACAACGATCTGCTCGGCGATGCATTGCCTGAGCCAAGCGCAGAGTGAACGCGGTGATGGGGCGCACGGACAGCGACACGTCGGCGATGAGAAGTAGTCGAACACGATCGGGGCGAGGAGCTTTCACGACAAGATGGAAGGGTATCCCGTCGGTGCGCAAGCTCGAACGCACCGTGCGCCGCATGTCGAGATGCCCACGAGAACGCTCACGGGGCCGAGGTCTGGACGGTCCTCTCATTCGCCGAAGCACTTCGTGGCACGCGAGTTCGATGTCGTTGTGCGTTGCGCCCGCGGCAGATTCACTGTCGGGCGCATCGGGAGCGGTTTCGGCGAGTGCAGCGGCCGAGAGTGCTTGCACGAACGCTTCGACCGCCTCGACGAGCCGGTTCAATTGTGCTTGCGTCAACGGCCCGTCGTCGGAGACATCTGCATACGCTTTGCTCGGGTCGTAGGCATCCAACCAGGCGAGGATCGACGTCGGATCGTCCCAGGACAACGAGCCGACCACTGCTGCAGCAACACTAATGCTCAGGTCACCGACCACCGCCGATGCTGCACGGTCCACGTCGACCGTGTAACTGACTCCGCGTCGACCGGTCTCCGAACCGGTATCGACCGACAGTTCGGCATCGCTCGACGTCATCGACACATCGTCGTCGTCCTTGTGCGGGTTGAAGCCCTTCTCCGCTTCCGGAGTGTCGAAGTAGTCGCCGACCTCGGCCGCACGCTCGTTGTACTCGGCGTACCGACCAACTTCTTGATCCTCGTCGATCCCCAGCGCGGTGGGCAGACCGTCCGCCACCTCGGCGCGCGAACCCATCCGCTCGCCGTGCGCTTTGCCTGCGGCCGGCCGGAACAGCGCGTCGAATGCCCGATCGAAACCGGCCTGCTCGTGAGAGTACTTGGCGCACACTGCCCGAAGACATGCTCGCAACGTCTCACGATCCGAAGCGCCGACCATCGCGAGAACACGCCGAACCTCGATGACCTCGGCCGGTGACGCGGAAACTCCGGCCGCCCTCAGCAATCGGCCGAAACTCGCGGACACCACGTCGAGAACAAACGACGGTTGCCACACGGCAAGGCCACCGAGCGTCGTCATCGCGTCGAACGGATTCCGCTGCCGCCGCGGATTCCCTGTTGATGAGGGTCACGTCCACCCGTGCCCCGGAACACGGCCGTCGTCGTGTTGGCGGGTTTGCTTGCCACCGTGGCCCGCTCGATCGGCTCGCCACCGTCACGCGACGATGATTCGAAACGCTTTCCGTCGAATCGTTCCTTGGCCAGCGTCACATCGGACGAGTACTTGAGCAACGCCGTGAGCAGGATGTCGCGCACCTTGGCGTCGGAAGCGGTGTCGAATCCGCCGGCCGCGAGCACTGTTGCCGCCCTGGCCGCGTCGATGACCTCCGAGATGGACGGACTCTTGCGCAGCGGGAGGTCACGCAGGATGCGAGCCAATTCGACGACCTCGGTGGCCGTAGCCGAATCCACCTCCGGCGCTCGGGCCGTGACGATCTCGCGTTCACGCTCCGACGTCGGATAGCCGAGATGGTAATGCAGACAACGACGCTTGAGTGCGGGCGAGAGCTCGCGGGTGTCGTTGGACGTCAGAATGACCCAGGGCTGCGAGCGGGCAACGAACGTACCGACCTCGGGAATGGTGACCTGCTGTTCGGCGAGAATCTCCAGGAGCAGTGCTTCCATCGACTCCTCGGTGCGGTCCACCTCGTCGACCAGAAGTACTACCGGATCGGGTGAGAGGATTGCTTCGAGCAGCGGCCGTACGGACAGGAAGTTCTCGGAGTACAAACCGAAATCCTGATCGGCCAGAAACTTGGACGCTTCGGCGACGCTGTCGAATTCGGAAACCTGATCGCTGATCCGGTCGCGGAGCATCTGCACGTGCAGGAGTTGCTTCGCGTAGTCCCATTCGTACAGGGCGCGATTGTCGTCCAGCCCTTCGTAGCACTGCAATCGCACCAGTTTGCGGCCCCCGATCGCAGCCAGAGACTTAGCCAGTTCCGTCTTGCCGACACCGGCCGGCCCTTCGAGCAGGAGCGGGCGCCCCAGCGCCGTCGCCAGATGAACGACTACCGCGAACTCGTCATCGGCAATGTAGTCCTGCTCTCGCAGAGCATCTTTCACTTCGATTCCGCTGGAGAAACTGCGACCGGACATGGAACACCTTTCATGGGGGGCAAGCCCCTGTGCGCCTTTTTGGTAGTGCGGGCTACCAAAAAGGCGCACGGGGCCGAAGGCCCTGCTAGAAGTACGACTTGTTGATCGCGTGATCGACAACCGGGATCATCGACTCCACGGTCACCTCACGGGGATTGCCCGGGGTGCACCAGTCGTCCTGAATGTGCTCGGAGATGGCGCGCACAGTCTTCTCGTCACCCTTGATGACATCACCACGGCCCTCGTACTTCTTGGTGTTCATCTGGTTCTTCGCGTACGAGTCGGTGCGAACCTGACCGAAGTTGTCGGGGATACCGACGTCCTTGGCCAGACGGATGGCAGCCTCGACGGCAGCATCCGCGGCCTGAACCGTGGTGAGGTTGCGAGTGTCGACACCGAGTGCGCCGGCCAACTGGGCGTAGCGCTCGTAGCGCGAAGGCAGGTTGTACTCCCACACACGCGGCAACGCGATGGCGTTGTTCAAACCGTGGTGGCTGTCGAAGAAGGCACTGACCGCGTGCGAGATCGAGTGAACGATGCCGAGGCCACCGGAGTTGAAGGCCTGCCCGGCAATGTACTGCGCGTTCATCATTCCCTCGCGGGCCTTGAGGTTGCGCGGCTCGAAGACGGCCTCGCGCAGGTTCTTCGCGACCAACTCGACCGAGTAGATCGCATTACCGAGCGAAGGTGCGAAATCGAGACGAGACACGAAAGGCTCACTGCCGTGCGCGAGTACGTCGAAGCCGCAGTACGCGGTGAAATGCTGAGGGCAGGTGTAGTAGAGCAGCGGATCGTCGATCGCCAGGGTGACGATGGTCGCCTCGTCGAAACCCACCCACTTGTGCGGGTTGTTCATGTCCGACGTGTCGGTGATGACGTACGCCCACGACGTCTCGGAACCCGTTCCGGCCGTGGTGGATACGGCGATATGGGGCGGGTTCTCCTTGTTGGTGGACTTGGCGAAGCCCTCGAACTCGTTGATGTTGCGACCGTCGTGTGCGATCACGACGCGAGCGCCCTTGGCGGCGTCGTGGCTCGAACCACCGCCGATCGAGATGATCGAGTCGCACTTCTCCTTCTGGTAGAGAGCCGCGGCCTCCATGACGTTGTAGTCCTTGGGATTCGACTCGACCTTGTCGTAGAGCACGACCTCGACACCCTGGTACTCGATCTTGCCGACGAGTTCCTCGATGATGCCCGAACCGCGCAGACCGGTCGTCATCAGAAGGGTGCGCTTGAAGCCGAGGTTCTTGGCCTCCACCCCGATGATGTCGTGAGCGCCCACACCCATCAGGGCGCGAGGGAAGGGGTGGAACTCCTTGATGGGAAAGTCCCAGATCTGGTTGAGCTCGATAGCCATCGGTATCTCCTCAGGGATGTGCACGAATGTGACTGCGGGAGGGATTCGAGCCGATTCTTTGTGACCGGCGTCTCACCTGGTTCCCACTGTGTACCGACAAACAGCCCGTGCACAGACTTCGGCAGCTCAACCGCCCGGACGCCGCCCACGAACCGCCCGTTCGGGCAGGTCGACGCCACCCCGGACTGCCAGGACGGCTGGATCAGACCGCCGTGGTTCCCGCTGATCGGGAACGTGTTGCTCGGCGACTACGATCCCCAGTAGCTTTTCATCACTGCTAACATTGAACTAGAACACGTTCTAGATGTTGCACTTCACTGACCTGCGCTTTACCCAGCTTCACGAGAGGACTAGCTTCGCGATGACGACAGTCGAGGTACCGCACAGCTCGCGATCGGCGGTACTCACCGTGTCCGGAGTCATCGAAGAGACTTCCGACGCCCGGTCGCTGGTGTTCGAGATTCCCGCAGAACTGAAGGACAAGTTCGACTACAAGCCAGGTCAATTCCTGACCCTGCGCATCCCGAGTGATCAGACCGGCTCGGTCGCACGCTGCTACTCGCTGGCCAGTTCACCCTTCACCGACGACGCCCCCAAGGTGACCGTCAAGCGAACCGTCGACGGCTACGGCTCCAACTGGTTGTGCGACAAGCTCCAGGTCGGCGACACCATCGAAGTGCTGCCGCCGTCAGGTGTCTTCACGCCCAAGTCGCTCGATCACGACTTCCTGCTCTTCGGTGCAGGCAGCGGTATCACTCCGGTGATCTCGATCCTCAAGTCCGCCCTCACGCAGGGCAGCGGCAACGTCGTGCTCATCTACGCGAATCGCGACGAGAAGTCCGTCATCTTCGGCGCCGAACTTCGCGAATTGGCAGCGCAACACCCCGGCCGCCTCACCGTTGTCCACTGGATCGAAACCGTGCAGGGACTCCCCGCCGTCTCACAGTTGGCGACACTGGCCAAGCCATTTGTCGCGTACGAGGCCTTCATGTGCGGTCCGGGCCCCTTCATGGACGCCGTCCACAAGGCACTGGCAGAGGCCGGCATGCCCCGCACGCAGGTTCACGCCGAGGTCTTCAATTCACTCGCGGGTGACCCGTTCCGTGACGTCGAGGTAGCCGAGGTCTCCGACGAGGAAGCAGCCGACGCCGCAACCGTCGAGGTCGAACTGGACGGTGAAACCCACACCCTCGTCTGGCCGCGCAAGCAGACGCTCGTCGACATCATGCTCGCCAAGGGCCTCGACGTGCCGTACTCCTGCCAGGAAGGCGAGTGCGGGTCGTGTGCCTGCACCGTCACCGAAGGCGAAGTTCAGATGGACAACTCCGAAATCCTCGACGCCGAGGACGTGGCGAACGGCTACATCCTCGGTTGCCAGGCGAAGCCGATCACCGATCACCTGAAGATCGAGTTCTGAACCCTGCTTCGATGCATGACGGCCCCTGATTCCCTGCGGAATCGGGGGCTTTGTCATGTTCGGAGTCTCCCGAGTCATCTCCCGAGTCATCTTCCGAGTCCCGCCGCGAAACCCACGCAGGCTCCGTTGTGGGCAACCTCCACAGCGCAAGAATCAGTGCGAGGGTCACGATCAGGAAACCCTCACGAAGGACCAACCCGAACGGCAGCAGGAGCGGTGACGTCTCGATGAACTGCTGCCCCATGCTCGGCCCGCAATAGACGACGGCCAACCCCACAGCGGCCGCACCGAACTGCAGCGGCGATCGAAGCCGAAAGAGAACCGTGACGGCAGCAGGCACGAGATACACCCAGTGATGAATCCAGCTGATCGGCGAAAGAATCGGCGCGCTCAATCCGATCACCAACGCCGCATCGACCGCTCGCCCGACGCGATAGACATCTCGGGCGATCCATAGCGCTACCCCCGCGCACAGCACGGTCGACGGCATCGCCAGAGACGCTGTCCATGGGCCCAGCGCGGCAAGTCCGCCCTGCAGCGAACTGTTGCCGGCACTCGCGATCGCCTGCCCGCTCAAATCCACCCGGTCGCTGAGGTTCCAGACGACGTCCGACCAGAAGGTCCAGCTGACGGCCGGGTCCACCACTGCTGCGACGGCGGTCGCCGCGGCAAATCCGATCGAACTCCAGATCGCGAGTCGCCACTGCTTCGTGACGACGAAGTAGACGATGAAGAGAGCCGGAGTCAGCTTGATCGCGGCCGCGACGCCAATCAGCAGTCCTCGCGGAAACCACCGGCCGAATCTCGAATCCTCTCGGCGAGTCACGTCGAGCAGTACGAGCACCATCAGCACCAAGTTCACCTGGCCGAATGAGATGTGCGCACTGACAATGGGAGTCACCGACACGGCCAGGACCAATGCCGCCATGACGAGCGGCCGCTTGGGGACGCGAGCGGGAGTGAACCTCGCAACCGTCCACACCAACGCCGCGATGCACAATCCCGACCACAGCAGATAGGCAGTCCACCAGTCGAAGAGGACAGTCGGCCAGAGGAAGATCACCGCGAACGGGGTGTAGGTGAACGGCATCCCTTCGTCGACGATCAACGGGCCGACGAGATTGCCCTCGTAGATGTTCGATCCCGCTGCGAACGCCTGGGCAGCGTAGCGGTAGACGAGAAAATCAACGGGTTCGACGGCTCGAACGGAGTACACGAGATAACACAGAGCTGCGACGCCGGCAGCGATCAGTGAACCGATCGTCACAATTCGAGACGCCTCGACACGGGTGGCGGGCATACCGAGAATCGTCCCACAACCTACCGAGCGGTACTTCGCTAGCGGGCCGCCCGGAAGTGCGCTCGCTCGTCTGCGGTCAGGTGTTCGCACGCGTAGCTCAGCGCCGTGCGTCCCATGTCTGCTGCATTCTTCGCGAGGAAACCGGTCAACAAATCCCGGTCCACCCGCTTGCCCACCTCGCGGAGCATCCAGCCCATCGCTTTCTGGGTCAGGTCTCGTCGATCACCCAGCACCCGCGCGGCAAGCTCGAGCGTGGTCGACCCGTCGCCGCGAGTGATGAATCCGTACGTCGTCAGCAGCGCCACCCGTCGTCGCCACAGGTCACCCGAATCGGAAAGCTCGAAGATCAGCCGGCGATCTCGGTCGTACAGCCAGCCGCCGAGGATCTGTCCGGCGGACAAATCCACGAGATCCCAATTGTTCACCCGCCCGTCCTCGACAGCGCTGAGATAGAAGTCGGCGATGCGGGAGCGACTCTCGTCGTCGAAAAATTTTGGGCGACTGACCTTTTCGAATCGAGCAACAAGGATCAACAGACCGGCCAAGCGATGCTCGTGGACGTCGCTGTCGAGAAGGAGGCGTACCTGAGGCAACTCGAGACCGACATGCTTCTTCACCACCGAACGCGTCTTCGGTACTCGCACGCCGATGAAGACGTCACCCTCGCCGTACTCCCCCGGCGCTGTCTTGAAGAACTTCTGTAGCTGGACGGCATCCGCGGGATCCGCGAGGTCGGCCAACTGTTCGATCACGTCCTGGGCACTCGATTGCGTCACCCCAGAACCTTCTCACGGGTCGTCTGTGCGGACTCTTCGATTCTCTCAGCGTCCTCACACCGTGTGCCCTGCTCGGCCACAGGTCGGCAGACGACACTCGAGGACAGTCAGTGAAAGGACCACCCATGATCACCGCCGCTATCGCATTCACCACTCTCACCCTCATGGCACTCTCGGGACATATCGCGGCCAGCGCTCCGCGCGGTCTCGTGGCAATCCGGACGAATAGTCACAAATCTTGATATTCGAGCCTCCACATCGCCTCTAACTGCAACGCGAATGCAATTGGCGGAGAGTTGATCTCGATCTGCCGCGGGCGTGTACTACAGGTGGACACACTCTCGTCTTTGGAGGTCTCGTCATGAAGTCGTGGAATCGAATGCAAGATGCCGTCGCGGTGGTTCTCGGCGTCTTTGCGGCTCTCTCGCCGATGTGGCTCGACACCACCGATCGGGCAATGTGGTCACTCGTCGTCCTGGGTGTCCTGGTTGCACTGTCGGGTCTGGCGCACATGGCACGTCCGGACATGGCCATGGCGGATTACGCGATGGGCGTTTTCGGCGTCTTGATGTTCATTTCACCCTGGGTCATGAGCTTCGACGCTCTACGCGGTGCGTCGTGGACGGCCTGGGTGGTCGGGGTCCTGACCGTTGTGGTCGCGGTGAGTGCGATGCCGGTGATGAGTGCGCGGATGCATCACGGGGGTCACGGCGGAGTAGCCGCCCATTGACAGAGCGGAGTAGCCGCCCATTGACGGAGCGGAGTAGCTGCCCATTGATGAATGGCTGGCTGCAGGCTGGATCAGGCTTTGATCGCGCCCAACAACCGCCCGGCGTCGAAGGCTTCGGCGCTGGGCGGTAGCGCGCCCGGACGTCCGCTCACGAAAACCTCGACGGTTCCCGATCCTTCACCCGCGTCACCGAGCCCGTCGATCCGCCGCAGGGTCTGTCGTGCAACGGCTTCGGCACTGTCGAAGAGTGTGACACCGGCGGGTAGCCGCGCTGCGATTTCGTCCGCGAGCAGTGGGTAGTGCGTGCAGCCGAGGACAACGCCGTTGACGTCGTCCGGCGTCCGGGCCACTGCGGATTCGATGGCTGCAAGTGCGGCTGCACGATCACCGAGGTCTATCGAATCGGCCAAGCCGTGGCACGGCACCCCGACGACTTTGGCGCCGTTGCCGAACTGTTCGATCAGATCGGCTTGGTACCGGCTGGCAGTCGTCGCGGCGGTAGCCCAGATCGCCACTGAATCGCACGCGGCGGCCGCGGGCTTGATCGCGGGCACCGTTCCGATGACCGGCACACCCGGTCCGACCAGTTCGCGGACGTGTGGGAGAGCGGTGACGCTCGCGGTATTGCATGGAAGAACGATGACCTGAGCCCCACGATCGAGGCTCCGCCGCACCGCACCGAGTACCCGGTCGACGACCCACGGCTCGGGCTTGGGCCCCCAGGGGGCGCCGTCCGGATCGAGGGACAGCACAAGATCGAGATCCGGGCGCAGGCGTCTGAGCCACGCAGAGGTAGGGAGCAGGCCCAGTCCCGAGTCGATGAGTGCAACGATCACCGCACAAATCTATCGCCTCGGAACCGGTCCTGCCTCATCCGTTCAGGCCGGTGTGGACTCCAACACGTCCGAGATGGGCGTGCCGGCTGCGATCTTCGCGCGCATCTTCATCACAGCTCCCGCGCTACCGCCGCCGACGACAGCTGCCAGCACACCGTCGCGCTCGTAGTATGCGACGAACTTTCGGCCGTCGTCCTTCACGATGTGAACGGTGTCCGTGGGTGCGACGGTCCCCAATGCCTGGATCTTGACGTCGTACTGATCGCTCCAGAAGTACGGAACCTGCGCCGGCGCGTCCGGATCACCCGTTCCGGTGATCGCTCCCGCCAGGATCTTGGCCTGGTCCCCAGCATTGGTCCAGTGTTCGACACGCTTGCGTCGATCTCCGATCTGCCAGGACGCGACGTCGCCGACCGCCCAGACGTGTTCGGTGCTGGTGCGGCCGACGCCGTCGCAGAGCACTCCGTTGTCGAGTTCGATCCCCGAACCGTCGAGCCATCCCGTGACCGGCACCGAACCGACTCCGATCGCGACCACGTCGACCGGGATTTCCGAACCGTCACTCAAGGTCGCAGCGGCAACCGCTCCGTCGCCGGACAACGAGGTCAAGCCCGTACCGACTCGGACGTCGATGCCCTCGTTCCGATGCAGACGTTCGACGAGGGCGCCGACGGTGGGGCCGAGCACCGACGCCAGCGGCGTCGGCTGGGGTTCGAGCAACACGACGTCGACGCCGTGAGACTTCATGCTCGCGGCCAGTTCGCAGCCGATGAAGCCGGCCCCGACGATCAGCGCACGCTTACCGGGAGCAAGGTCGGCGCGGAGGGCCAACGCTTCCTCGATGGAGCGCAGAACGTGCACTCCGGACAACTCCGGAAGGCCGGCGATGCGACGCGGAGTCAGTCCGGTCGCGATGACCAACTCGTCGTAGTCCAGGGTGGATCCGTCGGCGAACGCCACCGACTTGGCGACCGTGTCCACCGAGGTTGCCGGCGAACCGAGCTTGAGATCGACCTTGTTCTCGACGTAGAACTCGGCCGGACGCAAGGTCGTCTCGTCCTTGTCGCCGCGGATCACTTCCTTCGACAACGGAGGCCTGTCGTAGGGCAGATGCGTTTCCCCACCCGCGAGCGTCAATTCACCTTCGAAACCCGCTCGTCGCAGTTCCTCGACGGTCCGCAGTCCCGACAAACCCGCACCCACGATCACTATCCGTGCCACCACGTACCACCCTGTCCGACCCACGTCACTTGCAGCGCTCACTATGAACGCCGTCACTATTTGCCTCCGACTCTGCCATACCAAATGCCGGAGTAGGTGTGGTGCATCCCGCATGGTCACCTACCAGTCACTACAGTTGGAGGTACTTCAGACGCACGCACTGACACATGAGCAGGGAGCCCCCATGACCAGCGATTCCAGTGAAAAGAACAGCGTCCGATTCGGCGCCGACGGTGGCGCGGAACTAGTCAGCACCCAGGGTAAGACGATCATCGCCGACGCCGTGGTCGCCAAGATCGCCGGTATCGCGACCCGCGAGATCAACGGCGTGTACGACGTCGGCGGGGGCACAGCGCGTGCGGTGGGGGCACTTCGCGACCGCATACCGGGCGCCCGCGTCAACCATGCCCAGGGCGTGGCGGTGGAGGTAGGCGAGAAACAAGCCGCCATCGACATCGGCATTGTCGCCGAGTACGGCGTCGCACTCCACGAACTGGCGGTAGGTATCCGCCGCAACGTCATTGCCGCAGTGGAAAGCATGACGGGTCTCGAGGTCACCGAGGTCAACATCACCGTCTTCGACGTCATGCTCTTCGAGGATGCAGAGAGCGGCGGCAGTACCGATCCGGAAGCCAAGCCGAGGGTTCAGTGAGTACCGCCGACGCCGGCCGCGAGATCGACGCGGCCGAGGTAGTCGCCGACGCGGTTCTTGCCATCCCGGAAGTGGCAGATCTGCACGGAGGACAGTTCGGCGAAGTGGGAACCTACCTCCCCGGACGCCGCATCACCGGCGTCGTCGTCGACGAAAACTCCTGTGCTGTACACATTTCCGTTCACTATCCGGCAGACGTTCGCAGCGTCGCCGAACGCGTACGAGCGGTGGTGGCGAGATTGGTCGACGTACCGGTGAACGTGACCGTCGGCGACCTGTCGACAGCGGGATATCTACCCGTTGATGCCGAAAATGCAGTCACCGAGCCTGCCACCGTCACAGACATTGCACCGAACATTCGAGAAGGGAACTGACATGAACAGCACCACCGTCGGACTGCTGGTCGGTCTGCTCCTCGCACTCGCCGGAATCATGGGTGGGTTCAGCGGTTTCGTCTTCGCAGTCCTGCTCGGCGCCGCCGGTATGGCGATCGGAGCACACCGCGACGGACATCTCGACCTCGGCGCGATCCTCCGAAGCCGTGGCCGTGGCTGAGCCGTCCGATCCCAGCGCAGCGGACGATCCTGGTCTACGCGGCTCCTTGGTCATCAAGGACCGTGCGATGGCCAAGATCGCCACGGCCGCAGCGGTGAACGTCCCGGGGGTGGTCCGCCAGTCCGGTGGCTTGACTCGCCTGACAGGACGCGACCTTCCGCGAGCCGACATCTCGATGGGTAGCGACGCCGTCGCCATCAATCTCTTCCTCGCCGTGTCCTGGCCGTGTTCGGTCACCGAGTTGACCGGCCGGGTGCGAACGGAAGTCGGACGCAGCGTCGAATCGCTGACCGGGCTTCCACTCCACGACATGAACGTGATGATCGCGGCAACCGAGGGTTCTGACGACTCCTGTGTTTCCGGCGTCGAGATCGCGGAGGGCCCGGCACAGCAGGCACTCTCGGATCCGATTCCGCCGCGTGTCCCCTCTGCGAACCCGGCGGCCGCAGTTTCGGCCGTCGTCATCGCGTGTGGTCTACTCGCACTCGCCTTCGTCGTCTCGCGCGAATGGTTCATCAACCGTGGAACTTTCGAATCGGCACCCTGGATCCGAAACTCCGTGGAGTGGACGTCTCGTCTGCACTGGCAACCGTGGCTACTTCCGGTGGCAATCGCTGCCGTTGTCGCGGGTGTTGTCCTGATAATGTCGGCGATCAAACGCCGTGCGAAAACCCATGTCCCACTCGGGAACCCGAGCGCATCGACGGTGTGGATGCGGCCGACTGACATTGCACGTCTGTGCAGTAGCCACGCAGCGGTCGTTCCCGGCGTCGGCTCGGCTCACACCAGCGTCGACCGTAAACACGTCAAGGTCCACATCGAATCGACCGGTGGCGATCGAGCTGAACTTGCCGCAGCCGTCGACGCGGCGGTTCGGCCTCATCTCGCGATACTGCAGCGGCCACTGCAACTTTCGGTTGTCGTGCGAGAAACTGTAGTACGACGAAAGGACGCCTCGTGAACCGTTGGATCTCCGTGGTCGATCGGATCATCGTCCTCATCGTCGGAATCGCGTTGCTTGCAGCGGGCGCATACGCCATCGCGTGGGACGCGGGCGCGTCGCTGATTCGAACCTGGGTGTCACGCCTCGATCGGGAGGTCCTCTTCGGCCTTCCGGAGGAGCCGTGGTGGCACTGGGTACTGTCGGGCACCTTCGCCCTCTGTGTCTTCGCCGGTTTCGGGCTGTTGTACCTGAACCTTCGCCGGCGCCGCACAAGCGCAGTCACATTGCGGCACAACGAATCCGGTACCGACGTCAGCGTGGATCTCGGACCCGTCGCAGACGGCGTAGCGGCCGAACTCGCTCAGCTGACCGGCGTGCGGAGCACCAAGAGCAAAGCGACGGTCGATCGCGGACTGCCGACGCTGTCGATTGTCGTCACTGCAGATCCGTCGATCGACGTCGCCGGATTCACCGCTTCGGCCGAACGCATCGCCGGCGCAACCAGGCGCAGCCTCGACGGCTCAACCGTCGCAGTACAGGTTCTGCTGCACCTCGACAGGGTGGAAGCCAACAAGTAAGTAAGAAGCACGCAGGCACCCGATCACCGAACACTCGATCACAGGCCACTCGATCACAGACACAGAAAAGGCGCTCACTCCCCGAAGGGAATGAGCGCCTTTTCAGTGCTGTGAATCAGCTAGCGAGACAAGAGTCTCACTTGATGATCTTGGCAACCTTGCCGGCGCCGACCGTACGGCCGCCTTCGCGAATTGCGAAGCGCAGGCCCTCGTCCATGGCGACAGGCTGGATCAGCTTGACGGACATCTCGGTGTTGTCACCGGGCATGACCATCTCGGTGCCCTCAGGCAGCGTCACGACGCCCGTAACGTCCGTGGTACGGAAGTAGAACTGCGGGCGGTAGTTGTTGAAGAACGGGGTGTGGCGGCCGCCCTCGTCCTTCGACAGGATGTATGCCTGGCCCTCGAACTCCGTGTGGGGAGTCGTGGTGCCCGGCTTGACGACAACCTGTCCACGCTCGACATCTTCGCGCTTGATGCCACGAACGAGCAGTCCGACGTTGTCGCCGGCCTGGCCCGAGTCGAGCAGCTTGCGGAACATCTCGATACCCGTGACCGTGGTCTTGGTCGAGGTTTCCTTGATGCCGACGATCTCGACCTCTTCGTTGACGTTGACAACGCCACGCTCGATACGACCGGTGACAACGGTGCCACGGCCGGTGATCGTGAAGACGTCCTCGACGGGCATGAGGAAGGGCTTCTCGGTCTCACGAATCGGGTCCGGGATGGACTCGTCGACAGCAGCCATCAGGTCGAGAATGGACTGCGTCCACTTCGGGTCACCCTCGAGTGCCTTGAGTGCCGAGATCGGAATGACGGGGGCTTCCTCGTCGAATTCCTGAGCGGCCAGCAGTTCGCGGACCTCCATCTCGACGAGCTCGAGGATCTCGTCGTCGTCAACCATGTCGGCCTTGTTCAGGGCGACGAGGATGTAAGGAACGCCAACCTGGCGAGCGAGCAGGACATGCTCGCGCGTCTGGGGCATCGGGCCGTCGGTAGCTGCGACGACGAGAATAGCGCCGTCCATCTGAGCTGCGCCGGTGATCATGTTCTTGATGTAGTCGGCGTGACCCGGTGCATCGACGTGCGCGTAGTGGCGCTTTTCCGTCTGGTACTCAACATGCGAGATGTTGATCGTGATGCCACGAGCCTTTTCCTCGGGAGCCTTGTCGATCTGATCGAAGGCCGAAGCCTCGTTCAGGTCGGGGAATGCATCCGCGAGAACCTTGGTGATGGCCGCCGTCGTCGTGGTCTTGCCGTGGTCGACGTGACCAATGGTGCCGATGTTCACGTGCGGCTTCGTCCGCTCGAACTTCGCCTTCGCCACTTTGTGTCCTCCTGGACTGTTGTTGCTTGCCGTATGCAGCAGTGCGGTTGGTTGTTACTAGGTCGTGCTTCGTGCCGGAAGAAACCGAGGTTACTTGCCGGCGCGGGCTGGGGAGCTCGCTGTGCTTACTCGCCCGTCGCCTTGGCGATGATTTCCTTCGAGACGTTCGCGGGAACCTCTGCGTAGGAATCGAACACCATGGAGAAGTTCGCTCGGCCCTGGGTCTTCGACCGCAGGTCACCGATGTAACCGAACATCTCCGAGAGCGGAACCAGCGCCTTCACGACACGGGCACCACTGCGTTCCTCCATGGCCTGGATCTGGCCACGGCGGGAGTTGAGGTCGCCGATCACGTCGCCCATGTACTCCTCGGGCGTTGTGACCTCGACAGCCATGAGCGGCTCGAGAATGACGGGGCCGGCCTTGCGGGCGGCTTCCTTCAGTGCCTGCGAACCGGCAACCTTGAACGCCATTTCCGAGGAGTCGACGTCGTGGTAAGCACCATCGAGCAGCGACAGCTTCAGGTTCACGAGCGGGTAGCCGGCGAGAACACCGTACTGCATCGCGTCCTGCGCACCGGCATCCACGGAGGGGATGTACTCGCGCGGGATACGTCCGCCGGAGACCTTGTTCTCGAACTCGTAGGTAGCACCGTCTTCGCCCACGAAAGGCTCCAGAGCGATGATGACCTTTGCGAACTGGCCCGAGCCACCCGTCTGCTTCTTGTGGGTGTAGTCGTGCTTCTCGACCTTCTTGGTGATGGTCTCGCGGTACGCAACCTGCGGCTTACCGACGTTCGCCTCGACCTTGAACTCGCGACGCATGCGGTCGACGAGGATGTCGAGGTGGAGCTCGCCCATACCGCCGATGACGGTCTGACCGGTCTCTTCGTCGAGTTCGACCGAGAAGGTCGGGTCCTCTTCGGCGAGCTTCTGGATCGCGACGCCCAGCTTTTCCTGGTCGGACTTGGTCTTGGGCTCGATGGAGACCTGGATGACCGGCGCGGGGAACGACATCGACTCGAGGACGATGGGGCTCGCCTGATCGCACAAGGTGTCACCGGTGGTGGTGTCCTTGAGGCCGATCATTGCGTAGATGTGGCCGGCTACGGCCTCGTCTACCGGGTTCTCCTTGTTGGCGTGCATCTGGAAGAGCTTTCCGATGCGCTCCTTCTTGCCCTTGGTTGCGTTGAGCACCTGAGCACCCGGATCGATACGACCCGAGTACACGCGGACGAAGGTCAGCTTGCCGAAGAACGGGTGAGCAGCGATCTTGAAGGCGAGAGCCGAGAACGGCTCGTCCTTGCTCGGCTTGCGAGTGATCTCTACTTCTTCGTCACCGAGCTTGTGGCCGATGACCTCGCCGATGTCCAGCGGGTTCGGAAGGTAGTCGATGACAGCGTCGAGCATGGGCTGAACGCCCTTGTTCTTGAACGCGGAGCCACAGAGAACCGGGTACAGCTCGGAGGCGACCGTCATCTTGCGGATGGCGCCCTTGATCTCCTCGATGGTGAGCTCTTCGCCGCCGAAGTACTTCTCCATGAGAGCTTCGTCGGACTCTGCAACCGTCTCGAGCAGCTTCTCGCGGTACTCGGCAGCCTTCTCGACGAGATCCGCGGGGATCTCCTCGATGGTCGGAGCGGTTCCCGTCGGGACCACGCCGCGCCAGGTGATGGCCTTCATCTCGACCAGGTCGACGACGCCGTCGAAGTCGTCCTCAGCGCCGATGGGCAGCTGGAGAACGAGCGGCTTCGCGCCCAAGCGGTCGATTATGGTCTGGACTGTGAAGTAGAAGTCCGCGCCCATCTTGTCCATCTTGTTGACGAAGCAGATGCGCGGAACGTCGTACTTGGCAGCCTGACGCCAAACCTGCTCGGACTGCGGCTCGACACCCTCTTTACCGTCGAAGACAGCAACTGCGCCGTCGAGCACGCGCAGCGACCGCTCCACCTCGACCGTGAAGTCGACGTGGCCGGGGGTGTCGATGATGTTGATCTGGTTGTTGTTCCAGAAGCAAGTCACGGCGGCAGACGTGATCGTGATGCCGCGTTCCTTCTCCTGCTCCATCCAGTCCGTCGTCGACGCACCGTCGTGCGTCTCACCGATCTTGTAATTGACACCGGTGTAGAACAGGATGCGCTCGGTGGTGGTGGTCTTGCCGGCATCGATGTGCGCCATGATGCCGATGTTGCGGACCTTGTTCAGGTCAGTCAGCACTTCCTGTGCCACAGGTTTCTTCCCCGCTCGTTGCTTGGTTTTCGGGTGTCGGCCTTATCGGTGTGTTCCACCGTCAGGGCCATGGTCTTTCAATTATGTCTCTGCCGAGGCGAACCTGGCCACCTGCGTCCGGAATCCGTCGCGATGATCAGGCCGCCAACGGCGACAAGCGTCGGAGCCCCACCCGATGGCAGTTGCTCCGACGCTTTACATCACCAGCGGTAGTGGGCGAATGCCTTGTTGGCTTCGGCCATCTTGTGAGTGTCTTCGCGACGCTTCACAGCTGCACCGAGGCCATTGCTGGCATCGAGGAGCTCGTTGGCGAGACGCTCGACCATGGTCTTCTCACGACGTGCACGCGAGAAGGTGACCAGCCAGCGCAGTGCCAGCGTGGTGGAACGACCGGGGCGAACCTCGACCGGCACCTGGTAGGTAGCGCCACCGACGCGGCGGCTACGAACCTCGAGTGCAGGCTTGACGTTGTCCAGGGCGCGCTTGAGGGTGACGACCGGATCGGTGCCGGTCTTCTCGCGTGCCTGCTCGAGAGCCTGGTACACGATTCGCTCTGCGGTGGACTTCTTGCCGTCCAGCAGGATCTTGTTGACGAGCTGCGTCACCAACGGGGAACCGTAAACCGGGTCGTTGATGAGCGGGCGCTTCGGAGCGGGGCCCTTACGTGGCATTAGCTCTTCTCCTTCTTGGCGCCGTAGCGGCTGCGTGCCTGCTTGCGACCCTTGACACCCTGGGTGTCGAGGGAGCCGCGGATGATCTTGTAACGGACACCCGGGAGGTCCTTCACACGACCGCCACGGACGAGCACCATGGAGTGCTCCTGAAGGTTGTGACCTTCACCGGGGATGTACGCGGTGACCTCGACCGAAGTCGTGAGGCGAACACGTGCGACCTTACGGAGCGCGGAGTTCGGCTTCTTGGGGGTGGTGGTGTATACGCGAGTGCACACGCCACGACGCTGCGGGCTGCCCTTGAGGGCTGCCGTCTTGACCTTGGCGGTCTTGTCGCGGCGACCCTTGCGGACCAGCTGGTTGATGGTTGGCATTTACCGGCTTTCTTGTGACGAACAGACTGCTCGAGCGAACTCGGGCCGTTCGAAAACGTGGCTGTTCTGAAATTAGGGATCTAGCAGTTGGAGCAAGAGAGCTGCTGCTCCTCACCCACCTCAGAGTCTGTACTCAGCACTTTCATGCCGCGCACTGCCCCCGAGGTCGGGCGTGTCGCATACCCCCACACAGGCAGCCGGATGCTCGTTCATCAGCAGTTTCTGCTCGAACGCGCGCACGGCAATACCTAGCTAGGCACACAGATCGGCCCGGGCATGCCGGACACGACCCATAACGATACCTGTCGGCGCGCCACGAGGTCAAAGCGAGGCCACGGTGATAGTGACCTCACGCTCTGACCAGAGACTCTGGCTGCACACTCAGACCACGCAGCCGGACCGGTCGCGATCAGATGCTGCGGTTCAACGTCAACGCGCCGAGCTTTGCCGCAGCCTCGCACGGATCCGCGCCGCCTTGCGGCTCGGTGACCCACCAACCGAACACTCCCCCGGCCGGTGCGCTCGCGCTCACCCCGCAGCTCTGCGGATCGGCCGGCTGGCGAACCTGGTACCCGCCACTGCCGTTGATGTCGATTTTCGCCACCACGTATCCCAGGTGCTCGAATGCAGCGCGCTCGTGATCGAGGGTGCCCGTCTCGAACCAGTTGAAGGTGATCTTGATCGGACCCGCGGCTCCGATGCCGTCCCAACGGCAGATAGCGCCGAAGAACCCACGCCCGACGGCGTCGGCACCCACTGCGCCGGCGATCTGCTCGTCGGTGACGGCTTCGCATTCTTGGAGGACGTTCGCGAATTCCTGGCTGTCACTACCGCCGTAGCTGCCCTCCGCACGAGGAGTCCCGGTGACCACGGAGCCGCACCCCGTGAGTAGAACCAGCGACCCCGCCAAGGCGAGCCCGATCCTTACGCGCTTCACGGCGCCCTCGAACTTCACTGTGCCCTCGAAACTGTTTTTTCCATCAGATCCCGCGCCACCGTGCATGGATCCGCGGTCGGTGGCAGCAAACCGTAGGTGATCGACCAGTGCACGAAGTCTCCGCCGAACGCGATACCCAACTCGCACAACGAACCTGCCGTGGACGCGATGAAGCCCTGGTGTCCACCGATCGTGATGTCGTCGGCAGGACGTCCGAGCAGGTCGGACCCGGCCCGTTCGCGGCCGATCGGGCTACCGCGGTACCAGGAGAAACTGACGCTCGGGCCGTTCGAACCGGCGACTTCCCACTGGCAACCGACGCCGTTGCGCGTCGTCGTCGCAAAAGCGCCGAGATTGAAGGCGTTGACAACTTCCTCGTCGGTCACCGAGCCGCATTCGGCGAACATCGGGCCCGGATCCGTAGGTGCGAGTGCCTGCGAACCCGCACCGTCGCCCGGCTGATCGACGGACCCGTCGCCGGAGCTGCAGCCGACCACGGCCGAGAGCACGGCAGCCGAGACCAATACCGAAGTCCCGATCGAAGTGAGAGTGCGTGCGGCCATGGAGCCGACTGTACTTCTCGGTGGCCCCCGACACACGCCACGTGCGCGTCGAGAGCACCGGCGCCGGCCCCGCCGCTACCGATTCAGGGAGTTGCCACCGGTACCCGAACAAGCGTGGAATCCAATTGCGCCGCCCACTGTTTGACCACCTCGGTGCGTCGGCGCGAGTCGTCTGTCAAGACATCAGCCAGCCCCAGCCCGCGGGCCAGGTCCAGGGTCGCCTGTACCAAGCGGTGCGTCACCGGGTCGGAGTCGTCGACACCCAGACTCTCGACGGCCATGCGGTGCGCGATGCGCCCGAATCGTTCCTCGAGGGGCAGTACGCGGGCACGCAGGTCGGGGTCGGAGGCAGCGGCCGTCCACACCTGCAGTGCTGCTTTGAACAGAGTCCCGGTGTAGTACTCCACCAACCGCGAAATGATCGCCTCGGTTCGTCCGGCACCCACCGGAAGGTCGGTCGATTCCTTTCGTGCCTGATCCATCCGGGCGTCGAACATCACCTCGAGCGCCGCGGTGATGAGGTCCTCGCGGGTCGGGAAGTGATGCTGCATCGCGCCTCTGGACACCCCGGCACGCTGCGCGACGACGCTCATCGTCGTTGCGCTCCACCCGAGTTCGGCGAGACACTCCACAGTCACTTCGAGCAGGTGGGAGCGCGTGACTCGACTTCGGTCCTGCTTGGGCTCTCGAGTCATCGCGCCGCCATCCCTTCTACTTCTGTGTTCCAGCGCTTCTGTGTCCCAGCTGCGCAGTTTCTACTGCGCCCAGGCCGCTGGACGCTTCTGCAAGAAAGACATCATGCCCTCACGAGCCTCGTCAGAGGAAAACAGCCGAGCCGACTGCGCGATCATCTCCTCGCCGTCCCGGTCGAATCCAGCCAGGACCGAACGCGTCGTGATCCACTTCGATTCGGCAAGTCCCTGCGGTGAACATTGGCGCAAGGTGCCGAGCAGTTCGGTGATCGACTCCTCCGTGTCCTGCGACGCGGAGGTGACGAGTCCGATGGATTCGGCCTCGTGCTGGCCGAACTTCTCGCCGGTGAGCAGATAGCGGCTCGCAGATCGCTGGTCGAGCCTCGGCAGGACCGTGAGCGAGATGATGGACGCCGCCAAACCCAACCGTGATTCCGTCACCGCGAAGGTGCTCGCCGGTCCGGCGACGACGATGTCGCACGCCCCGACAAGACCCATGCCTCCGGCCCGGACGTGACCGTCGATCCGCCCGATCACCGGCTTGGGAAGCTCGAGAATGCTGCGCAAGAGTGTCAGCATCCCCCGTCCTCGCTCCTTGACGGCGTCCTCCGGTGATGCGGACGAACCGGAGGCCTCACTCAGATCGGCTCCCGCACAGAATGTTCCACCGGTGTGGGTGAGTACCACCGCTCGAACTGCCGGATCGGCGGCAGCCGCCGTCAACCCAGCCTGCAACTCCGTGACCAACCGCGCCGAAATCGCGTTGCGGTTGTGGGGTGAGTCGAGAGTGATCGTGGCAGCACCGCCCGATACTTCGTACCGTACGTATGGCTTGTCCTGATCCGTCATGAGTCGCCTCTTCCTAGTAGGACCGTGGCAGACCGAGGGAATGCTGTGAGACGAAGTTGAGGATCATCTCGCGGCTCACCGGCGCGACGCGGGCGATACGAGCCGCACCGAGCATGGCGGCCAGTCCGTATTCCTTCGTCAGTCCTGCGCCGCCATGCGTCTGGATCGCCTGATCGAGCGCCTTGATGCTGGCTTCGGCGGCGGCGTACTTTGCCATGTTCGCGGCTTCGGCAGCACCGAAATCGTCACCGCTGTCGTAGAGCACCGCGGCCTTCTGCATCATCAGCTTGGCGAGCTCGAGTTCGATCTTCACCTGCGCGAGTGGATGCGAAATACCTTGGTGCGCACCGATCGGCGTCTTCCACACCGTGCGCTCGTTGGCGAACTTCACTGCGGCGTTCAGGGCGTAACGGCCCATGCCGATGGCCATCGACGCACCCAGGATGCGCTCGGGGTTGAGGCCGGCGAACAACTGCATCAAGGCGGCATCGGCTTCGCCGACCAGAGCGTCGGCCGGCAGACGGACGTCGTCGAGGAAGAGGATGAACTGGTGGTCCGGCTCGATGATGTCCATCTCCATCTGCGTCTTCACGAATCCGGGAGAATCCGTGGGGACGATGAACAGAGCAGGCTTGAGCTTGCCCGTCTTGGAGTCCTCGGTCCGCGCAACGACGAGGACCGCGTCAGCCTGATCGACACCCGAGATGTAGATCTTGTTGCCGCTCAGGATCCAGTCGTCGCCATCCCTGCGTGCCGTCGTGGTGATCTGATGAGAGTTGGAACCAGCGTCGGCCTCGGTGATTCCGAACGCCATGATCTTGGAGCCGTCGGCGAGGCTGGGTAGCCACTGCTGCTTCTGCTCCGCCGTGCCGTACTTGCCGATGATGGTGCCGCAGATGGCCGGGGATACGACAACCAGGAGCAGACCGGCACCCTGCGCCGCCAATTCCTCCTGCACCAGCGCGAGTTCGTAGATGCCTGCACCGCCGCCGCCGTATTCCTCAGGCAGGTTGACGCCCAGGAATCCGAGTTTGCCCGCCTCGTTCCACAATTCGGTGAGCGGCTCCCCCTTTCGCGCCTTGGGCAGCACGTAGTCGACGTAGTTGAAGCGCTCACCCAGTTTGGAAACGGATGCCCGCAGTTCCTTCTGCTCTTCGGTTTCGATGAAACTCATCATGCTTCCTCTTCTGTAGCGGGTTCTTCCACACGTGCGAGTACCGATCCGACCTCGACCTGCTGGCCGACGGCAACCGGAAGTTCCACCAGGACACCGGCAGTCGGCGCGGTGACGGTGTGTTCCATCTTCATGGCCTCCAGCCACAGAATCGGCTGGCCGGCGGTGACGGTGTCACCGAGTGCGGCACCGAGGCGGATGACCGATCCCGGCATCGGAGCGAGCAACGAACCGGCGGCGACTTCTGCCGACGGATCCACGAAGCGCGGTGCTGCCGTCAACGCGACGGGTCCGAGCGAGGAGTCGACAAAAATCTCACTCCCGTAGGCCGCAACGTCGAACGAGCGCTGTACTCCGCTCTGCTCGAGCACTACCCGGGTCGCAGTTGCCGATACCAGGCGCACGTCGTCGAAGCCTTCTGCACTCAGCACGCCGCTTCGGCTCAGGGAGTAGCGGACGTCGTACTCGCCCGACGCAGTGGAGTAGCTCTTGCTCTGCGGCTGCGACGGGAGGTTGCGCCACCCGCTGGGCAAGCGGCCGATGACGCGGGCCGACGCCCGGTTGTGCGCGGCATCGGCAAGTGCCGCCGCCAGCGCCGAGAGTCTTTCGGCGGCGGTATCGACCAAGGGCGTAGACAGCTTCTCGAGGTCGTGAGTCTCGAAGAAGGCAGTGTCGGTGTCTCCGGCAATGAAGGCGGGGTGGGCCAGGACGTTGACGAGCAGGTCGCGGTTGGTGCGCAGCCCGTGAATCCTGGTGCGCGCCAGCGTCGATGCGAGCAGCCGGGCAGCTGCGGTCCGCGTCGGCGCGTACGAGATGACCTTGGCCAACATCGGGTCGTAGTGGACGCCGACAACACTGCCGTCGACGACGCCGGAGTCGAGGCGAACGCCCTGCTCACGCAGAACACTGAATTCTTGCGGGTCACCGGGCAACTCGATGTGGTGGACGGTTCCGCTCTGCGGCTGCCAGTTCTTGGCGGGGTCCTCGGCGTACAGGCGCACTTCGATCGAATGCCCACGGATCTCCGGCTGATCGTCCGGAAGTGCTTCACCTGAAGCGACCTGCAATTGCAGTTCCACCAGATCGAGTCCAGTGGTGCACTCGGTGACCGGATGCTCCACCTGCAAACGCGTGTTCATTTCGAGGAAGAAGAAGTCGCCCTTCTCGTCGGCGAGGAACTCGACGGTTCCTGCGCCCTCGTAACCGATGGCGTTGGCTGCGAGCCGCGAGGCGTCGAACAGCCTGTCGCGCATGGCGGGGATGCGTTGCACGAGCGGCGACGGGGCCTCTTCGACCACCTTCTGATGCCGACGCTGGATCGAGCACTCGCGCTCCCCCACCGCCCACACCGCACCGTGGCGGTCGGCCATGACCTGGACCTCGATGTGCCGACCGGTCTCGAGGTAACGCTCACAGAAGACTGTCGGGTCGCCGAAAGCGGACTGCGCCTCACGCCGCGCCGCTTCCAGTTCGCCGTCCAGCGCCGACAATTCACGAACGACACGCATTCCGCGTCCGCCGCCGCCCGCCGACGCCTTGATCAGCACCGGCAGATGAGCCTCGGTCACCGCGGCGGGATCGAGTTCGGAGAGCACCGGCACTCCGGCGGCGTCCATGATCTTCTTGGACTCGACCTTCGACCCCATGAGCTCGATGGATTCGACGGGCGGGCCGATCCACGTCAGTCCCGCGTCGATGACGCTGCGCGCGAACTCCGCGTTCTCGGAGAGGAATCCGTATCCGGGGTGAATCGCGTCGGCGCCCGAAGCCTTGGCGGCGGCGATGACGAGCTCACCCCGCAAGTAGGTCTCGGCAGGCGTGTTACCCGGCAGGCGAACCGAAGCATCGGCTTCGGCGACGTGCGGGCTGTCGGCATCTGCGTCGGAAAATACCGCGACCGTGCCGATTCCGTTCTTGCGGCAGGTTGCAAAGACACGGCGGGCGATTTCGCCACGATTGGCGACCAGTACTGAAGTGATTGTCACGGCGTGCCTCACATACGGAAGACGCCGAAGTTCTCGGTGCCTTCGATCGGGGCGGTGGCGATGGCCGACAGGCACATTCCCACCACGGTGCGGGTGTCTCGGGGATCGATGACGCCGTCGTCGTACAGACGACCCGACAGGAACATCGGAAGTGACTCGGCCTCGATCTGGTTCTCGATCATCGCGCGCATGCCGGCGTCGGCCTGCTCGTCGAATACCTGGCCGCGGGCCTCGGCAGCAGCGCGTCCCACGATGGAGATGACGCCGGCGAGCTGCGCACCGCCCATGACGGCGGACTTGGAACTGGGCCAGGCAAAGAGGAACCGCGGATCGAACGCGCGTCCGCACATGCCGTAGTGACCGGCGCCGTACGACGCTCCGAGCAGGATCGAGATGTGCGGAACCTTGGAGTTGGCAACCGCATTGATCATCATCGATCCGTGCTTGATCATGCCGCCCTCCTCGTATTCCTTACCCACCATGTAGCCGGTGGTGTTGTGCAGGAACAGCAACGGCGTGTTGGAACGATTGGCGAGCTGGATGAACTGCGTGGCCTTCTGTGATTCCTCACTGAAGAGCACTCCACGTGCGTTCGCCAGGATGCCGATCGGGTAGCCGTTGAGCTCTGCCCACCCGGTCACGAGGGAGGAACCGTAGAGCGGCTTGAACTCGTCGAAGTCGGAACCGTCGACGATACGGGCGATGACCTCACGCGGATCGAACGGGATCTTCAGGTCGGCCGGAACGATGCCGAGCAACTCTTCCGGATCCTCGAGCGGTTCGATGATCTCCGCGCGCGGCGCCGGCCCCTTCTTGGTCCAGTTGAGCCGCTTGACGATCGAGCGCCCGATGCGGATCGCGTCCTGCTCGTCGGCGGCGAAGTAGTCGGCCAACCCGGACTTGCGAGCGTGCATTTCGGCGCCGCCGAGTGCCTCGTCGTCGGATTCCTCACCGGTGGCCATCTTGACCAGCGGCGGGCCTGCGAGGAACACCTTGGAGCGTTCCTTGATCATCACGACGTGGTCGGACATGCCCGGGATGTACGCACCGCCGGCCGTCGAGTTACCGAAGACCAGTGCAATGGTGGGGATTCCGGCTGCGGACAGCTGAGTGAGGTCACGGAACATACGCCCGCCCGGGATGAACACCTCTTTCTGCGTCGGCAAGTCTGCGCCGCCGGACTCTACGAGGGAGATCACCGGGAGTCGGTTCTGCATGGCGATGTCGTTGGCGCGGAAACCCTTACGCAGCGTCCACGGGTTGCTGGTGCCGCCGCGCACGGTGGGATCGTTGGCGACGATCAGGCATTCGACACCTTCGACGACGCCGATACCGACCACAGTGCTGGCGCCGACCGGGAAGTCACTCCCCCACGCAGCGAGGGGACACAGTTCGAGGAACGGTGAATCCTGATCGAGCAGGAGTTCGATCCGCTCGCGTGCCAGGAGCTTTCCCCGCTTGTGATGCCGCTCGGTGTACTTCTCGCCGCCACCCGCCAACGCCTTGGCGTGCTCGACCTCGATCTCGGCGAGCTTGGTGTTCATGGTCGAAGTTGCGGTCTTGTACACCTCGGAATTGGTGTCCAGTGTTGACCGGATGACACTCATGACTGATACCCCAATCGCTTGGCCGCGAGGCCGGTGAGGATTTCGGTGGTTCCGCCACCGATTCCCAGAATTCGCATGTCCCGGTACTGCCTCTCCACTTCGCTTTCCTGCATGTATCCGAGGCCGCCGAACAGCTGAACAGCTTGGTTCGCAACCCATTCGCCCGTCTCGACTGCCGTGTTCTTCGCAAAGCAAACCTCGGCGATCAGATCGCCGTCACCGGCCATGTACCGCTCGATCACCGAGTGCGTGTACACCTTGGCGACGTCGATCTTGCGGGCCATCTCGGTGACGGTGTTCTGGACGGCCTGCCGACTGATCAGGGGGCGACCGAAAGTCTCACGGGCGCGGCACCATTCGAGCGTCAGCTCCAGGCAACGTTCTGCACTGGCATACGCCTGCGCGGCGAGCGCTACCCGCTCGGAGACAAATGCCTGGGCGATCTGCGCGAAGCCGCTGTTCTCTGCACCGACCAGATTCTCCACCGGAACCCGGGCGTCGACAAAGGAGAGTTCCGCGGTATCGGATGCGCGCCAGCCCATCTTCTCGAGTTTGCGCGAGACGGTGAATCCCGGTGTGCCCTTCTCGATCACGAGCAGTGAGACACCACCCGCGCCGGGACCACCGGTGCGCACCGCTGTAACGACGAAGTCCGCTCGAACGCCGGAGGTGATGAACGTCTTGGCGCCGTTCACGACGTAATGATCGCCGTCGCGCTTGGCTGTAGTTGTCAGGTGCCCGACGTCGCTGCCTCCGCCGGGCTCGGTGATGGCGAGCGAGCCGATCTTGTCGCCGCGCAGGGTCGGCTTGACCCACTTCTCGATCTGCGCCTCGTCGCCGGCCGCGATCAGGTGCGGCACCGCGATGCCGCAGGTGAAGAGCGATGCGAACAGCCCGCCCGACGCACCTGCCTGATGCATCTCCTCACAGATCACGATGGAGTCGACGGCGTCGCCGCCCTCACCACCGGCCGATTCGGGTGCGCTGGCCCCGAGGAGTCCGAGAGCGCCTGCCTTGCGGTGCAATTCGCGCGGAATCTCGCCGTCTCGCTCCCACTGCGTCAGATGCGGCAGAATCTCCTGGTTCACGAATCCGCGTACGGTCTCGCGAAGCGCAAGCCTTTCCGGTGTGGTCCACACGGTCACCGTGAATCCTCTTTCTCGTCAGTTACGGGGAGTAGCGAAATCGGGATGTCGATGTGGCGCGAACGCAGCCATTCACCAATTCCCTTGGCCTGCGGATCGAACCGCGCCTGCGAGGCGACACCCTGACCGAGGATTCCCTCGATCACGAAGTTGACGGCACGAAGGTGCGGAAGCTGGTAGCGAGTGACGTTCAGGTCTGCTGCTTCCGGTAGCAGTTCCTTGAGCATCTCGACGGTCAGTGTGTGCGCCAACCACTTCCACTGGTCGTCCGTGCGAACCCAGACGCCGACGTTGGCATTTCCACCCTTGTCGCCACTACGGGCACCGGCGATCGTGCCGAGTGGTACCGACAGCGACGTCTGTGGCGGCAACGGCTCCGGACGCTCCGGTTCGTCGACGGGTTCGAGGTCCTGCGTCAACGTGGATGGAGCGATGTCCACGCGCGTGCCGTCCGGCAGTACGGCCACGTGCGGCACCGATCCCGCGTCGACGTAGCCGGGGGTGAACACTCCGTACGGTTGGCCGTTGCTCGGCGGAGCCGTCAGCGAGAAGCCGGGGTAGCTGGCAAGTGCCATTTCCACCGCAACCGCGGAGAAAGGACGACCGATCACCTTGGGGTCGGAATCGCGAACCACGCAGCGCAGCAACGCACTCGCGGTTTCCTCGGTGTCGGAATCCGGATGATCCGTGCGAGCGAGAGTCCAGACCAGTTCGGCGGGCTTCTTCGTCAGCCAGGATTCGAGCTGAGTCTTCGCCAGATCGGCCTTGGCCTCGATGTCGAGACCGGTGAGAATGAAAGTGGCCTCGTTGCGGAACCCGGCCAGCGTGTTCAGCGAGACCTTGTACTGCGGCGGCGGAGCCTCGCCCGTGACGCCGCTGATCAACACCCGGTCCGGGCCTTCCTGGGTGAGCACTGCGTTGTCGATGCGGGTCGTCACGTCCGGGCCTGCATAGCGTCCACCGGTGATCTCGTACAGCAGCTGCGCCGTCACCGTGCCGACGCTCACCTCGCCGTCCGTTCCGGCGTGCTTGGTGATGACCGAGGTTCCGTCCGCGTTGATCTCGGCGATCGGGAAGCCAGGCCGGCCCAGATTGGGAATCTCTGTGAAGAACGCGTAGTTGCCGCCGGTGGCCTGGGTTCCGCACTCGATGACGTGGCCCGCCGCGACAGCACCGGCAAGCTGATCGAAATCATCTCGCTTCCAACCGAAATGGTGAGCGGCCGGACCGACGATCACCGACGCATCGGTGACCCGTCCGGTGACCACGACATCGGCGTCGGCCGACAATGCTTCGACGATGCCCCAGGCGCCGAGGTACGCATTGGCCGTCAGTGGGGAGCCGAGTCCGAGTTCGTCTGCCCGAGAGATCAAATCGTCGCCCTCGACGTGGGCGATCTTCGCGTTCAACCCCAGCTTGGTGTTGACCTCGCGCAACGCGTCGGCCAGTCCGGCGGGATTGAGACCGCCTGCATTCGCGACGATCTTCACCCCCTTGTCGAGCGCAAGGCCGAGCGTGTCCTCCACCTGCCGCAGGAACGTCTTCGCGTAGCCGAGCGACGGGTCCTTCATCCGATCCCGCCCGAGGATCAACATCGTCAGTTCGGCCAGGTAGTCGCCGGTCAGGTAGTCGAGTTCGCCGCCCTCGAGCATCTCGCGCATCGCCGAGACGCGGTCGCCGTAGAACCCGGAGCAGTTACCGATCCGTACCGAACTCATTTGCCCACCTTCGATGCTCGTCCCTCACCGCTGGATCCGACGGCGGCTCGTCCCTCACCGCTGGGTCCGGCAAAGGCCTGCGCGAACCCGAGCCACTCGTCCGCATCGGCACCCACGGCGACCAGATCGAGATCGGCGCGATTGGCACGCTGGGTGACCAGCAAGCAGAAGTCCAACGCCGGCCCGGTGACCTTCTGCGGCGCATCTTCCGGCCCCCAGGTCCAGAGCGACCCGTCCGGCGCGGTCAACTCAACCCGGAAATCGTCGGCGGGCGGCGTCTTCTCGTTGACCGAGTACGCGAAGTTTCGCGTCCGCACACCCAGGTGAGCGATGTTCTTGATGCGCGCCGTCGGAGCGCGTTCGACGCCGAGTGCGTCGGCAACGTCCTGCCCGTGCGCCCACGTCTCCATCAGTCGCGCGGTAGCCATGGAGACACCGCCCATGGGCGGGCCGTACCAGGGGAACTTGGTTCCGGCCGGGGCGGCGGTGAGCGCCTCGACGAGAGCGGTGCGCCCCGCTCGCCAATCGGCGAGCAACTCCGCCGGCTGGCGGGCCGCCTGTTCGGCAGCACCGTCGTCGACAAACCCTGCCGGGTTCACGAACGCCGCCTTCAACTGCTCCGCGAAACCGTCCGGGTCGGTGATCGCCAGGATCGCTGCACTGTCCGTCCAGTGCAGGTGCCCGATCTGATGTGCGATGGTCCACCCTTCCGCAGGCGTCATTGTCGCCCACTTCTCCTCGGGCAGATCCGCAACCAGGGCGTCTAGGCTCTCGCCTTCGGCCCGCAAGTCATCGATGAACGTCTGAAGTTCGGCCATGCGACCAGCATCACACCCACATCCATAAAAATCAAGCACGAATGATTGTTATTGCGAAATCCTGTGGTGAGAGACTGAGTTCAACTGCCATCGACAACCAGGAGCACCCATGAGCGACGCCGTACTGATCTCGCGAACCGGCGATGTGGTCACGTGGACCCTCAATCGCCCGGACACCCGCAATGCGATCTCCGAGATCGACATGATCGAGGCCCTCGAAGACGCAGTCACCGCGGTCAACCGAGATCAGAGTGTGCGCACGGTCATTCTGACGGGGGCCGGATCGGCCTTCTCCTCCGGCGGCAACGTCAAGCACATGCGAGACAAGGAGGGCATGTTCGGTGGCGCACCCGGCGAGATCCGCCAGGGCTACCGGCACGGCATCCAACGCATCCCGCTCGCGCTGTACACGTGTGAGGTGCCGACCATCGCGGCGGTCAACGGCCCGGCCATCGGAGCGGGCTGCGACCTCTCACTCATGTGCGACCTCCGCATCGCCTCGACCGCCGCAGTCTTCGCCGAGAGTTTCGTCAAGGTAGGACTCATCCCCGGCGACGGCGGAGCGTGGCTGCTCCCGCGCGCGATCGGCAACGCCCGCGCGGCCGAGATGGCGTTCACCGGTGAACCGATCGATGCTGCGAGAGCACTCGACTGGGGTCTGGTCTCGCAGGTGACCGAGCCCGAGGAATTGCTTTCCGCTGCGCACGCTTTGGCGGCTCGAGTAGCCGCCAATCCCCCGCAGGTACTCCGCATGACCAAAAAGCTCCTCCGCGAGGGCCAGCACCAGAGCCTCGAGAGCTTGCTCGAACTCTCCGCCGCCATGCAGTCGATCGCCCACCACACCCGAGATCACCACGAAGCCGTCGCCGCGATGCTCGAGCGTCGAAGTCCCGAGTTCACCGGAGAATGAAGGCGGGCAGTCAGCTACTGCCGGTCGGAGCAGTCCTCACCTCGATACTGTCGCTCCAGTTCGGAGCGGCATTCGCGACGACACTGTTCTCGCAGATCGGACCGGCCGGCGCCACGACCCTGCGACTGACGATCGCCGCGATCATCCTCGGCGTCATCGTCCGCCCGCGATGGAGCAGATGGTCGAACCGGCAGCGCAAAGGCATCTTCGCGCTGGGCATCGCCCTCGCCGTGATGAACGGCGCCTTCTACCTCGCCCTCGACACGGTGCCCATCGGAACGGCCGTCACCATCGAGTTCCTCGGACCGCTCACCCTGGCCGCAGTTCTGTCTCGTCGGTGGGCCGACGGAGCATGGGTGCTGCTCGCCTTCGGCGGAGTGTTGCTGCTCGGGTTGGGCGATCACGGCGAATCCGGTTTGGACCCGATCGGGGTGATGTTCGCGTTGATCGCCGCTACTGCGTGGGCCGGATACATCGTGGCCGGTTCCCACCTGGCCGCGACGCTCCCGAGCGCCGACGGGTTGGCAGGCGCAAGCATCGTCGCGGCCGTATTGACGCTGCCCTTCGGCGTCGTCTCGGGAGGAAGTGAACTGCTGGATCCGACGATGCTCGCCGCAGGCGCAGCCGTCGCCGTCCTCTCGTCCGTCATCCCGTACAGCTTGGAAATGTGGGCGCTGCGCTCTCTAGCCAAGAAAGTCTTTGCCGTCCTCATCGCCCTCGAACCCGCAGCGGCCGCACTGGCCGGAGTCCTCGTGATCGGGCAAACGCTCGACGCGTTCACACTCGTGGCCATCGCACTGGTGGTGACCGCGGGCGTCGGCACAGTCGTCATGAATCGAAAACCCACAGCGAAGTAGTCCAGGTACCGTCAGAGCACGTCATTCCAACGCACAGGAGAACCATGACCAACCCGATCATCGCCACCGTTCTCGGTAACACCCCGCAGATCGACGAAAGTGCGTTCATCGCACCCAACGCCACCGTTGTCGGCGCGGTGACCATCGCTGCGGGAGCCAGCATCTGGTACGGCGCGGTTATCCGCGGCGACGCAGAATCGATCTCCATCGGCGCTGACACCAACATTCAGGACAACTGCACCGTGCACGCCGACCCGACGTTCCCCGCAGTGCTGGGCGAACGAATCTCGGTCGGCCACAACGCGGTGCTGCACGGGTGCACCGTCGAAGACGACGTTCTCGTCGGCATGGGTGCCGTGGTGCTCAACGGCGCACACATCGGCTCGGGGTCACTGATTGCAGCCGGCGCCGTCGTGTCTCAGGGGATGCAAATCCCGCCTGGATCACTGGTCGCCGGCGTGCCCGCCAAGGTCAAACGTGAACTCTCCGAAGGCGAAAAGGCCGGTATCACCGCCAACGGCGCCGGCTACATCATGCTCGCGAAGGCTCACCAGGACATCGAACAAGCCTGATCGAAACGACGCTCGCGGCCGGTAGCAGCAAGAGCAACGACTAGCCTCGGGGCCGCAACGTACTGTTCGGCAACTCGGGTGCCGGGAGCGCCGGACCGTCGTATCCCGGCACGACGCCGAAACGCCGGTCCGGGACGCTGCCGTCGAATCCGGAGGCAAGCTCGGCCTGCCACTTGCGTCGATACTCGACGATCTCTTCGTGTGTACGGCCCATGAAGTTCCACCACATGATGACCTGCTCGCCCAACGGTTTCCCGCCGAGAAGTAGCAGTCGAGCCGGTTCGGATCCCGGATTGCGCAAAGTCAGTTTTCCGAAACCCGGTGCTTGATAACCCAACTCGGCCCAGCCGACAGTGGTACCACGCAGAACAACCGATCCTTGATCGACGATCACGCCGTGCTCATGTGAACGATCGACATCGAGGGCGATCTCGGCCCCAGGATCGAGAATCACCTCGGCACCGAGTAATTCGGTGAAGGTAGACACCGGAGACGTTTCACCGGCGAGCGAACCGAGGAACACACTGAGCGTGACACCATCGGTGGTCACCGGCTCCGGTCGATAGTGAACGAACGCGGGTGCGGTATCGCGCGCCGCATCCGGCAGCGCCACCCACAACTGCATCCCGTGCAGAACCTTCGTATTCGGCGTCGACACCTCGGAGTGCGCGATCCCACTCCCGGCCGTCATCAGATTCAGTTCACCCGGCCGCACCATCGCATGGGAACCGATGCTGTCACGGTGCTCGATCTCTCCGGTGAACAGCCAACTCACCGTCTGCAAACCGGTATGCGGATGCGGCGGCACATGCATGCCCGGTCCTGAGCCGACGTCATCCGGACCGTAATGATCTGCAAAACACCATCCCCCGATCAGCGAACGCTCGCGTTGCGGGAGGGTGCGTCGCACTCGCATGGCCCGCGGGCCACCGAGCGGTACGTCGCGCGGGGTGAGGATCTGAATCTCGCTCTCCGCCGGATGGCCTTCGCATTCCTGCTCGACGGGCTGCGCTTCGAGGTTACTCATATCGTCCATCCTGCCTCCAGTCATGACTGCGCGAGACGCAGACGCGTGCACAATTCGGCCAACAGTCGAAGTTCATCCGCGTCCAGGGCCGGTCCGACGTGGCGGCGGATGCTCGCGGCATGACGGCGACCCACTGATTTCTGCAGCGCTGCACCCGTTTCGGTGAGTTGCACGATCGTCCCGCGGCGATCCTGTGGATCAACACTTCTCGTTACCAGACCTTCGCCCTCCAACCGTTCCACCAGGCGACTTAGCGAAGGCTGGCTCAGCAATATCTCCCGATTCAGGTCATGCAGGCGAAGGGAACTACTCGGCGCAAGACTCAGCGTGAACAGCACGTCGTACTCGCGCATCGACACCTGATCCCAGACGTCGTCGGCAGAGAGCCGCCGCAGCACCGACACCTGGGCGCGAAACAAGGCTTCCCAGGCGTCGGTGGCGAGTTCGGTGGTGCTGACCGGAACCTCAGGCGGTTGCTCGTCAGGCAGTGACACTGCTTGCCTCACGAGCCGCCTTCATCGACGCGTGAGTGGGCGGGTTGTCCGGCACATGTGCTGGCCGCCTGGCCGCGAACTCACGGCGCAGAACCGGAACAACTTCCTCACCGAGCAGATCGAGCTGCTCGAGCACCGTCTTGAGCGGCAGCCCGGCGTGATCCATCAGGAACAGCTGGCGCTGGTAGTCGCCGAAGAAATCGGCAAACGCCAACGTCTTCTCGATGACCTGCTCAGGGGAACCGACGGTCAGCGGCGTCTGCTCGGTGAACTCTTCGAGTGAGGGCCCGTGGCCGTACACCGGAGCATTGTCGAAATACGGACGGAATTCCTTGACCGCGTCCTGACTGTTCTTGCGCATGAAGACCTGACCACCGAGACCGACGATCGCCTGATCCGCGGACCCGTGGCCGTAATGCTCGTAACGCCGGCGGTAAAGATTGATCAGCTCGATGTAGTGCTCTTTCGGCCAGAAGATGTTGTTCGCGAAGAATCCGTCGCCGTGATACGCCGCGATCTCCGCGATCTCGGGGCTGCGGATCGAGCCGTGCCACACGAACGGCGCGACGCCGTCCAGCGGGCGCGGTGTGGACGTGAATCCCTGGAGTGGAGTGCGGTACTCCCCTTGCCAGTTCACGACCTCCTCGTCCCAGAGCCGGCGAAGAAGTTGATAGTTCTCGAGCGCCAACGGGATACCGGCGCGAATGTCCTTGCCGAACCACGGGTACACAGGCGCGGTGTTTCCGCGACCCATCATCAGATCGACGCGCCCCTCGGCGAGGTGTTGAAGCATCGCGTAATCCTCGGCGATCTTCACCGGGTCATTGGTGGTGATCAGCGTCGTGGACGTGGAGAGCGTGATCTTCTCGGTCTGGGCCGCGATGTATCCGAGCATCGTGGTCGGAGATGACGGCACGAACGGCTTGTTGTGATGCTCGCCGGTCGCGAAGACGTCGAGACCGACTTCCTCGGCGTGCTTGGCGATGGTTGTCATGGCCTTGATGCGCTCGTGCTCTGTCGGGGTCGCCCCCGTCGTGGGATCAGTGGTGACGTCACCGACCGTGAAGATTCCGAATTGCATGGTTGCTCCTCCGCGAACTAGATCCATGCGTTTGCATGTAACTGATCAAACATTCAACCATCCAGCTGTATTCCACGGCAAAAAGATGAGGGCGGCACACAAGATGTGTGCCGCCCTCACCTGGACGAACGATCTACCGAAAAGCGGTCAGTGCATAACGATCGGCGTTGCCGTCTCGCCCTCGGCCACCGGCCTGGTGGTCTTGCTCCGCGGCAGGAAGAACGCCGGGATGAGGGTCAGGACGATCAGCACAGTGGCAACGAGGAAGGTGTTACCGAAGGCATCCGACGCCGCACTGAGAATCGAATTCGCGGCAGACTCCTGCGGGCTTCCCGGTTCGGTCGGAATGTGCGAGGCCGCACCGACCATCGTCGTGTCGAGGCCACGATCGAGAAGCTGGTTGGTCAAGACCACCGACATCACGGCGGTACCGATCGAACCTGCGGTCTGCTGAACGATGTTCATCAGGGTGGAGCCGCGAGCAATCTGCTCGTTGGAGAGCGTCACGATAGCTGCGGTCATCAGCGGCATCATGGTGCAACCCATACCGAGGCCCATGACGAACAAGGCACCCATCAGCAGCCACGTCGGGGAATCCGAGGCAACCTGTGTGAACACACCCAAGCCGATCAGAATCAACGGCAAACCGGTCAGGACGATCTTGCCCGGGCCGATCTTGTCGACCAGTCGACCAGCGATCGGCATGGTGACCATAGCGCCGAGACCCTGCGGAGCCATCAACAATCCGGCAGCGAGCGTGGTGTGACCGCCGACCTGGATGAAGTAGCTCGGGAACAGCAACCCGGCGCCCATGAAGGCGACGATGAACAGCGACGTCGTGATGACGGCGGTGGTCAACTGACGGTTCTTGAACAGGTGCAAGTCGATCAGCGGGTGATCCTTGTTGAGCGCGTGGAACACGAAGGCGATGATCAGCGCCAGACCGATACCGGCCGACACCAGAACCCGAGCCGACGCAACCGTTCCCACCTCAGGGATGGACGACACACCGAACAAGAACAGCGCGAGGCCGGGTGACAGCAGGATCATGCCGAGGAAGTCGAAGGACTCCGAAGGCTTCGCCTTGTCGGACGGCAGAATGATGAATGCTGCTGCCAACGCGATGATGCCGATCGGCAGGTTGATCAGGAAGATCCAGTGCCAGCTCGCGGCCTCGATCAGCCAACCACCGAGGATCGGGCCACCGATGGGGCCGAGCAGCATCGGGATTCCGAGAACTGCCATGACGCGACCGACGCGGTCCGGACCGGCGGCCCGGGTCATGATGGTCATACCGAGCGGCATCAACATGCCGCCGCCGAGGCCCTGGAGCACACGGAAGCCGATGAGCGAGGTGATGTCCCACGCCATCGCACAGGCGACCGAACCGAGCACGAACAGCACCAGGGCAGTCATGTAGAGGCGCTTGGTGCCGAAACGGTCGGCAGCCCAACCGGTAACCGGAATGACCGTCGCCAAAGCGAGGGTGTAGGCCGTCATCGTCCACGCGACGGTGGCGTACGAAGTTTCGAAGTCCTCGGCAAAGGTGGTGAGCGCGACGCTCACCACGGTTACGTCGAGAATCGACATGATGGCGCCGAGCACCACCACGGAAGCGATCTTGAGGACCGCCCCGTCAAGTTTGTCGGACGCCGGTGCCGGCGCGTTCGGCGATGTCATCGCGAAGTCTCCTGGTTAAGTGCTCGCAGATAGTCACCCGCGAGAATGGGCTTGAGAGCCTCGAACAAACGAATCCGCTCTGGCTCAGGAACACGCGACGCGAATTCGCGAAGCTGGCCGCGCTTGCACTCGATGTGGTTGGTCGTCACCTTACGACCGGCCTCCGACAAGGAAACCCGCTTGACGCGTCGGTCCCGCTCGTCTTCACGGCGATCGACCAGACCCATGTTCACGAGCTGATCGATGTTCCGCCCCGTAGCTGCCACCGAGAGCCGAAGCTCGTCGGCAACCTCGTTGATCGGGATCGCCGCATCACGTTGTGCAAGTACGAACAGCACACGCACCTGAGAGAACGAGAGATCCAGTTCGATCAACGCATCGATCGACTCCGAATCACCGGCGCTCATCAGGCGAGTGAACAACTCGTCGAGTGCTCCATACAGGTCATCAGAATCGGAAGCGATCACCTGGCAAATGGTAGTGCGGTTGCAACTATTGCCCAAATGAAAACATGTTGCAACTTATTATTTGGTGACCACCATCACGTTGCGAAGAATCATTCCTGCAGCAAGATGGCCTTTCCTAGAACTTTGCCGCTTTCGAGATCAGCCAGGGCAACTGCTGCGTCGGCAAGCGGATACCGTGCCTTGACCAGCGGACGCAAGCCGTTTCGGACGTGTTCTACCAGCGATGCGTGTACCTCGGCTACCGCCTCGGGATTGGTACGCGTGAACTCACCCCATGCCGCGCCGACAATGCTGATATTGCGAAACAGCACCCGGTTCACCTTTACCTCGGGAATACCGCCGCCGGCGAATCCGATCACCACGAGTCGTCCTTCGGGTGCCAGAACCCGGACCGCGTCGTCGAACGCATCGCCGCCCACCGGATCCACCACGATCTGAGCGCCGACGCCGTCGGTCAGTTCCCGAATCCGCTCTCCCCATCCCGGAGCCAGCGCGACCACCTCGTCGGCACCGAGCTCACGCAAGAAGTCATCGACGCCCTCGCGTCGTACCACGGCGATCACCCGGGCACCGTGCGCCTTGGCCAGCTGGATGGTTGCCGTTCCGACTCCGCCTGCAGCGCCGAGCACGACGACAGTCTCCCCCGCGACGATCTTCGCGCGACGAGCGAGCGCGAACTCCATCGTCTGATAGTTGATGATCAGCGAGGCCGCCTCGTCGAAGGCGAGTCCGTCCGGAATTCGGAGTACCTGCGCCGGGTTGACGGCAATCCGCTCTGCATACCCACCCAGATACGCGGCCGCGAGAACACGATCGCCCGGAGCGAAACCCGACCCTTCCGGCGCGGAGACCACGACGCCCGAGATCTCCGCGCCGGGAATGAACGGCGGTTCCGGGCGGATCTGATACTTGCCGTAGGTGATGAGCAGGTCCGGAAAGCAGACGCCACTTGCCTTCACATCGATGAGAACAAGACCTTCGGCTGCGGGCTCGGGAACCTCCTGCGCGACAATTCCTTCGGGACCGGACAGTTCCGTAACCACCATGGCGCGCACAGAAAGCTCCTCTTCGGGACATCTGAAGTCTGGACCGGTAACCCGGTTTTCTCGACTTTAACCCGGTACTCACGTCAGATCATCGTTCGCTCCCGATGTGCAGACGTTCGAGTCCGTCGAGAATCAGATCGAGACCGAAAGCGAATTCGGCGGCGTAGCTGTATCCCGGAGCAAGGACGTGCTTGGTGGTCAACTCGGCCAGGTGCGGATACTGACCGCTCTCGAATGAGCCCATGATCGCCTTCGCCAGTTCCGTCGTTTCCTGCGCTGTTTCGAACGGCAAGCTCACTTCTTGCAGCACGAAGCCGTAGATGTACGCATCCATGATCGAAAAGGCATGCGCAGCAAGGGCGACGGGAAAGTCGGCGGCGCGTAGCGTTCCGATGACGGCATCGTGGTGGCGCAGGGTCGCGGGACCAGGCGTCGTTCGGGACTCCATCAACGGAGTTGCCCACGGGTGCCTCCCCAACACTTCCCTTGTCGATACCGCTCGCACGTGAAGTTCCGTGCGCCACGGGCGTCCCGGCGTCGGCAGATCGATCTCCGCGAAGACCGCATCGACCATTCCGTCGAGCAGATCCCCTTTGTCCGAAACATGGTTGTACAGAGACATCGCTTCGACGCCCAGTTCGGTGCCCAGCTTCCGCATGGTCATCGAATCGATTCCGACGGAATCGGCAAGCGCGACAGCAGCGTGTACGACGTCGTCTCGGGTCAATCTTGCGCGCTTCTCCACGTTGACAGAACTTACACCGTAAGTGCAATACTTACGCTGTAAGTATTCGACGAACGGAGACTCGCATGCCGAAGGAACTGATGACCGCCGTCGTACAGGATCGCTACGGCGAGGCCGACGTTCTCTACCTCGACCACATTCCGCGCCCCACTGTCGCCGACAACGAAGTGCTGATACGCGTCGAGGCCGCGTCCGTCGACCGCGGGGCATGGCATCTCATGGCCGGACTGCCATATCCGTTGCGCCTCGCGGGTTTCGGGCTGCGCAGACCTAGGAACCGGGTACGCGGACTGGACGTATCCGGCCGAGTCGAGGCCGTCGGCAGTTCGGTGACCCGCGTGGCAGTCGGCCAGGAGGTATACGGGATCGCGGTCGGTTCGTTCGCGGAGTACGCACGCGCACTCGAGACGAAGATTGCCGCAAAACCTGCCCGGTTGTCGTTCGCGCAAGCAGCAGCGGTGCCGGTCTCCGCCCTCACAGCGTTGCAAGCCGTGCGCGACCACGGCCGCGTGCAGGCGGGCCAATCCGTCCTCGTGCTCGGCGCATCCGGTGGCGTCGGGATCTACGCGGTGCAGGTGGCAAAAGCCATGGGCGCTCACGTCACCGGCGTGTGCAGCACCTCGAAAACCGATACCGTCCGCTCCATCGGTGCCGACGAGGTTCTCGACTACCGCGTCGACGACGCCACCGACGGATCGCATCGGTACGACGTCATCATCGATACCGGCGGCAACCGCCGACTGCGAGATCTTCGACGGGCGCTCACACGCACCGGAACGCTGGTGATCGTCGGCGGCGAGAACGGCGGACGGTGGCTCGGCGGAACCGATCGCCGAATACGCGCACAGTGCCTGTCTCCGTTCATATCTCAGAAAATGGGCACCTTCATCGCTTCGGAGAACGCCGACGATCTGGAGGTCCTGACGCAGATGATCGACGCAGGTGACATCACCCCGGTGATCGACTCCGTTCATCCCCTTGCCGACACCGCCGTCGCCGTGGCACGAATGGTCGACGGCTCCGGCTGCGGAAAGCAGATAATCGCCACTCGCTGAAAAGCCTGACAGAATCGGCTCACTCCAGCGAACAGGAATCTCACGTGAACCCAGATCTCACGCTCGCGCAACAGCCGGACCGAGGACCGATCTTCGTCAAGTCCCGCCCGGTCCGCACCGGCGACATCGACGTCGCCAAGCAGGTCAGGCTCGACGCCGTCGCCCGCTACCTGCAGGACATCGGCAACGACAACATCGAGGCCGCGGGAGCCATCGACACCCATCCGCTCTGGATAGTGCGTCGTACGGTCGTCGACGTCGTACGCCCGGCGATCTGGCCGGAAGAGTTGACGATGACTCGCTGGTGCTCCGGCTTCTCCACGAGATGGGCGAACATGCGTGTGCGCTTCGACGGCAGCAACGGCGCGCTGATGGAAACCGAAGGCTTCTGGATCAACATCAGCGCCGAATCGGGCATGCCCACGCGGATGAGTGACGACTTCATGCGGCCACTGGAGGAATCCACCGACGAGCATCGCCTGAAGTGGAAGCGTGTCCTCGCCGAGAACGCACCGGAGGCGGACGACGCCGGTGTTCTGGACACGCCGTTCGCTCTGCGCGCCACGGATATCGACCCGTTCGACCACGTCAACAACGCCGTCTACTGGCAGGCAGTCGAAGAGGTCCTCAGCGCTCGCACCGAACTACGGACAGTTCCGCATCGAGCACTGATCGAGTACCTCTCCCCCATCGTCTCCAGCGACGACGTCGTCCTGCGCAGCCGCGTCGACGACAAGACCGTCACGGTCTGGTTCCTGGTCGGCGAAGCGCTCCGCGCAGTTGCGCAGGTGAGCGCCCTCTAACGCAGTTTCTGGGTCGCGACAGCCGCGACACCGAACACCAACGCAAGAAGAATCGCGGCCCAGAAACCGAAGAGCCACCACACCACGCCGAACACGACCACTGCCGGGGCAACGGTGATGAAAGCGATGGTGGGGCTTTCGCGTACCACCTCGAGTGCAGTTCGGGCATTAGTTCGATCGAGCTTCTTACCGGCCATCGAAAACCTCCTTCAAGGTCCTGACCATCCAGAGTAACCGGACTGACGGGCACAAAGCGGATACCGTGAACGCATGGCCGACCACCGCACCCTCGTCCTCATGCGACACGGCAAGTCCAGCTACCCCGAGGGCATCCGTGATCACGAGCGTCCGCTCGCCGAACGGGGCCTGCGCGAGGCCCGCATCGGCGGCGAATGGATCCGTGAAAACGTCCCGCCCGTCGACGCCGTTCTGTGCTCCACCTCCCGGCGGACCGTCGAAACCCTTGCCTCGACGGGAATCGAAGCTCCCGCCGGGTTCGAGAAGTCCATCTACGGCGGCTCACCCGCAGACGTCATTGCAGCTGCGCGAACCACGTCCGACCACGTCAAGACGCTCCTGATCGTCGGACACGAACCCGGAATTCCCTGGACTGCACTCGATCTCGCATCGAACGAAAACTCCGAAGCGGCCCAACGTATCCGCGACAAGTTCCCGACTTCGGCGATCGCCGTCCTCTCCGTACCGGTGCCGTGGACCGAACTCGACGACTCCGTCGCCACTCTGCTCGAGTTTCACGTGCCTCGTTAGATCAACCACACCGCTAAACCACCTCACGTAGCAGGCGGTCCGAAAGTGCAAGCGCGTCACGGTCGTACGTCGATGTCGACGCCAACACTTCGTCGGCACCGGTCCGTTCGGCGAGAGAGTGAAGTTGCTGTTTCACCTCGACGGGTGTGCCGTGCAGCGCCGAAGCCGTGAACGACTCGATGCGCCTGGCGTTTCGATCACTGCGCGGGGCGCGCCTGATCTCGTCCGGCGACACGAGCGGCGGAAACTCCCCTGTCCGTGACGATTCTGCGAGCGCGTACGCCTCCGGGATCAGCAACTCACGGGCCGCCTCGGTGGTATCGGCAACCGCCACCTCGAGGGAAACCACCACATAGGGTTCGGGGTGTGTGTCGGTGGGCTGGAAAGCTCGGCGGTACTCGTCCAACGCATCCACCCGATCGGTGCTACCGATTCCCAGTATCGGCCCACCCACGACCACCGGAAGCCCCAGCTGCGCTGCCACTTTCAGACCTGTGCGCGTCGCCAGCACGAAGATCGGGACTCCAGTCTGCGACGCCGGCCGTGCCGTCACTGCGGCGGAACCGTCCAGATAACGCCTCACCTCGTCCAGGTCCGACACAAACGTGTCCGGAGCGTCCTTGCTGCGTCGTAGTGCCTGACGTACGGGCTCCGTGAATCCCAGCGATCGGCCGAGGCCGAGGTCGATTCGCCCCGGGTAGAGAGCCTCCAGCATCAGGAACTGCTCGGCGACGATCAGCGGTTGGTGATTCGGCAGCATGACCCCACCGCTGCCGAGTCTGATATCGCGCGTATGCGCGCCGATCGCGGCAAGCAGTACTGCCGGCGACCCGCTCCCGATCCCGGGCACCGCGTGATGCTCGGCGACCCAGAACCGGTGGTAGCCGAGAGCGTCGGCGTGCGCGGCACGTTCGACGGAATGCGTCAGAGCTGCGGAGTCGGGGTATCCGCTCCTGGTTCGGGATCGGTCGAGCAGTGAGAGAAGCACCCTCGGAGCAACAAGGAATTCGGAAAGTTTCATCCGGACGCCGAACGAGGACCGTTTCTGACCGCAATACCCGCAACACTGGACCTGTCGCCGGAATTCACCATCACATGAAGGGCACGTCATGGACATCAAGCTCGAACTGGTCGCCATTCCCGTCACCGACATCGACCGCGCCAAGGACTTCTACGTCCGCCTCGGATTCAATGCCGACCACGATCACACGGTCAGCGAAGACCTGCGATTCGTCCAGCTGACCCCTCCCGGTTCGGCCTGCTCGATCTGCATCGGCAAGGGAATCACCGACGCCGAGCCCGGCTCGGTCGTCGGCATGCAGGTAGTGGTCAAGGACATCGAAGAGGCCGAGCGCGAGTTCAAGAGCCGCGGCATCGACATCAGCCCGATCGACGACCAGGCCTGGGGGCGGTTCATCTACTTCGCCGACCCCGACGGGAACAAGTGGGCCGTCCAGGAGATCGTCATCCCGGACCTCAGCGGCAGCAACTCCTGAAAACGTCCCACTCCTGACATGAAAAATCCCCCCACCTCTTTCGAAGTGGGGGGATTTCTACGAACTAACGCTTAGCGGTAGTCGTTGCTGAAGCCGTAGTCGTCCAGCGGAACTGCAGCACCGGTGTTCTGGCCGAAGCCGTCCGGGCTGTAGTACTGGTCGTCGTACGACGGCACGGCGTAAGCAGCGGCGCGTGCCTCTTCGGTGGGCTGAACCTGGATGTTGCGGTAACGGTTGATACCGGTACCGGCAGGGATCAGCTTGCCGATGATGACATTTTCCTTCAGACCGATCAGCTTGTCCGAGCGGCAGTTGATAGCCGCGTCGGTCAAGACACGAGTGGTCTCCTGGAACGATGCCGCGGACAGCCACGAATCCGTCGCGAGCGACGCCTTCGTGATACCCATGAGCACCGGACGGCCGGCTGCGGGCTCGCCACCCTCGGCGACAACGCGGCGGTTTGCCGACTCGAACTCGGCGCGCTCGGTGAGCGAACCGGGCAGGAACTCGGTGGCACCGGAATCGATGATCGTCACGCGACGAAGCATCTGGCGCACGATGACCTCGATGTGCTTGTCGTGGATCGACACACCCTGGCTCCGGTACACCTCCTGGACCTCGTTGACCAAGTGGATCTGAACCTGACGCGGACCCATGACTCGCAGGACCTCGTGGGGATCGGCAGCACCTTCCATGAGCTGCTGTCCGACCTCGACGTGGTCACCGTCAGCCAAGAGGCTTTCGCGACCGTCGGCATGCTTGAAGACGCGCAGACGCTGACGCTTGCTGAGCTTGTCGTAGACAACCTCTTCGCCGCCGTCGTCCGGAACGATGGTGATCTTGTAGAAACGATCGCCGTCTTCGAGCTGTACCCGACCGGTGACGTCCGCGATAGGAGCCTTGCCCTTGGGCACACGTGCCTCGAACAGCTCCTGGACACGCGGCAGACCGCCGGTGATGTCATCTCCTGCGACACCACCCTGGTGGAAGGTACGCATGGTCAGCTGAGTACCGGGCTCACCGATCGACTGTGCGGCGACGATACCGACAGCCTCACCGATGTCGACCAGCTTGCCGGTGGCCATCGAGCGGCCGTAGCAAGTGGCGCAAACGCCGGTGCCGGTGGTGCAGGTCAGGACCGAGCGGACCTTGACCGTCGTGATGCCGGCTTCGAGCAGAGCATCGATCGCGGGGTCACCGAGATCGTGGCCACGCTCGACGATGACGGTGCCGTTCGCGTCGACTGCATCGGCCGCCAAGGTACGGGCGTACGTGCTGGTCTCCACGTGAGCATCGCGGATCATCGTGCCGTCGGCCTGCTTCTCGGCGATCGTGGTGACGATGCCGCGCTCTGTTCCACAGTCGACCTCGCGGACGATGACGTCCTGCGAAACGTCCACCAGACGACGGGTCAGGTAACCCGAGTCGGCGGTGCGGAGTGCGGTATCGGCCAGACCCTTACGAGCACCGTGCGTGTTGATGAAGTACTCGAGAACGGTCAGGCCTTCCTTGAAGGAAGACTTGATCGGACGCGGGATGAACTCACCCTTCGGGTTTGTCACCAGGCCCTTCATACCGGCGAGCGAGCGAACCTGAGTCATGTTGCCGGCTGCGCCGGACTTCACGATCATCGGGATCGGGTTGCTGTCGGGGAAGTGAGCCTCCATGGCCTTGCCGACCTTGTCGGTCGCTTCCTGCCAAATGGTGACCAGAGCGCTGTTGCGCTCCTTCTTGTCCAGAGCACCACGCTGGTACTGCTTCTCGATCTTGTCGGCCTGAGCCTCGAAGTCCTCGATGATGGCAGGCTTCTCCGGCGGCACGAGCACGTCGGAGATCGAGACCGTGACACCCGAACGGGTGGCCCAGTAGAACCCGACGTCCTTGAGCTTGTCGACGGTCTGAGCAACCACGATCATCGGGTACCGCTCGGCGAGATCGTTGATGATCGTCGCCTGGCGCTTCTTCGGCATCTGCTCGTTGACGAACGGGTAGTCCGCCGGAAGCAGCTCGTTGAAGAGCACACGGCCGAGTGTCGTGGTGGCGGTCCAGCCGTCACCGTAGTTCCAGCCCTCGGGGAACAGTTCGTTCTCGAGGTCGCGCGGCGGACGCTGCTGCGTCAGACGCACCTTGATCTGAGCCTGAACCGAGAGCGCGCCGCGGTCGACTGCCATCTGAGCCTCGGCGGGCGAGGAGTACACGCCCTGCTCTGCCTCGTCGTTGGTCGGAGCAACGAGCTCACCGGTGACACCCTCGTCTAGACGGGTCAGGTGGAACAGACCCGTGACCATGTCCAGACGCGGCATGGCGAGCGGGCGACCCGAAGCAGGCGAGAGGATGTTGTTCGAGGACAGCATCAGGATGCGTGCCTCGGCCTGTGCCTCTGCCGACAGCGGGAGGTGAACAGCCATCTGGTCACCGTCGAAGTCGGCGTTGAAGGCCTCACACACCAGCGGGTGGAGCTGAATGGCCTTGCCCTCGACGAGCTGCGGCTCGAATGCCTGGATACCCAGACGGTGCAGCGTAGGTGCACGGTTGAGCAGCACGGGGTGCTCGGCGATGACCTCTTCGAGGACGTCCCACACCTGGACGCGCTTGCGCTCGACCATGCGCTTTGCCGACTTGATGTTCTGCGCGTGGTTCAGATCGACCAGACGCTTCATCACGAACGGCTTGAACAGCTCGAGAGCCATCAGCTTGGGCAGACCACACTGGTGCAGCTTGAGCTGAGGACCGACGACGATGACGGAACGACCCGAGTAGTCGACGCGCTTACCGAGCAGGTTCTGACGGAAGCGACCCTGCTTGCCCTTGAGCAGATCGCTCAGGGACTTCAGCGGGCGGTTACCCGGTCCGGTGACCGGACGTCCACGACGACCGTTGTCGAACAGGGCGTCGACCGACTCCTGCAGCATCCGCTTCTCGTTGTTGACGATGATCTCGGGAGCACCGAGGTCGATCAGTCGCTTGAGGCGGTTGTTGCGGTTGATGACGCGGCGGTACAGGTCGTTGAGGTCGGACGTCGCGAAACGTCCACCGTCGAGCTGAACCATCGGGCGAAGCTCCGGCGGGATCACCGGAACAGCGTTGAGGACCATGCCCATCGGCGAGTTGCCGTTGGTCTGGAATGCCGCAACCACCTTGAGGCGCTTGAGTGCACGCAGCTTCTTCTGGCCCTTGCCGCTGCGGATGGTCTCGCGGAGAGACTCTGCCTCGGCGTCGAGGTCGAAGTTCTGCATCAGGATCTGGATGGACTCTGCGCCCATCGCACCCGTGAAGTACTCGCCGTAACGGTCGACCAGCTCGCGGTACAGGAGCTCGTCGATGATGAGCTGCTTGACGCTCAGCTTGGTGAAGGTGGTCCAGATCTCGTCGAGACGATCCAGCTCACGCTGCGCGCGGTCACGGAGCTGACGCATTTCGCGCTCGCCGCCGTCCTTGACCTTGCGGCGGACATCGGACTTCGCGCCCTCTGCCTCGAGCTCGGCGATGTCGGCTTCGAGCTTCTGCGCACGTGCCTCGAGATCGGCGTCGCGCTGATCTGCGACGGTCTTCTTCTCGACCTGCATCTCGGCTTCGAGGGTGGACAGCTCGTTGTGACGGAGCTCCTCGTCGACACCGACGATGACGTAGGCAGCGAAGTAGATGATCTTTTCGAGATCCTTCGGAGCCAGGTCGAGCAGGTAACCGAGACGGCTCGGAACACCCTTGAAGTACCAGATGTGCGTGACCGGTGCGGCCAGTTCGATGTGACCCATGCGCTCACGACGAACCTTGGCGCGAGTGACCTCGACGCCACAGCGCTCACAGATGATGCCCTTGAAGCGGACACGCTTGTACTTACCGCAGTAGCACTCCCAGTCCCGAGTGGGGCCGAAGATCTTCTCGCAGAAGAGGCCGTCCTTCTCGGGCTTGAGCGTGCGGTAGTTGATGGTCTCCGGCTTCTTGACCTCGCCGTAGGACCAATTGCGGATGTCCTCTGCACTGGCCAAGCCAATGCGGAGTTCATCGAAGAAGTTGACGTCGAGCACGTAACTTCCTTTCCCCGTTGGGGTTACGGTTGCCGGTCACCCGGCAACCTGACTGCCAATTCAAATGTGAACTACGCCCCCGGGCCGCTCTTTCAAGAGCAACCCGGGGACCGAAACCTAGTTCGCGAGGTCGTCGACCGTCGCAGCTTCGTTCCTGGACAGGTTGATGCCCAGGTTCGCTGCGGCCCGCTCCAAGTCCTCGTCGTCGCCGTCCGCCATCGTGATGGCCGCGCCGTCCGAGGACAGCACCTCCACGTTGAGGCAGAGCGACTGGAGCTCCTTGAGGAGCACCTTGAACGACTCGGGGATGCCGGGTTCGGGGATGTTCTCGCCCTTGACGATGGCTTCGTACACCTTGACTCGACCGACCACGTCGTCAGACTTGATGGTCAGCAGTTCCTGCAGCGTGTAAGCCGCGCCGTAGGCCTGCATCGCCCAGCACTCCATCTCACCGAAGCGCTGGCCACCGAACTGGGCCTTACCACCGAGAGGCTGCTGCGTGATCATCGAGTACGGACCGGTCGAACGAGCGTGGATCTTGTCGTCGACCAAGTGGTGCAGCTTGATGATGTACATGTAACCGACCGAGACCGGGTACGGGAACGGCTCGCCGGAGCGGCCGTCGAACAAGGTGGCCTTTCCGTCGGGTCCGACCATCTGCTCGCCGTCACGGTTCGGCAGCGTCGCGCCGAGGAGACCGGTGAGCTCGTCTTCCTTCGCACCGTCGAACACCGGGGTGGCGATGTTCGAGTCGGCCGGAGCGGACAGCATCTCTTCCGGCAGGGTCGCAGCCCAGTCGGGACGAGAGCCGTCGGACGCGATCTGAACGTTCCAGCCGGTCTTGCCGATCCACCCGAGGTGGGTCTCCAAGACCTGACCGATGTTCATACGACGCGGGACGCCGTGCGTGTTCAAGATGATGTCGACAGGCGTGCCGTCCGAGAGGAACGGCATGTCTTCCTGCGGCAGGATCTTGCCGATGACGCCCTTGTTACCGTGGCGGCCGGCGAGCTTGTCACCGTCCTGGATCTTGCGCTTCTGTGCCACGTAGACGCGGACCAGCTCGTTGACACCGGGAGGCAGATCGTCGTCTTCGTCACGCGAGAACACGCGGATTCCGATGACCTTGCCGGTCTCACCGTGAGGAACCTTGAGGGACGTGTCACGAACCTCGCGAGCCTTCTCACCGAAGATGGCGCGAAGGAGGCGCTCTTCGGGGGTCAGCTCGGTCTCGCCCTTCGGCGTGACCTTTCCGACCAGCACGTCGCCGTCACGAACCTCGGCACCGATACGGATGATGCCGCGCTCGTCGAGGTCGGCGAGGACCTCGTCGGAGACGTTCGGGATGTCGCGAGTGATTTCCTCGGCACCGAGCTTGGTGTCGCGGGCATCGATCTCGTGCTCCTCGATGTGAATCGAGGTCAGGACGTCCTCTTCCACGAGACGCTGCGACAGAATGATCGCGTCCTCGTAGTTGTGGCCTTCCCACGGCATGATCGCGACGAGCAAGTTCTTGCCCAGCGCCATCTCACCGTTCTCGGTGCAAGGGCCGTCGGCCAGGACCTGGCCGGCCTCGACACGCTGTCCCTCGTCCACGATCGGACGCTGGTTGGCGCACGTGCCCTGGTTGGAACGCGCGAACTTGCGCATCCGGTACGTCTTGCGGCTTCCGTCGTCAGCCATCACCGTGACGTAGTCCGCGGAGATCTCCTCCACGACACCGGTCTTCTCGGTGATGATGACGTCGCCGGCATCCACAGCTGCACGCAGCTCCATGCCGGTACCGACGAGAGGTGCCTCGCTGCGAACCAGCGGGACAGCCTGACGCTGCATGTTCGCGCCCATCAGGGCACGGTTTGCATCGTCGTGCTCGAGGAACGGAATCATCGCGGTTGCGACGGACACCATCTGACGCGGCGAAACGTCCATGTAGTCGATGTCGGAGGACGCGACGAACTCGACCTCGCCACCCTTACGGCGGACGAGAATCTTCGAGTCGGTGAAGCGACCCTCGCGGTCGATGGCCGAGTTGGCCTGCGCGACTACGTGGCGGTCTTCTTCGTCAGCGGTCAGGTAGTCGACCTCGTCGGTCACCTGTCCGTCGACGACGCGACGGTACGGGGTCTCGATGAAACCGAACGGGTTGACGCGGGCGTAGACCGACAGCGAACCGATCAGGCCGATGTTCGGGCCTTCCGGGGTCTCGATCGGGCACATGCGGCCGTAGTGCGACGGGTGAACGTCGCGAACCTCGAGGCCGGCGCGCTCACGGGACAGACCACCCGGGCCGAGGGCGGACAGACGACGCTTGTGCGTCAGCCCCGACAGCGGGTTGTTCTGGTCCATGAACTGCGACAGCTGGGAGGTTCCGAAGAACTCCCTGATCGCAGCGACGACGGGACGGATGTTGATCAGCGTCTGAGGCGTGATTGCCTCGACGTCCTGTGTGGTCATGCGCTCACGAACCACACGCTCCATGCGGGACAGGCCCACGCGGATCTGGTTCTGGATGAGCTCGCCGACGGTACGCAGACGACGGTTGCCGAAGTGGTCGATGTCGTCGACCTCGACGGGAACCTCGACGCCGCCCGGAGCCGTCATCGAGGTGTCACCTGCGTGCAGACGCACGAGGTACTCGACGGTGGCGACGATGTCTTCTTCGGTGAGCGTGGATGCAACGATCGGCTGACCCGCGTTCAGGCCGAGCTTCTTGTTGATCTTGTAACGACCCACGCGAGCGAGGTCGTAGCGCTTGTCCTTGAAGAACAGGTTCTCCAGCAGGGTCTGCGCGCTCTCCTTGGTGGGGGGCTCGCCCGGACGCAGCTTGCGGTAGATGTCGAGCAACGCCTCATCGGTGCCGGCGGTGTTGTCCTTCTCCAGCGTGGCCATGAGGATCTCGGAGAAGCCGAAGCGCTCCGTGATCTGCTCGGTGGTCCAGCCGAGTGCCTTGAGCAGGACGGTGACAGGCTGACGACGCTTGCGGTCGATACGGACACCAACGGTGTCGCGCTTGTCGACGTCGAACTCGAGCCATGCGCCGCGACCCGGGATCACCTTGACGCTGTGCAGATCCTTCTCGGTGCTCTTGTCGACGCTCATGTCGAAGTACACACCGGGGGAACGCACGAGCTGCGAGACGACCACACGCTCGGTGCCGTTGATGATGAAGGTGCCCTTGTCGGTCATCATCGGGAAATCTCCCATGAAGACCGTCTGGCTCTTGATCTCACCAGTGTTGTTGTTGATGAACTCCGCGGTGACGAACAACGGCGCCGCGTAGGTCATGTCCTTGTCTTTGCACTCGTCCGTCGAGGCCTTGACCTCGTCGAATCGAGGGTCGGAGAAGGACAGCGACATAGTGCCGTTGAAATCCTCGATCGGAGAAAGCTCCGCGAGGATGTCCTCGAGACCACCGGACACTGCATTGTCGCCGAGTGCCGCTGCTCGTTCACGCCAACTCTGCGCGCCGATCAGCCACTCGAACGAATCTGTCTGTACGTCAAGAAGCCCGGGAACTTCGAGGGGTTCGCGAACTTTCGCGAACGAAACCCTCTTCGGGGCTCCGGGGATTCCGGAAACTGCCTTGGTCTGGCTAGAGACTGCCAAGATGCGTCCTTCCAGCACCTCACGCGGGCCGCTCCGTGCTGTTGCGACCGCCGCTGTATCTGCTTCGAATTTCGCTGGTTACAACCCGAACGAAACCCGTCGCAGAAAGCAAGAAGTACTTGACTTCGCAGCGGTTGAGACGAGGGGTGGACAGGAGGCAGCCAGCGCAACGTCCAAAAGTACACCCTTACTCTGGAAATGTCGAGTCGGGTGTAACTGAGGGTCGAATTCAGATACTGACGTGAGACTGCCGATCACTCGTCCGTGCATGTTCACCGATCAGAGTGGACCTTGCGGACCGCTCCGTCAAGGGCGAGAGCGCGTGTCGCAGCATTCGAACATTCGTGACGCGCATTCGAACACTGCCACCGGGAGTGTAGCCAGCAACGGCGTCACATACGAAAAATCTGGACCGACATCGTGCGTCGATCCAGATCTTCGCGCTGGTGCGCAGGTGCTACTGGTCGCGAATCTCCGAGATCAGCCAGTTTCCGTCCTGCTTCTCCAGACTCACGATGACCATTCCGGAGCGAGAGTCTGCCGCCACGCCGTTCTGCGTCGAGCTGACGTTCAGTTGGGCGAGCAACTGTGCTCGGTCCTTCTCGAGCCGTGTGATCCCGATCAGCGGGACATCAGCGGTCGTTGCCGTCTGGGTTTGTTCGACGCCGGCCTTCTGCGTGTCCTTGTACTGCGTCAGCTGATCGCGCATCGACTGGTTCAAGCCCTGGACACCCTTGTCGAAATCGGCGTCGAACGTGTCGGGAGAGAACGTGAAGACTGCAGCCAACGCCGACGGCGTCACACGAAGAACCTCAGCCGTGGCGCCTTCGTCCACCCAGGCGATGTCGTCCGTCTTCGCGCCGACTTTGAAGATGGCGATGCCGGCGAGGATCGCGACGATGACCGCTGCGGCCCCCAGGATCGCGACCAGGCGCCAACCGGCCTTGGATTGTGTAGGTGTTGTCGCCGACTCCCCCGCGCCCGTCTCCGGGGTAGCAGGGGCCTTGGGCTCGTCTGCGACGGTTTTCGCCGGTTTGGTCAGATCGGGGCCTGGTGTGGATTCCGGAGCGTCGGTTTCCGTCTTCGGCGGCTCGATTTCTCCGGACTCGGCCTTCGTGAGCGTCGGCTTCGCAACCTCCGGCTTCACAGCCTCCTGTGTTTCTTCTTCCGGCTGTTCGATCGTGGGCTCGACCGGATCCGAATCGGACGTCCCCGCGGGGACGTTGAGCGAGCGAGCGCTTCCCGCGATCTTCGGCCGACGGTTCTGCGGGGAGGACGGTCCGCCGGTACGACGTTTGGGTGGCATTACGCGCTTCTCCTTCGAGGGATGTCGGTGTGCAGGTTCGACGAACTACTGGCCACCGGAATCACCACCCTCGGTTGTCGGTGCGGGAGCACCGGAGGCAGGTGCCTCGGTCCCCGAACCGGGTGCGGGCGTTGCGTCAGGAGCAGGCGTGGAGCCGTCGGTGGCCGGCAGGGTGCCGGAGCCGAGATCGAGCCGAGAGCCGATCGGATCAGCCGACTGAGCCTTCCAGACCCCGTCGACCTCGACCATGCCCAGCCGCATGCCGAGCTGATTCTTGACGAACTGGTTGCCCTGGGTCGTGGTGACTCGAACGACGACCAGTGCCGTGGCGGTCCGGTCATCGGTATTGAGCTCGGTCAGCGCGGACTGAACGACTTCGGTGTCAGCCTTCGAGCCCGAGTTACGCAACTCGTCGGTGATGGAATCCTGAACGGTCTGCAGATACGTCGTCATCTCGTCACCGGTCACCGAAGAACGCATGTTCTCGATCGACTGGTCGAGATTGGCCGAATCCGCGTTGTTGAGGTTGATCGCGACTTGCTGCGCACCGATAAGCGCGTCGTCACGCATCTCGGCGGTGGTGCGGTCGGTGGTGAGCGCCCGAACGTACGGGACGCCGAACACACCGAGCACAACCACGGCCGCCAGAAGCAGGACACCGACCGCAATCAGAGACGCTGTCAGCCCCTTCGGTCTACCGGTTGTCGGCGCTCCCGATTCGACTTGCTCGGGCCCGCCGGACTGCGGGGAACTGTTTCTCTGAATCACACTCACTACCCTACTTACCTGTTTTGCCCAGCCTCTGGCCGCGAATCGTCAACTGCCACAACTCAGTAGCCTGAACTGCACAAACTCGACCACATTCGGATCGGTCTACTTCGGTGTCACTCCGAGCAACGGCGCCAACTGCGTCGCGATCGGGTTGAGGTTCAACTTGTCCGGATCGACCTTCGGCTTGAAGTCCCAAGGCTGGATCGTGTCGGGATCGGCGTACACCACGCGGTTGGCACTGCGGACGCCCGTCTCGCTGCCCAGCGGCGTCTCACACGACGCGGCGGTGTTGAGCGGGAAGTCCTGCTGGGTGTCGTCGAAATTGGGATTCTGACGCTTCATCTCGTCCAGGATCGCCATGGTGCCTTCGTAACCCACCGTGCACGAGAGCGGATTGTTGGTCTCCAGCACCAAGCCCTGATGGACCGTTCCGTCGCCGGGAGCAACCGTCGGTGCGGCAGCGGCCAGGCCGGGAAGGAAGATCAGGAACGGCTGCAGCGCGATCGTTCGCGGCGCAAGCGTCTTGGTGGTCGCGGCAAGATTGGTCAGGTCAGTCGTCAGGCTCGGGCCCGCCTCGTTGATGAGAGCACCGATCTGATCGCTGGCCGGGATGCCGTTGTCGATCAAGCGACGGATGTCCGGATCACTGGTCCGCAACTGCGCCGTGACAGCATCGAGATCGGTACTGAACTGCTTGATCGCGGAGGACTGATCCGACTGCGTCGTCAATACCGTCTCACTGTTCCGAATCAGCGCGAGCGTCTGAGGCAGAGTGTCGAGCCCGGACTGCGAGAGGCCGGACAGCGAATCGGCCAGGACCTGAATGTCCTCGCCCTTGCCGTTGAACGCTGCACCGAGTTCGACGGCGACGGTGTGGAGCGCGTCGACGGGCACGGACTTGACCAAGCCGTTGGCACTGGTCAGCACATCCTCGATCGGGATCGGAGTTGTGGTGTCCCCCACCGCGATCACCGAGCCGTCCTCGAGAAACGGTCCCTGGTCGGTATCGGGCTGAAGGTCGACGTACTGCTCACCGATGGCGGAGCGGTTGGCCACGACGGCACGGGCCGACGCGGGAATCTCCGGAGCACTGTTGTCGATCTTCAGGTCGACCTGAATTCCGTCCTCGGTCAACGACATGTCGCCCACTCGCCCGACCGGCACGCCGCGATACGTCACCTCGGCGTTGGTGAAAATTCCACCGGACGTGGCCAATTCGGTCTTGACCGTGTACTGACCGAACCCCATGAGGTTGTCCAGGCGCACGTACTTGGCGCCGACGTAGATGAGACCCAGGAGCGCAACCACGACAAAGCCGACGAGCTGCCATCTGACCAGAGCTGATCTCACTGTCCATCACCGCCGATTCCGAACTGTTCCAGCATTCCCTGGATGGGGTTGAGTGGGTTCGCCGCGGGCGCCGGCGTTGCCGGGTCACCCGCTGTTGTGGCGGGAAGGCCGGCGACAACGGGAACCTGCGGCAGGATCGGAGCGATCGGCAGCAGTGACACTGTCGGCCACCCCGGTCGCGGCCCGTTGCCGTTGTAGTACGGGTTGGAGGGGTCGACCACCGGCTTGGGATTGCCGAACTTGGGCTGGCGGTATTCCGGTTCTCCCTGCCCGACACCGAGACCCGAGAGTGTATTGCCGATCTGCAGGTCGACACTCAGGAAGAGGTTGACGGAACCACCCTGTGCAATCTTCTCGACACCGTCCGGGAACGGGAACGTCGGAAGGAACGGAAGTGCCCCCACGAAGTCGTCACCGGAGTCTGCGAGCGCCTGCAGCGTCGGACGCAGAGCCTGAAGATCAGCGATCAGATCGTCCTTGGACTGTGTGAGGACGTCGGTTCCCACTGTTCCGAGTCGATCCACCTGAGCGAGCATCTGCGTCAGCTGCGGACGCTGCTCGTTGAGAACCTGTGTCGCAACGGGGAGTTCCTCGAGAATCTTCCCGATCTTCTCGTTCTGATCGTTGACGCGAGTCGAGAGCACATCCAGGCCGTCGAGGGCGCGTGTGATGTCGTCACGCTGCTCGTTGAGTCCACCGATGAGTGTGTTCGCCTGCTCCAGAAGACTTCTCGTCTTGCCTTCGCGACCGTCGAACGCGGCACCGAGTTCTTCGACGATGGGCTGCAACTGGCCCACACCGCCGCCGTTCAGCAGCAGCGACAATGCGCCGAGAACCTGCTCGATCTCCGTGGCGTGGCGAGTGCGATCCAGCGGAATGAGGTCACCGTCGGCCAGCTTCGCAGAGTCCGGTCCGGACGGCGGGGCCGACAGCTGGATGAACTTCTCGCCGAGCAGGTTGGTCTGCTCGACCGCGGCAATTGCGTTGGCGGGCAGATCAACCGACGAGTCGAGGATGATTCCGACGTCCGCGGTCCATCCGTCCGGTCCGACCGACACGTCGTCGACTCGACCGACGGGAACGCCGTCGACCTTCACAGCGGACTGCGGAACCAAGTCGAGCACGTCGTCGAACTGAATGGTCAAGTGCATCGGATCGGAACCCACATCAGGACCGCCGGGAAGCGGGACAGCGTAGATCCCCTCGGACGAGCAGGCGGTTGCCGAGATCAGGACGGCGCACAATCCGGCGCCGACTATCAATGAACGCTTCACTCGCCCTCCCCGTTTCCACTGGTCAGTCGCGGTGACACGACGCCGGGCACAGTGCCCGGAACTACCTGCATCTGTCGTTCGGAACCGGCAAGGATGCCGAAGGGAAGGTTCAGGCCTGCAGCCTGATTGGCTGCGTCGGTCATCGCAGCGACGTTTGCGCACTGGTCGATAGCCGGTTGCATCTGCCTTCCCAATGCCTCGAACCGCGGATCACCGGGCAACAGCTTGCCGAGGTCCATCAACTTGCAGAGCACGCCGGCCGGGTTCTGAAGATCAGGGAACGCCAGACGTGAAGCCAGCACACCTGATTCGGCGTCGTACGAGTTGACCAAGTTGGAGATCGCCAGCGGAAGCATGGTGAGCGTGTTGGCCAGTGCTTCCTTGTTGTTCGCCAATGTCTGTGTCGGTTCGACGAGACCTTCGGTTGTCTGGACCAGTTGATCGCGGTTGTCGGCCACGAACTTCGCGACGTCGCCGAGCGCAATCGAGAGCTGGTTCAGAGCGGCACCGAGATCGTCGCGCTCACCTGCCAGGAATCCGGTCAGGTCCGACAACTGCGTGTTGAACTGGCGCACCTGCTGATCGTTGGCCGCGAGAGCGCCCACAAAAGTATCCAGGTTCTTGATGGTGAGCGAGATGTTGTCACGCGAATCGTTGAGCGTCCGTGCGGCATCCGAGAGGTTGGTGATGCTGTCTCCCAACGCTTCACCGTTGCCCTCGAGGTTGGCCGCACCTGTCTCGACGAAATCGGACAGTGCTCCGTTCTTGTTGGCACCTTCAGGACCGAGAGCCGACGCGAGTTCGTCGATGCTGGAGTACAACTGGTCGACCTCGACGGGCGTCGCCGTCTTCTCGATCGGAATGACTGCACCGCTGGCCATCTTGTCGCCGCCGGTGAAGACCGGTGTCAGCTGGATGTAGCGGTCGGCAACCACCGACGGCGTGATCTGAGCGGCACTGGCACCCGCGGGAATGTCGATCCCACGATCGACACGCAGCTCGACCTTGACCTGATCTCCCTGGGGTTCGACGGATTCGACGGTGCCGACCTTGACACCGAGAACACGAACGTCGGAGCCGTCGTAGATACCCACCGACTTGTCGAAGTAGGCGGTGATCTTGGTGGTACCGGCGCGAGTGAACACCCACCACAGCGCGCCACCGATTACGAGTAACCCGATCAGAACAGCGGCGATGATCGCGACCGAGCGCTTCTTGGAGCCGCTTCCGGCTTCGGCAGTATCAGCCATCAGTTGCCTCCCAACGTACGAACGGGGTCACGGTAGCCCGGAATGTCCGGCAGACCCGGCGGAAGGAGGTTCACGACGACCTGGTCGAACCAACGGCCGTTGCCGACCACGTTGGCGTACAAGCGAATGAAGGGTTCGTAGAGCTTCAGTGCCTTGTCCAAGTTCTCGTTGTTGGCCTTCAAGATGTCGATGACGCCGTTGAGCTGCGTCAGCGCCGGCCCGATTGCCGCCTCGTTGTCACGAACGAGACCGGTGAGCTGCTGAGAGACGCGCTGAGTTCCGGTGAGCAGCTGCGAAATCGCTTGCTGGCGATTGTTGAGTTCCTGCACCAAAAGTCCGCCGTCACGGATCAGCTGGGTGAATTCCTTGTTGCGGTCAGCAAGAATCTGCGACGTCTTCCCGGTGGCGGCGAAGAGCTTCTGCAAGTCCTGATCGCGGCTCGCGATCGTCTGCGACAGCCGACTGACACCGTCGAGCGAAGCGCGGACATCGCCAGGTGTCTCGGAGAATGCCTGGGACAACGTCTCCATGCTCTTCGCCAACTGGTCGGTGTCGATGTCGCCGACGGTGTCCGCCGCGGCCGAGAAGGCCTGAACGACGTCGTACGGAGAGGTGGTGCGCTCGAGCGGAATCCGATCCTTGGGATCGAGGTTGTCGGTTCCGCGCGGATCTAGGGCGAGGTACTTCTGTCCCAGAATGGTCTTGATCTGAATGGACGCAGAGGTTTGATCTCCCACCCACGCGTCACTGACCTTGAAGTCGACGAGAACACGGTCACCGTCGAGATCGACGGAAGTGACCTTGCCGACCTTCACGCCGGCGATACGAACCTCGTTACCAGGCTTGAGACCCGCGGCTTCGGAGAATTCGGCGGAGTAGGACGAGCCTGCTCCCACGAACGGAAGCGAATCGAGGAAGAACGCGGACAAAGTGGCCAGCAGCACCACGAAGATACCGATGGCTCCGGCCATTGCCGGACTGCGACGTTTACTCATCGACCTTGCAACTCCCTCATACCGTCTTGAGTGCATCGCGTGGCCGCGTTGGTGTAAATCGGCTGATTGACCGTCGGCAGGCCGGTGGGCAGATTCAGCGAGGCAGACTGTCCTGGACCGGCAACGATGTCGATTCCGCACAGATAGAACTGGAACCAGGAACCGTAGCTCGCTACGCGTGCGAGCTTCTCGAGCTTGACCGGCAAGGTCTCGAGCACCGCGTTGACGTCGTCACTCCGACGATTGAGTGTGGTCGCCAGCGTGTTGAGTGCCGTGATCGAGCCCTGAATCGACGGCCGCGTCGGCTCGAGCAGGTCTGCCGTCGCGTCGGTCAGGCCGGCGAGTGAGGTGACGGCCGAACCGACCACTCCACGCTCGTTGGCCAACCCGGTGACGAGTTGCTGGGTGTTGACGATCAGTGAATCGAGGTTCTTGTCGTTCGCGTTGACGGTGTCGAGAACGTCGTTGAGGTTCTTGATCACCGCGCCGATGACCGCGTCCTTGTCCGCGACGGTGTTGGTCAGGCTCGCGGTGTTGCGCACGAGCTCACTGATGGTGCCCGATTCGCCTTGGAAGACCTGGATGATCTGGTACGACAGCTTGTTGACGTCGTCCGCGCTCAGGGTGGTGAACAGCGGCTTGAAGCCGTTGAAGAGTGTCGTGAGGTTGACTGCCGGGCGCGTCTGAGACAGCGGCAGGGTATCGCCGCCGGTGATCTTCTTGCCTTGGCTGCCTTCACCCTGCGAGAGCGAGATGTACCGCTGCCCCACCAGGTTGCGGAACCGGATGGTGGCGATGGAACTGGCCGGCAACCAATCACGGTCGGATACCGAGAACTGGACCTCGGCCTGGTTGTCGTTGACGATGGCAATCTTCTCGACCTGGCCGACACGAACACCGGCAATGCGAACCTCGTCGCCCTCGTTCAACGAAGTGACGTCGGAGAAGACGGCGTTGAACTTGGTGCCGCCACCGCCGCCGAGATTGGCGATACTGGCTGCCAGCAGTCCTGTCGCCAGGACCGTCACCACAACGAAGATGATGAGCTTTGTCAGCGGAGCTGCGAGTCCTCTCATTGGACGCTCACCTCCGCACCTGCGAATGCCGGAGCGCTGACCATCGTGGTCCACGCCGGAACATCGTCCGGCGCAACACCGTTGGCCTGTCCGTAGATCACCTTCAACGTATCCTCTTCGAGTTTCGAGCCCGCGTAGCCGGCCTGCTGAGCCGGACCGCTGTTGTTGGTCGAGAACAACTGAGGTCCGGAGCCCTCGGGTGCAGGCAGGAATTCCATGGTGGCGGGACCTGGATTGCGGGAAGGAACCTGGTAGGAACCGTCACCGTACGAACCGCCGGGGTACTGCGGGAACGGACGACCGGGCTCGGTGACGTTGTCGTAGCAAACCGGGCCGCGGTTGTCGACGAGCCGTGGCTCGTCCTGGTTGGGCAGGTAGCGACCCTTGGGGTTCACGATCTGAATACTCGCACGCACACCAGGATTGGGCGCGTCGGTGGACAGGATCTTGGCAGCTTCCGGAGCGGTGTCCGAGAAGCCCTTGAACGTGCACCCGAAGGTCGGAGAGTACTGGGCCAGAAGCTGGAGAGCTTCCTTCGAATCCGCAGCGAGCGTGATGATCGAGGACGAGTTCGCTTCGAGGAAGGCTGCGGTGTCCGACGATGTCACGGTGAGCGACGCCAGCAGTGTCCGCAACTGGTCCTGCTTCTGCACCACCGTGTTACCCGTGGTCCGCAGATTGTCGAGAGCGTTGATCAGATCGGGCGCAGCGTCCGAGTACGTCTGGGAGAAGTCCGCGAACTTGCGCAGATCCTCTTGCACCGCGGGCAGTTCGGTATTGACGCCGCGGAAGATCTCCTCGAGACGATCGACCGTCAGACCGAGCTCGGCGCCGCGTCCCGTCAGACCCTGCGCGAGAGAACCGAGAGTGTTCGCCAGATCCTGCGGCGGAATCGCCTGCAGAAGTGGGAGCAGTCCGTCCAGAACGTCGCCGACCTCGACAGCATTGCCGCTCTTGTCCTGGTGGATCACCGTTCCCGCGGAAATCGGGGTCGCGGTGGTTCCCTCCGGAATGATCAGGGAGACGTAGCGCTCACCGAAAAGCGTCTTCGGGAGCAGACGCGCCGTGACGTTGGACGGAATGAGATCAGCCTTGTCCGGCTCGATCGCGAGGACCGAGGTGACCTGGCCGTCTTTCGTCGACGCGGATCGCACCTCGCCGACCAGCAGCCCACGGACCTTGACGTCCGCGTTGGGTGGCAACGCATTTCCGACTGTGTCGGTCACGAGGTCGATCTTCACGACGTCCTTGAACGTCTTGTTGAAGGTTCCGATGGTGAAGGCCAGGAACAATGCCAACACCACGAAGAACACGAGTCCGAGGACACGGCGGCGCAGGACTGACGGAGCCTCGATCATCCGGCCACCCTCACTGTCGTCGTGGTGCCCCAGATTGCGAGGCTGAGGAAGAAGTCGAGAACGGCGATCGTCACGATTGCGGCGCGAACAGCGCGGCCGACGGCCACACCGACACCTGCGGGACCACCTGAGGCATGGAACCCGTAGTAGCAGTGGATCAGGATCAGCACGAAGGCGAATACCAGGACTTTCGCAAACGAATACAGCACGTCCTGCGGTGGCAGGAACAGGTTGAAGTAGTGGTCGTAGGAACCCGTCGACTGCCCGTTGAAGACCGTGCTGATCACTCTCGAGGCGAGGTACGCCGCGAGTAGACCCACGATGTACAGCGGAATGACGGCGACGAAGCCGGCGATCATGCGCGTCGTGACCAGGAACGGCACCGACGGAACTGCCATGACCTCGAGCGCGTCGATCTCTTCGGAGATTCGCATGGCACCGAGTTGGGCGGTGAAGCCACAACCAACCGTGGCCGAGAGCGCAAGAGCCGCAACGATCGGAGCGATCTCACGGGTGTTGACGTATGCGGAGAGGAAGCCGGTCAGGACCGAGCTACCCAACTGCTCCAGAGCGGCGAAGCCCTGGAGGCCGACGACGACACCCGTGAATCCGGACATCATCGCGATGACGCCGATGGTTCCGCCGATCACTGCGAGCGCACCGCTACCGAAGGTCACTTCGGCGAGTAGTCGAAGCGTCTCCTTCCGGTACCGATGCAGGGTGCGCGGGGTCCACGCGATGGCGCGCGCGTAGAACGACATCTGCTCGCCCGCGCGGTCCAACGCGTTCACTGGAATTCTGGCTACTTTGCGACTCTTCAGCAGGAACTGATCGCCGCGGCCTCGTGCGATGGTCATTTAGGTCAAGATCCCTTCGCCGGCACGATCTGGAGGTACACCATCGTCAGAATCAGATTGGCGAAGAACAACAGCAGGAACGTGATGACGACAGCCTGGTTCACCGCCTCACCGACGCCCTTCGGGCCACCGGACGGGTGGAGTCCCTTGTACGCGGAGATCACACCAGCGATGACACCGAACACCGCGGCTTTGATCTCACCGCTCCAAATGTCCGGTAGCTGCGCAAAAGCTGAGAACGACGAGATGTAGGCACCGGGGTTACCGCCCTGCAGGATCACGTTGAAGAAGTAACCACCCGCGATACCGACGACGGACACCAGTCCGTTGAGCAGAACAGCGATCAGCACCATCGCGAGGACACGCGGAACCACCAGGCGCTGAATCGGATTGATTCCGAGGACTTCCATCGCGTCGATCTCTTCACGGATGGTTCGAGAACCGAGATCGGCCGTCACGGCCGATCCGGCCGCACCGGCGACCAGCAACGCTGTCACCAGGGGGCTACCCTGCTGGATCACCGCCAGGACGCTGGCAGCGCCAGTGAACGATTCTGCACCCAACTGCTTGATCAGCGAACCGGTCTGCAGTGAGACGACGGCGCCGAAAGGGATGGCTACCAATGCCGTCGGCAAAATTGTCACGCTGGCGATGAACCAGGCCTGCTCGATGAACTCACGGAACTGAAATGGACGCCGGAACGTATTCCTGACGACGTCGACAAACAGTTCGACGATGTTTCCGGCCTGAGTTAATGCTCCGTTGACCGGACTCAGAACCGAGTTGCGGGTAACCCCCATCCGATATGCCTACCCTTGCCCGTGTGTCGTGTTTCCGTAGGGATCGCCCTCGTATGCAGGAATGACCTGCGTGTCTTGCGAGTTGTCGTTCCACTCCCCCTGATAGCCGCTCGCTTCGGCGTACTGGGGATCGTACTGCCCAGTTCCGTCAACCTCGTCGAGGCTGTCCTGAATCGCCGCCTGTGCGTTAGCTGGGAGGGTGTGCATGATCTGACGGACGCGCTCCTGGCGACGACGAACAGCCTGACGCTCCGGGTTTCCGGGGGTGGCCTTCATCTGCGGCACGATGCCCTCGACGTCGTCGACACCACCGGCGTGGTGACCGGCATCGACGAGCGCCTGCTCGTGCGCCATCTGAGCCTCGTCCTTCTCCTCCGACATACCGATCGGACCGATCATCGTTCCGTTGAGGAACTGCTTGACGACGGGCTCGTCCGAGGTGAGCAGCACCTCGCGAGGACCGAACATCACCAACTGACGACGGAAGAGCATGCCGATGTTGTCCGGCACCGTGCGTGCGAGGTTGATGTTGTGCGAGACGATCAGAATCGTCGCGTCCGACTGGGCGTTGATGTCGATCAGCGTTTGGCTGATGTACGTCGTACGCACCGGATCCAGACCGGAGTCGGGCTCGTCGACGAGGATGATCTCGGGATCGAGAACGAGTGCACGCGCCAGACCGGCACGCTTGCGCATACCGCCGGAGATCTCACCGGGAAGCTTGTCCTCGGCGCCGACCAGACCCGTGAGGTCCAACTTCTCCATCACGATCTTGCGGATATCGGATTCCGACTTCTTGGTGTGCTCACGAAGCGGGAAGGCGATGTTGTCGTACAAGTTCATCGAGCCGAACAGTGCGCCGTCCTGGAAGAGAACGCCGAACAGCTTGCGGATCTCGTAGAGCTCCTTGGAGGAGCACTGCAGGATGTCCGTGCCGTCGATGACGATGGAGCCTTGTTCAGGGCGGAGCAGTCCGATCAGGGACTTCAGGAACACCGACTTACCGGTACCCGAAGGCCCGAGCAGTGCGCTGACCTCACCCGCGGGAAGTGTCAACGACACGTCCTGCCAAATCCTCTGCGACCCGAAAGACTTTGTCAGTCCTTGTACCGCTACCTCGACTCCCACCATTACCTCCGCGACGTCCGTTGCATGCATGCACCCGTGTGGGTTGGGTCACTCTATCGCATGGGAGTGGTACCCGTGACTGCGAATACTACTAACGAGTAGGGAAGAAGCATAATTCAGATCACAGCCTAGTTCGGACACCCCTCCCACCTGCATGAATTCCGGCATATCACCCGCGAAAAAAGTTCAAAAAAAGAGGGCCACTCCCCGTGGGGAGTGGCCCTCTTCGTTACTACTCGCGAAGAGCAGCGGGAAAACCGTCTTACTTGATGACGATCTTTGCGCCGGCAGCTTCGAGCTTTTCCTTGGCAGCCTCTGCGGCGTCCTTGGCAACCTTCTCGAGGATGGCCTTCGGAGCGCTCTCGACGAGATCCTTGGCTTCCTTCAGGCCGAGGCCGGAAACGACCTCACGGACGACCTTGATGACCTGGATCTTCTTGTCGCCAGCCGACTCGAGGACGACGTCGAACTCGTCCTGCTCTTCAGCAGCTTCTGCGCCGGCAGCCGGTGCGCCTGCAGCGGCGACGGCGACGGGAGCAGCAGCGGTGACCTCGAAGGTCTCCTCGAATGCCTTAACGAACTCCGAGAGCTCGAGGAGGGTGAGCTCCTTGAACTGGTCCAACAACTCTTCGGTGCTGAGCTTCGCCATTGTGGCGGTCCTTCCTGTAAGTCCCATGTCGCTGATCCGCGACCGGGCGGGGTTATAGCAGTGATGCGCGGGTGCGGATCAGCTTTCGGCTTCGGCCTCGGCCGGAGCCTCGGTGGCAGCCTCTGCGGGGGCCTCTGCGGCTCCGCCTTCTGCAGCCTTCTTCTCCTGCAGGGCAGCGGCCAGACGGGCCATCTGCGAAGCGGGAGCATTGAACAGGCCTGCGGCCTTCGCCAAGTTGCCCTTCATCGCGCCGGCAAGCTTTGCCAACAGGATTTCGCGGGATTCGAGATCCGCGATCTTGTTGACCTCTTCCACGGACAGCGCAGCGCCGTCCATGTAGCCGCCCTTGATGATGAGCGCCTTGTTGTCCTTAGCGAAGTTCTTCAGAGCCTTCGCAGCGTCGACCGGTTCGCCCTTGATGAATGCAATGGCGGTCGGACCAACGAACAGGTCATCAAGGCCCTCGATGCCAGCCTCTGCGGCGGCACGCTTGACCAGGGTGTTCTTGGCGACGGAGTAGGTGGCACCTTCTCCGAGAGCGCGTCGCAGTGTCGTGATGTTGCCAACCGAAAGGCCACGGTATTCCGTGACCACAGCGGCGGTCGAACCCTTGAACTGCTCGGTGATTTCCGCAACTGCGGAAACCTTCTCAGGCTTTGCCATACTTCGCCTCCTCTCGTGACAGTCGTTGTCCCACTCAGGAACCGCTGCACCTCATCGGGGTGAACCCGAGAAGACACAGTCCGCGACATGCAAAACGCCCCGGCGCAAGCGCACGGGGCGTACAGAGGAAACATGAAGAAGAGGCTTACGAATCAGCGTAACGATGCAAAGCGAGGCAGTGCATAACCAAGCAAACTGTAGAACCACTACATCAAGCTATCCCCCTACCTCGTTCACCTACGTGGGCCGCCGGGCACTCCCGGACTTTCAACCACACCCATCACTGAGTGCAATCACCAACGGTCTTGGGTAGAACATGATTTTGGGGTGAAGTTCATATCCAGCACTGAACTCCGCCTCGAAGACTACCTGACTGCTCGCTGCACAACCAAATCGGGTTCGTCACGCACCCGATTCCTTCAAGCACCGATAGCCCTGGCGATCTTGTGTTCGATTGCTGCCCGAGCTCGGTCCGGCAACACCAGCAGTCCATCGAGTTCCTTGTGGGCCTTCCGGTACGCACTCTGACGTTCCTGTGGCGTCGCGCCCTCGTCCATGGCCAGTCGCAGCAGACGTTGCGCCCGTACCAGGCGCTCCTGTTCGTCGAGGGTGAATCCGCTCCGTCGGCGGCGCTTCGCCTCAGCTTCCGCGATTTCGAAGGCGATCGAGTAAGCGTGCACCGCCTCGCGGTACTCGGTTTGTGCCTGCTGGTTGCCGATCATCGTCTCCGGATTGCCTGGGCGAAGCAGATCGGCACGATATTTGGCTCGATGAAAATCGGCGGTCAAAGGCTCGCGCATGTCCGTCATCATCGGGGTGTCGAGCAGTGTGACCGGATCGAGCTCATACGAGAACCATCGGGCGTCGACCGCATCGTGCTGCTCGATTGCCTTGGCCAGCTCTCGGCGCTGTGTTTCTTCGTCGGCGTGATGTTGTGCGTTGGCCTGCGCGATGGCGACCTTGGTCTGCTGCTTGAGCCGGAAGCGCTCTTGCCGGCGCTCGATCCGCCTTTCGTTGGCAACCGCGACACCCTTCAGCGCCCCACCGATGGTGCCGCCGAAAACGAAGATCAGCCACCAAAAGTTTCCGAGGAACTGGAACGCTTCGTGCATACCCCGATGATGCCACCGTTAGATCGATACCACCGATGGACCGATACCACCGGCAGGGATCACCCTCTCCCGAAACGACAAGAAGGCCGGCAGGGAGTGATCCCTGCCGGCCTTCTTGTTCGTATGCGGACTGCTTACGCGTCTGCAGCATCCTCGAGGAGGTTGCGAGTACGGTTCGGATCCACCGGGATGCCCGGACCGGTGGTGGTCGAGACCGTGATCTTCTTCACGTAGCGACCCTTGGCCGACGAGGGCTTCGCACGCAGGATCTCGTCCAGGGCTGCGCCGTAGTTCTCCACCAGCTTCTCATCGTCGAACGATGCCTTGCCGATGACGAAGTGCAGGTTGGCCTGCTTGTCGACGCGGAAGTTGATCTTTCCGCCCTTGATGTCGTTGACAGCCTTGGTGACATCCGCCGTGACGGTGCCCGTCTTCGGGTTCGGCATCAGGCCACGGGGTCCGAGGACACGGGCGATGCGGCCGACCTTGGCCATCTGATCAGGAGTCGCGATTGCGGCGTCGAAATCGACCCATCCACCCTGGATGCGCTCGATCAGGTCTTCTGCACCGACTACGTCAGCGCCTGCAGCCTCGGCTTCTGCTGCCTTCTCGCCAACAGCGAACACGATGACGCGAGCGGTCTTACCGGTTCCGTGGGGCAGGTTGACCGTTCCGCGGACCATCTGGTCAGCCTTACGGGGGTCGACGCCCAGACGAACTGCAACCTCAACGGTTGCATCCATCTTGGTGGACGACGTCTCCTTGGCGAGCTTTGCAGCCTGAAGCGGGCTGTAGAGCTTGTCTGCGTCGATCTTCTCAGCGGCGGCGAGGTACGCCTTGCTGCGCTTTGCCATTTGTTCTGTCCTTACTTGTCACTGCAGCGAATTACCTGTGCAGTGGTGAATGGTTCAGTTGTGGTCGGGGCCTGGCCGGCCCTCCCACGTAATGCTGTGGAGCGGACTATCAGCCCTGGACCGTGATGCCCATGGAACGAGCGGTGCCGGCGATGATCTTCGCGGCCTGCTCGATGTCATTGGCATTGAGGTCTTCAGCCTTGGTCTTCGCGATTTCGCGCACCTGATCCATGGTCACCGAGGCAACCTTGGTCTTGTGCGGTTCGCCGGAGCCCTTGGCGACGCCGGCTGCCTTGAGGAGCAGCTTGGCGGCGGGAGGGGTCTTCAGCTTGAAATCGAAGGTCCGGTCTTCGTAGACCGAGATCTCGACCGGCACAACGTTGCCGCGCTGGGACTCAGTCGCCGCGTTGTAGGCCTTGCAGAACTCCATGATGTTCACGCCGTGCTGACCGAGCGCGGGACCCACGGGAGGTGCAGGGTTAGCCTGACCTGCCTGGATCTGCAGCTTGATGAGCCCGGCGAGCTTCTTCTTCTTTGGGGGCATCTCTAGTTCCTAGTTTCTAGCTTGGGTGTGTGTCTTGCGTCGAACAAATTGCAAGTTTTGGGGTGGTCAGATCTTCGCGACCTGGTTGAAGTTGAGCTCAACCGGGGTTTCACGACCGAAGATCGACACGAGAACCTTGAGCTTCTGCTGCTCGCCGTTGACCTCGCTGATGCTGGCCGGAAGGGTTGCGAACGGGCCGTCCATGACGGTGACCGACTCGCCGACCTCGAAGTCGACCTCGATGAGGGGCTTGCCGAAGGACTCGGACGGTGCCTCGCCTGCTGCGACGGCGGCCGCTGCAGCCTGCTGCTTCTTCTGCTCCTGCTGCGGGAGCAGAAACTTGACGACCTCGTTGAGGGTCAGCGGCGAGGGACGCGACGTAGCACCGACAAAACCGGTGACACCAGGCGTGTTGCGCACGGCGCCCCACGACTCGTCGTTGAGCTCCATGCGAACGAGGATGTATCCGGGCAGAACCTTGCGGTTGACCTGCTTGCGCTGGCCGTTCTTGATCTCGGTGACCTCTTCGGTGGGAACTTCCACCTGGAAGATGTAGTCGCCGACATCGAGGTTCTGAACGCGAGTCTCGAGGTTGGTCTTGACCTTGTTCTCGTAACCGGCGTACGAGTGGATGACGTACCAGTCACCCGGGGCGCGGCGCAGCGCAGCCTTGAGTTCGGCAACGGGATCCTCGACCTCGAGCTCGGCGGCGGGAGCGGCCTCGTCGGAGTTCTCGGCATCGTCGGAGATGACGTCCTCGGTCGCTGCAGCGTCTGCATCAGTGCCTTCGGCAACGTCTGCATCGGTGCCTTCGGCAACCACGACGTCTACTTCGGCTGCCGCCTCGGCAGAAACACGCTCTTCGGCCAAAGCCTCATTCGTGTCGTTCTCGGGGGTGCTCACTGGGGCACTCGCTTCCTCTCGTTACTCGGACCCGGGTCGGGTCTTGTCGCGCTCGCAGGCAAAGACGCCCGACTGCTACGGCGATCAGCCGAACAGCCAGGTGACACCCTTGATCACAGCGATATCGACGCCGCTGATGAAAGCGACCATGAAGACCACGAACGTCAGCACGACGCTGGTGTAGGTGATCATCTGCTTGCGGTTCGGCCAGATGACCTTACGGAGTTCTGCGATGACCTCGCGGAAGAATTTGCGCAGGCGCTTGAAGATGTTGTCCTTCTTCGCCTTGGGCTTCTTGCCGGGGTTCGTTGCAGTCGGCTTGGCCGAAGATGTCCGGGATGCCGTCCGGGCCGGAGTCTTCACGGTGGACGCGCTGACCGAGGCGCCGCGTGCAGCGCGCTTGCCGGTCGGCTTGTTGGAAACCCCAGTGGATGCGGAGGGAGCCTTCTCGGCACCGTCCTTGTCCAACGAAAGATCGGAACGCGTAGTCGCGTCAGCTGCAGTGTCGTCGACACCGGTCGAATCGGCAGACGGTGAAGTCTCCGCATCCGAAGTGTCGGCGTCGCGCTTGGCGCGCTCCTCGCTCACGTCGTTCCTCTCAGTCGCTGGCATCCGGGGGCAGGGGCGACAGGACTTGAACCTGCAACCTGCGGTTTTGGAGACCGCTGCTCTGCCAGTTGAGCTACGCCCCTTTGGTTGACCTCGACAGGTAGACCCTGCCTGAATCAACCGTTCTGCGATCACACAACATACGCGCTACCCGAGGTGAATGTCTTGCAACATTCAGGGCAGCGCGCAGCGCTGAGGAATCCCAGAAATCTCAGTGTACTTCAAAGCCCCGGAACAAACACAATCCGCCCTGCGATCAGGCTAGACGGACCGTGGCAGTGGCACGACCGAAGATCTTCTTACCTTCGGACTTGGCCACAATTGCCAGTACTGCGGTCTTGCTTTCTTCGTCGATCGACTTCACCTTGGCGGTGAACTCGATCTCGGCAGCCTTGTCGGCTGCCACGATAACCGGGCTCGTGAACCGTACGTTGTACTCGGTCACTGCGCCCGGATCTCCCAGCCATTCGGTGACGTAGCCGGCACCGATGCCCATGGAGAGCATGCCGTGCGCGACGACGTCCGGCAAGCCGGCAAGTCGTGCGACCTCGTCACTGAAGTGAATCGGATTGGGATCTCCCGAAACACCCGCGTAGTTGGCGAGGTTTCCACGCGTCAGGGTGACGGACTTCTCGGGGAGAAGTTCGCCGACACTCACGTCGGAAAATTTACGAAGCGACATGCATCATCACGTCCTTGACTGCGTGGGCGATGTTCTCGTCCACTTCCCCACCCGTTCGAGCAACAAGCGTCGTCCACGTGGTGACGACGGCTTCGTCGTTCTGATCGGTGATGATGTTCTTGGTCACGATGATGTCGCTACCTGCGGCCTGCCTGAACGAATCCAGGAAGACGTCGCAGAAGAGTCGGTCACCGACCTGCATGGGCTTGTGCAGCACCAAGCGCTGATCGGTCTGAAGAATCTGACTCAGGTCGTAGCCTGTGACGATCTCTTCGAACAGACGTCGCTGAGCAATGGCACCCACGATGGCGACGAACGTGATGGGAGCGATCAGGCCGTCATATCCGAGGCCCTTGGCTGCCATCTCGTCGTAGTGCGCGGGATGGGCGTCCTGGACGGCGCGAGCGAACTCGCGTACCTTCTCGCGTCCGACCTCGTAGAAGTCTTCGACACGATAGTGGTGACCGACCATCTGGACGGCATGAGCGGCCGGGTCCGTAGGGACCTCGGCCGCTGCCTGGTTCTCTTGCAAATCTGTCACGCGGTGAGACTCTCTTCTAGCTAGGACCCGAAGACGCAGGCCCAGAGAGGGTCTTCCGCGAAAATCGTCGTCCTGTTAAGGACTTACTACTTCGACTCGCGATGCGACTGGTGGGTTCCGCAGTTGGGGCAGAACTTCTTGAGCTCCAGGCGATCGGGGTCGTTGCGCCGATTCTTCTTGGTGATGTAGTTGCGGTGCTTGCATACCTCGCAGGCCAAGGTGATCTTGGGCCGAACGTCGGTCGAGGAGGCCACGGGATGCCTTCTTTCGGGTGTATCTGATTACGAGCAATCAGGGTGGATCATGCATATTGTGTAGCGGTGACCGGACTTGAACCGGCGACGCAACGATTATGAGTCGTTTGCTCTACCAACTGAGCTACACCGCCTCGGTGTCGAGTGTCGCGCGGAAAGCACGGCACCACAATCCAGCGAGCCCCCTAACGGAATCGAACCGTTGACCTTTTCCTTACCATGGAAACGCTCTACCGACTGAGCTAAGGGGGCGTGGCTCAGGAGTGCGTTGCCGCTCTCTTGAAGCCTCCGAAAGATTACACACGAACGAGCGCCAGCACCAAATCCGCTGGTCATCGGGGCAAAAATGGTGCCGGAGCCCATTGTTGCACCGATCGGGGCCGCTGGCGAGGGCTTTGCGGGAACCAGCTCGACCCTGCACTCCCCCTGAAACCATCCCCCGGTGCCCATCCCGAGGCCCCTGAGCCCCCGACACCCCTGAGCCGAAGCCGGCGCCTGCGTCGCCAACGCGCGCTCGACCTCGGTACACGCACAAAAAAGTCAGCCCCGACTCTCGCGAAGAGAATCGGGGCTGACTTGGTGTGGCAGATGTAGGATTCGAACCTACGTAGGCATAAGCCGACGGATTTACAGTCCGCTCCCATTGGCCGCTCGGGCAATCTGCCGTGCTTGCACCAGGCTTCGATCCGGCGCATTCGCAAGTATATCGCGACGTGCGGCGGCCGAAAACGGCTTCCTCGGTGCGGTGAGAAGAATACAACGAACACACCCCCATTTTGCAAACCGGGTGGTAACGGGCGGTGCCGACCCGATAACGTCGAGGTGTCCACCGGTATGGAAGGTGGGCGGAACTCGATGTTCGTGAACTACCGGAAAGCGGGAGTGTGAAGTGGCTGATTCGTCCTTCGACGTGGTGAGCAAGGTTGACCGTCAAGAGGTGGACAACGCCCTGCATCAGGCTGCCAAGGAGTTGACCACGCGTTTCGACTTCCGAAACACGGGAGCGTCGATCGAGTGGTCTGGTGAAGAGACGATCACGTTGAACGCCGACACCGAGGAGCGACTGCTGGCCGCCCTCGACGTGTTCAAGGAGAAGTTGATCCGTCGCGACATCTCGCTGAAGGCATTCGATGCCGGCGAGCCGGCGCAGTCCGGAAAGATCTACAAGCTGTCCGGAACCTTGGTCCAGGGCATCAGCAGCGAGAACGCGAAGAAGATCACCAAGAAGATTCGCGACGAGGGCCCCAAGGGCGTCAAGGCGCAGATCCAGGGTGAGGAACTTCGTGTGAGCAGCAAGAAGCGCGACGACCTCCAGGGCGTCATCTCCCTGCTCAAGGGTGAGGACTTCGGGATCGCCCTGCAGTTCGTGAACTACCGGTAGTAGGGGCTGCGCCCCTGTGCGCCTTTTTGGTAGTTCCGACGACCAGAAAGGCGCACAGGGGCCGAAGGCCCCTACATCCCCGCCATCTTCTCCAAACGCTCGATCCGGTCCGCCATGGGCGGATGCGTCGAGAACAGCTTGCTGACCTTGTGGCCCGCTCTGAAGGGGTTGGCGATCATCAGGTGGGACTGCGCCGCGAGCTTGGGCTCAGGCGGCAACGGCGCGGCTGCGACGCCCGACTCGAGCTTGCGCAGCGCCGACGCCAACGCCAGCGGGTCACCGGTGAGCTCGGCTCCCGATTGATCAGCCTGATACTCGCGAGAGCGCGAAACGGCCAGCTTGACCACGGTTGCCGCGATCGGTCCCAGTAGGGAGACGAGCAGCAGCGCGATCGGATTGCTTCCCTGCCCGTTCCCTCGGCCGCCGAAGATGCTCGCGTACATCGCGAAGTTGGCCAGGCCAGAGATAACGCTGGCCATCGCGCCGGCCACGGACGAGATCAAAATGTCCCGGTTGTAGACGTGAGAGAGTTCGTGCCCGAGTACGGCGCGCAGTTCGCGTTCGTTCAGGATCTGCATGATGCCGCTGGTCACGCACACCGCGGCGTGCCGAGGGCTACGACCGGTGGCAAACGCGTTCGGGGCGTTCGTGGGGCTGATGTACAGCCTGGGCATCGGTTGGTGCGCCGTCGTGGCGAGTTCGCGCACGATCCGGTAGATCGCCGGTGCCTCGACCTCGGTGATGGGCTGGGCGCGCATCGATCGAAGCGCCAGCTTGTCGCTGTTGAAGTACACGTAGGCATTCATGCCGACGGCAAACAGAACGGATCCCCACAGAAGGAACGGGCTGTTGAACAGCGAGCCGATGAAGACGATCAGCGCCGACATCCCCACCAACAAGCCGAATGTCTTCGCACCGTTCGCGTAGCCGTGCAAACCGCTCACCTCTTGCCTCGCTGGAGCCGAAGGCTCACCCGAACTCCCCGGTGTATGCACCGGTTCTGTTCAGTCAACGAAGGACAGGGTCATCAGGGTTCCCACCCAGTGACTGTCGGGGTTTCCACCCGGTAGCCCCGATTCGCCGAGGTGTCAGCCGACTCGTTCTATCGTGTAATCGACGAGACGCACGAGCGCTTCGTTGGCCGGTCCCTGCGGGAGCTCAGCCAACTGAGCTTTCGCCGCGACGGCATACTCGCCCAGCTTTGCCTTCGCCTTGACCATGCCCGGCGAACGCTCGAGCAGTTCGAGAGCTTCTTCTACCAGGGCATCTTCGGTAACCGGGCCCGCGAGCAGCTCCCGCAGGCGATCTGCGTCGGCCCCTTCTTCGCGGAACGCGTACAGGACGGGCAGGGTGTGGACACCCTCGCGCAGGTCGGTGCCCGGAGTCTTGCCGGACTGCGCCGAGACGGACGAGATGTCGATGATGTCGTCGGAGATCTGGAACGCGGTGCCGACGGCGTCACCCAGGCGCTCGAGGCGCTCGATGTGAGCTGCGTCGGCGCCGGAGAAGGTGCCGCCGAAGCGTCCGGATGCAGCGATCAGCGAACCGGTCTTCTCCCACACGACCTTGAGGTAGTGCTCGACCGGATCCTGCTCCTTCTTGACACCGATCGTCTCGCGCATCTGGCCGGTGACCAGTTCGGCGAATGTTTCGGCGATGATCCGAACGGCTTCAGGTCCGAGCGTCGATACCAGGCGTGATGCGTGCGCGAACAGATAGTCGCCGGCCAGGATCGCCACGCTGTTTCCCCAGCGGGCATTGGCGCTGGGTGCTCCGCGCCGCATGGACGCCTCGTCCATGACGTCGTCGTGATAGAGCGTCGCAAGGTGAACGAGTTCGGTGACGGTCGCTGCGGTGATGATCGACGGATCGTTCGGCACCGGTCCGAGTTGCGCTGTCAGGATCGTGAACAACGGACGGAAGCGCTTTCCACCAGCTCGCGCGAGATGCAGCGCGGCCTCGGTGAGGAAGTCTTCTCCGTCGGACAGCTCGCTGACCAACAACTCCTCGACATCGGAGAGTCCACCACGCACTACTGCGGCGAGCTGTTCGTCGCCCAGGTCGATGCCTGCAACGACGGTGCTCGATGCGGTTGCGTCGGCAGCAGTCTTTTCGGTGCTCACGATGTCAGTACCCATTCCTGTCGTCAGTGACGGCTCGGTTCCCACGGTAGTGAACCTAGCGGTTCGCACTCGGGACGGCCTCGCCACGGTGGCGATCGCGAGCCTGGGAAGATGTGAGTGTGTCCGTAGAAGAGCAGTCCCCCGTCGTCGATACGCTTCCGACCGAAACCGACATTGTGGTCATCGGCGCAGGTCCCGCGGGTTCTTCGGCCGCGGCGTGGGCCGCCCGCAGCGGCCGAGACGTCGTGCTGGTGGACGCTGCCGTCTTCCCGCGAGACAAGACTTGTGGTGATGGACTCACTCCGCGCGCCGTGGCCGAACTGGATCTCCTCGGCCTCGGCGAGTGGGTTCGGTCACACACGACGAACAAGGGACTACGGTTGTCCGGCTTCGGACAAGAACTCGAACTCGAGTGGCCGGGGACGTCGTTCCCGCCGATCGGCAGTGCAATCCCCCGGACCGAACTCGACGACGCCATTCGCCGGTGCGCCGTCGAATCGGGCGCGGTCATGGTCGAGGGCACCAAGGCCGTCGACGTCGAACTCGACGGTGATCGAGTAGCCGCCGTCGTACTCGCCGGCCCCTCGGGACGAAGCACCCTTCGTTGTCGGACGCTGATCATCGCCGACGGCGTTCGCTCGACGCTCGGCAAGAAGCTGGGACGGCAGTGGCACCGGGACACCGCGTACGGCGTCGCGGCACGCGCGTACGTCGCTACGCCGCGCAGCGCCGACCCGTGGATCACCTCGCATCTGGAACTGCGGGACGCGGAGGGCACGTTGCAGGCGGGGTACGGCTGGATCTTCCCGCTCGGCACCGGCGAGGTGAACATCGGCGTCGGGACACTGGCGACGTCCAAGCGCCCGGCTCCAGGTGCCCTGCGACCCTTGCTCGACCTCTACACCGATCAGCGCCGAAGCGAGTGGCAGTGGAGCAGCGAAATACATTCCGTCGCTTCGGCTTTGCTACCCATGGGTGGAGCAGTTTCCAACATCGCCGGACGCAACTGGGCCGTGATCGGCGACGCCGCAGCGTGTGTGAACCCGCTCAACGGTGAGGGCATCGACTACGGCCTCGAAGGCGGACGTCTGGTGGTCGAACAGCTCGGCGCCGACGATCTGACGGAGCTGTGGCCGACCGTGCTTCGGGAGCACTACGGGCAGGCGTTCTCGGTCGCGCGCCGGCTCGCAGGCCTGCTGACGGTTCCGCAGTTCCTGCCCGCGTCGGGTCCGATCGCGATGCGCTCACGGGCACTGATGACGGTCGCCGTTCGGGTGATGGGGAACCTCGTCACCGACGCCGACGTCGATCTGACGGCGAAGGCATGGCGTGCGTCGGGGGCCGCGTCGAGAAAGATCGACTCCCGACCGCTGTTCGGTTGAGCAAGTGCTGTGCGCCTTTATTAACCGCCGGGGGTTGATAAAGGCGCACAGCAGTTCAGGCAGTGGCGTAATGCAGCGCCACGATGCCGCCGGTGAGGTTGCGCCACTTGACGTTCTTCCACCCGGCAGCCTCGATCTTGCGGGCCAACTCTTCCTGGGTCGGCCAGGCACGGATCGATTCGGCGAGGTACACGTAGGCGTCGGGGTTGCTGCTGACGGTGCGTGCGACCTGCGGGAGCGCCTTCATCAGGTACTCCATGTAGACCGTGCGGAAGGGCCCGAAGACGGGCGTCGAGAACTCGCTGACGACGAGACGTCCGCCCGGCTTGGTGACGCGGGCAATCTCACGCAGTCCGGCTTCGAAGTCGGAGACGTTGCGCAGGCCGAAGGAAATCGTCGCGGCGTCGAACACGTTGTCGGCATAGGGCAGGTACATCGCGTCACCTGCGACCATCGGAACTTTGCGCGAGATTCCGGCCTTGAGCATTCCCTTGGAGAAATCGGTGGCGACGCACCAGGCACCGGAGCGCCCCAGTTCGACGGTCGAGACTCCGGTGCCGGCGGCGAGGTCGAGTACCTTCTCGCCCGGCTTGAGGTCGAGGGCTTCGCGGGTGGCCTTGCGCCAACCCTTGTCCTGGCCGAAGGACAGCACGGTGTTGGTGAGGTCGTATCGCTCCGCGACGTCGTCGAACATCGACGCGACTTCGTGCGGTTGCTTCTCGAGAGTTGCTCGGGTTCCGTGTGTAGTGGCCACACCCGAAACGCTACCAACCCTCGGGCAGCGAGGGCGTTCAGGCTGCTCTGGCACCCGTTCGCCGCCCGAGGCCCTGCACGTCCTCGTAGTGACGGAGCAACTCTTCGCAGATTGCCGGCCAGGTCCGGTGCAGCACCGAGCGCCTCGCCGCGGAGCCGAACTGCACCCGCAGATCACGCTGACGAAGTGCGTCCACGGCGCTTGGCAGGAGTTCGGTGAACCTGTGCGTCGGCAGGAGGTAGCCGTTGCGGCAATGCGAGATCAGGTCACGCGGTCCGCCGGCGTCCGGTCCGACGACAGGCACACCACTCGCGAGGGCTTCCTGAACCGCCTGGCAGAAGGTCTCGTGCTCGCCGGGGTGAACGAATACGTCCAGGCTCGCATAGGCGTCGGCCAGCGCGGTACCGCCCAGTTGTCCGGTGAAGATCGCGTCCGGCATCAGTCGTCGTAGGTTCTCGCGGTCCGGGCCGTCTCCGACGACGACGATCTGCACACTGGGATCGCCGGCCAGGGCCGCCAATCGTTCGACGTGCTTTTCGGGCGCGAGGCGACCGACGAAGCCGACCACCAACCGGTCGCTGTCGCCGATCCAGGACTGCCGCAACACCGAGCTACGACGCGAAGGCGCGAATCGTTGTGCGTCGACGCCGCGGGCCCATCGGTGCACGCGCGGAATGCCGTGCTCTTCGAGGGCGTCGACTGCCGACGTGGAGGGCGCGAGGGTCCTGTTGCAGCTCTTGTGGATTCGACGGGTCCACGCCCACGCGGCGCGGCTGGTGACGCCGAGCCCGTAGCTTTCGGCAAATCCGGCGACGTCGGTCTGGTAGACCGCGACGGTGGGGATTCCGAGGCGTTTGGCTACGGCCACTCCTCCGGCGCCGAGCAGGAACGGTGACGCCAGATGGACGACGTCGGGCGCGAAGGTCCGCACGGCCGTGGTCAATCGTGGTTGCGGCAGGCCGACGGGAAGTGAACTGACTTTGGGCACCATGACGGCTGGCGCCCGAACCACCTGAACGCCTTCGTGTTCGGTGGCGGCAGAGGTGTCGGATCCGACGGTGTCCGGCGCAATGACCATGGCGTCGTGGCCAGTGCGATCGAGGTGTTCGAGCACGCGTAGTACCGAGTTGGTGACGCCGTTCATGTTGGGCAGGAATGACTCCGCAACGATGGCTACTCTCACACCGAGAACGGTGACAGGGCCAGGAAAAGTCCACGTCATGTTCGTGTGAAGTTCGGGCGAAGCGCGAACTAACTCGAGGCGACCGGCGCCGAACTTGCCGCCTGCGCTTCCCGCTTGCGCAGGTACCAGATCGACGGTCCAGCCAGGAGCCACGTCACGACGATCACCGATCCTGCCGGGATCAGCGCCACCGTCGCGTTGCGTCCCGCTACCCGGACCAAATCAGGGTCGGCTTTGGAGTACTCCACCTCGATGCGTTGTCCCACAGTCAGATTGGTGGGGTAGAGCACGCCGAGTTCAGGGTTGTGGTTGGCGCCGTCCGGTGTCACGAAGCTGATCGCCGAACGTAGCGAGCCTGCCGAGAGCACCTCGGCAGTTGCGGTCCCCATGTTCGATTCGATGGTCCGATCGTTGCGCCAGGCACCGAGAACCAGAATCACCGCGAGCACGGAAATGCCGACCGCAACCACCAGCACACCGATGCGGAGGCGACGCAGAACCGTTTGCGTCACAGCTGTGCCCGCACGGAAGCGTGGAGTTCGCGCAGCCCACTGCGATCCGTCGCGACCTCGAGCACACGAATGCCGTTGGCCGGTTGCGCCAGCGTCGTTGCCAGGGCGTCGACGGTGACCGCTGCGTGCGGCACGCGGTAGGCCGCGCACAGCGCAGCGAGGTCCATGCCGTGTGGTGTTCCGAACACTCGCTCGAAGACGCCGGCGTACTGCGGGTCGCCTTGTTCGAGGAGTTCGAAGATACCGCCGCCGTCGTCGTTGGCGACGACGATGGTGAGGTCGCTCGGCCTCGGCTCACCGGTCCCGATCAGCAGCCCGGACGCGTCGTGCAGGAAGGTCAGGTCGCCCATGAGAGCGACGGTCCGGCCGCCCTCGTACGCCAACGCGGCGCCCACCGCCGCCGAGACGGTGCCGTCGATACCTGCGACGCCGCGATTCGACAGCACCCGCACGGCGGGCTTGGGATAGCTCACGAGTGCCGCGTCGCGAACAGGGTTGGATGCGCCGAGCAGAAGCTGGTCGCCGTCCGCGAGAGCATCCATCACAGCAGCTGCCACGTGCAGGCCGGTGGCCTTGGGGTGGGCGTCGAGTTGCTTGCGGACGGCAGTTTCGGCGTGTTCGGTCAGCGCGGCGCATCGAGCGATCCAGGCGGGATCGGGAGTCCCGGTGACCACTGCCCTGGTTCCGGTGGCGAGTACGTTGCCGGATACGTCCGGCCAGCGCGGCCCGGTAGTCAGCGCGTAGACGTCGACGCCCGGGTCGGCCAGCACCTTCGAGACCTGACGATGCAACGTCGGGCGGCCGGTGATGATCGCCTGCTTGGGCTTGAGTTGCGAGAGCGCGAGTGGATGCAGTGCGATCCCGTGCATCGGAGCCGTCGGCTCGGCCACGGTCGGCAGGCCCGCCAGCTCAGGCCGAAGCGCACTACCGTGTCCGGAAATGACCACCGTATCTGCGGTGAGATCCAGATCGACGGGAACGTCGAGCGTCGCATTCTGGGTGGTGGTCCAGGCCGCACCGCCGGGACGGCCCTCCGGGACCGGTCCCTGCACGTGCACGTCCGGCACCAGCGGCTCACGAAGTGGAATGTCGAAATGCACCGGACCCGCGTTTCCGGATCGGGTTCCGCGGGCAGCGGCGAGGACCCGGCAGACCGCCGAGCGCCACTGGCTGTTCTGCGTCGAATCGTCCTCCGCCAGGCCCAGGCTGATGGTTGCGCGGACTTGACTGCCGAAGAGCCCGAGTTGCTCGACGGTCTGGTTGGCGCCGGTGCCGAGCATCTCGTACGGCCGGTTGGCGCTCAGGACCACCAGCGGCACTCGCGCGTAGTTGGCCTCGAGGACAGCGGGTCCAAGATTCGCGACGGCGGTCCCGGAAGTCATCACGATGGGGACCGGTCGTTTCCCGGCGATTGCCAGTCCGAGTGCCAGAAAGCCTGCTGTCCGCTCGTCGATCCGCATGTGCAGACGCAACCGGCCGTCGAGATCGGCGGCCTGGAGGGCAAATGCGAGGGGCGCGTTGCGAGAGCCTGGACACAGCACGACTTCACGCACGCCACCACGAACCAGTTCGTCGACGACGGCTGTGGCTTGTGCAGTGGACGGATTCACGCCTTCAAGAGTGTCAGATGTTCGGGCGCAAGCATGCCCAGGGGCGGGGACAGCGGCATTATGTGTGGGTGCGCACACTCTTCGATCCAGCCGAGCTCGAACCCCGTCGGTTCTATCAGTTACTCACCGCTTCGGTGGTCCCCCGGCCGATTGCCTGGGTGTCCACCCTGTCGGCGGACGGCGTCGGCAATCTGGCTCCGTACAGCTTTTTCACCGTGGCAAGTTCGGCGCCGCCGATCGTGCAGTTCACGTCGGTCGGACGCAAGGACAGTCTGCGCAACATCGAAGCGACCGGCGAATTCGTGATCAACCTGGCGACTGCCAGGCTTGCCGACGTGGTGAACCAGAGTTCCGCCTTCTACGACGCCGAGGCCGACGAGTTTCTCGAGTTGAACATCCGTAGCGAGCCGAGCGAGCGGGTTCGCCCCGTCCGGGTCGCCGACTCCCCGATCGCCATCGAATGCACGCTCCACCAGGTCGTCGAGGTCGGTAATTCATTTGTCGTGATGGGAAATGTGGTCGCGGTCGCAGTACGTCCCGAGGCTGTCGCCGACGACGGCCTACCGGACTTCGCGTCAATCGCACCGATGAGCCGACTTGGCCGAGCGCAGTGGGGTCTTCCTCCCGAAGTCGTCGAAAAGGACAGACCCACCACTCCACAGCGACCATAAATCAGGTTAGGGTTACCTGATTAGGTACGAGTAACAGATAATCAGGGAGCAACCAGTCATGGCCAAGCGCGCCAAGTTCGTGAAACCGGCCTCACGCAGCATCGTGTCGGCGCAGGTCGTGGCGAACAAACGAATCAGCCCCAGCTTCATCCGGGTGACCATTGCCGGCGAAGAGCTGTCCACCATCGCTCCGATGGGTGCCGATCAGTGGTTCCGCATGTTCATCCCGCAGGTCGGCCAGAGTGAACTCCGGTTGCCGAGCGCGGCCAGCAATCTCTGGTATGCGCAGTACCTGTTGATGTCCAAGGACACGCGACCCGTCGTGCGCAACTACACGATTCGCGCCTACCGTGCTGCCGGATCCGGTCTCTTCGGCGAGACCACGGAGATCGACATCGACTTCGCTTATCACGGCGACATCGGCCCGGCATCCGCGTGGGCGGACACCGCGTCGGCCGGCGACGAGGTCGCCCTCTTGGACGAAGGCTGCATCTACAACCCCACACCCGAGGCCAAGTGGCAACTGCTCGTCGGCGACGAGAGTGCACTTCCCGCGATCATCGGCATTCTGGAATCCGCGCCCGCAGACCTGCGTGCCGAGGTCTTCGTCGAGATTCCGAACATCGAAGACAAGCAAGACATTCCGGAGTTGGCGAACGTCAACGTGCATTGGCTCGTTCGCGAGGACGAACACGCGACGCCGGGTGTTCTGACCCTCGAGACCGTCCGCGCCGCCGAACTGCCCGAGGGGCCGTCGTACACCTTTGTCGCCGGCGAACAGGCACTCACCACCGGGCTGCGTCGGCACCTCGTGAACGACCGGAAGTTCGCCAAAACCGACATCACCTTCACCGGCTTCTGGCGCCACGGACATTCGGCTCACTGACAAACGCACCGAAAACGACGAGTGGCCCGAGAGAAACTCCCGGGCCACTCGTCGTTTTACGTTCGCTTATGCAGCGTGCTTCTGGATCACATCGCCCAGACGCGGCAGAGCTGCAGTCACATGCTTCTTCGCCGAACCGCGCAGCTTCGAGTACATCGACTTGACGACGGCCTTGTCGCTGCCCTCGATACGCTCGTCCGTCACCTCGAGGAGGGAATCGGCAACCGCGTCACCGCGGGCGCTGATGAAATCGGCGAAGCTGCCTTCACCGGAAGCCGAGAATTCCTGCCAGTACGGCTCGAGCTTTGCCACGAAAGCCGGCAGAAGCGCGGTGACGGCGTCCGGTACGATGGACGGGCTCACCTTCTTGACCGCGCCGTAGCCACCCTTGAGAGCCAGCCCTGAGGCCCCCGACTTATCCGAAACCTCTGCGTCGATCAAGGTCTGCACGTCCGCGACGACCGCGGGAACCCGTGATTCCTCGAGCAGGGTTTCGTTCAGAGCTGCAACCACTTTCGATCCCTTCATTCTTCACTGATGTTCATCAGGTCGCGCCCGAGACTATACGAAATTCGGCTGGCCCCTACTGCCGAGTATCCGATGGCAGCGCCGAGCCCGCTCCAGCCACCAGTCGCGCCGGTCCGCGGGCGCGGCCAGCGTCTCGAGCAGAACCGGATCAGGCTCGACGGCACCCACCGACAAAGCACCGTCGACAGCTGCCCCGGTGACCGCGACATCCCGGACGAACAGGCCGCCGGTACCGAGTCCGCAGGCAAACGGAAGGGTGGGCAAGGCTGCCGCGGCCGCCAGTCCCGCGGACATCCCCACAGCCGTGTCCAGAGCGCTCGAGACCACCACCGGCACCCCGTAGTCCGCCAGCTGCGCCGACAGCGCCACCACAGCACGCATTCCGCCCAGCGGCGGCACCTTCACGACGGCGACGTCCGCTCCCCCCGCTCGTACGACGCGCAGCGGGTCCTCGGCACGGCGAATGCTCTCGTCGGCAGCGATCCGCACACCGGTCCCCGCGGCGCGGACCCTGACCAGTTCCTCGACGCTTGCACACGGCTGCTCGGCGTATTCGAGTTCACCGTCATCGGTGATCGCTCGCAAGGCCGTGATCGCCTCGTCCACGCTCCACCCGCCGTTGGCGTCGACGCGCACGTTCGGGATGTGCCGACGCACCTCGTTCACCCGGGCGACGTCCTGCGCCAGCGACTGTCCCTTCTCGGCGACCTTGACCTTGGCGGTCCGGGCCCCGGGGAAGCGCTCCAGCAATTCCGGAACGGCAGACGCGTCGATCGCCGGCACGGTCGCGTTGACGGGAACTGCGTCACGAAGCGCAGGCGGCGGACCCAGCCACGCCGCTTCGATACCCGCGAGCAGCCACTGCGACGCCTCGTCGTCGTCGTACTCGACGAACGGGGCGAATTCTCCCCACCCGGCCGGGCCGCGAACGAGCAGGGCCTCACGAGTCGTGATGCCGCGAAAGCGAACTCGCATCGGCAGCGCGAGCACCACGGCGTCCGCGATCAGATCGTCGAACGAGGGGAACATGTCAGGGCTGTCCCGGAAGCAGTTCGATCATGAGCGCCTCACCGTCGGCGAGGAGCTTGCCGTCGAGATCGGTCAGGCGCGCGCTGACAAAAGTCTTGCGACCCTCGACCCGATCCACCTGCCCCTCGATCACCAGTTGTTGATTGAGCGGAGTGATCGCGCGGTAATTGATGTGGAGGTAGCCGGTGCGGGAGATCGGACGGCCACCCGCGTGGACCGTCATCCCGAAGACGTCGTCGAACAGCAAGGGCAGGACACCGCCGTGAGCGGCGCCGTTGCCGCCCAGGTGGTAGCGACGGAAGACGCCGGTACTGCGGACTCCTTCGGTGTCGAACTTCTCGACCATCCACGGGAGCATGAGGAGGCTGCCGCGTCCGGGCAGTTGGATGTTCGAGCCTGCGGGCGACTTGCCTTCCGGGACCTCGTACGGAGTCAACCGACCGGCAAGCTCCTCGGCTTGCGTAGCGATGTCTGCGAGTACGTCGTCGGGAACATTGGTCGAGACGGCAAGGTCCTGCAACCTGCGCATCGCTTCGACGAAGCGGCCGAAGTCCGGACCTGCGGGAGTGTGCCGGAACCGTGGAAATCCGCCCCGCTTCTCACCGTCTGTGACGATCTCCGTGCCGTCTGCGGTTTGTTCGCTCATGACCTGCACGTTAGCGCGCCCGGGAACGTGTTCTACCTCAGGTATCCGTTAGACGCGCGAGCCGTGCCTCTATCGTGGCTGAGGTGACCTTCAACCCGCAGCTCTGGCGCCCTGTCCCCGGATTCGAGAACCTCACCGACATCACGTACCACCGGCACGTCAGTCAAGGCACCGTTCGCGTCGCCTTCGACCGACCGGAAGTGCGTAATGCGTTCCGCCCGCACACCGTCGACGAGTTGTACCGCGCGCTCGATCACGCCCGGATGACCTCCGACGTGGGAGCGGTGCTCCTGACCGGCAACGGACCGAGCGAGAAGGACGGCGGTTGGGCGTTCTGCTCCGGCGGAGACCAGCGCATCCGTGGTCGCAGCGGCTACCAGTACGCCGAAGGTGAAACGGCGGACACCGTCGACAAAGCACGCGCCGGGCGCCTGCACATCCTCGAGGTCCAGCGCTTGATCCGCTTCATGCCGAAGGTCGTGATCTGCCTGGTCAACGGCTGGGCTGCGGGCGGCGGCCACAGCCTGCACGTGGTGTGCGACCTGACGCTCGCCAGCCGCGAGCACGCACGGTTCAAGCAGACCGACGCCGACGTCGGAAGCTTCGACGGCGGCTACGGCAGCGCCTATCTGGCAAAGATGGTGGGCCAGAAGTTCGCTCGCGAGATCTTCTTCCTGGGTGAGACGTACACCGCCGAGGAAATGCATCAGATGGGCGCGGTCAACAAGGTTGTCGACCACGCTGAACTCGAAAACGTCGCGATCGACTGGGCCGGCAAGATCAACGGCAAGTCGCCGCAGGCACAGCGGATGCTCAAGTACGCGTTCAACCTGCAGGACGACGGGTTGGTCGGCCAGCAGCTGTTCGCCGGTGAGGCAACACGTTTGGCGTACATGACCGACGAGGCCGTCGAGGGTCGTGACTCGTTCCTCGAAAAGCGTGATCCCGACTGGTCACCATATCCCTGGTATTTCTGACACAGTAGGTGCGAGAGGGAGGTCGGACGTGGAGATTCTGAGCAGTCGGACGATATTGCGCCCGAGCGAGTACGAACGAACGCTGAGCTTCTACCGAGACACCCTCGGTCTGGCGATCGCTCGTGAATATCCCGGCGGCACAGTCTTCTTCGCCGGCCAAGGGCTGATCGAAGTCGCTGCGCACGGCGGCACCGGCGAGGGCGGCTTTCGCGGCGCGATCTGGCTGCAGGTCCGGGACCTCACTGCCGTTCAGACCGAACTGGTTCTCGCCGGGGTCAAGATCGCGCGCGAGGCAAGACAGGAACCGTGGGGTCTACACGAGATGTGGATCGCCGACCCGGACGGGACACCGATCGTGATGGTGCAGATCCCGGAGGACCATCCCATCCGACGCGATTCCCGGCCACCGTCCGCGTAGTCGAGACACCGCTGTAGCCGAGACACCGCTGTAGCCGAGCAATGACAGATGCCCGCCACGACTTTCGTGGCGGGCATCTTTCGGTTCTTCACAAAGATCAGTTGCGCGTGCTCAGCGCCTGAGAGATCTGATCTGTCTGTGCCTGGCCCTCGAGCAGTTGGCGAACCAACCACAGCCGCAGCACCTTTGCCACCGATGCGGCCAGGAAGAGTGCGGCACCGACCACTGTCAGGGCGAGGAAAACCACGGTGAGGATCTGGTACGACACCAGATCCCGCAGGTCCGAGAGCGTCAGCGAAGAGATGTAGACGACGAAGGCGCCGACCACTCCGACGACCATGAGCACCAGGCCCGCGATGCGCGTCGCCGCGTCGCCGCCTGCCTGCTTCTTGTCCAGCTTCAACTCTGCGATGTTCTTCTTGAATTCCTCACGGCGATCTTCGGCGAGAGTAGTCATCGTCATCCTCCTAGATAACTGGTAGAAAGTTCGTTTTCGATGTCGTGTGGATCGCCGGTCTTGACGACGCGTCCCTGCAACATCAGTGCGGCCGAGGTCGCGATGGGCAGCACCGCTCGTGCGAACTGCTCGGCGACGAGAATGGAAATGCCTTCGGCTGCAAGCGAGCCGACGACGTCGTACATCTGCGAGACGATTCGAGGTGCGAGACCCATCGACAGCTCGTCGAGCAGGAGCACCGTCGGGTGAGTGCCGAGTGCCCGTGACAGCGCCAGCATCTGCTGCTCACCACCGGACATCGATCCGGCCAACTGTCCGCGCCGCTCCCCCAGGATCGGGAACCTGCCGTACGCAACCTCTTCGAGTTCGGCCAGCCCGACGCCCGTTCCGGTGGCGATCCACAGGTTTTCCCGCACAGTGAGGTTGGCGAAGATCCCGCGTCCTTCGGGGATGGAGCAGACCCCCAGCCGAGCCAACTCCGAAGGCTCGACTCCGTTCACGACCTGGCCCGCGAGCCGGAACTCGCCGCGGGTGACCGGAAGGACGCCCGAGCAGATCTTGAGCGTCGACGTCTTGCCGCCACCGTTGGGTCCGAGTAGCGCCACCACGGCGCCCGGTTCCAGAATCAGGTCCACCCCGTGCAGAACTTCGATGGATCCGTAACCGGCGCGGACACCGGACAGTTCGAGCAACGGTTCGGCGCGGTCGGGGCTGCGTATACCCTCGTCGATTTTCGCCTCGCCAATTTTCGGTGACGTCATACCGCCTCCTCCTCGGTCCCGATGTAGGCCGCGATCACTTCCGGATCCGTCCGGATCTTCTCCGGATCACCCGAGGCGAGGACTGCGCCGTAGTCGAGCACGTGGATGGTCGAGCACACTTTCATCACCAGCGGAATGTCGTGCTCCACCAGACAGATTCCGAGTCCACCCGCAGCAAGTTCGGTGAGCATCTCGGCAAAGACCTCGGTTTCCTGCTCGGTCTGACCCGAGGCCGGTTCGTCGAGCAGCAGCACTCGCGGGTCGGTCATGAGCGCCCGTGCAACTTCGACGACGCGGGCGCGTCCGGTGGGGATGTCCGCGACGTCCTTGTCCGCGACATCCGTCAGCCCGGTCAGCTCCAGCAGACGATCCGTCTCGCTGTCCACGTCGATCTTGTTGCGGCCGTTCGCCTTGTGGATGTCTCCGGCGACGCGCAGGTTGTCACGCACCGAGAGCGAGACGAACAGTTCGAGCCGCTGGAAGGTACGTGCAAGCCCGCGACCTGCCCGCTTGTGCGGCGGTAGCTTCGTCACGTCGACGCCGCCGAGGAACACCTGACCGGACGTGGGTTTCTGCAGCCCGGTGATGGTGTTGAAGAGCGTCGTCTTGCCCGCACCATTCGGTCCGATGAGTCCCGTCACCGTTCCGGGTTGCACGGTGAGCGAAACGTCCTTGACCGCGACGTGTCCACCGAAACGAACGCTCACACCGCGCGTTTCGAGAAGTGGTGTATCAGACATGGACGGTCAACTCCTTCGGCGAGCCACCCTGGTACTGAGGAATCCCCAGTTCGCGGTCGATCTCGTCACGGATCTCGGGGCTGTAAGGGACATCGATCCCGATGTCCTCGGGAACGACTGTCGCTTTGGCGGCCAGTTCCTCCGGAGTGAGAACCGCGCTGGGCATGACCATCTCACCGATCACCGGCAGCATGAACACCACCGCGATCGTGATGGACGCGAACCACCAGTTGCCGAGTACACCGGTCAGCGCAAGGACGTAGGTCAGCAGAACGACTGCGGCGCCGCCGATCAGAACAGGCTTGGCACCGGCGAGCCGTCGGTAGCCCTCGATCACGCTGTGGACCGTTCCGCTGGGGTTCGCGCCGACGCCGATGCCGATCAGTGCCGGGCTGACTGCCGCGATGTTGCCGAAGAGCAGCCACATTCCCTCCAACTCCGGTTGCGCCGAAGCCAGATTGGTGAACGAGACCATGATGACCGCAAACCCGATTCCGGCCATCAGTCCACCGAACAGGGCGCCGGTGACGTATCCGATACCCGCGACGACGGTCAGCATGAGCAGCGAGAGGCTGACCATGATGGCAAAGCTCTCGCCCGAGACGGACCCCATGGCGCTCGACATCAGAATGCCGCCGAGACCGGCGATCCCCGAAGAGATCATGAAGACGCTCAGCTTGAGCCGAACCAGGCTCTGTCCGAGCATGGCCGAACCGGCCGGGCTGTCCTTCATCGCCGCGAGTCGGCGCCCGTAGCCGCTGTTACGCAACGCGATGACGCCGACGCCGAGTATCGAGAACAGCGCGGTCACGGTCATCAGGAACACCGTCTCGTTGCTCAGATCGAGCGGACCGATCTTCAGCGGAGGGAGGGCGATGTTCCCGTCCTTGAACAGCGAGTACTTCATGCCGAACATCTCGTGTTCGGTGGTGTCACGAAGAACCATGTTGGAGAGGAACACTCCGAAGGCCATGGTTGCCAGCGCGAGATACAGCCCCCTCAGCCGCAGCGCCGGTAGGGCGACGAGGCCACCGATCACGGCGGTGACGAGGACTCCGACGACGATGCCCCACAGGTTGAGGTGCGCAGCCAACCCGGAACCGGAGATCCCGAAGTGGAAGGCCACGATGGTAGCGATAGCGCCGAAAGACACCGGCGCCAAGTTCAATTCACCCGCGTAACCGGTGAGGAGTGTGAGCGAGAGCGCGATGATCGCGAAAGTCATTCCGATGGTCAGTGTGGTGACGGCGGACGTCACCATCAGCAGACGGATCAGGTAGACGATGACGATCAGTGCCAAGCCCCAGACGACGGCCTTGCGCACGCTCGGCACGTGGTAACGCTCGCGAGTACGGGTGACCGCTCCACGCAACCGGTCCTGTGGGAGCACGATCAGCACCACGAACAGCGCGATCATCGGCAGGGAGACACGGAAATTCGACGTCCAACTCCAACTCGTCGGGAAGTACGCCAATACGTACGTACCGGCAAGCCCGAGGACCACGGCGCCGACGAACGTGCGCGGAATGCTGCGCAACCGGCCGAACATGGCCGCGGCAAACGCGTCGATCACCAAGAGTGTCAACATGTTCGCCTCGAGTGTGCCGCCACTGATCGGGGTGATCAGGATGCCGGCCAGGACTGCGAGCGTCGAACCCATCGCCCAGGACAGGGCCGCAAGACGCTCCGGATTGTGGCCGTTGAGGCGCAACAGTTCCGGATCGTCGACGACGCCGCGCATCGCGACACCGGCGCGGGTGCGCGTGAACAGGATGCGCAGGCCGACGGCGATGGCGATCGCAACGAGGATGCAGATCAACTCGTGGTAGCGGATGCTCGCGCCGAACACCGTGATCTTGGACTGGTCGCCGAAGAACATCTGCATCGTCCGAGCGGTCTCGGGGTGCCAGAACCAGTGCGAGATCGAGAGCATTCCGAGCAGGATCGAGACCGTCACAACGATTTTGGTGACCTCGGCGGTATCGCGCAGACCCTTCATGATCAGGACGTAGAGGCCGAGGCCCATCAGTGGCCCGACCAGGACGAGTGAAACCAGCAAGGCGACGAAAGTGGGAAGTTCCCAGCCGTAGCGCAACTGCCAGTAGATGAACGCACCGAGCATTGCCTGTGCACCGTGCGCGAAGTTGAAGATGCCTGACGTGTTGTACGTGAGTACCAGCCCGGAGGCGGCGATCGCGTACACGGACCCCAGGACCAGGCCCAGGATCGTGAAAGTGACAAAAGTGTTCATGGCTGAACCCTCGTTAGGGACTCGGGCGGCGGTTGGCGCTCGCCGCCCGAGTCGGAAGAATCAGGACTGCGGCTTGATGACGTTGGCGTTCTGGTACTTCGTCGACACGCGGTCAGCGCCGAGTTCGGTTCCCCAGGTGCTCTTGTCGGTCGCGACGAGGTACTTGGGGTCACACTTGAATTCGCCCGCGGTGGACGGGAACGCCTGCGAGTAGGTACTGCCCTTCAGCGAGGTCATGAGTCCGCAGGTGGCCGGCATGTTCTTGCCGGGATCGGTGACGGCATGCAATCCGCCGCCGTCCCACTCGTGAATGTTCGAGAGTTCGTTCACCATGCACTGACGCGTCAGATCGCTACCGCACTCGTCCGCGGCGGCCGCCCACAGTAGGAACGACGACGCCGCCTGCATACCGAGGAGCGCGGTCTTGCCACCCTGCTCGGAGACCAGATCCACGTACTTCTTCACTGCGGGCACCTTGTCCGCGTTCTCGAGCATCTGGAAGGTCATGCCCGCGTTGAGGTTGTCGAGCAGTCCGGTGTCCTTGTTCCAATCGGAGACGGTCGCGCCGTACCAGGTGGCTTCACCGAAGAAGACGGGATCGATCCCGACCTGGTCGAGGGCCTTCACGAAGTTCAGCTCCGACGGGCTTGCCGATCGTGACGTCCAGATCCCCTTCGCGCCGCACTCCTTGTACTTCTCGGCGAACGGCACATAGCTCGATTCCCCCTCGTAGTTGAGTGTGACGCCGCAATCCTTGAGCTTGAAGCCCGCAGCCTCGGCGATCGAGCGAATCTTCGTGGTGGAGCTGATGATCGTGGGCATCGTGCTGTTGACGACGTCGAAGTCGTTCACCAGATCGGGGTGCATCTCGGCCATCTGGAACCACTGCGAACCGTTCGCGTAGTCGACCGGGAACGGGACACCCTGGAATGTCATCGGTCCGTTGGCTGCGTCGGGTGACACGGTGAAGCCTGGCACGGACACCAGGTTGCACGCGACACGCGTCTGCTCGGCGGTCTGATCCATCGCGAAGCCGTAGCCGACCATCATGAACTGGCTCGCGCACGCTTCCTGCATGACCGAGTTGGCCTGCGTCATCGCGGCGTCGTAGTCGGTACCGACAACCTTGCGGCCGTTGATGCCGCCCTGATCGTTGCACCAAGAGATGAGCGCGTTCACCGCATCGCTCATTTCCTTGTTCAGCCCAGGAGACTTCACATAACCGCGGTCGTCACCGAACCCGATCTTGATCTCGGTGTCGCTGACGCCTTGATCGGTTGCGCCGGTGGCGTCGCCTTCACCACAGGGCGAATCGAGGGTGCCGAACTTCGCGTCGGATGTGCTCGACGCAAGGTCTGCGCTGACGCCGGGTCCGCCGACAGCGACGGCGTAGGGATCGTCACCACGATTCGATGCGCAGGCTGACGCCAGAACGGCGGTCGCGGCGAGTGCCACGATCAGCTTCGTGGACTTGTTGGGCTTCACGGTCGGAGCTCTCCTTCTCACTGACAGACACCGAGAAACAGGGGTGAAACCCCTGTTCCGGTGCGCTCGGTGCCCGTAGGTAATCAGCGTTTAAAACGGTCCGAATGTGCCTTCCCGGTGAGTGAGACCAAAAAGTGAGGTCCCACACAGGGTTCCGATTTCGTGGCGCTGAACACATCGCGAACGGCAGCGCCGCAGCCCACGCGCGGGGACGTACTCCGCGGAGCCCCTGTTCGCATCCCGTTCGCTGTACTTTTACGCGTTCGATACGCACAATTCACGTTGTGACCGCAGAGCTCGTAATCCTCCTGGTGGTAGTTGTCACCGCCCTCGCGTTCGATTTCACGAATGGTTTTCACGACACCGGTAACGCAATGGCCACCTCCATCGCGACCGGAGCACTCAAGCCCAAAGTTGCGGTCACACTTTCCGCGATCCTGAACCTGGTCGGTGCGTTCCTGTCCGTCGAGGTCGCTGCGACCGTGGCCAAAGGCGTCGTCAACCTCGGCGCGGTCAGTGGGCAGGATCTGCTGCTGATCGTCTTCGCCGGTCTCGTCGGCGGAATCATCTGGAATCTGGCGACCTGGCTGCTCGGATTGCCGTCGAGCTCCTCACACGCACTGTTCGGCGGATTGATCGGCGCCGCAATCGCCTCCATCGGTATGGGCGGCGTCGAGTGGGGTGGAGTTCTGACCAAGGTCGTCGTCCCCGCGATCCTCGCGCCGGTCGTCGCGGCCCTGGTCGCAGGCGTCGGTACCAAGCTCGTGTACCGAATCACCGCATCCGTCAAGGAAGACGAGCGTGAGCGCGGTTTCCGTTTCGGCCAGATCGGCACCGCCTCATTGATCTCACTTGCGCACGGCACCAATGACGCCCAGAAGACTATGGGCGTCATCTTTTTGGCCCTGGTCGCTCACGGCACCATCACCGCCGAGACCGAGATGCCGTTCTGGGTGAAGTTCACCTGTGCCGTCGCGATCGCTCTCGGCACCTACCTGGGCGGTTGGCGCATCATCCGCACCCTGGGCAAGGGCCTTGTCGAGATCGCCGCGCCGCAGGGTCTGGCAGCCGAAGCGTCGTCCGCCGCCATCATTCTCACGTCGAGCCACCTCGGACTCCCCCTCTCGACCACCCACGTCGCCACCGGATCGATCCTCGGTACCGGCATCGGGCGCAAGGGCGCCGAGGTCCGCTGGGGCGTCGCAGGCCGGATGGCCGCCGCCTGGTTGATCACCTTGCCGTCGGCCGCAGTGGTCGGCGCCATCTGCTGGGCACTCGCGCATCTGATCGGCGGCCTGGCCGGCGTGCTCGTCGTCTTCGCTGCCCTCATCGCGTTCGCGATCTTCATGTACCTGCGTTCGCGTAAGGAACCCGTAGACGCCGCCAACGTGACCGCCGAATGGGACGAGAATCCGGATGCGACGGCTCGCGAGATTCCGACTGCTGATCCCACTCCGTCCACCGAACCCACTCGCAACTCCTGAAAGGGGCGCAAGAGAATGCATCTACTCACCGATACCCTCGATTCGCTCTGGCAGGTAGTGGCAGTCGGACTGCTCTTCGGAGCCGGACTGCCGGCGATCTTCGCCTTCGGCCTCAAGTCGCTGAGTCTGCCGAACGCCGACGGCACCGAAGGACCGTCCACCCTGGGTAAAATGGGTGCGTACCTCTGTTTTGCGGTCGTGCTCGTCACGATCTTCGCCGGAATTCTGTTGTTGATGAAGAACTTCTTGGCCAGCACGTTCGGAATCCACGTCTTCTGAGTGGTCGTCGCGGCGCACCACTGAAACCACCGAAACGAAAATGAGGCCGAGGATTTGAGCAAGTATTCATTGCGCAGCGTGCTCGACTGGCTGCGTGCCGGGTATCCCGAGGGCATCCCGGACAAGGATCATTTTGCGCTGCTCGCCGTTCTCCGTCGTCGTCTGACCGACGAGGAGATCGAGCAGGTCGTTTCGATGTCCATCGAGTCGGCACACGAAGTGCCGGACCGCCACGTCGACTACGACACCATCCGCGCCATCATCGAGGGAATCCTCAACGAGGAGCCGTCCGAGGACGACGTCGATCGTGTCACCGAAAGGCTGCGCGCAGGTGGGTGGCCGGTCATCGAAGACGTGGACACCGACAACGAAGTTCGAGACGTGAGCTGACGTCATGGCCCTTCCGCCCTTCCTCACGTCGATAGTCGGCTGGTTGCGGGCCGGCTATCCCAATGGCGTCCCCGAGCAGGACTACATCCCACTTTTCGCGCTCCTCACTCGCAGACTCTCCGAAACCGAGGTCGACGCCGTCGCCGACGCGTTGATCGAGGACGGCGATCTACCCATCGAGAAGACCGACATCCAGGTCCTCATCACGAAGATCACCAACGAGATGCCACTCGAAACCGACGTCGACCGCGTACGAAGCCATCTGGCTGCCGGTGGTTGGCCGCTGGCTGGACCGGACGTCCGGTGAACGTTCTTCGCACACTGGCTGTTCCACAGGGTGAGGCGGTCTTCGAGGTACTGCCTGCCATCGCGCAGATCCTGGACGGCGTGCACGACGCCGTGCTTCCCGTCCCTGCGGCCGACGCACGCGAGACGGCCCGACTGAGCGACGCTCTGCACCCCGATCAGCCCATCGACGACGGCATCTCGCTGGTGGTCGCCACGTCGGGGACCACCGGAACCCCGAAGGGCGCGATGCTCACCGCGAGCGCACTGCGAGCCAGCGGCGACGCGACCCATGAACGCCTCGGCGGCACCGGATCCTGGTTGCTGGTTCTCCCCCCGCACCACATCGCCGGGATGCAAGTTCTGTTGCGCAGTGTCCTCGCCGAAACACGACCGGTGATCGTCGACGTCAGTGCGGGTTTCGACCCTGCCGCATTGCCGGGCGCTGTCGCCGCGATGAGCGGACCGCGCCGCTACACCTCGTTGGTGCCGACGCAGTTGGTCAAGGCACTCGGTGATCGCTCCGCGGTCGAGGCTCTGGCTTCGCTCGACGCGGTTCTGCTCGGCGGCGCTGCTACTCCCGCACCGGTACTCGCGCAGGCCACCGAAGCGGGCATCACCGTCGTCCGCACCTACGGGATGAGCGAAACGTCCGGCGGTTGCGTCTACGACGGAATCCCGTTGTCCGGAGCACAGATTCGTATCGACGACGGGCGAGTACTGCTGGGCGGTCCGATGCTCGCGTCCGGGTACCGCGGGCTTCCCGACCACCCCGCTTTCGCCGAACCCGGATGGTTCCGGACCGACGACGCCGGATCAGTGGTCGACGGGGTCCTTCGCATCAGCGGCCGGTTGGACGAGGCAATCTCCACCGGCGGGCTGACCGTCGTACCGCAGGTGGTCGAGGCCGCGCTGGCCGATCACCCCGCCGTTCGCGAGTGCGCGGTGATCGGCATCGAGGACCCGCGGCTGGGGCAGCGGGTGGTGGCCGTCGTCGTACCCGAGGGCGAAGCTCCGACGCTCGACGAACTACGCGCACATGCTCAGCGGACACTCGACGTCACCGCAGCGCCGCGGGAACTCTTCGTCCTGGACGCGCTCCCCCTGCGCGGACCGGGCAAGCTCGACCGCGCCGCCCTGGTGGCTCGGTTCAGCTAGCAGCCGCAGCACCGACCTCGCGCGCTGTGCAAGTAACCGCAAGTTCCACGCAAGGTCCATGCAAGATCGGTCTGCCAAGCTTCATCCCATGAACCACACAGCTTCGCCTCTTGCCATCGAGGCCGACGGACTCGTCAAGAAGTTCGGCGAGCACCGCGCGGTCGACGGCGTCAGCCTCACCGTCCCCACCGGCTCGGTGTTCGGCGTCCTCGGGCCGAACGGCGCCGGCAAGACCACCACCGTCCGCATGCTCGCCACTCTCCTGCGCCCCGACGGCGGTGAGGCGCGCATCTTCGGCCACGACGTCAGCCGTGAACCCACCGCGGTCCGATCCCTGATCGGCGTCACCGGTCAGTACGCCTCCGTCGACGAGGATCTGACGGCGACCGAGAACCTCGTGATCTTCTCGCGGCTGCTCGGCCTGAGCCGCCGCGATGCGCGCACCAAGTCCCTGGAACTCCTCGAGGAGTTCGATCTGGTCGAGGCCGCGACCAAACCGCTGAAGAACTTCTCCGGTGGCATGCGTCGACGCCTGGATCTGGCGGCAAGCCTGATCGCGCGCCCGCCGCTGCTGTTTCTCGACGAGCCCACCACCGGCCTCGATCCGCGCACCCGCGCCCAGATGTGGGTGACCATCCGGCGACTCGTCGCCGAGGGTTCGACGGTGTTGCTCACCACGCAGTACCTCGACGAAGCCGATCAACTGGCCGATCGCATCGCGGTGATCGACCGCGGCCGCGTGATCGCCAACGGCACCGCCGACGAACTCAAGGCTTCGGTCGGGATCTCCTCGCTCCAACTCAAGCTGGTCGATCGTGATCGCACCGAGGAGGCTCGCTCGCTCATCGCCGCTGCGCTGAGCGTCGAGGTGGGTGTCACTCCCGAGGTCGGGCGGATCACCGCCCCGCTGAGCGACCCGTCGATCACGGCGGACCTGTTGATCCGTCTGCGTGAGCAAGGTATCGCCGTCGACGAAATCAACGTACAGAAACCCAGCCTGGACGAAGTGTTCCTGACCATCACCGGGCACCAGCCCGAAGACGGTGGTCGCAACGACGCCCAGTCCGACAACGACTCCGATCGGAGCGTCGCATGACAACCACTCTCACCAAACCCCGGTCGCCGATAGCCCAGCCGGATGCCGCACCCCGCCGCATCAGCCTGCAGCAGAGCTTCGCGAACACGTTCACGATGGCGTACCGCGGAATTCTCAAGATCAAGCACAACCCCGAGCAACTGTTCGACGTCGTCATCCAGCCGATCATCTTCACGTTGATGTTCACCTACATCTTCGGCGGCGCGATCGCCGGTGACGTGACGGCATATCTGCCGACGATCATCCCCGGCATCCTCGTCCAGACCGTCATCACCGGTTCCATCGTCACGGGCACTCAGCTTCGTGAGGACATGGACAAGGGCGTGTTCGACCGCTTCAAGTCCCTTCCCATCGCTCGTATCGCCCCGCTGTCCGGTGCATTGCTCGCCGACGTCGTGCGCTACGGCATCGCCACGACCATCACGTTCATCGTCGGTTTCGCGATGGGTTACCGCCCCGCAGGCGGCGTGGTCGGCATTCTGTCTGCCGCGATCCTGGTCATGGTGTGCGCGTTCTCCATCAGCTGGATCTTCGCTCTCATGGGCGTGCTGATGAACAAAGCGTCCACGGTGCAGGGTGTTTCGATGCTCGTGCTGTTCCCGCTGACGTTCCTGTCGAATGCGTTCGTCGATCCTGCCACCATGCCGAGTTGGCTTCAGAAGTTCGTGAACGTCAATCCGGTCTCACACCTGGTGACCGCGGTTCGCGAGCTGGCCAACGACGGCCACTTCGGTATCCACGTCGTGTGGTCGCTGGTGGGCGCCGCGGTGATCGTTGCCGTCATGGCACCTTTGACCGTGCGGATGTACATGCGCAAGACATAAGTCCCGCACCATCGTCCAGACCTAGTCCAGCACCGGTCCGCGAAGCGCAGCCAACACTGCTTCGCGGACCGCTCTGCGTGAGTAACCCGATACCTTCTCGGTTTCCACAGACCACCTGTCGGCTCCGACCAGACCAACCGCGAAGTCGGAGAGGCGCGCGTGATGGAGCGAGACGAAGTCTTGTCTCCCCGGCATTTTCAACGACAAAGCCATCAGTTCGACTCCGCGTTCGATGTTGCCCGTGACAAGATCGAACGACCCGATCGCCGACGCCAACGAACCCGCGAGCGGCAGGTCCGCGTAACCGTTGGGATCGAGCTTGAGAGCACTCGACTCCTTCATCTGCAGAACGCGGCCCGCCACCAGTTCGTGCCGGCCGTGAACTGCGTGAGCGCACACAGCCGCGGCACCGAGCAGAACGACGAAGGGATCACCGAAGATGTTCTCGATCGCAGAACCCAACAGCTCCAGCGCTTCTCGATACCGAGCCAAGCCCTCGTCGATACGGCCGTCCGCGAGATCCGCCTCGGCGATACTCGCTATGAGCGCCGCGCGCCGTTGATCGGTTTCGATGGCCCCGGTCCCACCCGAATGCGCCAATGCCGGACGTGCACGATCGAGAAGCACCCGACCACCAGCGGTGTCACCGGCCGCGATCATTGCTCCGGCTTGAAAGCAGATGAGCTGCATCGCCTCGTCACGCGCACCGAGGCGTTCCATCGACGCCGCCGCGATCGCGTAGAACTCGATGGCCTCGCCATAGCGGGCGGATTGGCTGTGAACCGACCCGACATGTTGGGCCGCCATCGCCAGACCCCACTCGTCACCGATGCTGGTGGCGTAGTCGAACAGAGTCTCCCCGTCCAGCAACGCACCGCGCAGATCTCCGATGTTCTCCCGCATGTTCGAACGCGCGGACAGCGCCGCCATTCGGGTCTCGGGATCGGAACTGCGAACGCCTTCGGCCACCAACCGCGCAAGTTTGTGGTTTGCGATCCCACTCGTGGTCAGCTTGATCAGAAATGCGAACAACGGACCGAGATCATCGCGCTCACGCAACAGCTTTCGAAGTCGGATCCGCGCACGGGCATGGTTTCGATCGGCCTCTCCGAAGAAGAGATGCATCGCCACCAGGATGAACGTAGCGCCCACCAGTTCTGCATTCACGTCGCGCAGATCGTTGTCCGCGGTCGCCCCGACGATCTTCGACGCCCAGTTCGAAATTTCCGAGTTCGATCCTCGTACGGCCCACAGAATCGCAAGGACGGGGAAGACGTTGGCTACGGTCACCGCGTCGCCGCGTTCCACGGCCCAGCGAAGTACAGCCAGAAGGTTGTCGTGCTCGGCGTCGAGGTCGGCAATCAGACGGAGCTGATCCGTCCGTGCACGCACGACGGCATCCTCGGCGATCGCAATCGCCCAGTCGTCGAGGCGCCGAATCACTTCCGGTCCCTCCCCGGACGCGGCGAGTTGCTCCTCGCCGTATTCACGGACAGTCTCGAGCATGTAGTACCGAAGATCTCCCTGCCCGTCGCTGACGGAAAGAAGTGACTGATTCACCAGCGCTTCGACGGCACTTGCCACATCGGTCAACTCGCCCCACCCGGCAACGGCCTGCGCCGAAGAAAGGGTGAAGCCGGCCGGGAATCGGCACAATCGACGCAACGCAATCTGATCCCCGCTGCCCAACAGATTCCAGCTCCAGTCGATCACCGCGTGCAGGGTGCGATGCCGATCCGGAGACGTCGGATCATCGGAGCGCAACAACGCGAACCTGTCTCGCAGTCTCGAACCGATTTCGTCGACGCTCATGGTACGGACCCGAGCGGCAGCGAGCTCGATCGCCAGCGGGAGTCCGTCGAGCGTCGTACACAGCTTGACTACCGCGTCGACGTCCAGATGAACGGAGGGCCGCACCGCACGGGCTCTCGCCGAGAAGAGTTCGACTGCCGAGCCGCTTCCGTCGTCGATCGCCAACGGCGGCAACGGGTACACCGCCTCGGCACTGATCATGAGCGGAGAACGACTGGTGGTCAGAACCGTCAGCTGACGACCGGCCGCGATCATCTCGGCCACGATCTCCGAACACGCGCCGATCACGTGCTCACAATTGTCGAGGATGAGCAACATCGGACCGGCGGACAGCGCCTCTTTGAGTCGCTCTCTCGCCGAATGCGTTCGGCCGACGGTCAATTTGCCTGGCGCCAGATCGGATTCGCTGATTCCGAGGGTGCCTCCGATGGCCGCGATGACATCTTCGCTGCTGCGCAACGACGCCAACTCCACGAGGACCACCGAGACGCCCGGCTGGTTCACGGATCCGCGCAGGCCCAATTCGTGTGCGAGACGGGTCTTTCCGGCGCCACCAGGTCCGAGAATGGTGACGACGCGGGAGCGGGCGAGCAAGGATTCGATCTGGTCGATGTCGTTGTCGCGACCGAGCAAGGTGTTGGGGGCAGCGCGCAGACCGATCGCACGGGCGGCCCGCGGTGTAGCCGCAGGTGCCCCGAGAAGTTCCGCGTTGAGAGTCACCAGTGCGGGTGACGGATCAGCGCCCAGGCGATTGGCGAGGTGGTTGCGGAACTCCGCGAACACTTCGAGTGCCTCGTTGACTCGGCCTGCTCCGGCGAGCGCACGCATCAACGCCTCGGCCGCTGTGTCGTCGAATGGGCTCGCCAGATGGCGTCCGCGCACCAGGGGAATGGCTGCCGCGTACTCCCCCAATGTGAGCAACGCGTCGATCTGCGCCGTCTCCAGTTCGTCGTACACCCGGCCTGCGTCGAGCGCCAGACGATCTGCAACGTCGCCGACGACGTCACTCCCGGGGGTACCGCGCCACAGGCGCAATGACGCGGTCGTGACTGCGAGCGCTTCGGACGCGTCGGCGCCGACGGTGCGCAGACCACGGGCGGCGTCCGCTGCCCTGGCCAGGTCGACACGCTCCCGAGCGAGAGTGAGCCGGTATCCGGCCGCCGTGACTTCGAGGGCCCCGTCCGGGAGTGCAGATCGCAGGCGCGAGACCTGAGTGTGGAGGGCGTTCATCGGTGAGCGCGGCGGCTCCAGCCCCCAGACGTCGTCGATCAGGCTCTGCGCGGTACGTGGCTCACCCGGATTGCGAGCCAGCGCAACCAGCAGAGTTCGAGCTCGCGGACCCGGCAACGGAACCAGACGATCGCCCACTTTGGTCGAAACGGGTCCGAGCAAGGCAATGTCTGCCAGGTCTTCGCCCGACTGCGCGTACCTGGCGCGCTCACTCACGTCTCGAGTCATGTGCTGATCCACCGCGTTCGATCGTATTGCACAGTGCAAAGATCGTTGTATGGCAACAGCTGCTCAATGGATCGAAGGCGCGAGGCCGCGCACACTCCCGAACGCGATTGCGCCCGTGCTGGTCGGCACCGGAGCCGCGGCGTCCCTGGACCTCGCAGTGTGGTGGAAGGCGCTCCTGGCACTGATCGTCTCCTTGGCCTTGATCGTCGGGGTGAATTTCGCGAACGACTACTCCGACGGAATCCGCGGAACGGACGACGACCGCGTCGGGCCACTGCGCTTGGTCGGATCGAAGTTGGTCAGTCCCGGAGCTGTGAAGGCCGCGGCGATCAGCTGCTTCACCGTTGCCGCGGTAGCCGGGTTCGTTCTGGCGGCGACCACAGCCTGGTGGCTGGTTGCGGTCGGCGTGTTCTGCATCATCGGTGCCTGGTTCTACACCGGCGGCAAGAAGCCTTACGGATACAGCGGGTTCGGCGAGATCGCCGTGTTCATCTTCTTCGGACTGATTGCAGTGCTGGGAACTCAGTTCGTACAGGCCGAGCGGGTGGATCTGGCCGGGCTGGCCGGCGCGATTGCCATCGGTTCGTTCTCGAGCGCGGTGCTCGTTGCCAACAATCTTCGAGACATCCCGACCGACACCGAGTCCGGAAAGATCACTCTCGCAGTCCGGCTCGGCGACGCCAGGACCCGCACGCTGCACGTGATCCTGCTGGCCGTCCCGTTCGTCGCGACCCTGCTGCTGATCCTGCGTACTCCGTGGGCATTGCTCGGATTGCTGGCGTTGCCACTGGCAATCCGAGCCAACGCCCCACTGCGTTCGGGCGGGCAGGGTATGGCCCTGATCCCCGCGTTGCGCGACACCGGACTCGCCATGCTCGTCTGGGGTGCCGCGACCGCAGTTGCGCTCAGTCTCGCCTGAAAGTCGACGGACTCAACGGTTGTCCGGGACGAACGCGCTGAGCAGGAAGTTCACGATCGAGATGATCAGCGCGCCCCAGACTGCCGTCCAGAAGCCGTCGACCGTCAAGCCGTAGGACGTTCCGGACGAGATCCACGCCGTCAGCATCAGCATAAGGGCGTTGATCACGAGCGTGAACAATCCGAGAGTCAGGATGAGCAGCGGTAGCGAGAGAAGCTGCACTACCGGCTTGATGAACGCGTTGACCACCGTGAAGATCAAAGCGATCACCGCGATCACGAGAACCGTGCCCCAGGTGCCGTTGTCGTGGTTGGCGATCGTGATGCCGGTGACCCACGCCGACGCCAGCCAGATGGCTATGCCGTTGATGATGAGACGTGCCAGAAATGTCATGTCTGAATGCTGGCACATCCCGCCCCGTGCATGCGGAGCCGTGCCGAATCTAGGCGGCGCGATTCATCTTCGCTTCCAAGCGCTCACGGATCACCGACATCGTGACCTGCGTTTCGAGGGCCTGACGGGTAGGCCCGTCGGCGACACGCAGGATGCCGAGCAGGATGTGTTCGGCACCGATTCGATTGTCCTTGTGCGCGAGCGCTTCACGGAGCGAGAGTTCCAACACCTTCTTGGAGTCCTTCTCGAATCGTGAACGAGGGAACCCGAATCGGCTCTTGCGAGAAGTGTCGACGCCGTCCGGCACAGGAGTCTCGTCCAGCACACCTTCGCCGAAGGACTGCTCGAGACTCTCCCGAACCGCATCGAGATCGATGCCGATCGACTTGAGTATCTCGGCGTCGTCGTCGAAATTGTTGGAGCTACCTTCGTTCGATCCGGCGCCGGCGTGGCGGATCACGTCGAGCGTGACACCAGACTCGGTGAGCACCTCGGTGGCGATGCCCCGATCAGAGGTGAGCAGCGCGGTCAGAAGTTCCATCGGCGTGACAGGACCGGAGCCGGCGACAGCATCGACAACGACGCCTCGAGCCTGTGCGGAGAACCTTTCGAACATGGCAATTACCTGCCCTTCTCGCGCAGTGAACGCAGCATCGATTCCGACTGCGCGGACGCGTATTTCTTGTGGACGGCTTGACGGCTGACCTCGAGAGCTTCCGCGATCGCCTGCCAGGACCATCCGTGACGGCGCGCATTGGCGACCTGAATGGCCTCGAGTTTTTCGAGAAGACGACGCAGCGCTCGAACAGCACGCAATCCCTCGGTGGGATCCGGGCTACCGGCGGCAGCAGCGAGAGAGGTTGCTTCGGTCATGATGTCAATTTAGGTTGACAACCGGAATCTGTCAACCAAAATTGACAGGCGCGCCTAGTATCCGGCGACGGCCCCGTTCACTGCCACCTGCAAATCCGCCTGCACAGTTCGGGCGATATCCATCGGCTTGTCCGGAAGTTCGGTCACCGGCATTCCGACAAAGACACTCGCAGCCTTGACGTCGCCGGCCACCGGACCGTAGTTGATGCCGATCGACACCAGAGCCGGTGAGCATCCCAATTTCTCGGCGCGCGCGATGATGTGGCCGATTCCACTGTTGACGTGCTGCAACCGCGTCGGATCTTCGGTGTTGCACGTCCCTTCCGGGAAAATCGCCAGACAATCCCCGTTGCCCAGACGCTCGGCCGCGACGTCCATCATCACTCGGCCGGCATCCGAAACAGCCCGGAGGCCGTAGTTCTTGCTGCGAAAAACCGGGATGCTGCCCATCATGTCGACCTTCTTGCGCTGTGAAGGATCAACGAAGAGTTCGTCTTTGGCGAGGACCCGGGTCCGTCCGATCACTCGACGCAACGGAGTACGCCACGCGGTCGCGGCGAGCGTGAACTGGTCGCTCTCGGTCAGATGATTGACCGCCACGACCAACTGCGTCTTACGTTCCAGCAGAGTCTTCAGCGCAGCTTCCGCACCCGGCGCGTACCTCACTCGCGGGCGGTACTTCAGCGCCAATGCGGCATAAGCGAGCTTCGCCACGAATCGGTTCTGCTGATGACTGCGGTAGTACTCGTACACAGCCTCGTAATTGTCGAGTGAAACTTCAGGATTGCCCATGGTCCGCCCTCGCTGGAGAAGTGCCCCTTGACCAAACGATACACAACCTACGGTTGCGTAGGTTTGCGTTACAGAAGGCGTAGCGCTGGGAGAAACTCCACTCTCGAGGTAAAACGGTTTCTGTGATCCGCTCGGCCATATCCACCGACCTACCCGCACTGCAACAGATCGAGATCGCCGCGGGCGAACCGTTCCGAGACATCGGGATGGACGCCATCGCAGACGATCCACCGCCGACGCTCGACGAGTTGAACGATTTTCTCGCAGCCGAGCACATCTGGGTTCAGACCGACGCAAACGACGTACCCGTTGCGTACGCGCTCGTCGAGATCGTGGACGGCGGTGCGCATATCGAACAGGTCTCCGTTCACCCCGATCATGCCCGCAAAGGCCTCGGAGCTCAGCTGATCGACGCCGTCACCGAATGGGCGGCGGACCATCACCACGATCTCGTGACTCTGACGACGTTCGTCGACGTTCCGTGGAACGCGCCGTACTACGAGCGACTCGGGTTCGTGCGTCTGGCCGAGAACACGCTCTCTCCCGGCCTGATACGCATCAGAACGGACGAGCAGTCGTCCGGGCTGGACGCCTGGCCGCGGGTGACGATGAGCCGCCCGTCACACGGTCCGGCGCCGGCGATTCAGGAACTGGCCGTCCACGCACCCGAACGGACGAACTCGTCCAGCACTGCCGTCGGACCGAGCAGGTCGATCCCTTCCGACGCCACCCATTCGTCGTTGTAGTACGTCCCCGAGTAACGCTCTCCGCCGTCGCACAGGAGGGTGACGACGCTGCCGCTGCGCCCGGCCGCCATCATTTCGGCAATCAACGCAAAAGCTCCCCACAGGTTCGTCCCCGTCGAGCCGCCCACTTTGCGCCCCAGGGCCGCGCTGGCGTGCCGTGCGGCCGCGATCGAGCCTGCGTCCGGCACCTTGATCATTCGGTCGACCACCTGACCGACAAACGACGGTTCGACGCGCGGACGGCCGATGCCCTCGATCCGGGAACCTCGAGTACCGACGATCGACGGATCGCTCGCTCGCCACGCGTCGAAAAACACGGAGTGCTCCGGGTCCACCACGCACAGCCCCGTGTCGAATTTCCGGTAACGAAGAAAGCGGCCGATCGTGGCACCGGTTCCGCCCGTCCCGGCTCCGACGACCACCCAGTCGGGAATCGGATGTTCCTCGTGTTCGAGCTGAGTGAAGATCGATTCGGCGATGTTGTTGTTTCCGCGCCAATCCGTCGCGCGCTCGGCGTGGGTGAACTGGTCCATGTAGTGACCGTTCAACTCACTCGCGAGCCGATGCGATTCCGAGTAGATCGACGACGGATCGCTCACGAAATGACAACGTCCCCCCTGCGCCTCGATCAACGCGATCTTGGCGGGACTCGTGCTCGCGGGCATCACCGCGACAAAATCCAGGCCCAGCAACTTCGCGAAATACGCCTCGCTGACAGCCGTCGATCCGGACGACGCTTCGATGACAGTGGTCTCTTCGGTAACCCAGCCGTTGCAGATCGCGTAGAGGAAAAGCGACCGTGCGAGTCGATGCTTGAGACTCCCCGTGATGTGGGTCGACTCGTCCTTCAGATAAAGCTGGACGGTCCAGTTACTCGGCAGCGGATAGCGCAGCAGGTGAGTGTCCGCGCTGCGTTGCGCGTCGGCTTCGATCAACCGCACCGCGTTGTCGACCCACTGGCGTGAGGTCCGACGGTCGACGTCGAGCGACCCCGTGGTCACCGCCCGTCTCCGCGCAGCTTGGAGCGAAGATCGTCACGATCGGACCGACGCTGGGCGTCGACCGCCGCAATGCCCGCATTAACACGCTTGCGCAGTTTCGCGAAGAGCAGCAACGACAGCGGCAGCGCGATCAGAACTGCGAACAGCGCCGCGACGATCAAGGGAACGTCCGTGCCGGCGAGCTTTCCGCCACCGATGATGACGGCACCGATCACGACGACAAGCAGCAGCCGAGCGACCGAGTACAGCACCACGTCGCGGGCTAGTTGACCCTTGGTCACCGGCCCGGAAGCCGACTTTGCTTGCCCAGAGTTTGCGGAAGGTTTACTGGCCTTGACCGGCTCAGAAGGAACATTTTCGGGGTTTTCAGACAACTGACTCACCCTCTCAGGTTACCCATTCCGAATACGGGTGGGACCGAGCCCGCTATATCCATTTTGTCCTTTACTTAAACATTACATTTTCTTGAAAGATCGACTACCCGGCTATATCTGTGCAAACATTGCGCTACCACTCAGAAAACGGTCGAATGTGAGCGAAGGACTTCGAAACAAACTCGACGCAGGTTTTTGGCAACTGGTCGACACACCGGTTCGGAACCAAAGTTCGGAATCACTGCTCGGTTCGGAATCACTGTTCGTCAAACGTTCGACATCAACATGGAGGACCTCACAATGAGCGCACCAACCTTCAATACCGCCGCAGACGCACTCATGACGCCCGGACAGGTAGCGGCATTGTTTCATGTCGATCCCAAGACCGTGACCCGCTGGGCACACGCAGGACGACTGGGCTCGCTTCGCACGCCAGGAGGACATCGTCGATTCCGTGAGACCGAGGTCATGCAGCTTCTGCGCTCGCTGACCACCGAAGCAGACAACAACTGAGCAAACTCGGCTCACTTCGAAGCACTTTGCAGTACCCGACAGATCTTGCAGTACCCGACAGATACAGCACTAGCGCACTGAGCCGAAACGCTTGTCCGCACCACTTCTGGTGAAGCGGGGCGGAGACTGAGTAGGCTCGACTTCAGTTCCCTGAGGAGGTGCGCCGTGTTGTATCTGTTGGCGTTGGTGGGTTTGGTGACATTGATCGTTCTGATGTGGAAGGCATTCGGGCCCGATCCGTCGACGCGCACCCCGGTGAGCGGTGTACGCGGGCCGGATGACGATCCCGAATTCCTGTGGAATGTGAACCAGCAAACACGACGCAAGCGCACGGAAGGTCCGGACGTACCGCCGACTGACGCGTCGACGTAGCGTCCGGGCTCGCCCGGCTATCCGATTACCGCCCCGTCAACGCGAACGGGGAGGCCGGAAAGTCCTGCGCAACCACCGCAGCCAACTCCAGCACCGCTTCCCGAGTACCTGGACGCAGCCGGTCCAGATCGATTTCGGCGCCCTCTTCCAAATGCGGATCGAACGGAATCAGTTTCACCGCTCGACAGCGCTGCTCGAAGTGCTCGACGACCCGCGGCAGATCAACCTTGCCCGAGCGAGGCCGTACCGCGTTGATGACAGCTACGGACGTGGCGACCAGCCTGCTGTAACCGTGAGCGTCGAGCCAGTCAAGTGTTGCGGAGGCGCTACGTGCACCGTCGACGGAACCGGAACTGACGACGATCAACGAATCTGCACCTTCGAGAATGGCCTGCATCGCCGAGTGCATCAATCCGGTGCCGCAATCGGTCAGAACTATGCTGTAGAACTTCTCGAGCATGTCGACCGTGCGCGTGTAGTCCCCACCGCTGAAGGCCTCTGAAACTGCTGGATCGCTGTCGGAGGCAAGCACTTCGAGCCGGTGTCGATTTTGCGATGTGTAGCCACGGACGTCGCTGTACTTCTCGATGCTGTTCTCGTCGCGCAGCAGGTTTCGCACTGTTGCCGGAGTTTCGAGCGGGATCTTCTGGCTCAGCGTTCCCCGGTCGGGGTTTGCATCGACAGCGACGACGCGATCGCCGCGGATCGAGCCGAACATCGACCCCAGTGTCGCTGTGGTCGTGGTCTTTCCGACGCCGCCTTTGAGACTGAGCACCGCAACCTTGTAGCAGCCCTGCAGCGGCTGGTTGATCTGGCGCGTCAACTCGACGAGGTGCTGCTCCTTTGCACCGTTTCCGAGGTTCACCGATCGGCCGGACAACGTGTACAGCGCCTTGCGCCAGCCGCCCACCGGCGCAGGCCGGACAGGCCGCTTGACGAGGAGCGCAGCCGAGAGATCTTGCGCAGTCATCGGGAGAGCGGACTCGAAGCGACTGTCCGGAGCCGAGGTGAGTCCGGTCTGCGGCATCGGAGCGCGAGTAGGTGGCACTGTCGGCGGGGCCATCGGCACGGCCTGACCATTCTGGAGGGTGTGGCCGTTCGGCACCGGCGCAGCGCCGGGATGACCGAACTGCCGAATCGCGGGATTGGGCGGATGGACGCCGGGCGAAAAAGGTGCCTGCGGTTGCTGGAGCGGTCTCGCGGATGAATGCGCCGTCGGGCCGGGCTGCGAATTCTGAACAGGATGCAGGTTCTGAACAGGCTGCGAGTTCCGAACAGGCTGCGAATTCTGAACAGGCTGCGGAACGCCAGTTCGTGAATCCGGAAGCGACCCTCCACGATTCGTAGGTTCGTAGGTCTGCATCGGCATCGCAGGCGAGGTCGAGAACTGGCCGTTGATCGGGCCTGGCTGCGCTGCCGGATACTGGATGACCGGAGTCTTGGGACCTGGTACCGGAGCCGCTGGGGTCGTCGTCGGCGGCGGAGCGGCGGGTGCACTGGGCGCCTGGCCGGCGACTTGCTGGAGCGGCCCGGAGTCGACCGGGGCCACGAAGAGACTACGAACGTCGCTGGGAACCGAGTCCGATGACGGCTCGGGCGCGGATGCGCGCGGCTCGCGCCGCGTCGGCTCGGCAGGGCGCACCGGCTCCCACAATCCTGCTCCGGCGTCTTCAATCTTGTCGGCCATCTCGCCGCTCCCCCTCGTCGATCCCACAGCTACCAGACAGCTAGTAATTCGCCAAGCTGCATCGTAACTGTTGCCCGCCCCTGACGTACCTACCGGTAATACCTACAGACCGGTCGGCAGCCACCCACGGTACCTCGAGAGGATCAGGTGAGTCCCGCGTAGGAGTGCAAGCCGGAGACGACCATGTTGATGATGAAGAGATTGAACAGCATCGCAACAAAACCGGCGATGTTGATCCAGGCGGCCTTCGTCTCCCGCCACCCGGAGGTTGCCCTCGCATGCAGGTAGGCCGCGTAGATCACCCAGGCGATGAAGGACATCGTCTCCTTCGGATCCCAACCCCAGAAGCGTCCCCACGCAGCTTCCGCCCAGATGGCACCGAGGATGACGCCGGCGCCGAACAGCGGAAACGCGATGATCGTGCTCTTGTACGCCAAGCGGTCGAGAGTCTGGGCATCCGGCAGTCGCTCTGCGATCCGGCCACCGATGCTCGTGCCTTCCTCACCGGGCGGGAACTTCAGTCGCAGCAGGAACAGAAGGCTCGCGATACCGCCGATCATGAAGATTCCGGAGCCGACGCTGACGATCGTCACGTGAATCGGAAGCCAGTACGAGCGTAGCGCCGGCACCACGGGAGCCGCGTCGGCGTAGAGGACCGTGCCGGCGAGGAACATCAAGATCAGAACCGGCACCAGCAAGAAGACCCACATCGGACGGTACGCCGGCTTGATCAACAGGACGTGCCCGACCAGCAACGACGCCGCACACGCCATCGCCACGAATTCGTACATGTTGCCGAGCGGGAATCGTTCCGTCGCAAATCCGCGGAGCACGATCGACGCGATGATCAGCACCGTTCCGACGACCAGGACAGCTCGGCCCATTCCGCCGAATCGTTCCGAGAGCGACTTGCTCGGAGTCTCCGCGACCCTGCCAGGCACGGATGCGTCGACACCGCCGGCGGAGACCAGTTCCTTGTCCTGAACCGCCTTTGCTCTGGCCGACGCGTACTGCACGATGAGCAGCACAAACGCCAGCACGAGCACGGTGAAGGCGGACTTGAAGGCCCAGTCGCTGTACTGCGCGAGTGTCTCGTTCGTTGTCATCGGGCGTTCTCCTGCGCGTGCGGTTGGTTCACCGCGGTGGTCGGATTGCTTTTCAGCAAGCGGTCGGCGAGGCGGTCGAACTCGTCGCCCCAGCCTGCGTGGTCGGTGCGGGCAAGCCCACCAAGTTCTACTACAGTACGTCGTTCGTCATCTGGATAGATACGTGCCCAGACGCGGCGACGCTTGATCACGAGCGAGACGAGTAGGCCCGCCATCATGGTCAACGCCGAAACCAACACCCACACCTGAGCGGGATCGTGGGAGACCTGCAGGTTCACGAAGTCGACGGCACCATCGAATCGCACCTGGGTTCCATCGGCAAGCGTCGCGCTCTCCCCCGGAAACAGATTGACTCGATCCTGCTTGACCAGTCGGCCCTGATTGATCAGTTCGGTGTTGAGTTCGAACAGCGATTGCGGGTTACCGGTATCGAGTCCGGTGTCGCCCTTGTAGATGTCGATGGCGACTGCCGGATCGTTCATCGCCGGGTAACTCGACGACAGCAGGTTGCCGTGGAACAGCGCGGTGGGCGCGAACAATCCTTCGATGGCAATCTGATTCTTCCGACGCTCGTCCGCATCGGGATACATGCCGCCCGGCGGGTCGAAGCGCATCGCGCCACTGCTCAGGAACGTCGTGGCGTCGTCCGGACGCCACTGGAGCGTCTCGGTGCGGGTCTCACCGTTCGGGAACGTGACGGTGAATGTCGGCGCATATCCGTGTCCCTGCAGGTACACACGATCGCCGGCGATCCGCAGTGGGTGGTTCACCTGGATGGTCGTGTCCCGCCAGGTATCGGACTCGAGGTCGTCGCCTGCCTGGTACGAGATGTCCGAGGTGAACATCTCGGCCTGACCGGTCTCGAGGTAGTCGGCCTGGAAATTCTTCACACGTACACACAGCGGGGTCATGCCGGTGCCGTCGAGGCTCAGACCGGCGACGAAGGAGTCGAACACTGCCGGCGAGGTCGTGCAGAACCCGGGGCCGTCGTTGGCGATGACGATGCGATTGCCCTCGTAGCCGAACAACTTGCCCGCGGCGATCGCGATCAACAATCCGACCAGCGAGAGGTGGAACACGAGGTTGCCGAACTCGCGGAGGTATCCCTTCTCCGCCGAGATGGTGATCTCGCCTTCGCGTCGTGATTTCGAATCGCCGCGACGCGTTTCGACGCGCCACCCGCGCAGTTCTTTCGACACCCGGGCAGCAAGTTCGTCGGGAGTCTCGCCGTCCACGACGCTCGTGGTGTGGTGCGGCAGGCGAGCAAGATTGCGCGGCGCATTCACCGGACGGGTGCGCAGCGCCTTCGCGTGCTCCACGCAACGCGGCAGGATGCAGCCGACCAGCGAGATGAAGAGCAATGCGTAGATCGCGGTGAACCAGAAACTGCTGAACACGTCGAACAATTCGAGGCGGTCCATCCACGGACCGAGCGTCGGACGCGCGGCGATGTAGTCGGTGACCTTGCCCTCGTTGAGGGTTCGCTGTGGCAGCAGGGCGCCGGGGATCGCAGCGAGCGCGAGGAGGAACAGCAGTACCAGCGCGGTCCGCATCGAGGTGAGCCCGCGCCAGGTGTTGCGCCCGAGTGCAACGACTCGACCGATCACCGACTGCTTCGGCAGCACGGGTTTCGGGTGGTCGTTATTGTCGTCAGCTGTCATATCGGCAGCGTCACCTCCGAGATAAATGCGTCGCGAACCCAGCCGACGAACTGGTCCCACGCGCCGGTGACGAGGGCGATCCCCACTGCCACCAACATGATTCCGCCGAAAATTTGAATGGTGCGTGCATTACGACGCAACCAGCCGACGCCGGTCAGCGCGCGCGCGGATCCCAGCGCCAAGATGATGAACGGCAGGCCGAGTCCGATGCAGTACGCGACGATCAACGTGACACCACGCGCGGCCGTCATCCCGTCGGTTCCCGCCGCTACGGACATCACGCCTGCCAATGTCGGACCGAGGCACGGCGTCCAGCCCAGAGCGAACACTCCCCCGAGCAGCGGCGCACCCACCAGTGACGACACGCGACGCGGTTCGAAACGAACGTCCTTCTGCAGCGCCGGAATCAGCCCGATGAAGACGAGACCCATTGCGATGGTGACGACACCGCCCACTCGCATCAGGACCTCGCGGTTGACGAGCAGCGTGGAGATCACGCCGAATACCGACGCGGTCGCGAGGACGAACACAACGGTGAAGCCCGCGACGAACAGTCCGGCCGCACCGGCCACCCTCAGTCGACTGCTCCGGGTGATCGTCCGCGTCTTCGCTTCTTCGGCGGTGATCGCGGGAGCGTCGGCACCGACGACGCCGGCCAGGTAGGACAGGTAGCCGGGAACGAGCGGCACGACGCACGGTGAAGCGAACGACACCAGACCGGCGAGCACACAGGCGCCGAGGGCGAGCAGAAGCGGACCGGACGACGCCGCGTTCTGAAACGCTTCGCCCACACCGGCACTCAGTGTGTCGCTGCCGGCCAGCAGCGTAGTGGTCGTGGTTGTCATCTTTACTGCGCGTCTTCCTGAGCTACTCGCTGGACGACGGGCAGCAAATCCTCGGCGAGAAGTTCTTGGAGGAACACCGCGGCGACGCGATGCTGGCGGTCCAGGACGATCGTCGTCGGAATGACCGACGTGGGGTAGCCGTCACCGAGGGCGATCAGCGAACGCATCGACGGGTCGTAGATCGACGGGTACGAGACCTTGTTGTCGACCACGAAGTCCTGCGCTTTGTTCTTGGTGTCGTCGCGGACGTTGATGCCGAGGAACTGCACGCCCGAATCCTTGGTCTGCTCGTAGACCTGTTCCAGGTCGTCGGCTTCGGCGCGGCACGGTCCGCACCACTGACCCCAGACGTTGAGAACGACGACCTTGCCCTCGAAGTCCTCGACACCGACCTTCTGACCTTCGTTCATCAGATCGGGCCCGGAGAGCTTGCCGATGGTGCCTCGGTCGGACGGCGGATCGTAGAAGATCTTGGTTTGTCCGCCCGGTGAGACGAAGTCGAAAGTTCCGCCCTGTGCGACGGCGTCGTCGCCGGTCGCGCAGGACGAGAGAAGAAGCATCGCCGACGCAGCGGCTGCGAATGCTGCGGCGATGCGGCGCGAAATCATGCTCCTGTCACTCTCGGGTCGGAGGCGCCGGCAGGTTCGGAGTAGACGATGTCGACCAGGGTGTCGCCTTCGTAGACCAGTGAAGTCAACGAGGCCAGTCCACACTGACGGTGACGGGGGTCGTGCCAGAGACGCTCGCCCTGCAGGAATCGACGCAGTGTCCAGACCGGGAGCTGATGGCTGACGACGACGGCTTCGTGTCCGACTGCCGCGACGCGTGCGGCATTGACGGCTGCGAGCATGCGATGCGCGATCTGCAGGTAGGGCTCGCCCCAGGACGGGGTGAACGGGTCACGCAGTTTCCACCAGTGACGCGGACGCGAGAGCGCACCGTCCCCGACGGCAACCTTGAGACCCTCGAACTCGTTGCCTGCCTCGATCAGGTTTTCGTCCGTGACGATGTCGAGCTTGTGTGCCTCGGCGATCGGAGTCGCGGTCTCTTGCGCCCGCTGCAGCGGCGACGCGACCACGTGGGTGATGTCGTGATCGGCGAGCACCGACGCGACCGCACGAGCCTGAGCTTCGCCCGCCACCGACAACCGGAAGCCCGGGAGCCGTCCGTAGAGGATCCCGCGCGGGTTGTGTACTTCGCCGTGGCGCAGGACGTGGACGATGGTGCGGGTGGACGTGTGGTCGGGGTGATCGGCGTCGGTCACAGTCGAGGGTCCTCGCTGAAGATGATGGATGTCGGAAGCGTGCGGGTGTTCTGGAATGGGAACTGGTCAGGGCTTGACGGCAGCAGCTGCGGCCTTGGCTGCGTGCGGCATGGCGTCGGCGATGATCGAGAAGGCTCGATCGTCGAGTGCTGCGGAGACGAACCACGCTTCGAACGCGCTCGGCGGCGGGTACACGCCGCGGGAGAGCAGTGCGTGGAAGAAGGCGGGGAATCGCCAGGTCTGCGCGGCTTTGGCTTCGTCGTAGTTGGTCACCGTGTTCTCGGTGAAGAACACGCTCACCAAGGTGCCTGCGTACTGCACTCGGTGTTCGACGCCTTCGGCGGTGAGTGCTTGGGTCATGAGGTCGCCGAGGGCGGTCGCGTTCCGGCCGAGCTTGGCGTACACCTCGGCGTCGGCGGCGCGCAGGCTCGCGAGTCCGGCGGCGACGGCTACGGGGTTACCCGAGAGGGTGCCTGCCTGGTAGACGGGACCGTCCGGTGCGAGGTGGCCCATGATGTCGGCGCGGCCGCCGAATGCTGCGGCGGGCAGTCCGCCGCTCATGACCTTGCCGAAGGTGTAGAGGTCGCCTGCGACGTTGTCGATGCCGTACCAACCCGAGGCACTGACGCGGAATCCGGTCATCACCTCGTCCATGATCAGGAGTGCGCCGTGCTCACGGGTGAGACGACGCAGTCCCTCGTTGAAACCGGGAAGCGGTGCGACGGCGCCCATGTTTCCGGCGGCAGCTTCGGTGATGACACACGCGATGGCGCCGGGATTGGCCGCGAAGGCCGCGGCCACCGCGTCGAGATCGTTGTAGCGCACGACGATGGTGTCTTCTGCTTGAGCGCCGGTCACGCCGGGAGAGGTCGGCAGCCCGAACGTCGCGAGGCCGGATCCGGCGTCGGCGAGAAGGGCGTCGACGTGGCCGTGGTAGCAACCGGAGAACTTGACGATCTTGGTCCGCCCGGTGAATCCGCGGGCGAGGCGGACTGCGCTCATCGTGGCTTCGGTTCCGGAGTTGACCAGGCGAACCTTTTCCACGGGCGCGACGCGGGCGACGATTTCCTCGGCGAGAGCGACTTCGCCTTCGGTCGGCGCACCGAAGGAGAGACCTCCGAGCGCGGCTTCGCGAACGGCTTCGACGACTGCCGGGTGAGCGTGCCCGAGAATCATCGGACCCCAGGACGACACCAGGTCGACGTAGTTGTTTCCGTCGACGTCGGTGAGGGTGTAGCCGGATGCTTCGCGAATGAATCGCGGTGTTCCGCCGACCGAACCGAACGCGCGGACGGGCGAGTTGACGCCACCCGGAATCACGTTGCCGGCACGTTCGAAGAGCCGAGCGGAGTTCGTTGCATGCACGTCGGGATCACCGGAAGACACAGTCACGGCTTCCAGTGTCCCAGTTCTGTCGAATCTGACAACGACAGGGTGTAGGACTTCGGTGCTCGAGGCGAGTTTTCCGGTCGAACCGGGCCCCGCGTGAGACGATTCCGGGCATGAAGCGACTGTTGACGACGCTGATGGTCTCGGCTGCGATTCTTCTCACATCGTGTGGTTCGGACGCTTCGAACGACGACAAGGCGACAGTTTCGTCGCCGCCGAGCGCCACCGACTCGGCTCGAACCACCGCGGCGACGAGCACCGACCCCGCGTTTCTCGGCGGGTGTTCGGCGGTGTCCGTCTACGTTCAGCAGCGTGTTCAGAGCGGCGACACGTCGACCCAGACGGCGGGCGCCGACTTCCTGAAGATCGTCGAGAACGACCCTTCGTACCAGGCTATGTCCGAGAGCGAGAAGGAACTCTTCCGCCAAGGAATCGAAGCGGGTGCCGCGGGCTCCTGCTGAATGTGAGGTTGGGATCGAACCGGGTTGCCCGCGGTGCGCTACGCGCTATCGTCGGTTCCATGGCCACCACAGCGGACCACCTCAGGACAACACTCGACGGACGCTGGCGGGAGGTGCGTGAGCGCGTTCGCGGCGAATTGAACGACGAACGTTTTGCTCCGCACTACACACCCAACACCGCCATTGCGCGCTCCAAGGCTCTCGAACAGATGCGGGTCCTCGCCGATCTCGGGTACGCCGCAAACGGTTTCGCCGTCTCTCACGGCGGAACGGGCGACGCGGGTGGCGCCGTCACCAGCATCGAGATGCTCGCGATGTCCGACCTCTCACTGATGGTCAAGGCCGGCGTCCAGTGGGGTCTGTTCGGCGGCGCCATCGAAAACCTCGGCACCGAGCGTCACCACCAGGCGTACGTCAAGCCGCTGATCGATCTGGACCTGCTCGGTTGCTTTGCGATGACCGAGACCGGTCACGGCAGCGACGTCCAGGAACTCGAAACCACGGCGACCTACGACGTCGAGACGGGCGAGTTCGTCGTCAACTCCCCCACTCCGTCCTCTCGCAAGGACTACATCGGCGGCGCTGCCCAGCACGCCACCGTCGCAGCGGTGTTCGCACAGCTGATCACCGGAGGCGAAAGTCAGGGCGTCCACTGCTTTGTCGTGCCGATTCGTGACGACGCCGGCAACGACCTCCCCGGCGTCACGACGTCCGACTGCGGGCTCAAGGGTGGACTGCCCGGAGTCGACAACGGCCGCATCGTCTTCGACCAGGTCCGCATCCCGCGTGAGAATCTACTCAACCGTTACGCCGACGTCGCCGAGGACGGCACGTACAGCTCGGCGATCGAGAACCCGAACCGTCGTTTCTTCACGATGGTCGGCACACTGGTTCGTGGACGTGTCACCGTCGGTGGTTCCGCGGCAGCGGCCGCCCGCGTCGGATTGGCCATCGCCGGTCGATACGCCCTGCAGCGCAGGCAGTTCAGTGCTCCGAAGAGTGACGACGAAGTCCTGATCATGGACTACCTCGTCCACCAGAAGCGTCTGCTGCCGTTGATCGCCCGCTCGTACGCTCTGCAGTTCGCACAGAACGAACTCGTCGCCGCGATGCACGACATCCAGAGCAGCGACGACCCGGATCCGCAGGAGCAGCGCGAACTCGAAGGTCGCGCCGCCGGACTCAAGGCCGCCAACACCTGGCATGCCACTCGGGCCATCCAGGAGGCACGCGAAGCCTGCGGCGGCGCAGGCTATCTCGCCGAGAACCGCCTCACCGCACTCAAGGCGGACACCGACGTCTTCACCACGTTCGAGGGTGACAACCACGTTCTGACGCAGTTGGTCGCAAAAGAACTCCTCACCTCCTACGCCGACGAAGTCCGCGGCATGAGCCCGGTCGACTGGATGCGCTTCGCCGCTACGACGGTCTCCGACGTGGTCAAGAAACGCACGGCAGCGCAGCAGATCCTGCAGACGATCGTCGACACTCGCCAGGACAACGAAGAGGACGGCAGCCTCTTCAATCGCGGCACCCAGATGAAGATGTTCGAAGACCGCGAAGAGTACCTACTCGCCACTGCGGCAAGGCGATTGCAGGCAGCGCAGAAGCGCGAGGAGAACCCGTTCGACGCGTTCAACTTCGTGCAGGACCACGTGCTCAAAGCCGCTCAGGCGCACATCGAGCGCGTCATCCTGGAAGCATTCGTCGCCGGCATCGACTCGTGTGAGGACGAGACCGCGAAGGAACTCTTCGGCGAGGTGTGCGATCTCTACGCACTGTCCGTGATCGAAGAGGACAAGGCCTGGTTCATGGAGCACCGGCATCTGTCGGTGGAGCGTTCGAAGGCCGTGACGCGCGGAATCAACGAGCGTTGCCGCACCCTGCGCCCCCACGTCGAGACACTGATCGACGGGTTCGGCATTCCGGACATCCTGCTGGGGTCCGCGATGCTCGACGGACCGGGCACCGACGCGGTACGGCTGAATTAAAGGGTTCGGGTGGGGTCGGCAATCGCCGGCCCCACCACGCTCAGTGCGCTGCTGCCTTTTTCGACTGGCGAGAGGCGAGCAGTCCGGTCAGGCCGAGTGCCGCGACCAGCCAGATCCCCAGAACGAGCAGGTGCGGTCCGGCGCCGTTGCCACTGAAGTAGATGACGGAGCGGATGGGCTCCATGGCTGCCGATCCGAGCCAGAACGAATGGATGTGCTGCCAGAATCCCGGCAGGAACGACACCGGAATGGCACCACCCGAACTCGGGAAGTTGATGAAAACGAGCACCGTCAGCACCGCGAAGATCGCGGCTTGGCCGAGCAGTCGATTGAGCAGGATGCTCACCGCACCGACGGTGAACGTGTAAACGATCGAGATTCCCAGCAGTTGCAGGATCTGGCCGAACGACGCCCCGAAGGCGTGCATGAAGATGCTGGTGATGCCGAAGGCTATGAGCGGGGTGAGTATCGCCGCACCGGCCAGGATCGAATACTGCTCTCGCAACCGCATTCTCGGCGCAACCTGACTGAGCACCGTGATGGTCAGGTAGCCACCGAGGGTGCAGACGATCAGGAAGTAGAAGAGTCCGACAGTCGAGGAGTCGCGCGCCGTGACAGGCGCCGAGTCGATCACCGTGACCTGCTGCCCCGTCTGCTCCGCAACCGAATGCGCCAAGCTGCTCACCACGGAAACCGTCGAGGCGCCCGCGCCGGTGGCGATATGTGCGGTCACGGTGTCACCGATCTCGATGGCGCCGATCGCATCGCGGTTGTCGATCCGAGAGAGTGCGTCGGCGGCGTTGGCTGTGGCAACGATGTCGAACTTGTCACCCGACGAAGCCTGGATTCCGTCGATCAGCGGGGCCGTGACGGACGGCGACCCGACCACCACGATCGGCGCCTGATTCGGCGTCGGCGAATGGAAGGCGCTGACGTAGCACAGGCAGAACATGATGACGAAGAACAACGGAAATGCGAGTCCACTGCCCACCATCTTCCAATTGGTCGGCGGATCGACAACTTCTTCGCTGGGTACTCGGACGTCGGTATCTGTCATATTCCACGCTCTCTTCACTAACCGCATCTAGCTGTCAACACCGTTGACAGACTCAACAGTCAACACCGTTGACACGTTATAGTCAACGCCGTTGACAACGCGGTCGGCGAGCGAGCACAGAGGTCGATGTCGTGACACCCACGAGGCACACGCCAGAGCAGGAGCAACCCTCGACATCCGAGGCGATTCGCGCGGCGGCGTTCCAACTGTTCGGCGAGCACGGGTTCGGCGGCACGTCAGTTCGCGCCATCGCCAAAGTTGCCGGAATCGATCCGGCCCTGGTCATCCGGCATTTCGGGTCCAAAGAAGCACTGTTCCTGGAAACCACGCCGGTTGCGGACTACTTCGAAGGCCAGTTCGACGGCCCACTCGACACCCTCGGTGAGCGAATCGCCGCCTTCGTCCTGGGCAAGGCCGACGCCCGGATGCTGTCGGTGTACACAGCGCTCATGCGAGCATCGGACAGTCCACGCATCCGGGAGCGACTCCGAGACATGACCGGAGTATTCGCCACCAATCTCGCCGCTCGTCTAGACGGCGAAGACGCGTACACCCGCGCACTCCTGGTCTCCGCCCAGGTGTCCGGGCTGTTGAGCGTCCTCAGCGACGAAAGTATCCCCCAGTCCGCAGATCGCGACGAGTTGGCAAAACTCTACGGCCGGGCGATGCAGACGCTGATCGATCAGTACTGAGCGATGACCTCCTCGGCAAACCGCCGAACGGAGTCGAGTCGTCCCTGACGATCACCGGCGTCAACTCCGTAGTGATACCAGGGCAAAACTCTGATTTCCGTGACTCCGAGAGTCTCGAGTTCGCGATATCCGTCCAGATCACGAACATCCGTCGGCGAGACGTTGACGCCGAAAGGAACATCGGCACGACCGTACTCGACCCGCAATTCCGTGAGACGATCGATGGCGCAGGCTAATTCGGCTTTGGTCGTGTTCACCGACATCCAACCGTCAGCCAGCCTGGCTGCACGACGCAACCCCGGTTCGCTGTGCCCACCGATGTAGATCGGAACCGGAATCTCCGGAGCAGGACTGATCATCAGAGCGTCGAAATCGTAGTGCTTGCCGTGGTATTCGACCCATTCCGGCCCACGTCCCGCACACACCGCCTTGATGATCTCGATGGCTTCGTCGGTACGCGCGCCGCGGGTGCGCATCTCGGTACCGGTGAAGGTGAATTCCTCGGGAATCCAGGACAAACCGACGCCGAGAGCGACGCGGTTCCTCGACATCACGGCCATGGTCGCGACCTGCTTGGCAGTCAACAGCGGATCGCGCAGTGGAAGTTTGAACACGTTGGTGTAGAACTGAATTCGCGATGTGACGGCCGCCATCGCCGCCATGGCAATGAACGGATCAGGCATCGGCGTCTCGGGCGCCCACATCCGCTTCCCGTCAGCAGTGTACGGGTACGGCGCCGACACCTGCTCCGGATAGAACACGGAATCCGGCATCGCGATTCCGTCGAACCCCACCTCTTCGGCGACCTGCGCCAACTCGCACAGTTCCAGGGCGTCGATCATCGCACCGACCAAGGACCACTTCATCGTTCCACCGTTTCGCCGTTGGGCGAGATCCAAGCGCCGCCCAAGAACATGATGTCGGTGATGTTGCGTACGACGCCGTGAACATTGCCGTCCCATGCGGTCAACACCGACGCCGGCCCCCAGATCACGTAAGGCACAGTCGCGTTGGCGTACTCCTGCACCTTGCTGATCGCCTCACGGACAGCATCGTCCGTCGATGCCGTCTGCACAGCTGTGATCATCGCGTCCATCTCCGGGTCCGCGAAGCCGGACGGGTTGTTCTTCGAATCACTGGCCATACTGTTGTACAAATTGAGGTACGGCGCTTCTTCTCCGACCGGAGCGCCACCTCTGGTCATGTCGAAATCGTGGTCCTTGTATACCCGTCGAACCAGATCGGTCACATCGGTCGCGTAGTCGATGGTGACGTCGAAACCGATCGCGTTCAGCGACGCCTGAACCGTCAGTGCCGTCGCCTGTTGGCTCGGCTCCGAGGTGGTGAGGTAGCGGAGTTTCCCGTCGTACCCGTCGGACTTCGCTTGATCGAGCAGCGCCTTTGCCTTCACCTGATCGAACGGAATGCCTGCTGTGTTGTTGTACCAACGTGACGTCTGGGGGACCAGTTCGGAACTGGCGGTGCCCAATCCGTTGTTCGCCCGGGTATTGACCGCCGCCGGATCCACCCCGTAGGCGATCGCCTGACGGACGCGAACATCGGCCCCGGGCTTGCCCTCACGGTTGTTGATCGTGCCGATCCCGTTCTGTCCGGTCGGACTGAGGTAACCCGAGTATCCGTCGTCGAGAGCTTGTTCGATCACGGCCTCGTCGCGGAGGATGTACGTCATGTCGATCTGGCCGCTCTTCAACGATTCGTACTGAGACTGCGCACCCGACGTGGGAACAAACCGCACTGTGTCCAGTGGAGGTTTACCGCCCTGATAATCCGTGCGTGCGGCGAGTACCAGTTCTTCGTGCGGGGCGAACTTGGCCAAGGTGAACGGACCCGCCCCGATCGGTGTGAACGCTCCCTCCCCGGTTCCTGGAACCGACCCTGCCTCTCCCCCTGAACTTCGCGCAACGATCATTCCGGGCCCGAGCGACAACAGCGCCAGGAATTGACGCCAGGGCCGCTCGAGCACGAATTCGACTGTGGTGGCGTCGGGCGTCTCGATCCGATCCACGATGTTGAGCCAGGTCTGCGATACATCACCCTTGCCTGCCACGAATCGATCGATACTCCACTTCACCGCTTCCGCGTCGAGCGGACTTCCGTCGCTGAAGGTGAGGCCATCAGCCAAAGTGACGGTGTACGAGGTGAAGTCGCTGTTGTTCGACAGTGTCTTCGCGAGTTGTGGCACGAAGCTCCCGTTTGTGGAGTCGCTGCGTACCAGCGTGTCGTAAATCGCGGCCATTTCGGTTCCGCCGGTCGAACCGGCGGCTTGCGTTCTCGTGGGGTCCAACGAGGAAGGGAACGAATAGGACCCGAAGGTGAGAACACCGCCGTCGATCCGCTCCCCCACATCTGGGGCGCCCACAAAACCAGCTGCGCCACTACTGCTCGGTGAAGCCGATCCCGAGTTGTCCCCACTGCTCGACGCGCAACCGGCCAACATCAATGCACCGGCAAGCCCGAGCGCGACAAAGCGAGGGCCGAACCTAATCTTCCTGGTGTACATACGTTCCCAATCTCCGTCAGCGTGTCAGATCTTGACTACCTTCGACGTCGGGATCGGGTGCGAGTCCGCCTTGATCCAGCGCAGCGCCCATGTCCCCTCGGCATGCGAATCGGTGTCGATCCAGTTGCCATAACCCGGATCCTTCGCCGCCACGACGATTGTCATGGTGCCGTCGTCGTTGAGCTTCGCGGTGTGATTGTTGATGTAGATGTTCGTGCGGTTGTAGTCGAGGGACTCGACCCAGAAGTTCTGCAGCACGAAGTTGAAGTACTCGCAGTTCGGAACCTCGGTCTCGATGACCCACGCCTCGTCCTCGGCGAGCTTCCAGTAACCGTGGAAGTAGAAGATCGTCGGATCGCCGCCGGCATCCTGGAAGTAGTCCTGTCCCCAGTCGAAGATCTCGTTGGTGTGCGGCTGGAATTTGCGCGACCATTCCAGGAAGGTCTCCGCCATCCCCTTCACGATCCCGACGGACTTGGTGAGGCGCTCGCCGATCTCTTCCGGAGTCAACGGGACGAACTCCCCGTCCGGGTTCAGGCATTCGATGGTCAGATCACCGACAACCTCGTTGCGTCGATCCTGGTGAGTTTGCCGAACGGAGATGAGGTTGCTGTCGGGCGCCAAAGGCAGCCAAGCGCCCTCATCGGGCTTGTCGACGCTCGCGATGAACTCGAAACGGCCGTTCTCGTCGACCTCGAGGTCGTGGATATGCAGATCGCCGGTCTGCAGCATGGTGCCGTCGATGTGGTACCGATTTACGCGCGAGCCGAAGGTGATCAGGGGGACGGTGCCTCGGGTGCCGATGATCCGGTAGTTGTACTTACCGGAAATGTTGGCGCGCATGTAGACGTTGTCCGGGTTGTCGGCACCGATCTTCGTCATCATGTTCGGGTTCGGAGCCGACGAGAACTGCGGCCACCGCGGATCGGTGTACTCGACACAGTTGATCGTGCCGTACCGAAGCAACCGACTCAGGTAGCGGACGCCCTCGGCTTGAGTCAGCGGATCCTGAGGGACGATCTCGTCTTCCAGGACCTTTCCGACCTCGAGCAGATCTGCGCAGAACTTTTCCCAAACAGCATTCATGTGAATCTCCTTGTTTCGGTTGGGGCTTCGCCCTGTGCGCCTTTTTGGTAGTCGGCACTACCAAAAAGGCGCACAGGGCCGGAGGCCTTCAGGATGTGGTGGCGAACTTCGCTTCGACGTCGGCAGCGCTCACGCCGAAATCCTCGAGCGAATAGCGATGCGACGGACGACGGTGCTCGGCAAGGCTGGCCTGATGCGACGCCTCCACCGCGGCGCGGGCGTCGTCTGTGAAGGGCAGGGCGAACTGTGCATAGATCTTCTCGACGGTGCCGACCGCATCGGCGATGAAGTCCTTGTAGTCGACGTCGATGAACTGATCGGGGTTGTAACGGCTACGGGCATTGTTGAAGTTCGCATTCCCTCGCGCCCACAACTCCAGTTGCGTGCGCCCGATGGCCGGACGATCGAAGGCCCTCGACATGTCGTGTCCGCCCTGCTCTACGAGGCTGAAGGTGGACGCCATCGATGTCAACGGGTCCCGGAAGGTCCGAACGAACAGTGCATCCGGATAGACCGACATGATCTCGTCGATCGCGAAGACATGGCTCGGGCTTTTGAGCACCCACCGTCTGTCCTGGTCGTGCAGCCCGATCAACTGCAGGTTCTTCTTGTGCCGCGCATATGTTTCGGTCCAGTCCTGCTCCGCCAGCCACCGGGTGTAACTCGGCACGTACGCCACCGTCTCGAACGCGGTCGAGAGCATCGTCTGCTGCAGCAGCCGCCAGCATTCCTCGACCTCCTCCGCCCCCATGAAATGAACCTTCATCAGGTCTGCCTCATTACGCTGGCGAGCACGGTAGAAGGCGTCGGAGCGAACGTAATCTTCGTTCTCCGACCACGTGTCGCGCTCGGGGCGCGGCTGCGGCGTCTCGGCGAGCCACATCTCGGCGCCCTGATGCGCTGGGTCGGCACCGAGCAAGCGGTGCAGCGCGGTGCTGCCGGTGCGGGTCAACCCGACCACGAAGATCGGGCGTTCGATCGGAACATCTACGTGCTCTGGATATTTCGCGAATCCGGCCTCGCTGGTCAGGCGACCCGCGAGCGCTCCGACGATCATCTTGCGAGCGATCACCCTGCCGTGAGGAGTGAGGTCGGCCTCGTTCTGGAACGACTCGAGGAGAACTCGAAGTCCTTCGAGATAGCTTTCGCTGCCGAAGTTTTCGTACCCGGCCGCCTCGCGCGCAGCCTGGTGCAGGTCATCGATGGAACCGATGCCGTCGTAATCCTGTGTCATGGCTAGTCCTTGTATGAGTTGATCAGTGGTGCGTGTGACCGCAGTTGACGTCGAGACATTGCCCTGTGATGGCCCTGGCTGAATCGGACAGGAGGAAGACGACAGCGTTTGCGATGTCATCTGGCTCCGGCAATCGGCGCAGATCGGCGCCCGCTGCGATCTCGTCGTAGATCACCTTGGGGTCGACTCCTGCCTCCGCCGCCTTCTTCTCGAACATGTTCTTGACCGAGTCCGCCCAGATATAGCCGGGAGCAACCGAATTGACTCGAACGCCCTTGGGACCGAGATCGATCGACAAACTGCGTGCCATTGCCAGGAGCCCGGATTTCATGATGCGGTAGGCCCCGAACCCGGGAAGCTGGTTGCGCAACACCATGGACGTGACCATCACGACGGACCCGTGCGACTCGATCAATGCCGGAGCAAATTCTCTGGTGACGTTCAACGCCGCGAGCAAGTTGATGTCGATGCCCGACTGGATGGACGCCACGTCGGCGTCCAGGAGCGGGACCTGCGCGGGTTGAACAAATGCGTTGTTCACCAAGCAATGCGCCGCACCGAACTCAGCGACAGTTGTCTCCGCCAACGAAGCGATCGAATCGACGTCGGTGAGGTTCGTCGGTACGGCCAACGCGATTCCGCCGCGGTCTCGAATCTCCCTTGCCACCGATTCCAAGCGCTCGGGTGTGCGGGCAGCCAGAACAACCTTCGCTCCGGCCGCCGCGCTCTGCAGCGCAATCGAACGACCCAGCGCCGGGCCCACTCCCGAGACGACGACGACCTTGCCTGCCAGCAGGCCCTGATGGGTCAGCACAGCGCCTGCGGATCGAGAACAACACTCAGGGAGATGATCTTGCCGTTCTCGTCGAACTCGAACACATCGGTGGCAGCGAAGTCGGGGATACCGGCGCGCTGCACCCGAAGCTGCATGGCTGCGTACTTTCCCGTCACCGAAATCGGACCGAGCAGGCTGACTGTGAAATCGACCTGCGCGTTCGCGGTATCGAATTCGCGAATCTCGTCGATGCCGCGGTAGGTCTGGACCCCCAGCGGTTCGTGTTGAACTGCGTCGGGCGCAAACAGCGCAACCAGTCCGTCGACGTCGTGACTTCCGAGACACTTGACGTAATCTTCTACGGCAGAAACTATTTCAGCCCTGTCAGGCATGGATGCTCCTCGTGTTCAGGCGGATCAAGAAATGGTTCCGCGAGCGCGGAGATGGTCGACGATCGCGATCGCAGCGTCCTCGGTCGTCGTGACACTGGTGTCGATGTGAATGTCAGGGTTCTGCGGCGGTTCGTACGGCGAATCGATTCCGGTGAAGTTCACCAACTCGCCCCGTCGAGCCTTCTTGTACAGACCCTTGGGATCTCGCTCCTCTGCGACGGCAAGAGCGGTGTCGACGAAGATTTCGACGAACTGTTCGTCGCCGATCAATTCACGGGCGGCATGACGCTCGGCCTCGAACGGTGAAATAAAGGACGCGAGCACGATCAGACCGGCGTCCGCCATCAGTCGGGTGACCTCGGTGACGCGACGGATGTTCTCGACGCGGTCGGCTTCGGTGAATCCGAGGTCTCGATTCAGCCCGTGACGGACGTTGTCTCCGTCGAGGAGGTAGGTGTGCGCGCCGAGTGCGTGCAGTTGACGCTCGACATCGTTCGCGATGGTCGACTTTCCCGAACCGGAGAGACCGGTGAACCACAGAACTGCGGGTTGGTGTCCCTTGAGCCTGGTGTGCGCGGCCTCGTCGACGTCGACGGATTGCCAGTGAATGTTGTCCGATCGACGCAGCGAGTGCGTGATCATGCCCGCACCGACAGTGCCGTTGGTAAGGCGGTCGATGAGGATGAAGCTACCGGTGTCACGGTTGCCGACGTACGGGTCGAACGGGACCGGTCGATCGAAACTGAGGTTGCAGACACCGATTTCGTTGAGCGCGAGAGTAGTCGTTGCGGTCTTCTCGAGAGTGTTGACGTTGATCTTGTGTTTCGGTTTGGTGATGCGCGCAGTGACTGTGACGGTACCGATCTGGCACAGGAACGGCCGTTCGGGCAGCATGGGAGCCTCACCCATCCAGACGATGCAGGCCTCGAACTGATCGGCTACGGCCGGCGGATTGTCGCCGATGGACAGCACATCACCGCGACTGATGTCGATCTCGTCGGCGAGCGTGATGGTGACCGAGCGGCCCGCACCGGCAACGTCGAGGTCGCCACCCATGGTCACGATGCGCTCGACTGTGGACGTCTTTCCACTGGGGAGCACGCGGATGGGATCTCCGGGAGATACGGTGCCGGAAACGATCTGGCCGGAGAATCCGCGGAAGTCGAGGTCCGGCCGGTTGACCCACTGCACCGGCATCCGGAACGGAGCCGCGGCGGCAGCATCGTCGATGTCCACGCTTTCGAGATGCTCGATCAGGCTTGGTCCGGAGTACCACGGGGTATTCGCACTGCGCTCGGTGAGATTGTCACCCATGTATGCCGACATCGGGATGGCGACGAACCCGTCCAGACCGATCTCGTGAGCGAACTCTGCATAATCCGCGGTAATGGCATCGAAGACCTCTTGCGAGTAGTCGACGAGGTCGAGTTTGTTCACGGCAAGCACCACGTGCTTGATCCCCAGCAACGACACCAGATACGAGTGCCGGCGGGTCTGGGTCAGTATCCCCTTGCGGGAATCGACAAGGATCACAGCAAGATCGGCGGTCGACGCGCCCGTCACCATGTTTCGGGTGTACTGCTCGTGCCCCGGAGTATCGGCGACGACGAACTTGCGTCGCTCGGTCGTGAAGTAGCGATAGGCGACGTCGATCGTGATGCCCTGCTCACGTTCGGCGGCGAGACCGTCGACCAGGAGCGCGAAATCGAGCCCCTCCCCCTGGGTTCCGCTCTTGCGCGAATCGGCTTCGAGCGCCGTCAACTGGTCGTCGAAGACGAGTTTCGATTCGTAGAGCAGACGGCCGATCAAGGTGCTCTTGCCGTCGTCGACGCTGCCGCACGTGATGAATCGCAGCATGCTCTTGTTCGCATGACGTTCGAGGTACGCCTCGATGTCGTCAGCGATCAGATCCGAGGAAACAGTCATCAGAAGTACCCCTCTTGCTTCTTCTTTTCCATCGACGCGCTGGAGTCGTGGTCGATGACCCGTCCCTGGCGTTCGGAAGTGGTGGTGAGCAACATTTCCGAGATGATCTCGGTCAGGCTCGTTGCGGTCGATTCGACGGCTCCGGTCAGCGGGTAGCAGCCGAGGGTGCGGAAACGAACGCTCTTGAGTTCCGGGGTCTCTCCCGGCAGTAACGGCATCCGGTCGTCGTCGACCATGATCAGCGCACCGTCCCGCTCGACGACGGGCCGCTTGTCGGCAAAATACAGCGGAACGATCGGAATCTCCTCCTGGCGTATGTATTCCCACACATCCAGCTCGGTCCAGTTCGAGAGAGGGAAGACGCGCAGGCTCTCGCCCGGCGCTTTGCGGACGTTGTACATCCGCCACAGTTCCGGTCGCTGCTGCTTGGGATCCCAACGGTGCGCAGCTGATCGGATCGAGAAGATGCGTTCCTTGGCGCGGGATTTTTCTTCGTCACGGCGGGCGCCGCCGAATGCAGCGTCGAACTTGTAGTGATCGAGGGCTTGTTTGAGGCCTTCGGTTTTCCACATGTCGGTATGGACAGCGCTGCCGTGAGTGAACGGGTTGATCCCCTGCTTCACGCAGTCCGGGTTGGTGTGGACGATCAGATCGAGATCGCCTGCAGCAGCGGTACTGTCACGAAGTTTGTACATTTCACGGAACTTCCACGTGGTATCGACGTGCAGAAGCGGAAACGGCAGCTTCGACGGATAGAAGGCCTTGCGCGCCAGATGCAGCATCACGGCGGAGTCCTTGCCCACCGAGTACAACATCACCGGGTTCTCGCTCTGGGCAACAGCTTCACGCATGATGTGAATGCTCTCGGCTTCGAGTCGTTCGAGGTGCGTCAGTGTCGCGGTCATCGGCCCAGTTCCTCCAGTGCTTTCGGGGCGAGTTCGGGTCGGCAGATCAGCAGATCCGGCAACCACGGGCTTTCCTGGTTGTAGCGCAGTTCGCTGCCATCGATACGCGAAACATGCAGTCCCGCAGCACGTGCGACAGCAGCGGGCGCCGCCGAATCCCATTCGTACTGTCCGCCCGCATGTGCGTAGATGTCTGCCTCACCCGAGACGACCGCCATTGCTTTGGCTCCGGCGGATCCCATTTCGATCAACTCCGCGCCCATCGAGTCGGCCATGCGCATGACCGGTTCCGGACGACGCGTCCGCGATACGACGACTCGAACCGGCGTTGCGGCATCCCGTTCGGTCCGATCATCGCTGCTCGAATAGGTGACGCCAAGGGCAGGCATTGCGACCGCACCGGTTGTGAGGACACCGTTTTCGGTCAGCGCAACATGAACGGCCCAGTCCGATCGTCCGGCCTCGCCGTACTCACGGGTGCCGTCGAGAGGGTCGACGATCCACACCCGATCCGCAGCCAGCCTCGCGAGTTCGTCAGCCCCTTCCTCCGACAGCACTGCATCCGCAGGAAAGCGTCGGGCAAGTTCGGCGACGATGAATTCATGACTGAGCCGATCGGCCGCGTTCTTGAAAGTCGCGACATCACCGTCGTTTTCGCCGAGGGATTTCCGATGGTCGAGCAGAAGTTCTCCAGCCGCAGCGGCGATGTCGATCGCCGCGCGTTCATCGTTAGTGCGTGTCATAGGTACTCCACAACTGTGTAGACCTCCCGATCGATACGGGAAGAAAGGTCAGGCAGACCGCAGAGTGTCCAGCGCTTTGCACTGGCCTCGATGTGGTCTGCGCCATACCGTAACACCAGAATGAACGATGTTCATTCTATTTCGAACAATGTTCATTCTGTGATCTGAGTCATATCGAATTCTGGGCGGCGTTCGACAACGAACAGTGTTCGATGTGAATTGAGGATGCCGACCACCGCGACTACGGTGATCAAATGAGCAGTACCAGCAGCAAGTCGATCTACGGCGACGCCGAAGTGCGTCGACGCCGAACTCTCGACGCGGCGATCTCGCTTCTGGACGAAGGAGGCTACTCCGCGCTCACGATCCGCGCTGTCGCCAAACGAGCCGGCACCAGTACTGGCCTGATCTACCAGTACTTCGTCGACAAGCAGGACATCTTCGCCGCCCTCCTCAGCGAAAGTCAGCTGGAAATGGCGGACTTCGTGAACTCGCTCCCCCGCGAGCAGGGACTGAGCGCCTTACTCGAGTCCATGATTTCCGAGTTTGCTCGGCACTGGGCACGGGTGGGTCGACTCACCACCACTTGGCGCGACATCGAAGGCATGGCCGGGTCCGACCGAGAAAGCATGCGGGAACTTCACGCATCCGTAGCGGTCTACAACTCGGCATTGATTCGCGCGCTCACCGAATCTGCTGCAGCCGAAGGGAGCCGGTTGATCGACGACCCCGCGTTGATCCATCTCGTGCTCTCCGGACTCAAAGGCCTGTCGGACACCATCGTCATCAACATCGCCAAAGAAGTCACACCCGAGTACTTCGTGAGCTTCTCCGCCCGGGCGCTCGCGCGGTCCATCACGGAGTGACGGACCGACACCTTACGAACGAACGAGGCGAGCGATGGCCGCCTGAGCTTCCTTGATCTTGACGTCCGCTTCCGGACCACCCTGCTTGGCAGCTTCAACGACGCAACCCGCAAGGTGGGCGTCGAGAAGCTTCAGGGACACGGACTGCAACGCGCTCGTCGCGGCGGATACCTGGGTGAGCACGTCGATGCAGTACCGGTCGTCTGCGACCATGCGTGAAATTCCGGCTACCTGACCTTCGATACGACGAAGGCGCTTGAGCAGATCGTCCTGCTCGGGGCTGTAACTACTCATACCGCAACTATACCCCCTACCCGTATGAGGGCTACTGCGATGCGACGAAGCCCACCCGGACGCGGCGCACGACATCGATGGCCATCAGCCCCGCAACCAGAATCGACAACCCGGCGCCCGAGATCCAGAGACCGTCGTAGTGCGTGCTCTCGAACGGTGGAGCGCCCTCCAGTATCGGTCCGAAGTCGGACGTCGTCGTACCCGCTCGCCAGCACACGACCGCCAGAATCGTTGCGGCGACGATACCGAGTACACCGATCCACGTCTTCACGTCGACACGCGGGGATGGCTGTGGCTCAGTCATCGGCAGACCCGTCCGGTTCGACACCAACCACAACGACCTGACTCAACGCCTCGCGCAGTGCCTGATCGTCCTTTGCCCACGCCCGCACCAATCCCCCGGTGGTCAAACGTAAGCCGATACCGTGCCGACGCCTGGGCACTCCGGACAGCTCACCGAGCGCGCGTGCCGTTTCCCACGGTTCCATTTCGTCCTCGTAGGCAGCGTCGTCGGACTCCGGGAACACCTCGGCGATCTCGGTGATCGGCACCTCTTCGGTTCCCTGACGCAACGTGGTCGCGGTCAGAAGTACGCTCGCGTGCCGCCGTGCTGCGATCACCTGCACGTAGACCAATCCGGTGAGGATCACGGCGAACATCGCCAGACCGAACCAATGCACCACCGGGCCCGTGAACAGTTCGATGACCAAGGCGATCAGGCAGAAGATCGGACCGAACGCGATGGCCCACCACCGAGAACCCGGTTCGTAGTACAGAACGTCCGGGCCGATTTCCGGCGCGCGATCAGCCACGGGCAAACCAACTTCGGGTGGTGTCGCGGTAGATCGCGACGCAGGCACAGATCAGCATGACGGGAACAACCAGCGCGAGCACGGTACTGATCCCGGCGACGACCAGCGCGATCTGCAGCACCGCGAACACTCCGGACACGATCACCAGGATCCGTCGGCACAACGCCCGTCCGGCGCGAGTGGGACCGGCGAGGCCGCCGATCGCGAGGCCGGTCAACAGCAGAACCAGCCCGGACACCCGCACGAAGGTGACGTAGATGTCGATGTTTCCGGCCGAAACGCCTTGATCGGTGAACTGCTCACGCAACGAATACGAAGCGCTGGTGACATTGATCAGGCCGAAGAGTATGAGCAGGAACGCGCTGGCGATCCACAGCCAGAATGCTGCCTCGACAGCCGTCGGGCGCCTGACCTTCGTAGAGATACTCACGGGTTCAAGTGTGCGCTATCCGCTGACGATGCCCGGAATCATGAGCATCAGGAGTGTCACCAGAACAGAGGCTCCGAGGATCGCGAACAAGATCACTTCGGTGCGTGAACCACGTTGGCGCAGTGGCGCGTCGTGGGTGCTTTCCGTACGCAGGGCTTCCTGAGAACTCATCGCGTCCGACCTCTCCCCTACTACTTCAGTGACCCGTTTCACAGTACCCCGAGCTACCTACCGGTTCCCCGCCGGGGGGAAACGAAGAAAGTACGGATTGGACTCTTTTCGGTGCATCATCACGATCGCCCCGACAGCAGCAACTGCCTGCAGGATTTCCGCTCCGCCGAACAGCAGAGTGGCCGCGCCGCCGTCGCCGCCGAGCCCGAAGATCACCGGGATCGCGGAGACCAGCATGAAGACGCCACAGAACGTCAGCAACATTCGAGCCCAGTTCTTGCCGCGACTCATCGCGCGCACGAACAGAAGGAACACCGCGGTGACGATCACGACCAAAACCGCAGAGAACACGATGACCAGTGGGAACATGCCCTCCACGTCGGAACGCGTCAGACCGGCGTCGACAGCTGCCTGATTTCTGAGCATCTCGTCGACGAACATCGACTTCTGCCCGAGCAGCATCCAGATCATCGCGCCGCCCTGGACCAACCCCAGCGCCGTCACAGCCCACCACAACTGAATCGCAGTCACGACGTCCGTCGGCGGCTCGGGTTTCGGCGCAGGTCCCGGGTATCCGTTGTAACCGGGGCCGTATCCCGGGATCTGACCCGTCGGCATCGGTCCGAGTTCGCGGTACGGCTGATTCTCGAACGGCTGGTTCTCGTAGGGAGGTTCCCGGCGGGGCGGTTCCTGGCGCGACGGCGGCCACTGCTCGGTCATGACACCAGCGTATCGGTCGATACCGGCGCAGCCACCATGCGTGACTCCGTCACAGCCATCCGGCAACTTCCGACGCCCAGTACGTGAGGACCACGTCGGCACCGGCGCGGCGAATGCTGATGAGCGATTCGATAATCGCCGCGTCCCGATCGATCCACCCGTTCTGCGCGGCCGCAGTGATCATCGAGTACTCCCCCGAGATCTGGTACGCAGCGACCGGAACCGGGGACCGGTCGGCGGTCTCACGCAGAATGTCCAGGTAGGACATTGCAGGCTTGACCATCACCATGTCGGCGCCCTCGGCGACGTCGAGGTCTACCTCGCGCATCGACTCGCGGCGATTGGCGCCGTCCTGCTGATACGTACGACGGTCGCCTTGCAGTGAGGATCCGACGGCTTCACGGAACGGCCCGTAGAACGCTGACGCATATTTCGCGGCATAGGCGAGCTGGCCGACATCGACATACCCCGAAGCATCGAGTGCACCACGGATCGCAGCCACCTGACCGTCCATCATGCCGCTGGGGCCGAGCAGGTGCGCACCCGATTCAGCTTGCGCGAGAGCCATTTCTACGTATCGGATCAAGGTCGCGTCGTTGTCGACAGCGCCGCCGGCAGTCAACACGCCGCAGTGGCCGTGATCGGTGAACTCGTCGAGGCAGGTATCGGCCATGATGACCGTCGAATCGCCGAGTTCGTCTGCCAGAGCGCGCAATCCGACGTTGAGGATGCCGTCGGGATCGGAGGCACCGGACCCCTGGGGATCCTTGTCCTCCGCCTTCGGGACACCGAACAGCATCAGGCCACCGACGCCGGCTTCCACCGCTTCCACCGCTGCGGACCGCAGCGAATCGAGGGTGTGCTGGAAAACGCCTGGCATGGAACTGATCTCACGCGGTGCGTCGATGCCGTCGGCGACGAACATCGGCAAAACGAGGTGCCGGGGTTCGAGCGAGGTCTCTGCCACGAGTCGCCGGAGCGCAGGAGTGCGCCGGAGCCGGCGAGGGCGATGAGTAGGAAACACGAGAAGTAGCCCTCCTTCGTCGGAACCTGTGAGCGGTTGAGGAGTCCACAGACTCCTCAACCCCTCACGGGTGCGCTAGCGCCTTCGAGACTTCTTGCGCGGGGGCGGCAAAGCACCTTCGGCGCGCAGACGAGCAGCATGCTCGGCGAGAGCCTCCACCAGCGGTCCCACCTGCGAGGTCTCGGGCTGCACGTCGACGCGCAGACCGAACTCGATAGCGGTTTCGGCCGTCTTCGGGCCGATGCACGCGACCAACGTGCGGGCGTGCGGCTTGCCGGCGATGCCGACGAGGTTGCGCACGGTCGAGGACGAGGTGAAGCAGACGGCGTCGAATCCACCGGTCTTGATCATCTCGCGGGTCTCGGCCGGCGGCGGCGCTGCCCGGACGGTGCGGTAGGCGGTGACGTCGTCGATCTCCCAACCGCGTTCGCGCAGGCCCTCTGCGAGGGTTTCGGTCGCAATGTCCGCCCGCGGCAACAGAACCCGGTTGACCGGATCGAAAACGTCGTCGTACGGGGCGAATTCGGCCAACAGGCCTTCGCTGGACTGCTCACCGGTCGGGATCAGCTCGGGGTTGATGCCGAACGAGCGCACCTTGGCTGCGGTTGCTTCACCGATGCAGGCGATCTTCACACCGGAGAAGGCGCGAGCGTCGAGGCCGAACTCTTCGAACTTCTCCCACACTGCGCGAACAGCATTGGTGGAAGTGAAGACGACCCACTGGTAGCGACCGTCGACGAGTCCCTTGACCGAACGCTCCATCTGAGCCGGGCTGCGAGGCGGCTCGACGGCGATGGTCGGAACCTCGATCGGGATCGCTCCGTGAGTGACCAGACGGTCGCTCATCTCGCCGGCCTGATCCTTGGTGCGCGGCACGAGGACGGTCCAGCCGTACAGAGCGCGCGATTCCCACCACGACATCTTGTTGCGCTGCGCGACAACCTTGCCGACGGTGACGATGAGCGAGCCCACCAGTTCGGATCCGGCTTCGTTGAGCGTCGCGAGAGTTGCCTCGACGGTTCGCTGCTGACGAGTGGTACCGCGGACGGTGATCGCAGCAGGCGTCTGCGGGGCCAAGCCGTTCTCGACCAGCGCGCTGGCGGTCTCGGCGAGATGTCCGGACGTCGCGTGCAGGACAAGCGGTCCCGGTGCAGCGGCCAGAGCAGCCCAGTCGACTTCACCGCGAACGTCGGCCTCGGTGTGACCCGAGCCGAGCGCCATGCCGGCGTAGCTCGGCACAGCCGAACCGGAAGGCAGACCCGGGAGAACCTCGAACTGAACCTGCGTACGGGCGACTGCGGTGACCTCTGCGATCACGGAATCCGTGGTCAGCGGGTCGCCGGAGACCAGACGCACGACGTCGTGGCCGTTCTTGGCCTCGTGCACCAATGTCTTTGCAACCTCGGCAGGCTCGCCGAGTGCCGGACGCACGTCCGCGATCAGCTCGCCGGTCTCCTCGTCGCGGCCCATGTCGATGCCGACGAGTGCGACGACGCCCTTGTCGACATCCGGATCGGTGAATGCCATTGCGGCGCCGGTGAGGACGTCACGTGCGCGAACGGTGAGCAGGGCGGGGTCGCCCGGTCCCGATCCCACGAACAGGATCCGTCCGGGAGTGTTCTTTCGGACTCGGGTCATCGGTGATTCTCCAGTGCGCTGTATCGAAATGGGAACTTGGTGCAAGTGCAAAGTGGGGCGTCAAACATCGGCTGCCTCGCCTGTAGTCACGTTCATCAACTCTCGGGCGCCGAGTTCGAGTAACTCGCGCGCTACCGCTCGGCCGAGTTCCTCGGCCTTGTCCGGCGCACCCACTGCGCCGGTACGGATGACGTCCGAACCGTCGATGGCGGCTGCGCAGCCGCGTACCGACAGTTCGTCGAAGATTCTGCCGTCGTCGTCGAGGGATTCGACGATCTCCGCGATCGCTCCCACCGGAGCGGTGCAGCCGGCTTCCAACTCGGCGAGCAGGGCGCGCTCGGCAGTAACTGCCGCCCGGGTACCCGCGTCGTCGTGCTCGGCTAGGATCGCCGCCAATTCCACATTGGCAGAAAGGCATTCGACGGCCAGAGCACCCTGCGCCGGAGCGGGGAGCATCTGCACGGGCTCGATGTTCTCGGTGATGAGATCGAGCAGACCGATACGAGACAGGCCGGCGCGAGCGAGGATCACGGCGTCGAGTTCACCGGATTCGACCTTGCCGAGACGGCGCTGCAGGTTGCCCCGCAACGGCACGATGTCGAGGCCGAGACCGAGTGCCTTCAGCTGCGAAACACGGCGCGGCGCCGAGGTTCCCACCTTGGAACCGGCCGGAAGCTCCCCGAGGACCAGACCGTCACGGGCGACCAGCGCGTCACGCGGATCTTCGCGTGGCGGAATCGCCGCGATGACGAAACGCGGGTCCTGCGCGGTCGGTAAGTCCTTGTAGGAATGCACCGCAACGTCGACGCGGTTGTCCAGCAAGGCTTCTCGAAGCTCTGCCGTGAACACTCCGACGCCGATCTTCTGGACGGGATCGGTGGACTGGTCGCCCTTGGTCTTGATGATGACCAACTCGGCGGGATGTCCGGCCGCAATGAGGGCATCGCGCACGGTACCGGCTTGCGTGGTCGCGAGAAGACTTCCGCGAGTGCCGATCCGCAGCGGGCTCCCCGATCGAGGGGTGGTGACGCTCATGCCTGCAGGTCCCTTCCAGTGCGGTCGCCGTCCACCAGATCGGTGGGTGTGGCCACGGCCGCGGGAGATCCGGGGCTGAGTTCGAAGAGTTCGCGCAGCGCTGCTGCGTAGGAGTCGCCGCCGGGGGCCGACGCCAGTTGCTTGACGCGCACGGTCGGGGCGTGGAGCAGCTTGTCCACGACGCGTCGCACGGTGCGTGCAACCTCGTCGCGCTGCGGATCGTCCAGGCCGGGCAGACGCGAATCGAGTCGCATCAGTTCGGCTTCGACGACGTCGGCGGCGCGCTGACGCAAAGCCGTCACGGTCGGAGTGACCTCCGCGAGGCGCTGTCCGGCAAGGTAGGTCGCAAGCTCGCCGGCGACGATGGTGCGTGCGGCATCTGCGTCAGAGGCGGCGGCGCCTGCCGCTGGATCACGCTGCAGCGTCTCCATGTCGAGAACGGTCACACCCGGCAGGCCGGCGACGGCGGGATCGATGTCGCGCGGCAGCCCGAGGTCGCAGATGACGAGGTGCTTGGTGTTGTCGCGATCGGGCTCGGCGAGTGCGCGGTGCACATCCGCCAGGGTGACCACTGCCCCGACCGCGCCGGTACAGGTGACCATGACATCTGCCTGCGCCATCGCGGCCGAAAGCTGATCGAAGGCAACACCGTCGGCGTCGACGCCGTTGGAGCGTGCCGTCTCTGCCAGGTGCTCGGCGCGTTCCTGTGTCCGGTTGACGACGACGATGCGTGCGATTCCGGCGCGGGTGAGATGCGCAACCGACAGACCGCCCATCGAGCCTGCACCGACAACCACGGCAGTGCGGCCGACCAGGCCGCCCTCACCGATGATGCCCGCTGCACGATCGAGAGCCACGGACACGACTGATGCTCCGGCGGAGTCGATTCCGGTTTCGGAATGCACTCGCTTGCCGACGCGCAGTGCCTGCTGAGCCAGTTCGTGGACGACGCGTCCGGCGGCCTGCTGCGCATCCGAAGATGCGTAGGCCGAACGGATCTGGCCGAGGATCTGCTGTTCGCCGATCACCATGGAATCGAGGCCGCTGGCCACCGCGAAGAGGTGCTCGACGGCTGCTTCGCTGTAGCGGACGTACGCGTGAGCGTGCAGCGCTGTCAGGTCGAGACCCGAATGGTCGGCCAGGATTTCACCGACCTCGGTGAGTGCACCGTGGAACGCGTCCACCACCGCGTAGACCTCCACCCGGTTACAGGTGGAGACGATCATCGCTTCGGAGATGTGCGAAGACGCCAGAAGCTTGTCGATCAGCTTCGGACGATCGGTGTCGGTGACAGCTACTCGCTCGAGCACCGGGACGGGCGCGGTTCGATGCGAGACCCCGACAAGCAGAACACTCACGGCGCGATCACTGATCCGTTTCTTGTCGAACCTGCTCCGACCGGAGCGGGTGAACTGGTGGATGGGACTGACGAAGCGGATGCGGCGTGAGCCACTCGTACTCGCGGCGCGCTGGATGCCTGATCGGCATTGCGCGCACTGTTGAAGGAGAGAACCTGCATCTCGACGGCTAGATCTACACGTCGCAGTTCCACGTGATCGGGAACGTCGAGGGCGATCGGCGAAAAACTCATGATGCAGCGCAGCCCGGCGCTGACGAACTGGTCGCACACGCCCTGAGCTGCCTCGTCCGGTGTGGAGATGACGCCGATGGTCGCATTCAGTTCACGGCAGGCGACGGTCAGTTCCTCGGTGCTGCGCACGACGAGATCCCCGACTCTGCTTCCGATTCGATCTGCATCACTGTCGAAGAGTCCGACCATCTCGAAACCGCGGCGGCTGAATCCGCCGTAGCCGACCAGCGCCTTGCCGAGGTTTCCGACTCCGACGAGAACGACCTTGTGCCCACGATCGAGTCCGAGTGCACGCTCGATGCGGATGCGGAGCCTGTTGACGTCGTACCCGACGCCACGGACACCGTTGGGTCCGAGGAACGACAGATCCTTACGCAACTTCGCTGATCCGACACCTGACGCCTGCGCGAGTTCCTCGCTCGAGACGATGGAGGTACCCCGGTCGGACATCACTCCGAGGACCCGCAGGTATGCGGCCAAGCGCGTCACCGTAGCCTGGGGGATGACGCGATCCTGAGCGATCGGGTCGGTAACCGAGGCGCTGGAAGCGTCGGTGACGGAAGAGCCCGCAGCGCCGGTGACGCGCTGAGCCACAGGCTCATGCGTCTGGTGCGGTTCGGTCACGTCGCTGGCTCCTCGTCCGGTCGACACGACTGTCGACCTCCACGATGCTCCGGGGGAATGTTCACACCACGGTAACCGCTTGTGAACCCATGCACAAAGTTGCTCGAGACGGGTTCGATGTGCCGTTCACCTGCAAAGCGGCTCCGCGGACAACTTTGAGGGTTGCCTTACTTGCGTAAATCGTCACGAAGGCGCTCCTCGTCGACTTCCCAGTAACCGTGCTCGCGTCCGTCGAGAAGAATGACGGGCAATCTGTCTCCGTACTCCGCTCTCAGCTCTGGATCCGTCGCGGCAGCTTCGTCCACGTCGATGCACGTCAATTCCAGCTCGAACTCGGAACAGACCCGTCGCAGGACCTCCGCCGCGCCGACGCAGGACGCGCATCCTGCGCGTGTCAACAGGGTCACTTCATGCGTAGCTGCAGTCATCGACGCATACCTTTCTTCTACGGGGACGCCATCTACTTGATCGGTCGAGTGTGCCTCCGGAGCCCCACTCGGTGCCAAATCGGCGGAGAGGAACGTCACACACCACAGGGAAGGTCACCATCCAACCCATCGGGCCTCATCGCGGAGGATAGGCTGACTCGAAGAGTTCTCTGCTCGAGAATGCAACACGGGAGGTGCGGGTGCCTGCGCGATCACTACCGAACGGCTCCGGATTCGGATCAGGGCTTGCCGGGGTCATTCTCCCCGGACGTCGCCATGTGAAGAATCCGCTGGGCCCGAGTGAGTCGGAAGTTCGAGCCAATCTCGCCGGCGAGGCGAGCGCTGACGCAGCTCTGGCATTGCACGAAGCTGCCAACCCCACAGAACCGGAAACCGGCGAAGAGCCCGCGGCCGTTCCGCGCGACCTCACGGCCGCCGCATTCTTCGACGTCGACAACACCATGGTGCAGGGTGCGTCGATCATCCACTTCGCCCGTGGTCTCGCTGCACGAAAGTATCTCAAGACCTCGGATCTGGTGGATTTCGCGTGGAAGCAGATCAAGTTCCGAGTCACCGGCCGAGAAAGTAGCGACGACGTCGCCGAAGGCCGCGAGAAAGCACTGTCCTTCGTGGCCGGTCGATCCACCGCCGAACTCGCCCGCCTCGGCGAGGAGATCTACGACGAGGTCATCGCCGACAAGATCTGGCCAGGCACGAGGGCGTTGGCCCAGATGCACCTCGACGCCGGACAACAGGTGTGGTTGGTGACGGCAACTCCGGTCGAACTGGCTCAGGTCATCGCCGAGAAACTGGGATTGACCGGCGCCTTGGGCACTGTCGCCGAGAGTGAGGACGGCGTCTTCACCGGCCGACTCGTCGGCGACATCCTGCACGGCATGGGCAAGGCGCACGCCGTACGGACGTTGGCGGTGCGTGAAGGCCTCAATCTCAAGCGCTGTTCCGCCTACTCCGACAGCCACAACGACGTTCCGATGCTCTCGTTGGTGGGGACACCGGTGGCGATCAATCCCGACGCAGATCTTCGTGAACTCGCGAAGAACCGCGGGTGGGAAGTTCGCGATTTCCGCACCGGACGAAAGGCCGCCAAGATCGGCGTACCGACGGCGCTGGTGCTCGGAGCGGTCGGCGGGGCGCTCGCGGCAATTCTCGCCAGGCGCAAAGAACAGAACGCCTGAGCGGGTTCGGTCCGGATCGAGCAGCGATCCGGACCGAACTCAGCCGAGAAAGACGTTGCGGCGCTTGGCCAACAGTCGATACAGCGTCTGCTGAATCGTTTCTCGGACGTGGTCCGTGACCTCGAACAGGACCATCGGATCGTCGGCGGCAACGCTCTCGAAGGTGTCGGTGACGATGGGCTTTCCGAACTCGATGTACCACTTCGACGGCAACGGAACCAGGCCGAGCGGCCCGAAGTGCGGAAACAGCGGTGTCACCGGGAAATACGGAAGACCGAGAACGCGTGCGAGTGTGGTGAGATCACCGATTTTGGGATAGATCTCCTCCGAACCCACGATCGAGCACGGAATGATCGGAACACCGGTTCGCATTGCGGCCGACACGAAGCCACCGCGCCCGAACCGCTGCAACTTGTACCGCTCACTGAACGGTTTCCCGATGCCCTTGAATCCTTCCGGGAACACGGCCGCGACTTCACCGTCGTTGAGCAGACGCTCGGCGTCGGGGTTGCAGGCCAACGTATGGCCGGCTTTGCGCGCCAGTCCACCCACCACCGGCATCTCGAATGCCATGTCCGCAGCCAACATTCGCAGTGGACGATGCGCTGGATGGTGATCGTGCACGGCAACCGACGTCATCAGTCCGTCGATCGGGATCACACCGGCGTGGTTGGCGACCACAAGCGCTCCCCCGGTGAGGGGAATGTTCTCGATCCCACTGACCTCGACGCGAAACCACTTCTCGAACAACGGGCGCAACATCGGCATGACGACGTTGTCCGCGAAATGCGGGTCGAACCCGAACTCGTCGACCTCGTAGTCGCCGGACACCCGACGTCGGAGGAATTCTGCTGCCGAGGCGATCTGGTCGACGATCGCCGACCTGGCCGAATCGACGAACGTGCTCTCACCGCCGTGGTCGGCCGCCGAGGACACTCCGGACGGATGCCGACGTTCACTTTGTTCACGGATGTCACGCTCCGCACCGGTGACGGACTCACGCGAACGGGAAGTTGCCGACTTTCCGGTGTGAGTTGCGCTGGGCCGCAGGGGAATTACCTTCGCCACGTCAGTCACCCCTTCACCGCACTTCGTCCCGACAGCGGCATGTGCATCACGTCTGCACTTGTTGCCGCCGCGGCGGTGTCACCGCCGAGGATGGTGGTCAACGCATTCTCCGCCCGATCGATCCACTCGGACTTGATGATCCGGCGCGTCTGCATCGCACGCATGAAATCGTCGAGTGCTTGCATGGTGGTCCATCGCGGCTCGAACCCCAGCTCGCTGCGCATGCGAGTGGTGTCGAGTCCGCAGCCGAACCGGAAATACTCGAGTTGCTCGTCGGTGTACAGCCTCATGGACGACCCCACCAACGCGCTGCCGACACTACGGAACAGAGCGAGCGGCATCGGAACTTCCACCCTGCCTGCCCGGCGGATCGCCTGCGACATCATGACCACTCCGTCGCCGGCGATGTTGTACGTACCCGAAGCGTGTCCGATGGTCGCCTTCTCCAGCGCCGCGAGGGCATCCTCGACGTGGAGCAATTGCAGGCGCGCGTTGCGCCCGACGATGGTGGGCACGAGTGGGGCGGTGACGTAGTGCCCGACGGTTGCAGTCAGCTGAGGTCCGATCAACGGCGCCAACCGCAGAATCCCGACCGAGATGTCCGGGCGCCGACGCCCCATTCCGCGGAGGTATCCCTCGATCTCGAGGCTGTCGCGGGCATATCCGCCCGGCGGCCGGCGGCGCGCACTCATTTCTTCGGTGAACTGAGCGGGATCCTTGGCACTGCACCCGTAGACGACCGAAGCCGAGCGCAGGACCACCTTGCGAACCGTCGGAGCTTTCTGACAGACCGCGAACAGTTGCATGGCGCCGATGACGTTCATGTCCTTCATCGCGGCGCGGCTGCCGGCTTTGGGGGCTTTCTGAAGCGTCGACGCGTGCACGACGGTGTCGACCTCGGCGTTTCGGATCACTTTGCCGATCAGCGGATTGCGGATGTCTGCTCGCACGAATTCCGCGCGGCCCATTCTGCGCATCATGTCCTTGCTCGGACTGACGGCGTCGACGGCGATGACACGCTCGATCGACGGATTCTGCGCAAGCCTGGTCACCAGGTAGCCGCCGAGAAATCTGCTCGCCCCGGTCACCAGTACGACGCGAGGCGTCGTGCCCCCTGAAGTGTTGTCACCTTCAACCACCAAGTACCCCCATATCCAGTAGAAACGCGCTCTGCCGAAGCGTCCCTCCCGCGATTTTCCCCCACTTTACGGGCAGAGGGGGTCCCGCGCTGACTACCCAAATTTCGGCCATTCAAGACAAATCGCCCAGCCAATGAGACGTGGCACACATCGCTTCCCCCCGAATATGCTGATGCCCGCCACCCCGGAAGGGGTGGCGGGCATCAACAGGTACTGCTTATTTACCGAGTTTCCTGCGCTGTACTCGGGTACGACGAAGCAGCTTGCGGTGCTTCTTCTTCGACATGCGCTTGCGACGCTTCTTGATCACTGAACCCATAGCGGGTGTCCCTCACGTTCTTCTCTAGCGTTCCTGCGCACGCCGGTCACGTACGCCTGCGCCAAGCAATTGGCGCCTGGCCCTCGTTTTAACTAGCTCAGCGCCTTACGACACCAGCTTGCTGGTACGACAGTGACTCATCGTACCGGTGTGGAGTCACTCGGCATAAACCGAGCCTCCGGCACAGCAACCGCTGTGCCCGCGACTCGGCTCACGCCGAGGTCATCCTCTTCGAACCGGCTGGTCAGCCGGCATCGAAGTACGAGGTTTCGAGGTAATCGTGTACTGCCTTCGCATGTACACGGAACGAACGGCCCACTCGTACAGCAGGCAATTCGCCACTGTGTACCAACCGGTACACAGTCATTTTCGACACCCTCATCAAAGTTGCTACCTCAGCAACAGTGAGGAATTGCGTGCCGGCCACTGCCGGCTTTCCGTCGTGGGACGAACCCATGGACGGCTTGTTTGCAGACACCATTAATCCACATACCTCCAGCACGACTCGCGCCGCCGGCTTCCCCTCCGGCGGAACAGACACGTACGTACTAAGTCGAGCTTAGCTGTACTGGTGGGGTTAAAGCGACGGGTGTGGCTAAACGGACGACTAATCCGCAGCTGCACCCATCGCGGCCGAGCGCGACTTGGCGGCATCCAAGGCATCGAAGAACGCCGTCCGCAGGCCGCCCGCTTCGAGCTGACGCAGTGCCGCAGCCGTCGTTCCGCCCGGTGACGTCACCGCGGCGCGAAGATCCGTCGCGCTGTCGCCGGTGCGATCGAGCATCGCTGCGGAACCGACCATCGTCTGCACCACCAATTCGGTAGCGACCGGGCGCGTCAGGCCGAGACCGACTCCCGCGTCGATCATCGCTTCGGCGACCAGAAAGAAGTAGGCCGGGCCGGAACCGGAGACAGCAGTGACCGCGTCGATCTGCGATTCGGGAACCGTGACCACCTTGCCGACGCTGCCGAGGATGCCGCGTACGAGCTCGAGATGCTCGGCCTTGACGTGCCGTCCGGGCGAGAGCACGCTCACGCCCTCCCCGACCAACATGGGGGTGTTCGGCATGACGCGGATGACCGGGAACCCTGCGGGCAGACGCGTTTCGAAGAATCCCGTGGGGATTCCCGCCGCAAGGGAAACGATCAATTGTTCGAGGTCGCCGTCCAGATCGACCTTCGTCAACGCCGTGAGCGCTGACTCGACGTCGTTCGGCTTCACCGCGATGACGATGACGTCCGCACCCTCGGCGGCATCGGCGACCGTGCTGACGCGGATGGAGTATTCGGCGATCAATTCGTCTGCGCGAGGCTGATATTGCTCGGCGACGACCAGATCCTTGATGGCGTGGCCGGCCTGCAACAGCCCGGAGATCAGCGCCTCGCCGATCTTGCCGCCACCGATAATCGCAATTCTTGTCATGGCGAACAGCCTGCCACGACCGCAGCGATCGACCCTAGCGGGGCATCATCGCCAATTGACGACTCTGGACGACGACTGCGCCCGTCGAATCGAGAACAGCATGATCCTCTTCGAACCACGTGCTGCCCAGAACATCCGAGCTCGCCCGCACGCGAAGCCATCCCGGCGTCGGCAGTCGGCGCAGGTACGTCGTCAACTGCACGGTCGGCGCCCACCCGAACAGGCCGCGGTTCATCGTCACCGGCGCGCTGATGTCACCCGCCATGATCGCGAACAGCACAGCGGTGTCGAGGTCGTTTTCGTCCTCGGGTCGAGGACGGACCCACATCCTGACCTCGGCCTCGCCTTGGCTGCCAGTCAGGAAGTGCGCCGAGGTGGTGTCGATTCGCATGTCGCAACCCTGACCGACATGCACGACCTGCGCCATCGGGTGATCGCCGATGACTGCCACCGCACTCTCCGGCGGTTCCGGTGACATGTCGTCGATCGACGAGGCCGTGACGAAGGTGGGGTCGCCGTCATCGGGGAATCCGAGCGTGACCGCCGCGCGAACAGCGCTGCGGCCCGCCTGGCTCAACTCGACGTCTAATAACGCGACCTGGCGTCCCTGCTTTCGGACGATCACCTCCAGTTCGACTTCACCCGGATCTGGGGCCGACAGATAGTTGGCGCTCACCGCGAGTGGCTGCATCTTCAGAAGCGAGTCGTTCTCACCTGCGCCGTCTCGCAGACATTGACGCGCTGCAGCGGCGCACACAGCCATCATGGAGCCGCCGTGCACTTTCGGCCCGATGGTCCAGATCGAATCGATCGTTGCGGTGTATCGCCCGTCGCCGAGCGAGGTGAGGCGATTGAGATCTTGAAAGGGACTGGTGCTCATCGATTTTCCTGTTCGGTGCTTTCTCGGTGTTGCGGGAAATGTCGTGCGGCCAAATCTTGGTGCGCCAGGCGTCGCAAAGCTGTCAGGACGGGTTCGTACATGGCGGTTCCGAGGACCGCATAGCGAATGCCGTCCTCGGTCGAACTGGTAGGCATCAGCTCGATTTCCACTTCGGCAATCCCTCGGATGTGGTCGCCGTAGGCGCGCAGGCGCGCGTCCGAGAGACTCAGTCCGGCATCCTCGAGGCCGATCAGTGCCCGCTCGAGGTGCGCGACCGCCACGTACCTCGGCTCGAAAACCTGACCGAGAAACTCCAGAACCTTGCGAGCTCTGGGGAACTCTGGATCCGGTTCAGGTTCGACGTACGGGGGTAGTTGCGCGATTGCGCGGCCGAAAGTCTCGAATTCGGATCGTTCGTCAGTGTCCACCAGTTCGAGCACCGCGCGAATCCGTGGAATCGCGAGTCCCGCCCCGGCCAGGGCCCTGATCAACGCGAGTCGCCGGACGTGCTGTTCGCCGTACCTCGCTCCCGTTGCGCTGGTCGGCTCACCCGGCATCAGCAGACCTTCACGGAGGTAGTACTTGATAGTGGCCAGTGCAACGCCGGACTGTGCGGCCAGTTCGGAAACCTTCACCGCTCCTCCGTCCAACTCGCTCGACCCATTACTGGATAGTGATGCTATCCAATGGGGGCCGAGCATCGGTAAGGAGGACACGCCTTGCGCTAGGGTTGAACCTTCTTTGCGCACACCACCAGAAATTTCCGAACGGAGCGAACAGGCGGAATGACGGATTTGCAGTCGGAGGCTCAGCCCGACGAACAGTGGCGCATCGTGGAACCACTGACGCTGACTCCCCTGCTCACCGCCGCACTCGAGGTGTTCCACGAACTCGGTTACCACGGAGCGTCGGTTCGTGACATCGCAAAACGTGCCGGCGTCACCGTGCCGACGCTGTATTACCACCACGGCAACAAACAGGGCATCCTCGTCGCGCTGATGGAACCGGGCATCGAGAACGTCACCGCACGCGCGAGCGCTGCGGTCGACGCTGCCGGACCGTCGCCGACGGCACAGTTCGGCAATCTCGTCGAGGCGTGTGTTCTGCACATGACCAGTCGCTCCGACATAGCCTTCCTCGATTCCGAACTGCGGTACCTCGAGGACGCGGAACGAAAGAGCTACGCCGCCAAGCGAAAGAAGCTCGAGAACCTACTCGTCGACGTACTGACGGCAGGCGTCGAGAGCGGTGAGTTCACGGTCCCGGACATCACCGGAACGGGCCGTGCACTACTGGGAATGTGTCAGTCCGTCGTCCTCTGGTATCGACTCGACGGACCGCAGACTCCGCGCGAAGTCAGTGTTCTCTACCGCGAGATAGCCCTGAAAGCCGTCGGCGTCACTTCTTGAGCACTGAACTTCCCGGCATGTCCGATTAGCCCTTAACTGACGAACGTCACACCTGTCGGCTGACACCGAAACCGGGACGCGCCCACGGTCGCGGGTCCACACTTAGAAGCAGAGATGCGCGGGGTGGATCCGCAGACCGAGGGAGTTCTTGACGTATGGCCAACAGCAATCCATTTGTTCCTCCTAGCGCGGTCGACGTCGACCTTTCCGCGGTCGCCTGGGGGGCGAACCGCACGATGTCCGACTTCGAGACTGGAATGTGGCGGATGGAAGAGGCGCAGCCGCAACTGCGCTCACCGATCGTTGCGGTAGAGGTACTCGATCGTGCCCCGGACTGGGATCGACTTCTCGACGCAGTCGAGTGGGCATCGCACGTGGTTCCGCGTATTCGTATGCGAGCAGTGGAACCGGCAATGCAGCTGGGCAATCCGGTGTGGTCCGTCGATCCCGAGTTCGACATCGGCTACCACCTACGACGCGTCCGCTTACCTGCACCGGCGGACTTCGATCACGCACTGCGCATGTGTCGTCACCTTGCGACGGAACCTTTCGACAAGGCTCGACCGCCGTGGAGCGCGCTGCTCATCGAAGGTCTCGACGACGGTCGCGCCGTGTTCGTGGTCAAGACTCACCACTCCATCACCGACGGCATGGGCGGCATCCAGATGATGACGCTCCTGCACAGCAGACGCCCGGACCCCACTCCGAACAAGCCCGACCGCACACCGCCTGCTCCTGAGCATCTGTCGTCGGTGGGCGCCTTCGGCGAAGAGGTGGTCAGCGAGATCCGGCGTGCGCCCTCGCGTATCGCCAAGCTGGTCCGTGGTGCCACCAATGTTGCGACCACGGCGATCTCGAGTCCGATCACGACAGCTTCCGAGGTCCTCGGTTACGCCAATTCACTCCGCAAGATCGTCACTCCCCCAGCTCGTTCCGGTTCCCCTCTGCTCCACGATCGTGGTCTCGGACGATGGTTCGGAACTCTCGAAGTGGGTGTTCCCGAGCTCAAGGCCGGAGCAAAAGCTGCCGGCGGCTCACTCAACGACGCGTACGTCGCCGCTTTGCTCGGCGGCTTCCATCGCTACCACGAAGCCTTCGGACAATCCGTCGAGAGCATCCCGATGGGTATGCCGATCAGCATGCGCACGGGCGCGGATGCCAACGGCGGCAACCGGTTTGCAGCCGTTCGCTTCAACGGCCCGGTCGCCGAAACGGATCCGGCCAAACGCATCAGGCAGGTGCGAGAGATCGTTCTGAGTCTGCGTGAGGAACCGGCGTTGGACGCTATCGACGTCGCCGCCCCGATCCTCGCTCGCCTGCCGAACTATCTACTCGCGAACTGGTATCTGTCCCAGTCGACAGGACTGGACCTGCAGGCGAGCAACGTCGCCGGCGTACCGGTACCGGTCTATCTCGCCGGAGCGAAGATCGAGCGGATGTTCCCGTTCGGCCCGGCGCCCGGTTGCGCGGCGATGGCGACACTGGTCTCCCACGTCGGGGTGTGCTGTATCGGAATCAATCTCGACACCGCCGCGATCACGAAGCCCGCGCTGCTGATGCAGTGCTTGCAGGAGAGCCTGGACGAGATCGTCGCTCTCGGAGTCACAACGGAAGGTGCGTGAGTCATGAGCGAGAACACGACTAACCCGCGCGTGTACCTCACCGAAACCATGACAGAGGCCGAAGCCGGCGTGCTGCGAAAGTGGCTTGCCGACAAGGCAAGCTCATCCGAAACTCGGCCGGTCACCGTCAACATCACCGACAAGACCCTGGCAGAACTGGCGGCACGGACCGACGACCCGATGCTCGCACCGCTTCGCGTGGTGTGGATTCCGGACACCCATACCAAGCACAACGTCGCGGTGCGACTACGTGATGCGCTGGCACCACGCGATCCTCTCCACCCCGGACGCGGTGCACAACGCAGAACCCTGCGCACCGACCCCTCTCGGTGCCAGGTCATCGAAGGTGAACCCGCACCACTGAGCGATCTCGAGCGTCGCCTCGAAAAGAGCGGTGGCGGTTCGCTACCGGAGTTCATCCGACGGCAGGCCGCTCTGGCACTCGAACGCGCCGAATTGGGCCTACTGGGTGGCCAGTACAAGGTGTCACGGTTCGTCGTCGACGAGATCACCGACACCCGCCGATTCGCCACCGAGGTCATGGCTTTGGCCGACCGGTTGAACATCGCCGTCGCCGAAGTCGATCGCCGCGCACGTGAAGCTCTCGAAGAAATGGTTGCCACCCAGAGTCGCCAAGCCATCGCGGTGTGGGATCGCCTGGGCCGCTACTTCGCTCGCGCCTACAAGCTGGACGTGGACACGAGCCGCTTCGAGGAACTCCGTGAGCTGAACAAGGAACACTCACTGGTCTTCCTCCCCAGTCACCGTTCGTACCTCGATCCCCTCGTCCTGCGTCCGGCGTTGATCGCGAACGGCTTGCCGCTCAATCACGTCATGGGCGGCCTCAACATCAGTTTCTGGCCCATGGGCTCGATCCTCAAGCGCAGCGGCACCGTCTTCATTCGTCGAAGCATCGGCAACGACGAGGTCTACAAGTGGTCGATGCACGAGTACATGCGCTATCTGCTGACCAAGCGCTTCAATCTGGAGTGGTACATCGAAGGTGGACGCGGACGTACCGGGAAACTACGCCCGCCGCGCTTCGGTCTCCTGACCTACCTGACCAAGGCATTTCAGGTCAGCGGAGCGTCCGACGTGTACCTCGTCCCGGTTGCGCTGAGCTACGACCAACTCTACGAGGTCGGGGCCATGGCTGCCGAGGCGCTCGGCGCCGAGAAGACACCGGAAGGCCTGCGCTGGATGGTGGGTTACGTACGCGCCCAGGGAAAACGCAACGGTGTCGCGCACGTGACCATCGGCCGGCCGCTCTCACTCGCGGACGCACTCAGCCAGGAAACCGATCAGCGCCTCGCCATTCAGAAGGCCGGCATCGAGGTGTGTCACCGCATCAACGAGGTCACCCCGGTGACCGTGTCTTCACTGGCGATGTTGGCGTTCCTCGGAATCGAAGACCGGGCGTTGACAGTTCGTGAACTCACCGCGATTCTCACGCCGCTGTTCGGCTACATCACCGCGCGAAATCTTCCGATCGCCGGCGACGTCGAACTGTCCGATCCGCGTGTCATCGAGAAGGCATTGCAGACACACGTCGATTCCGGGGTGCTCGAGCGCTTCGATCGGGGCGGCGAGCAGGTCTTCTACCTCGGCAAGGACCAGCATCTTGTCGCTGCCTTCTACCGCAACAACACGATTCACTTTCTTGTCGTGCGTGCCATCACCGAACTCGTACTTCAGGCAGCCGTCGAAGAGCGGTTCGAGGACCCCATCGGGGACGGGTGGGCAGAGGCCAAGCGCATCCGAGATTTGTTGAAATTCGAGTTCTTCTTCAGTGACCGGGACACGTTCGAGCAGGAGATGCGGACCGAGCTGACGCTGATCGACCCCGAGTGGGAAACCGTCATGGCCGACGACAAACGAACCGAGCACATGATCGAGACGGTTCGCCCGTACCTCGCGCACCGCGTGCTCCAACCGTTCCTCGAGGCGTACCAGGTTGTCGCCGATCAGCTTGTGCTCGCGCCGATTTCGACATCGTTCGACGAAAAGTCGTTCATCAGCAACTGCATCGACGTCGCACATCAGCGTCGACTGCGGCAGCAGATCGCCAGCAACGAATCCGTCTCCGGTGAGTTGTTCGCCACCGCACTGAATTTGGCGCGCAACCGTAACTTGATCGAAGTCGACGACGACGGAGTCCGGGCCCGGCGCCTGGCATTCGCTGCCGAGATCAAGGTTCAGGTCGAGCGCCTGCGTCACCTTCGCGCACTCGCGCATGCACGACTCGATCAGGTGGCGATGCCGGTACCGGACGCCGCTGCGGTAGTGACCATTCCAGAAGCAAACCGAGCGCCCGCCGCGAACGAGGAAGTAGGACTGTGACCGGACTCGAGCGTCTGCACTCCGCCATCGAAGTCGCCCCGCCCGGGCCCGGAACGATCGCCGCCTTCGACCTCGACGGCACCTTGATCAGCGGGTACTCGGCCAGCGTTGTGTACCGAGACCGCCTGCGACGCTTGGATATCAGCGTCGGCGAACTCTTGCGCACCACCGGTGCCGCGATCGACACCCAATTCCGCGGTGCTGACGTCGGAGCACTGATGGACATCGGCGTTCGAGCCCTGGGCGGCCGTACCGTCGAGGAACTGAACGACTGGGGCCGACGGCTGTTCAAGCAGGAAATCGCCGCGATGATCTACCCGGAAGCCCGCGGACTACTGGCGGCACACCGGCGAGCCGGCCACACGATCGTGATGGCTACGTCGGCGACTCCGTTCCAGGCCAAGTACGTCGCCGAAGATCTCGACATCGAAGACGTGCTGTGCACCGAGCCCGAAGTCGTCGACGGCATGCTCACCGGCGAACTGTCTTCGCCCGCACTGTGGGGGCCGGCCAAGGCCAATGCCCTTGCAGGCTATGCCGAGAAGATGGGCGCCGATCTGAAGAACGCGTTTGCGTACTCCAACGGTGTCGAAGACGTCTTCATGCTCGAGGCCGTCGGGCGACCTGTCGCGTTGAATCCCGATCGTGGTCTGGCCAAGATCGCGTTGCGCAATCACTGGCCTTCGGTCAGCCTGCGTAAACCGCAACGAGGCGCAACACCGATCTCCACGATCCGAACGGCGACGGCCATGGGCGCGCTTGCTGCCACCGCCGCCCTCGGTGCGTCGGCAGGCATTGTCACCGGGAACCGTCAACTGGGTGCGAACCTGGTCGGCACGTACGGCCCCGACATCTCGCTCTCACTGCTGGGCATCGACGTCGAGATCGACGGCGAGCACAACGTGTGGGATCACCGCCCGGCGGTGTTCATGTTCAACCATCAGAGTTCCCTGGACATGTTGGTCCTGGGCACCGTGATCAAGCGTGACGTGACCGGCGTCGCGAAGAAGGAGGCGGCAAGCGATCCGCGGTTCATGCCCGTCGGTGCACTGCTCGACGTCGCCTACATCGACCGCACCGACACCACGAAGGCGAAGGCTGCACTGCAACCGGCAGTAGACAAGCTGAAGAATGGTGTCTCGATAGTCATAGCTCCGGAGGGCACCCGTTCTCCGACGCCACGTCTGGGCCCTTTCAAGAAGGGTGGATTCCACTTGGCGATCCAAGCCGGTGTGCCGATCGTGCCCGTGGTGATTCACAACGCGGGTGAACGGATGTGGCGCAATTCGCTTGTCGCCCATCCAGGCCCGGTCTATGTCTCGGTGCTCGATCCCATCTCGACCGAAGGCTGGGAGACCAAAGACCTCGACGCACACGTCGAGAAGGTGCGCGCGCAGTTCGAAGCTGCGCTACTTGCCGGCCACCGCTGAGCGTGCCAGGTGCTCGCGTGCAAACGCGAGCGCCTGCGCCAGCATCGACGCCCGCTCCCGCCGGGTGCGCGCGTTCTGCGTGTTGATCTCGATGACTGCCTGGCCGCTGAATTCGCTCGCAGCCAATTGCTGACACAACTCCGCGCACGGCTGTGAGCCATGCCCCGGAATCAGGTGCTCGTCCATCGACGCCCCGCGACCGTCGGCCAGGTGCAGGTGCTCGAGCCCCTTGCCCATACGGGAGGCCAACTCCAGGGCATCCATGCCCGCCGTCGCGGTGTGCGACAGGTCGAGTGTGTAGTGAGCGTGATCGGAATCGGTCGGGTCGTACGACGGACTGAACGCGGACAACGCTGCCCCTGGACCGCCACGTTTACGCAGACGCTCCGCGGACTTGTCCTTGCCGCCGAAGAAGCTGTCGGCGCGCATGGGGAACATGTTCTCCACCGCCACCACGACGCTGCTCTTCGATTCGAGATCGACAACCTGTTCCGCGAAGCCTTCGGCGTACTTGCGCTGCCACCGGAACGGCGGGTGGACGACCACCGTCGTCGCTCCCAAGGTTTCGGCGGTGCGCACCGAACGCTCGAGCTTCTCGACCGGATCGGAACCCCACACGCGCTGCGAAATCAGCAGACACGGCGCATGCACGGCCTGCACCGGAATCGCATACTTGCGAACGAGGGCAGCGACAGCACCGACGTCCTGACTCACGGATTCGGCCCACACCATCAGTTCGACACCGTCGTATCCGAGATCAGCGGCGTAGCGAAATGCTGCTTCCGTGTTCTCCGGATATACCGAAGCCGTCGACAGGCCGACGGCTATCGGCCGACGAACCATGCGCTGCGATCCCCCGATCATCGTCCGATCAACCCGAGGTCAACAAGAACGCCAGTGGACCGAGCGTCACGATCATGCCGACGACCACCGCGATCACGAAACTCGTGATGTCGTCTGTCTTGCGCAGAACCCGCACGACGGCAACCAAGCCGACGATCACGATCAGCGCGAGCACCAACGCCACCCATGGCAGCATGTCCCACAGCTTCTCGAAGCCCTTGAACATCGCGCCGCCGACGATCAGTGCAACAACCACCTGACCGGCAAGCACTGCCCATTCACGGATCGAGTTACGCTCGCCTGCCTCTTCCGCTGCCGATTCGGCTTCGACATCGGACTCCGCGACGGCACTGGAGTCTTTTGCACTGTCAGCGACTGCCGGTGCCTTGACCAGATCGACCACGGCGGTGGATTCGGCCTCGCCGGCATCCGCGTCTGCGATTTTGTCGATCAGTTCGGTGCTCTCTTCCGGCGCGGCCGGAGCAGGAGCGGTCTGTGCAGGTGTCTTGGCGACGGGAGTGGGGACACGCGGCGGCAGGATCGGCGGACGCAACGACGGCGACTGCGTTGCGGCGCGCTCCTGACGCATCAGGTCGCCCGCCAGGGTCTGACCCGACAGCAGGGCCGGTTCCTGCGTTACCTGCGTCGGTGACGAGGAGTTGAGCGGTGCTCGGCTCACCCACTGTCCGGGCGAGGACTTCGAGGTCTGTCCCGGCGAAGGCGTGGAAGTCGGCTTCGGAGTGGTGACCGGCGGCGCAGCAACCGGCTTCGACTCACCCTTGGGTGCCTGCGGCTCGTCATCGTCATCGTCGTCGTCGAACGAGACGGCGAAGGCTGCGGTGCGATCAGCGGGAACCTTCGGTGCCGGTTCGGCTGACTTGGCGGTTTCCGCGACAGCCTCGGCCGGCGCTGAAGGTGCAGAGTTTTCCGGCGCAGCGGCTTCGGGCCGGGCTGCTGGTTCGTCGGACTCGGGCTCGGCGGCCGCGCGCGATCCCGACTGGCGAACGATCGGGATCTCACCCGTCAGTTCGGCGACGGAGATGCCACCGGCTACGCCGCGCCGGCGTCGTCCACCTCGGGATTCGACGCTCTGACCGTTCCGCTTGAGCAGTTCCGCTACGGAAATCTGCTGACTGTCCTCGGTCATCAAGCACTCACCACCAATTCACCGCCCATTTCTGTGTCGAGCTTTCGCAGAATCAGACCCTCACGCAGTGCCCAGGGACAAATTTCCAGTTCGTCCACTCCGAGCGCCCGCATGGTTGCCTCTGCGATGAGCGCGCCGGCCACAATCTGCTGTGACCGATCCGAGCTCACTCCTTCCAATTCTGCACGGTCCGCCGCCGTCATCCTGGATATGAAGGCTATGAGTTGCCTGAGTCCGCTGGAAGTCAGGGTCCGTTTTGCCCGGGGGCCTGCGGCAGAAGGGGCCGCGCCGGTGAGCCGAGCCAACGATCGGAAGGTCTTCGAAGTCCCGACCGTGCGGTCCCAGTCGCCGGCGGCGCGCAGTTCCTTGGCTGGTCCGACCAACTCCGCGTCCAGCCAGTCGCGCAATACAGCGACCCGGCGCTTGCCCGGCGGATCGGCCTGTAGCCAGTCGCGCGTCAACCGTCCGGCACCGAGTTGCAGTGAGAAGGCGACGTCCGGATCCTCGTCACCACCTGCTGTGAGTTCGAGCGAGCCGCCGCCGATGTCCAGGTTCAGGATGCGTCCGGCGCTCCAGCCGTACCAGCGGCGCACGGCCAGAAAGGTCAAGCGGGCTTCGTCGACCCCGGACAGAACCTCGAGGTTGACTCCGGTCTCGGCGCGGACGCGGGCGAGTACGGCTTCGGAATTGTTGGCGTCACGGACCGCGGAAGTGGCAAAAGCCATCATTTCCTCGCACCCGGACGTCTTGGCGATACCGGCGAATTCGGAAACCGTCGACACCAACCGATCGGCTCCTGACGTGGTGATATCGCCGCGGTCGTCAGTGTTTTCTGCCAGCCTCAACGTGGACTTGGTCGAGCTCATGGGTGTTGGGTGGCCGCCCCGATGGGCGTCCACAACCAATAGATGGACGGTATTGCTTCCGACGTCGAGTACCCCTAGTCGCACATCGCCACGTTACTGGGTCTACGGTCGGCCCTTGTGACAGCAGGTAACCCAGACCGGTCCCACAAGATGACTCCGAGCCCCGAGGTCGATCTCGATTTCCCGCGCGAATGGGTCGAATTTGTCGATCCGGATAACTCCGAACACCTCATTTCCGCTGATATGACGTGGTTGCTCTCGCATTGGACCTGCGTGTTCGGCACGCCGGCGTGTCAGGGCATCATCGGAGACCGCCCGGACGACGGTTGCTGCTCGCACGGCGCTTTCCTCTCCGATCAGGAAGATCAGGACAAGCTCGATGCGTCAGTGAAAATGCTCACAGCCGAAGACTGGCAGTTCATGGAAAAGGGTCTCGGCAAGAAGGGCTACGTCGAAGAAGACGACCTCGAGGACGAGCCCGCGCTGCGCACCCGCCGCTACAAAGGAGCGTGCATCTTCCTCAACCGGCCGGGTTTTGCCGGAGGCGAGGGCTGCGCTCTGCATTCCATGGCGCTCAAGAAGGGCATCGAGCCGCTCGAGGTGAAACCGGACGTGTGCTGGCAGCTACCGATCCGCCGCACCCAGGACTGGGTCGACCGGCCGGACGGCGTCCAGATCCTCAAGACCACGATCACCGAGTACGACCGCCGCGGCTGGGGTGAGGGCGGCGACGACCTCGCCTGGTACTGCTCCGGCTCCCCCGACGCTCATGTCGGGGAGCGGCAGGTCTGGCAGTCCTACGGGCCCGAGTTGACGGAACTTCTCGGAAAGCGCGCGTACGACGAGCTGGCTCGCCTCTGCAGGCGTCGCGCGGGCCTCGGCCTCATCGCAGTCCATCCGGCGACCACGATCGCTCAGAACAAAGCTCAGGGCTGACTCCGCCTGAACAAAAAGAATTCAGCCGCTCACACGATCGTGTGAGCGGCTGAATTCTTCTCGACATTTCTTCTCGACGAGGTTCGATCACGCTTCGAGCTTGTAACCCAATCCACGGACCGTGACCAGATGTTCCGGCTTGGCCGGATCCGATTCGATCTTCGAACGCAACCGCTTCACGTGTACGTCAAGGGTTTTGGTGTCACCGACGTAGTCGGCGCCCCAGACGCGGTCGATCAACTGTCCGCGGGTCAGCACCCGACCGGAGTTGCGGAGCAGGTACTCGAGGAGATCGAACTCCTTGAGCGGCAACGTCACCGGGTTACCCGCGACCTGCACGACGTGGCGCTCGACGTCCATCCGTACCGGTCCGGCCTCGAGCACCCCGTTGTCGGAGGCGAGGTCCGCCTCGTTCTCCACCCCGCGGCGCAGCACCGCACGGATGCGAGCGATCAGCTCACGCGCCGAATACGGTTTGGTCACATAGTCGTCCGCACCGAGTTCCAGTCCGACGACCTTGTCGATCTCACTGTCACGCGCCGTCACCATGATGACGGGGACGCCGGAGCGCGACCGCAGCGCCTTGCAGACGTCCGTGCCACTCATGCCGGGCAGCATGAGGTCGAGCAGGACGATGTCCGCTCCGGAGCGATCGAATTCCGCCAACGCCGACGGTCCGTCGTTGACGATGGTGGTCTCGAAGCCTTCCTTGCGGAGCAGGAACGCCAGCGGGTCCGCCAAGGACTCCTCGTCCTCCACGATCAGCACACTCGTCATCGTTTGGCCTCCATGCCGTTTTCTCTACTGCCTTGTTCTCGTCTGCCGATCCGCGTGGAACCGGCGGTTCCCGCGTCGTCAGAGTCGATGTCGTCGTCCGACTCCACGTGTGCCGGTATCTGCAACGTGAAGGTAGACCCTGTACCCGGTTTGCTCCACAGTTCGATGGAGCCGTTGTGATTGGCCGCGACGTGTTTGACGATCGCCAGCCCCAGACCGGTTCCACCGGTCTGCCGTGACCGCGCCTTGTCCACGCGGAAGAATCTCTCGAACACTCGCTCCTGGTCCGCTTTCGCGATGCCTTCTCCTCGGTCGGTGACTGCGATCGCGACATTGTCGCCGCGTACCGACCGACTGACGGAAACCGGAGAACCCTTGGGCGAGTACGCAATAGCGTTCTCGATGAGGTTGGACAATGCCGTGACGAGGAGAGTCTGATCCCCGAGTACTTCCAGCCCACTCGGATGGTCGGTGGTGACCGTGATCCCGGCGGCCTCGGCCGACAGATTCGACCTCGACAGTGCTTCGGACACCACGGTGTCGACGTCGACCACGTCGAGATCCGGCAGCTTCTCGGCACCTTGCAGACGCGAGAGTGCGATCAACTCGGTGACCATCTTGCCCAGACGAATCGACTCACCGAGCACCCGTTCGCCGAAGTGGCGCACCGATTCCGGGTCGTCAGCGGACTCGAGCAGTGCCTCGGCAAGCAAACTCATCGCACCGACCGGCGTCTTGAGTTCGTGGCTGACGTTCGCGACGAAATCGCGTCGGGTCGCCTCCATGCGGACCTGCTCGGAATCGTCGTCGGCGAACAGGACCACGAAGTTGCGATCGTCCTTGCTGAGCAACCGGGCCGTGCCACGTACCGCGATCTTGTCGCGGCCCCGCTGAGCGGTCTGCGCCGTCAGATCGACCTCGACAGGTTGACCCGTCCGCAGAACTTCCTGAGCAGCCCGCCAAGCTCGCTCGTCGACCAGACGATTCTTGACGAGACCGAGTTCCTCGGCGCGAGGATTGAAGAGCACGACGTCGTGAAAACCGTCGACGACGGCGATACCGCTTTCCGAAGCCAACACGATGAGGTCGAGAACCTGGGACATCGTGAGCCCGGTCTGTTCGTCCGAGCGCTGACTCTGGCGCGACGACAGCCTGGGTACCAGCACCCCGCCGACGAGGTAGCCGACCAAGCCGGCGACCACGACCAGCAGCACTGCAATCACGACACTCACGGCGCAATCGTACGTTCGCGCGAAGAGTCGGTTACGGCGGGTTCGGACGTTCCCACCCGCGTAATCCGCCAGGTGGACGGCGTTGGTTCGTCGTTCATCTGTTGTTGGCCGAGGCCCCCCGAAATCACTGTTCGGGGGGCCTCGACGCACATCATCGGGTTGCTACTTTCCGCCCTGATTCGCCACCGCGGCGGCGCCGGCAGCTGCGGCCTCCGGATCCAGGTAGGTGCCGCCGGGATTGAGCGGCTTCAGGTTCTCGTCGAGGTCGTAACGCAGCGGGATTCCGGTCGGGATGTTCAGGCCCGCGATGTCCTCGTCCGAGATGCCGTCGAGGTGCTTGACCAACGCACGCAGCGAGTTGCCGTGCGCGGTGACCAGCACGTTCCGACCGGCGAGCAGCTCCTGGGAGATGGTGTCCTCCCAGTACGGGATCAGACGCTTGACGACGTCGAGCAGGCACTCGGTCAAGGGAACCTCGTCGAGGTTCGCGTACCGGGGATCGGTGTCCTGGCTGTACTCGCTGCCGGCTTCGATGGCGGGCGGCGGGGTGTCGTAGCTACGACGCCAGAGCATGAACTGCTCGTTTCCGTACTCTTCCTTGGTCTGAGCCTTGTTCTTGCCCTGCAGAGCGCCGTAGTGACGCTCGTTGAGGCGCCAGTCGCGGACCACGGGGATCCAGTGGCGATCGGCGGCGTCGAGCGCGAGGTTTGCGGTGCTGATCGCGCGGCGCAGCAGAGACGTGTAGAGAAGGTCGGGCAACAGGTTGTGCTCGGCGAGCAGTTCGCCGGCGCGCTTGCCCTCGGCCATGCCCTTGTCTGTCAGGTGTACGTCCACCCAGCCGGTGAACAGATTGAGTGCATTCCATTCGCTCTCGCCGTGGCGGAGCAGGACCAGGGTTCCGATACTCATGGCGTTCATCCTGGCACGAGTACCGGAACCCTTCTTGATCAACCCTGTCCGGAAATCAGCTCGGGGCAACTTCCGCAGTTCGCAGATCCTTGCGGAGGATCTTTCCGGCCGCGGATTTCGGCACGGTACTGATGAACGAAACCTGGCGAACCTTCTTGTGCGGCGAGACTCGCTCGGCGACGAACGAGATCACGTCGGCTTCGGTCAACTCGGCGCCGTCCTGGAGCACCACGAATGCCTTCGGGACCTCTTCGCCCTCGGCGTCGAGCACGCCGATCACGGCGGCGTCGGCGATCTGCGGGTGGGTCAGCAGCAAGGCCTCGAGTTCCGCCGGGGGAACCTGGTAGCCCTTGTACTTGATCAGTTCCTTGAGGCGGTCGACGATCTTGACGACGCCGTCGCCGTCGACGGTCGCGATGTCACCGGTGTGCAGGTAACCGTCGTCGTCGAGGGTGTCCTTGGTGGCCTGGTCGTTGCCGAGGTAGCCGAGCATGATGTTCGGGCCCTTGCACCACAGTTCGCCGGGCTCGCTGACGCCGTCCGAGCCGAGAGGCGGGTACGCGACCTCTTCGCCCGTTCCGGGGTCGACGAGCTTGCATTCCATGTTGGCGATGGTCGGACCGCACGTGTCGAGGGCGATGTCGTCACGATCGAACGGGATCGCGTGCGAGACCGGGCTCATCTCGGACATGCCGTAGCCCTGGCGGACGTGGCAGTTCAACCGGTCGGCGACGGCCTTGCCGAGCGCCGCGTCGAGCGGGGCCGCACCGGAGAAGATGGTGTGCACGCTCGAGAGGTCGTACTGATCGACGAGCGGATGCTTGGCCAGCGCGACGGCAACGGGCGGTGCGACGAAGATGTACGTCGACTTCTGCTCGGCGACGATCCGCAGGAACTCGACGAGATCGAACTTCGGCATCGTGATGAGGCTCGCGCGGCGATAGAGCGCAGCGTTGAGCAGGACCGTCATGCCGTAGATGTGGAAGAACGGCAGGACCGCGAGAATCTTGTCGTCGGTCTCGATACCCATCCGCGGAATGATCTGGCAGACGTTGGCCACGAGGTTGCGATGAGTGAGCATGACCCCCTTGGGTCGGCCGGTGGTGCCCGAGGAGTACGGCAGCACCGCGAGTTGGGTGGCCGGATCGAAGGAGACCTCGGGCGCCGCTGCACCCTCGCCGAGCAGATCACGCAGCGAGAGGTGGCCTTCGGCCCCGTCGAGCACGAACACGTTCTCGGCCGGGATACCGACCAGGTCAGCAGCGGCCTTTGCCTGCGGCAGGAGCGGCGAGACGGTGAAGAGGAACTTGGCCTTGGAATCGGTGAGCTGCTTGGCGATGTCCTCGGCGGTGTAGAGCGCGTTGATCGTGGTCGCGACGCCACCGGCACGAAGGATGCCGTGGAAGACGGAACCGAAGGCCGGGACGTTGGGCGAATGCAGTCCGACCACGTCGCCGACGGCGAGTCCGCGCGCTGCGAGAGCGCCTGCAACGCCGTTGATCTGTGCGATCAGCGAAGCGTATGAGGTGACTGCGCCCGAACTGCCCTCGACGAATGCCGTCTTGTCGAGGTCTGCGGGGTCGGTATTTCCGAACAGGAAGTCATAGACGCTGAGGTTGGGGATTTCAACGTCGGGGAACGGACTCTTGAAGCTCACTGTGCTCCTCGAAAAGTTGCGCGGCGGGGTGGTGTGACCAACTTACTGTGACTCACGGGAACAGTATTATTCCGTGACGACAGTCACAAGTAAAGGCCACTTTACGTGACACATCCGCGATGTGTCTCACCCCGCTCGATCAGCTCTGCGCGGGCTCCTCCTCGATGAGGTGCTTGAACGGTTCGAGATTCGCCAGCGACTCGCCTCGCGACACCCGCCACGCCCACTCACGCTTGATGGACGAGGAGAAGCCGAGTTCGAGGATGACGTTGAAATCGCCGTCGGCGGCTTCGAGAACCTGACCGAGCACTCGGTCGAGTTCATCGCCGGTCACGGCATGCTCCGCGATCTTGCCGACCAGGTAGATGTCCCCGACCTTGTCGAGTGTGTACGCCACCCCGTACAGACGGCGGTTGCGCTTGAGCAGGAACTTGTAGACGCCTTCGAAGTTCTCGTCCACCTTGCGGCACACGAAGGCCTCGACCCGCACACCGTGATTGCCGACGGTGAGCAGAGTCGACGTCTTGAGTTTGTGTTCACCGGGAAGTTCGACGATGAAATGCGCGTCGTCTTTTCTGGTGAATTCGAGTTCGCGCTCGGTGAGAGCCTGCTCGATGGTGTCCGAAATGCTGCTCATGTACGCACTCCCCCGGTCCGGCGCAGACGCCACAGACCCCGCGCACGGCGGGGCGAGAAGTCGCTTGGACCGGTTCCGTTGTTGTAGTTGACTGCGGCTTTGCGATAGCTCTCGAGCAAACCGTCCGCGGTGTGTTCCCACGAGAAATTCTCGGCGTGACGCGGTGCCTGCGCGGCGAGTTCGGCCAAGCGCGTCGGTGCTGTCACCAAAGATTCGAGGGCGCCGGCCCAGTCTTCGGTGCGGTGTCCTTGAACCAGCAGGCCTGTCTCCCCGTTGCGTACGGCTACTCCCAGTCCGCCGACGTCGGCGGCGATCACGGGAGTTCCGCAGGCTTGAGCTTCGATGGCGACCAATCCGAAGGACTCCGAATAGCTCGGCACCGCAACCAGATCCGAGGCACGGTAGACATCGGCGAGACGCTCAGGAGCCTGCGGCGGCAAGAACGTCACCTGCGCGGTGATGCCGAGTGAGCGTGCAAGTTCGATCAGCACGTCCGGCCGCGCGAGGCCAGTTCCGGACGGCCCGCCGACGACGAGGATGCGCAACGGCAACTCGGGGCGACGGCTGATCACTTCGGCGGCAGCACGCAGCAGAACGTCCGGTGCTTTCAGAGGTTGGATCCGGCCGACGAAAGTCACGACGACCTCGCCCGGGTCCAACCCCAACGACGCGCGGGCGGAATCGCGATCGCCCGGTCGGTAGCGGGTGAGATCGGCGCCGGGAGCCACGACGTCGATACGCGTGGGGTCTGCGCCGTACAACTCGTGCAGCGCCTTGGCTTCGTCGGTGGTGTTGGCGACCAGGCGATCGGACTCGGCGACTACTTGCTGCTCGCCGATCTGACGTGCTGCCGGCTCCGGGGTGTCTCCCTCGGCAAGCGAAAGATTCTTCACCGCCGCCAGGGTGTGGGCGGTGTGTACGAGGGGCACGCCCCAGCGGTCGCGGGCCAGCCAGCCGACCTGACCGGACAACCAGTAGTGCGAGTGAATCAGGCTGTAGTACCCGGGCTCGTGGCGCGCTTCCTCCCGCAGAACTCCTGCGACGAAGGCACACAGTTGAGTCGGCAGATCCGCCTTGTCCAGCCCTTCGAAGGGACCAGCAGCAATGTTCCGAACCCGCACTCCGGGAGCGGCGTCCACCACGGGTGCGTCGGCCGAGGACGTCGCGCGGGTGAATATCTCCACCTCGACGCCACGTTTGGCGAGCTGAATGGCGGATTGCAGAACGTAGACGTTCATCCCACCCGCGTCACCGGTGCCGGGTTGCGCCAATGGCGAGGTGTGGACCGAGAGAACGGCCACCCGGCGAGGGCGCGAAATGTGCATGGGCGTCACGACTCCATACTGCCCCCTCACCGGGCGCGAACTCTAACCGAGGCTCGAGATGAACGTTCGCACTTCGGACACGAATCGTGTCGGATCCTCCACGAACGGGCCGTGATTGCAGCCTTCCCAGTACGACGCCTGGGACTTGGGAATCAGTTCCTCGGCGTGCTTACCTGCGCTCACGTCGACGACGGAGTCGTCGGTTCCGTGCAGAACGAGAACGGGGATATCCAGGTTGCGAAGCAACTCGTCGTGACCGACAGCACGGTTGAACAGTGCTGCGCGCACCCGCGGACGCGTCGAGAGGCTGTACCCGAACAAGGCCTGCGAGGCTGCACCCTTGCCCTCGGGTGGGCCGGTGAGAGCATTGCCGAAGGCGCCGAGTGCACGGATCGCCTCGCGGGGATCTTCGGACATCGCGCCGGGAACTGCGCTACGCATCGCGGAGCCGACCTTGCCACCTTTTTCGCCGCGCCCGATGCTGGTGATCGCCCCGACCAGAACCGCACCCGCCACCGCGCCGGTGCCGTGCGCTGCCAGGTAATCGCAGATCACCAGACCGCCGTACGACCAGCCGAGCAGGATCGCGTTCTCGGTGACGCCTTCGGCCGCAAGAACAGCCGCGACGTCGCCGGCCCAGTTCGCGGAGTCGTCGTATCCGGATTCGGGCGCATCGGAGTAACCGTGGCCGCGCAGATCGACGGCGATCAGCCGATAGTCCGCGGCCAGGTCCGCGAGGACCTGCTCGCCCCAGCACTGCGAGGACTGAGCCCAGCCGTGCAGCAACACCAGCGGGGTCCCCGCCGAATTTCCGGTTACTCGATAGACGATGGACGTGCCGTCGACGCTGACGGCTTCACGAATAGACATGCCGTCACGATAGAGGCTGCGACTGCGGCGCCGACGGCGAGCATGTAGGCCGACGGGACGCCGTAGCGATCGATCAGCTGTCCGGCCAGCGCAGACCCGAGCGCCACGCCGACGCCGAGGCCGGTAACCGTCAGGGTCATTCCCTCGGTGAGCTTTTCCGGCGGGACGATCTGTTCGACCAGGGCTGTCGCGATGATGAGCGTCGGTGCGATGGTCGCGCCCGCCAGCACGTAGGCACCCGCAAGTGCGGCCACGTTTCCGACCAACAGAAGCGGGACGCTGAGAACGGCGACCGCCGAGGACGCGATCATCAACTGCCCGCGCAGCGATCGCGCCGGGTGCATCGACCCGAAGATCAGTCCCGCGATTCCCGAACCGCCGGCGAACAGCGCGAGGACCAGCGTCGCCGACCCCGGCGAATTCTGTTCCTTGGTGAACGCGATGGCGCCGACGTCGATGACGCCGAAGATCGTTCCGAGCATCACCATGATCACGATGACGATCCACATCACGTGGTTACCGAGAACCGATCGTCCGCGGCCGGGTCGACGCGGATGCACCTTCGGTTCGGTTCCGCGCTGTATGACCAGCAGCAGGGTTCCGGTGACCAGCAGGATCAACCCTGCCAGTGGTCCAGCCTCGGGGAAGAGCCCGATGCTCAGACCTACCGATATGACCGGGCCCGCCACGAAGCAGAGCTCGTCCACCACCGATTCGAAGGCGAAGGCGGTGCGCAGCTGAGGTTTTCCGACATAGATCGCCACCCACCTGGCGCGAATCATCGCGCCGATCGTCGGAGTGGCGCCGCCGGGGACGACCAGAACGAACAGCAGCCAGTCGGGAGCTTCCATCCGGACTGCGAGCAGGAGCGCCCCGATCGCGGTGACGCTCACGGCTGCGGCAATCGGCAGGACCGCTCGCTGTCCGAAGCGGTCGACCGCACGCGAGACCGCGGGCGCGATGATCGCCGACGAGAGCGCAAAAACCGCGGCGAGCGCGCCGGCGAGCGCGTAGTCACCACGAAGTTGCGAGATCATCGTCACGATTCCGATACCGATCATGGCGATCGGCAGCCTTGCGACAAATCCGGCGGCCGAGAAGGCGACCGATCCGGGGGCGGCAAAGATCTCGCGGTAGGCGCTCAGCAGGCCTTTGTTGGTGGATTCGCTCATGTCAGCTTCTCGTGCACTGAACAAGGTTCACAGAGCCGAGGCCGACTCGACAAATCGTTTTCACTGTGCGCTCGGGTTGACCTGTCGGTAACTTGCCTTACGATTGCGCGAATGAGTGTCCTGGTGTGTTTCCACGCCCATCCCGATGACGAAGTTTTCACTACGGGCGGCGTGATGAGAATGGCCGCCGACGCAGGTCACCGCGTCGTAGTCGTCACCGCTACCGACGGTGCTCTCGGTGAATTCCCCGACGGACTGTTGGACGAATACGAGACGTTGGCTCAGCGCCGCAGCCGTGAGCTCGAGGCGTCCACCGACGCGTTGGGTGCCAGTCGCGTCGTGTCCCTGCACTACCCGGATTCGGGGATGGTGGGTACGCCCGAGAACGAGAATCCGGAAGCGTTCTGCAACGTCGACGTCGAGAAGGCCGCCGAGCGTCTGGCCGAGGTTCTTCGTGAAGAGAACGCCGATGTCCTGACCATCTACGACCCCAACGGCGGATACGGCCACCCGGATCACATCCAGGTCCACCACGTCGGCGTTCGTGCTGCAGAACTCGCGGGCACGCCGTTCGTCTACGAGGCGTCCACCAACCGCGATCACATGAAGATGCTGATGCAGGCCAACCCCGAGTGGACCGAGGAGGCGCAGCCGCCGGACATCGAATCGTTCGGGCTTCCGGCTGACCAACTCACCACCGCGGTCGACGTCAGTTCGGTGATCTCGTCCAAGCGCGCGGCCATGTACGCGCACGCAACGCAGGTCGGCGATTTCGGCCCGTTCCTCGAAATGCCGACGGAGCAGCTCGCCGCGGCATTCGGCACCGAGTGGTTCCGTCGTCGCAACGCGCCGGAAGGGCTGTCGGAAACCGCCCTGCCCCTGTGAGTCACCGCCCTCGATAAACCGAAGTCCCGACGGAGGTTTCGGCGGCTCGTTAACATCGGTAGGCATGGACCTCGAACAACTTGTCGCGAGCATGCCTTTTGCAGTTCACACCGGAATTCAGTTGGACAGCGCGGCACCCGAACAGGTTGTCGGCCATCTGGATTGGGACAGCCACCGCACCACCGCCGGCAACGGAATGCACGGCGGCGCCTTGATGACGCTGGCAGACAGCGTCGGCGCCGTCTGTGCATTCCTCAATCTGCCGCCCGGCGCAAGTACGTCCACCACCAGTTCGTCGACCGTCTTCACTCGCGGCGTGCGCAAGGGCACGGTCACCGCCACCGCCCGGCCACTGCACGCGGGGCGCAGCACCGTCGCGGTGGTGACCGAGATCCGCGACGACGAGGGCCGCCTCGTCGCTCAGGTCACCGCATCACAGGCAGTACTGGGATCGTGAAGCTTCCCGCGTACCGCGCCTCGGGTGCCACCCTGCCGTACGGCAATCTGCTTGCCTCCCATGACGTTGCGATGGAGGGTTACTTCTGGCGATTCACGATGCCAGACAGCGGACGGGTGGTGATCGCGCTCGCCGGAATCAACGAGGCCGACGGCGGCAGCTGGTCGACGCTCGGTCTCGCGGCACACCCAGGCGGATTCCTCCGCACTGCTGAGCATCCGAATGGATCGGCCGATCCCCGTATCCTGGGGGCCTACGCCGACAACGCTTTCCGCGGCAATGCCGATCGACTCCAGGTCGATTTCGGCGACAGTCATCTCGACGTACGCATCAGCAATCAGCGATTCTGGCCGCACCGCCGCTTCGGGGGGTCGAGTTACTTCCAATCAGTTCCCGCACTCAATCAGTACTGGCATCCGTGGCTGCTCGGCGGCCGGGTCGAGGGAAGCGCCGTCATCGACGGACAGAGCTGGGATCTCACCGGAGCGCAGGTGTACGGCGAGAAGAACTGGGGAAAGGGAGGATTCCCGGAATCCTGGTGGTGGGGACAGGCACAGGGGTTCACCGATCCTCGAGCCTGCGTGGCGTTTGCCGGCGGACAGGTCAGCGCCGGACCTCTGCGCACCGAAGTCACCGCCGTCGTTGCCGCGCTACCGGACGGAACGGTGTTGCGGCTGGGTAATCCTCTGACGTCACAGGTGGAGACGACGGTGTCCGACGATCGCTGGACGCTTCGGGGTTACAGCCGGAAGTGGAGCGTCGACATCGACGGGACCGCACCCATCGCCGACGCACACATACTTCCTGTTCCGATACCTGCCGAGCGTCGAAACGTGCCAGGAGCGCTCGAGCATCTCGGTGGAACGATGTCGGTCATCGTCCGGCGACGCGGCACCATCGTCTGGAAGGACAGGTCGAGGTTGGCTGCTCTCGAGCACGGCGGATTGGATCGGGCGCAGGCCGAACTCACTCGGCGGGAACAGCTCTCGCAAGATCGATGAGAGCAGAGGCCGCCGGATTCTTGCCGCCCGACGAACGCCAGACCAATTCCAGCCGAGATCGTGCTTCCGGTTCGAGATCGATCCGATGCAACTCCCCCACTGTCGACTCCGGAAGCACGGCCATTCCCAGCCCCTGCGCTGCCAATGAAACGATGATGCCGAGGTTGCTTGCCTCGAGCGCAACCGTCGGCTTGGTGCCGACTGCGGCGCACGCGAAGTCCAGACACGTTCTGATGCCGGTTCCCTCCGGCAGACAGATGACCGATTGCGTCGCGAGTTCGGCAAACGGCAGAGACGACACCTCGGCCAGCGGATGATCCGCCGCCACTCCGGCCACCAGTCGTTCGTCGGTGATCACCCTCGATTCGAGCCCTTCCGGCAGCTTGCCCGCCACCCCGATGACGGCTATGTCGAAGGTTCCGTCCGACACTCCGGCAAGCAGACTGCGCGAATCGTCCTCGGCCAGCGAAATGTCCAGTCCGGGGTGTTTGTTGTGCAACCGACTGAGCAGATCTGTGAGGTCGGCGGAAGCGCAGGCGGTAACCATCCCGACCGAAACGGAACCCCGAACCAGTCCGTTCAAGGCATCGACAGCGTCGCGGGTGCTCTGAACGGAAGCGAGTGCAGCGTAGGCGTGCGGGAGGACAGCTCGCCCGGCGTCGGTCAGACAAACGGTTCGACCACTACGATCGAGCAATTCCTGCCCCAACTCACGTTCCAGCCGTTTGACCTGCGCACTCACACCCGGTTGGGCTACGTGAAGCCGCTCGGCGGCGCGAGTGAAGTTGGCTTCCTCCACTACCGTGACAAAGTATTCGAGCTGCCGAAGTTCCATAACTGCTGATTCTAGCTGCGAGACAAACTAGATCTTGGACTTATCGCCGGAGTACTAGAACGATGGAAGCATGACAACAACAGATGACGTTCAGAAGGCCGGAACCCCGGAAGACATCGCGAAGCTTTTCGTGCAGTTCGCCAACGCTGGTGACGCAGACGCCGTCGCCGCACTTTACGAGGAGGATGCGGTGATGGCCTTCCCTCCCGGATCCCTCACCGTGGGCCGCCAAGCCATCCGCGAGGTGATCTCTCAGATGCTGGCAGCTGCACCGAGATTCACCGTCGAGGAATCTCTACCGACGGTGATCAGCGGCGACCTGGCCATGACCTCGACCAAACCTTCCGACGGAACCGGCGGGCGCACGCAGGTCGCGCGCCGCCAGCCCGACGGATCATGGTTGCGAGTCTTGGATCGACCGGAACTCTGACTGCCCTCTTCGCAGTCAGACGGCCGACGCGCGGCGCATAGCCGCAGCGGGATCAGCAAACAGTGAGCTCAGTGACACGACCGTGGAAGCGTATTCCTGAACCCGATTGCCGAAACCGGTAATTCGAATGTCCTTACGCTCCAAGGAGGATGCCGTCGAGAAAGCCTCGGCGACATGGGGCACCCCGGCCGGATAGTCGGTGAATGCCTGACCACCCAGAATCACACGATCCGGGTTGAACAGGTCACGCAGCATCGCCACTGTCCGGCCGAGGACGCGTGCTCGATCAACCAGAAGCTCGTGTGCCGGAATGGAACCCGACGACGCGGCCCGGTAGACGTCCGCGATCGTGACACGCTCGCTGCCCTGGATCACGGCGCCCGAAGACAAAGCCTGCGCGACTACGGCGCGGTCACTGATCGTCGCTTCAAGGCAACCCACGGCTCCGCAGGTGCACCGTGCGGACGAACCGGTGGGGAGGTGCGCGATCGAACCGGGTCCGCTGGACGGCGTGTGCACTCGCCCTTCGAAAGTGATTGCGATGCCGGCAGTTTCACGAGCGTAGAAGTACAGGCCGGTAGTGCCCGGCGTCGGGGCTTCGGCACGGTCGGTGCTGAGCAGTAGTTCCGACGCGGCCATCGCCTCGACGTGGGCGGCTACCGATACAGGGAGATCCAAGCCGGCTCCGATGATGGACCCGACCTTGGCGCCCTTCCATCCCAGACGCGGGTGATCGACGACTCCGGTCGCTGAATCGACGCGACCGCCGATGGCCACGCCGACGGCGAGCGGACGACGCTTGTGCCACCGCGAGGCAAAGGATTTGGCCGAGCGCGCAATGGTGGCAAGCGCGACAGCAGAATTGGTGGCAGGCGTCGGAATCTCGACGGCGCCGAGCACCTTTCCACGAATGTCGCTGGCGATGATGCTGGTGACGACGGCACCGATGTGGATGCCGACTGTCAGATAAGGCTCGTGGTTGACCTCGAACGGAACTCGCGGACGCCCGATTGCTCCGGAGGCCGTCAGGTCCGCGCGTTCGCGCAGGATCCCGAGGTCCAGCAGGCTCGTGACCTGCCGGTTCACGGTGGCGATGCTCAGCCCTGATGCCTTTGCCGCAGTGTCACGTGAGAGCGGCCCACGGGATCGAGCAATGCGCAACACAGTCGCGGACGGACCGTCGGCGATGCGTAGTTCGGGCGCAACTATCTGGGTACGGGTCCGGGTTCCCGAGAGCGCGGTTCGCGATCGGATGTTCGGAATGGCGGAGATTGTGGGTGTCGACATGGCTGTCCCTTGCAGAAGGAGGAGAAGGCGCATATCTCTGTCGACCGAGAAATCAGCGTTTCCACTGGTCACACGAAGAAATAGACAGAAAAGGCGCAGAAATTAGCTGCAGAAAGAACGGCGGCGACAACACAGCTCTCGCGCCAGAGGCAGACGCGAACCAAGCGCAGCGGTCACATAGGTGACCCGCAAAGCGGCAGGCTGGTCGGTCGACATGGCTCCAAAAGTAGCAGCTTCACCGAGATTCACAAATCAGGTGCGGTAACGATCACACTGAACGCAACCCTGTCGGGGCGAAATCTCGCGTGTTTGGGTGGGCACACTCCCCACGAAAGGTGCACCATGTCTACAGCTTTCGCCAAGCCGACCCTCACGAATTCGGCATCAACGAACGGAGCGGCCGTTGACGCCGCTCGCGGCACTGTCACCACCCTCGGCGCGCATATCGGCGCCCGAATCGACGGAATCACTCTCGGCGGGCATCTCGACCCGGCGACGATTTCCCTCATCCGGCAAGCACTTCTCGAACACAAGGTGATCTTCTTTCGCGGGCAAGACCACCTCGACAACGATTCGCAGTACGAGTTCGCCCAGCTGCTGGGTACCCCGACCACTGCCCACCCCACCGTGAAGTCGCACGGCGCAAAAGTTCTGCCCATCGACTCGGACCTGGGCAAGGCCAACAGCTGGCACACCGACGTCACCTTCGTCGACCGCATCCCCAAGGCTTCGATCCTGCGCGCGGTGCAGCTACCCGAATACGGCGGTTCCACGACGTGGGCGTCGGGGGTAGCCGCCTACAACGGACTGCCGGATCCGCTCAAGGCGCTCGCGGAGAACCTCTGGGCTCGCCACACGAACGTCTACGACTATGCGGCAACCAGCGCCGAGCGGCTCACCGAAGATCGCACGGCCGCCTACCGCGAGGAGTTCCAGTCCACGTACTTCGAGACGGAACACCCGGTGGTGCGGGTCCACCCCGAAACCGGAGAACGCACGCTCGTCCTCGGACATTTTGTCAAGAACTTCGTCGGGTTGAGCACCGAACAGTCGAACGGTGTATTCAAGCTCTTACAGGATCACGCCATCAAGCTCGAGTACACGACGCGGTGGAACTGGGAAGCGGGTGACGTCGCGATCTGGGACAACCGCGCCACCCAGCACTACGCGATCGCCGACTACGACGATCAGTACCGGCGTCTGGAGCGCATCACCCTTGCCGGCGACATCCCGGTCAACATCCACGGGGAACGAAGCCGCAGCATCGCCGGCGACGCTTCCGAATACTCGATCATCGAAGGCGCCTCGACTCTCCCATGACTTCACCGGATTCCGCCCCTCCTCCGCACGCCCGCGGATACGAAGGCTTCGAGGGTCGAATCGGCCGCACCGCAGCCGATTCGACCCCGTCGTGGCCCACCTCCACGACCCCGATTCCCGGATCACCCAACATCGTCGTGGTTCTGATCGACGACATGGGGTACAGCGACATCGGGCCGTTCGGCTCCGAGATCGAGACTCCCACCCTCGACCGCCTTGCCGCGCAGGGCATTCGGATGACCAACTACCACACGACGCCCCTCTGCTCGCCGTCGCGCGCAGCTCTTCTCACCGGCCTGAATCCGCACCGCGCCGGGTACGGTTTTGTCGCCAACGCCGATCCGGGCTACCCCGGACTGCGTCTGGAATTGGCCGACGACGTCCAGACACTCCCCGAAATCCTCCGCGGCGCGGGCTATGCGACCTATGCCGTCGGCAAGTGGCACCTCGTACGCGACGCCAACCTGGCCCCGGGACGAAGTCGTGACTCCTGGCCGACGCAGCGCGGTTTCGATCGCTACTACGGCTCACTCGAAGGCCTCAACTCCTTCTACTATCCCAATCAACTGATCTCCGACAATTCTGTGGTCGACGTGGACGAGTACCCCGAGGGGTACTACCTCACCGACGATCTGACCGACAAAGCGGTCGGGTACATCAAGGACCTCCGCGCCCACGATCAGGACAAGCCGTTCTTCCTCTACTTCGCACACGTCGCCATGCACGGACCGTTGCAGGCCAAGCCTGCCGACCAGGAAAAGTACCGCGGCCGCTACGACGAAGGGTGGGATCGAATCCGCGAGTCGCGGTTCGCCTCTCAGCTCGTGCAAGGCCTCTTTCCGGAAGGTACGCAACAAGCACCGCGAAACTCCGAACCCGGCTTCGACGTCCCCGAATGGGAATCACTCACGCCGGAAGTGCAGTCCAGGTTCGCCCGCTACATGGAGGTGTACGCGGCGATGGTCGACTCGATCGATCAGAGCGTCGGACGCATCGTCGACACCCTGGACGAACTCGGCGAGCTCGACAACACGATCATCGTCTTCACCTCCGACAACGGCGGCACCGCCGAGGGCGGTTCGGACGGGACCCGAAGCTACTTCGCACAGTTCGCGCATATTCAGGATCCGGACTGGGTGGGCGATGTCCCCCACGACGAATCCCTCATCGGCGGACCTGAATTGGGCGTCCACTATCCACGTGGATGGGGACAGACGTCCAACACCCCGTTCCGGTTCTACAAAGGGCAATCCTTTGCCGGCGGGATCCGTGTTCCTTTTCTCCTGTCCTGGCCCGCTGGATTGAAACCCGGAGCAGACGACAACGGGATTCGCGACCAGTTCGCGTACGTCACCGACCTGACCCCCACGCTGCTCGAACTGGCCGGAATCGACGCACCCAGTGTGCGAAACGGGCTCCCGGTGAAAGAGTTCGACGGGGTGTCTTCCGCGTCCGTTCTGCGTTCGTCTGCCGCTCCGAGCACTCACACCGAGCAGTACACCGAGATGACCGGCAACCGTGGCTACTACAAGGACGGCTGGAAACTGCTGGCTCTCACCCCGGCGGACATCGACAAACCGCACTGGCAGTTGTTCGACGTCCGCACCGACCCGACCGAGCTCGACGACCTGGCATCACGGTTTCCCGACAAGGTTCGCGAACTCGCCGAGGCCTGGGACCACTCGGCGTGGGCGAACACCGTGTTTCCTCTACTCGGCAATACCGTCGGCGCGGTTCGCCGTCCGGAGGAAGGAGCACTCTCACGCCCGGTGCGACTACTTGCCGGAACGCCCCCGCTGGAGCGCTACCGCTCATCCAAGCTGATCGGGTTCCGCGACTTCGACATCACGGTCGAACTCGACGGTTACCGCGAAGGTGACGCCGGTGTCCTTGTCGCCCATGGCGATCCGCAGGGTGGGTACCTTCTCTACGTCGAGGACGGGCACCTGCATCTCGGGTACAACGCGTTCGGTTCCTACTCCGTTGTCGACGCCGGACCGCTGGCGCTCGGCACCGAACGCATCGAGCTGTCGGTGACGGTGGTACCGCGGTTGCGTTGGGATCTCCACGTCAGCGTCGACGGCATTCACGCGGGCCAGCTGCTCGGGCAAGTACAACTGGTGGGAATGGCGCCGTGGACCGGTATCTCGGTCGGTGTCGACGCCAGGGGACCTGTGTCGTGGGAGGTACGACGACGCCATGGTCCCTTCCGGTACAGCGGCGCGCTGCGCGCCGTCACCTACACACCCGGCCGGATACAAGTACCGCGTCGTCACATCGAATCCATCGAACGGGAAGCAGAGTATGCCGCCGACTAGCCCTACGATTGCATCATGACCATTTCTTCCGATGCCCGCATCGCCGTAGTCACCGGAGCCAGCTCCGGAATCGGTGAGGCCACCGCCCGCACCCTGGCAGCTCAGGGATTCCACGTCGTGATCGGTGCTCGCCGCGTCGATCGTCTCGAGAAGATCGCCGAGGAAATCGGTGGTACCGCTCTCGAACTCGACGTCACCGACGAGGATTCCGTCGACGCGTTCGCGGCCGTGGTCCCCCGTGTCGACGTGTTGGTCAACAACGCGGGTGGTGCAAAGGGTCTGGCAACAGTCCTGGACGCCGATCTGGACGACTGGCGGTGGATGTGGGAGACCAATGTTCTGGGCACGTTGCGTGTGACGAAGGCACTGCTGCCCAAGCTGATCGATTCGGGTGACGGTCTGGTCGTGACCATCACCTCGGTGGCCGCGCTGGAGGCATACGACAACGGCTCGGGCTACACCACCGCCAAGCACGCTCAAGCCGTCCTTCATCGGACATTGCGTGGTGAACTGTTGGGCAAGCCCGTTCGACTGACCGAAATCGCGCCGGGAGCCGTCGAGACGGAGTTCTCACTCGTCCGGTTCGAGGGTGATCAGGACAAGGCCGACAAGGTGTACGAGGGAATCACACCGTTGGTGGCGCAGGACATCGCCGAGATCATCGGTTTTGTCGCGTCGCGGCCGTCACATGTGAACCTCGATCAGATCATCGTCAAGCCGAGGGATCAGGCAAGCCCCGGTCGGTTCCACCGCACCACCAGCTAGTTCGAATCGTTCTGACTAACCAGTGCGAATCACCCGGTGCAGGACGAGGCCGAGATTGCGCGCAATCTCGGCCTCCGTCATTTCCGTGGAAGCGCTACGGGCACTTACGGTTTCACCAGCGGTGATGATGTACCGACCATCTCCGGCATAGTCGTACCAGTGGAACGTTATGCCGTCGTCTGTCGGTCTGCTGTCCACCGCTCCTCCCGGGTATGTGGTGACTTCACCGATCGAGGTCCGCTCTCGGTCGAAGAATCTGCTCACTTCCTCGCTCCCGCGCGCACCGGCAGCACTGCTCAGAAAGCTCGCTCTACCGGAAGTTTTCGGCCTTTCGATGCTCACACCACGCTCCGATCCAGCGGGGCAGGTCGGCAGGTGATCGACGAGCATCCGTGGAATTGCCGATGGGCGTACCACGGTGAAAACCACGTCGGAGCCACAGTCGACAGTCCTGCCGGGCAGTTGAGTCAGGAGCACCCCCAGGTCGCCGGCAACAACGCCGTGCAATCGCGTCACCGTACTCATGTTCTGCCCGTGAAAACCGGAAACCTCCACGCGAGCATCAGGATTCGCAAGAGCACCGAGAACGTGATGCAGCCGATCGTCGAGCAACCAAGCCAGGTGTGCTCCCGCTCGACGTCGCTCTTCTGTCAGCTCGTTCATGGTTTCGGCCGTCGGACGAAACCGCAGCGGGTACGGGAGTCGGTCACGTCCGACCGCTTCCCAGAGAATCTGGAATTCGAGGCCGGTGAACTGCCACTGCATGGTGGTCATTCGCCCAGCACCGCCGGGGAGACCATCGGTAGGTCGCCGACCAGGGCGTTGCCGTTCTCGACTGTGACGAGGTAGCCGGGGGTGTCGTGAACGTTGTCTTCGTCTTGCCCTTGCCCTCGTCCCGGTGCCATGCCGCCGACGCCACCCATCGCGCCCCGACCGCTCTGCGCGCCCGTCGCCGAGGTACCGCCAGCTCCGTTGACGCCCCCACGTCCGCCACCGGCGAGGCCGCCCACGCCGCCAGGGCCGAGGGCTCCGACTCCGGTTCCGCCTGGCCCGAAGCCTCCGGTACCGATTCCATCAGCAGGACCACCACCCGAACCGCTACCTACCAGGCCTGACGGCGTTCCGGAACCAAGCTGAGCGCCATTCGGAGTTGCACCTGCCAGGCCACCTGGCGCTGCACCGGCCGGCAGTGGGCCGGCATGTGCCGCCGTGGTCCCGGCCGGGTCGGAATCGGTTCCGGATCGAACTGCATCGACGTTCGGATTCCCTTGGGCATCAACGCCGCTACGGTTGTCACCATTTCCGGAATCGGTGCCGGATGGATTCTGACCGGAACCGTCTCCGGCCGGGTTTGCACCGCCGGAGTTTCCACCGTCCGCTCCCCCACCGACTCCCCCACCCGATGTAGATGGCGTGCCGAGCCCGTTTCCTGGACCCGAAAAGTTCCCGCCGTCGGCACCACCACCACCGAATGCACCGCCACTTCCAGCCCCGCCACTTCCAGCCCCTCCACCGCCGGTGACCGGATTGAATGCGGCCGGGAGGATCGGCACCTGATCGTCCGCACGCTTCATGGACGGCAGATACACGTCCTTCATCACCTGGCGCGCTTGACGTTCGGCTTCTTCCGCTTCGTATTGGGCCTGCTTCCATGTAGCCCCGGGAACCATGCTGAGAAACCTCTCGACCGTCGAGGCGCCGTCGGGTGCCGGAATCGAGCGTTTTGCCTCGTCGAGTGCGATCTTCGCCTCCTCGATCTTGTTCGAGATCAGATCGACCCGCACCTTCAGCTCACCCGCATCAGCCGAGTAGGCCAGCACTGCTTCCAGCGCAGCCGAGCCGCCGCGCCCCTGCCAGCCTTCGGTGATCGCACCGTTCACGTCGTTCTGGAACTTCCCGATGCCGGCTTCGACCCGGCCTGCAATGGCCTTCCAAGCCTCACCGATCGCACTCAGGGTTGCCGGATTCATCTCGTTGACGTGGTCGAAGATTTCGGAGTGCGACATCGCATCGAACGGATCGTCGTCCACGATTGCGTGTTCGCTGTACTCGAGCGACGACGTCTGAGCGGTGAGGGCATCGCGCTCACCCCAGGCTCGTGCGCGCTCCACATCGGCGTCGACGGTCGCAGCAGCCATCTCGTCGTCGAACGCGCCGCGGTCGTCGGTTATGGATTGCACCAGAGCAGATGTAGCGATTGCGCTCGCGATGGGAGTGCCGACAACTGGCAATGCCGCCACGCCGGGAGGCACGGCCTGCGTCGCATCGGAGATTCTTCCCAGCACGTCTTCCAGAAATGGAATGCCCACCGCTGTCCCCCTGAAGTCGAAAACCCCCGTCGGACTCCCCCGAGCCGACAGCACTTACCTGTACAGACGCAAGCAGAGCCCGGACGGTTCCCTCATCCACGGATTTACCGCAGTACAGAGTTACGGCAGTGCCGACATCGACTTCCAGGTCGGCAGATCGATTGCCCAGTCGTAGATGTCGCCGTCCGCAGGAGACAGGTCGATCGACGTGCCGGTCACCTCTACGGGGTCACCGTAGAGGGCGGTTCCGAAGTATTCCTGCGCGTCGGATGTCGACAGGTTGATGCAACCGTTCGTGACGTTCGACGAGCCCTGCACCCCGGTGGTCTCAGGATTGGCGTGGATGAATTCGCCGTTGTTGGAGATGCGCACCGCCCAACGCTCACGCACGTTCTCGTAGAACGGCGGATTGGACATCATGAAGTCTTCGTACTTCTCCGTCACCATGTGAATGCCGCTGCGCGTGACGTTTCGAGGTTCGTTTCCCTCGCCGTAGCTGACGGGAATGTCCATGATCGTCTGACCGTCGCGCACCACCTGCATGCGGTGGCTGGGCGCATTCGCCTTCACGATCTGGCTACGACCGATCGTGAAGTCGAGCGTGAGATCCTGGTCGCCGAAGGCGCCACCGCCGTAGTTCAAGCCGTAGAGCTTGGCGTCCAGATGGACAGTCGTGCCCGGCACCCAGTAATCGGCCGGACGCCAATGGGCCCGCGATCCGCCGTTGTCGTCGGCCAGCCAAGCCCACGATCCGGCGGTGGGCGGCACGGTGGTCACGACAAGCGCCTTCTCGACGGCCGCCTTGTCGACGACGGAGTTGTCGAACTGCAACGTGATCGGTGCCGCGATACCAACTTCTTGGCCGTCGGCGATGTTGAGGGTGGCGCCGGTGGTCGACTCCGGGGCAACCGTCGTAAAGCTCCCTTGGACTGGCACGGATTTACCGTCGGTCCCGGTTGCCGAGCCCGACCACGAATACGTGGTGCCGTAGCCGAGTGCCTCACTGACGGTGAACGATGTCTTGTCAGGCGACAATTGTCCTGCAACGGCTTTACCGGCTGCGTTGCTGAGGCTGACGTCGGACAGCGTTCCCTGGGTCACCGCCACCGAGACGGGAGCGACCGGGCTGACATCTTTGGTGCCGGGCGCCGGCGTCGACACCACAGTCGCCACCGGTGCTGGTTCGGCGGCCGCCGCGCCGCCCTGTCCGTCCTTGCCGCCGATCGTGCAGCCGACGACGGCCACCATCACAGCGAGCAATACAGCTACCAACGCAACAAGACGCGAACGACTTCTCCTACCACCCAGCTCATGCACTTCAACAGGCTACCTGCGGGCTCTGTCAGGAATCAGACGGTGCAGCCCACAGTTACCGGTTCCGGTTCCAGGCGGACGCCGAACGCGGCCTCGACTCCGTCGCGCACTGCCCGCGCGAGCGAGACCACATCCGCACTCGTTGCGGACCCTCTGTTGGTCAACGCCAAGGTGTGTTTGGTCGACAGCCTGGCCGGTGCATCTTCGCCGGGATAACCCTTCGAGAATCCGGCCCGTTCGATCAACCATCCGGCCGAGAGCTTGGTTCCACCACTGCCGGGGAACTGCGGCACGGTGACGTCGCCGAGCTGTTCGGCGATGGCTGCGAGCACGGCAGGCAGCTTGTCGTCGGGCACCACGGGGTTGGTGAAGAAGGAACCCGCGCTCCAGGTGTCGTGGTCGTACGGATCGAGCACCATCGCCTTACCCGTCCGAAGTCCCAGAACTGCCTCGCGGACCTGCGACGCAGGTAACCGCTCGCCTTCTTCTGCCCCCAGTGCGGTGAACAGTTCGCGGTACGCGAGCGGGGCGCTCAATCCGTCGGTCGACGCGTCGAATTCGACGGCGAGAACCAGTGCTGCGTCCGAATGCTTGAGGACGCTCGACCGGTAACCCAAGTCGAGTTTCGACGGTTCGACCCACGACACTTCGCTACTGCGTCGGTCGAGCAATTGAACCCGCCGGAGCCGCGAGCCCACCTCGACGCCGTACGCGCCGACGTTCTGCACCGGCGTCGCACCGGTCGAGCCCGGAATCCCGGACAGGCACTCGAGGCCACCCAGTTCCGCGGCGACCGATTGACCGACTACTTCGTCCCACACGGCACCCGCTTCGGCAACGACGCGGTCCGTGTCGAGGCTCACGGTGGTGTTGGCCACACGAACGACAACTCCGTCGAATCCCGAGTCGGAGATCACGAGATTGGATCCGCCGGCGAGAATCAGCGTCGGGATCTGCTCGCGATCGAGCAGCGTCACGACGTCGATCAACGACTGCGTCGTCGGACATTCGGCGAGCAGCCGCGCCGGTCCCCCGATTCGGAGCGTCGTCAATCCCGACAAGTCAACGTTCTCGGACACGAAAGCGCCTGATTCCACGACGCGTCTGCCAATGGTTACGTCCCACACATCGATAAACGGTAGCCTCCACAATCGTGAGCCGTCGCATCGAGCATTCGTCGAAGTACACAGTCCCCGCCGAGAAGGTCCATGAGGCGGTGACCTCCGAGCAGTACTGGCGCGACCGAATCGTCGCTGTCGGTGGTCCCGGCGCAACGATCGAAGAGCTGACCGTTCGCGACGAGACCGTCGCGGTCACGATGTCGCAGATCATTGCCGCAGAGCATCTCCCCAGCATGGTGTCGAAAGTCGTCAACGGCGACATCGTCATCAAGCGCAGTGAAACGATGGCGCCTTTCAAGGACGGCAAGGCCACCGGCACCTTCTCCGCCCACGTCGACGGCGTTCCCGCCCGTGTCGAGGGCACGCAGGTGCTGACAGGTGACGAGAACTCCGCCACTCTCGAGATCGACGGTGAGGTCGAGGTCAAGATCCCGTTCCTCGGCGGAAAGATCGAAAGTGCGATTGTCGACGAGGTTGTCCGGCTCATCCAAGCCGAACAGGATTTCACCCGGGAGTGGATCACGAAGTAAAACCCTGCGGGCGGCGGCAGTTGTGGATACAGCCGATTTGGCTTGTCACAGCGTGTAACCGGTATTCTTTCCGATCATGGCTCGCCGCATCGACTACTCCGCCCGCTATCAGCACTCCCCCGAGCAGGTCTATGCGGCGCTGGCGGACCGCTCGTACTGGGAGGCCCGTGTCGAGGAGATGCGCAAGCATTCCGAGAACCATGTGGAACATTTCGAGGTCACCGATTCCGGAATCGATCTCGTGCTCCACCACATTCTTCCGCGCACGGATTTGCCTGACATCGCTCAGACAGTGATGAAGAAGGATCTTGTCATCACTCGTAAGGAGTCGTACGGCGCCTTCGGTGACACCGTGACCGGAACGTACGAAGCGTCCATCCCGGCCGGGCCGGGGAGTTTGTCCGGCACCATGGAGTTGTTCGCGACCGATACCGGGTCCACGCTGCGAACCACGTCCGAGGCCAAGGTCTTCATACCGTTCATCGGCGCGAAGTTGGAGCAACTGATGCTCATCAACCTCGTAGATCTGTTCCGCACCGAAGCCCAGGTCACCGCGACCTGGCTCGCTGCACGCTGAACCCGGCGTGAAGAAAGCTCCACCCCCGAAGATCGAGGGGGTCATCACCCGTGGCACGACGGGAATCAACAGACTGCGACGTAGTGACCGGTGGATCGTGCACAACCGCACTATCGCGCACGCCCTGAACAACGCGACCGATCCGTTGATCGTCGACCTCGGGTACGGGGCGAGGCCGGACACCACCTTCGAGATGGCAAGCCGCCTCACCGCTGTCCGGCGGGATCGACGCGTCATCGGGCTCGAGATCGACCCCGCCCGCGTGGTCGAGAGTCGTGACGGTGTCAGCTTCGCCCGTGGTGGATTCGAACTTGCCGGTCTCACACCCGTCTTCGTACGCGCCTTCAACGTGCTCCGGCAGTACCCGGAGGAGGCTGTGGACTCTGCGTGGGCACACATTCAGTCCGGTCTCGCACCGGGCGGGCTGCTACTCGACGGAACCTGCGACGAACTCGGGAGACGTTGCGCCTGGGTGCTTCTCGACGCCGATCGTCCATTGACCCTGACACTGGCCTGGGACCCCTTCGACATCGAGCGTCCTTCCGACATCGCGGAACGTCTCCCGAAGGCTCTCATCCACCGCAACGTTCCCGGTGAGCCGATCCACGCGTTGCTCAGCGCGGCCGATCGAGCCTGGGCCACCGCCGCGCCGCACGCCTCGTTCGGACCTCGCCATCGTTGGGCCGCCGCATTGGAAATACTTCGGGCGCAAGGAATTCCCGTGCAACCCGCGCGGCGACGTCTTCGTGACTGCATCCTGACCGTGCCCTGGCACGTCGTAGCGCCGAATCCCTGAACTCACAGACGGGAAACGCCCCGCCGCGGAGGTGTTCTCCGCAGCGAGGCGTCCGTGTGCAGGCGTCGGGCTAGGACCCGAAGATGTTTTCCAGGCTTCCCAGTGAACCGGTCGAACTGCCGCCGTTGCCCGGATCGCCGCCGTCGGACGCTGCCGTCACCTTGACGGTGACTGCTGCCTGGGTCTCGGAACCGAGATAGCCGTCAGTTCCACTGAACACCGCGGTGATTCGGCGATCTCCGAGTTCAGTGAAGGTGTGCGAGAGCGTGGCCTTACCGTTCACCACCGCAACTGGTCCACCGATCGGGGTGGTTCCGTCCATGAACTGAACCGTTCCTGCGCTGAGCGTAGGTACCACTGCCGCAACAAGATCGACCTTCGCGCCCTTGACCGCTGACGCCGGAGCGCTCACGGTGATGGACGTTTCCTGATCCTCCGCGGCCGGAGCCGTGACCGAAACCGACTGAGCAGCCGAGGTAGAGGTGAGGAATCCCGCGGCACCCGAGTACACGGCCGTGATGTCATGCGTGCCGACGCTCGCGAACTCGTGCATGATCGACGCCTTGCCCTCGACGACCGGCACCGGCGAGCCGAGATTGCCCGAGCCGTCCTTGAACTGCACTGTGCCGCCCACCGGCGTCGGCGTGACGGTTACCGACAGACCAACTGCCGTACCGGTTTTTGCATCCGCCGGAACGGTCAAGACCGTCTGGGTCTGCTGGTCGGTGGGAGCCGGCGCCTTGACGTTCACGGTCTGGGCGTTCGATGTCGAGCCCAGGTAGTTACCCGAACCCGAGAACACTGCGGTGATGCTGTACTCACCCGCCACGTTGAAGGTCGGCGTGGTTGTTGCCTTACCCGAGGCGTCCACGGGAACCGGGGATCCCAGATCCCTGCCACCTTCCTTGAACTGCACGGTTCCGCCTGCAGCACCGGTCGAGACGGAGGCAGTGAACGACAAGGCCTCCCCTGTCGAACCTGTCGACGGGCCGACGAGGGTAGTCGTTGTGTTCTCCTCGACCACCACCGGAGCGACTGTCAACGCATGTGGCGCCGACGTCGAAGTCTGGTAGACACCGGAACCGGAGTACACCGCCACGATCGAATGCGCTCCGACTGCATAGGAATTCGTCAGCGAAGCCTTGCCGTTGGCATCGACGGGAACGGCGCCGCCGAGGTCGGTTGCACCGTCCTTGAACTGCACCGTGCCACCCGCCGGAGTGGGCGACACCGTAGCCTCGACGGTCACGGACTCACCTGCAACTGCACTTGCGGGACCGGTGATCGCGGTTGCAGTGCTCTTGTCCGCTTCGGACACTACGACGTCGACAGCCGACGACGTGGAGGTCGCCACCTTTGCATTACCGAGATACTTGGCCGTCACGCTGTGGGTTCGGACGTCAGCCGGTGTCCAGGCAAGCGTTGCAACACCATTGGCGAGCGCGCCCGCACCGACCTTGGTGGCACCGTCGAAGAACTCCACCGAATCACCGTCGGCACCACCGGTCACCGTCGCGCTCAACGGAACAGGTTGTCCCAACTTCACGCCACTGGTCGGTGACAGCGTCGTCGTCGAGACGTTCTTCTGAACGTTGATCGACGGACCACGACCATTCGTCGTGTCGTCAACGAACACCGTGCCGTCGAAATGCACCGTCGTCGACAAATCAGTACCACGAGCACAATCCGCACCGACGCGATACTGGAATTCGAACGTCTTGACGTCACCACCCCACATCGGCCATTCCGTAGCACCCGCACTCAAACGAACAGAATCAGTAGCCACCTCGTTGACACGGAACGCACTACCGTTCACCGTCGCCGAACCATCGACATACGTCATACACGCCGGATGAAAATCGCGCACCGCATACAGATTGTGAACCGCGGCAGTTCGCTTGAACACCGTCTTCGACGTGATCACATCACCCTCGGACGGCGTCCCGTTACTGATCGTCCGAGTCACCTTGTACCCGTCGGAATTGAACTCCGCCGTCACCGGAGCCGCACCAGCAACCCCGACACCCGCAACCACCGCGAAACCCGCAGCAACAGCAAACACACTCAAACCTGCAACTGCACGGCGTGCAGAACCTACAGACATAGCTTTTCCTTCTCGAGAAGTGAGCGAAATGGGTGATGCCCCACCGCCGAACGCGGGCGGGGCACCACCAGGTGTCGGCGGCTAGGAGCCGAAGATGTTGCCGAGGCTGCCGAGCGAACCGGTGCCGTTGCCTGGTTCTTCACCGTCGACGGGTGCGGCGATCTGGACGGAGACCTGATCGGAGGATGCCGTCACCGTGCCGGCACCCGAGTACTCCGCCGCGACAACTCGCTGTCCCTGAGTTGCGGGCTTCCACGAAAGGCTGGCCTTTCCGGATGAATCGACCGTAGCCGTGCCGATGACGGTCTCGCCGTCCTTGAAGGTGACTGTGCCACCCGCATTGGCGGGGCTGATTTGAGCGGAGATCGTCTGGGCAACGCCGACCTGGCCCGCCACTACGCTGAGATCTGTTGTGGAGCTTGTTGTTCCGGCGGGCTGTTCGGCGACTGTCACATTCGCGGTAGTACTCGACCCAGTGACGCCGGATCTGCCGGAGAACACAGCCTCGACGGTCTGCGCACCGGCAACCGTCGGAACCCAGGCGTAGGTCGCTTCACCGTTGCCTGCCACCGGCACCGAAGCGAGCACCGTTCCGCCGACCTTGAACGTGACCGTTCCACCGGTGCCCGACGCGGACACAGTCGCTTTGAGATTGGTCGACTTGCCGACCTGCGCGCCCGAGATCGGCGCCAGCGTCGTACTGGACTGAGCATCGGCCTGCGAAACGTTCACGATCAGCGCTGCCGAAGCGGAACCGACGGCACGCGCCGTGTCGGCGAACTTCGCTGTGATCGAGTGGTCTCCACGGGTCGTCGGTGTCCAGGCAAGTATTGCAACACCATTGGCGAGCGCGCCCGCACCGATCTTGGAACCGGCGTCGAAGAACTCCACCGAATCACCGTCGGCACCACCGGTCACCGTCGCGCTCAGCGTCACCGGCTGCCCCACCTGAGCGCCACTGACCGGTGACACGGCGGTCGTCGACACGTTCTTCTGAACGTTGATCGACGGACCACGACCATTTGTCGTGTCGTCAACGAACACCGTGCCGTCGAAATGCACCGTCGTCGACAAATCAGTACCACGAGCACAATCCGCACCGACGCGATACTGGAATTCGAACGTCTTGACGTCACCACCCCACATCGGCCATTCCGTAGCACCCGCACTCAAACGAACAGAATCAGTAGCCACCTCGTTGACACGGAACGCACTACCGTTCACCGTCGCCGAACCATCGACATACGTCATACACGCCGGATGAAAATCGCGCACCGCATACAGATTGTGAACCGCGGCAGTTCGCTTGAACACCGTCTTCGACGTGATCACATCACCCTCGGACGGCGTCCCGTTACTGATCGTCCGAGTCACCTTGTACCCGTCGGAATTGAACTCCGCCGTCACCGGAGCCGCACCAGCAACCCCGACGCCCGCAACCACCGCGAAGCCCGCAGAAACAGCAAAAACACTCAACCCACCGACAACACGACGAACACCACTCACGGACATCCAGATCCCTCTCGACAACGGGGCAGACAGGCGTCCAGGACAAGCGTCCGTCTGCTTTCGATGCCGTGACGTTATCCCATTGACTGTAAAGTAACTACGCTTTTCGCAGATTTAGTTCATCGGCGACATCGCCGAACTGCAATAACAGTGGGCTGAACGTCCCGAACCGCACATCTGGATGCGTTCTTACCTGCGCTAAAGACAAAACAGTCGCCCGAAAATAGCGAATTACAAATCTCTGATATCGGCGTCATATTCGATTTCGGGCGTGATGCCAGAAGGTCGCAGGAGCCTCGAAGATCTCTCTCGGCTACAGGCTTGCGGCCAGAGCCAACTCGACCCGAACAGCAACGTCGACGCTCGCGTTCTCACACGAGAGATACAACTCGTGCGCGTCCAGTCGACCTATCGCGACCGCATCGGCGACTACTTCGTTGAGCAGGACTTGAGAAATTCCACCGGAAGCGAGGTCGTGCACGGTACGCAAAGGCGTGGTGATGCGGATGGGCCCGATCTGTTCACACTCGTCGTCCGCGAGCGGCAGTCGGTGCAGTGCTACCTGGCGGGTCGGCGCCGCGAGAGGGTGCGCAGCGGAGAGGTGAATGAAGCGAGGTTGCAGGTGCCCGAGGCCATGCAGATCTGCGGCACTGTAGTGCGAGACGGTGGCGCTACCGGCGAACCACGTGCACCACTTCGCGAACTCGTCCAAGGCGGTATGTCTGACGCGTTCGAGGCGAAAAAGCCCGCGGCACTCACATGTCCATGTTCCGGATTCCGTCATTTCTTCCATCAACGCCAGACCGAAACCCAGTTCGGATGCCTGGAGAGCCGTGACAAATCCGCACTGTCGCAGCGCCAGCAGCTCGAGTGATTCGTAGTCCGAAGCCATGACCACCTCCGGTGACCGTCGAAAACGCCGTTTCGAACAGACTACGGGCGAGTGTGTCGCGCATCACAGGAATGAGGAAGTGCGTATTCACAGAGTTCGTTCAGACTCGTCGGGAAGAATCTGGCGAATGACTGTCGCAGCGAACAACCCTCGTCCGCGCAACCGAGTGCTCATCATCCTTCTCGTGGTGATCGCCGTGCTCGTCGCGGCGCTCGTCGGTGGAGAACTGTACGTGCGCAACCAGGTGAAGACCTGCATGGCCGATCAGTTCCAGAGCGAACTGGGATCCCAGGTCGACGTCGGGTTGAGCTGGAAGCCCGTACTCCTGCAGGCAGTCGACAAGAAGGTGCCGTACATCAGCATCGACAGTGACGACTCTTCGTTCGGCCCCGCAACGGGAATGCAGGTTCACGCGAAGGTGAACGACATCAACTTGCAGCCCTCGGCGGGCAACAGCGGCACCGTCGGCAGCTCCAGCGCCGACGTCACCTGGTCTACCGCAGGCATTCTCGCCACCTTGCAGGAACAGACCTTCGGCGGGCTCGTCTCCGGCGTCACCGCCGACTCGAGCGCCGGAACACTCGCGTTCGACGTCGGTCCGGTCGGGCTCGCGAAGCTCACGGTCAAGCCCACCGTCACCAACGGTGTGGTCGACGTCCAGACCGTCGGCGCCGAGATTCTCGGATTGGGTCTGCCGACCGATCTGGTCGACGGCATCGTCCAGACACTCACCGACAGCCTGCAGACCTACCCGCTGGACATGAAGCCCACGAAGCTGACCGTCACCGACGACGCTATCCAGATCTCGTTGGAGGGCGGCGCTTACGCCATGCCCGTCGCCGACGCGAACAACCAGAACACCTCGGCGGTTCCGGACAGCTGCGGCCTGCTGACCTAGTCGGCCAGACCGTCCAATACTGCTCGACTTCCGGATAGTCCGAGGCGGGTGGCGCCGGCCGCGATCATGTCGAGCGCTGCCTGCGTCGTACGTATTCCGCCACTGGCCTTGACTCCCACGCCCGGGCCGACCGTCTGCGCCATCAGTGCGACGGCCTCGACCGTCGCTCCACCCGCGGGGTGGAAGCCGGTGGAGGTCTTGACGAAGTTCGCCCCGGCACGCACAGCTGCGCGGCAACATTCGACGATGGCCTCGTCGGACAGCGCTGCGGTTTCGAGGATCACTTTGAGGATCGCACTCTCCCCCATCGCCTCGCGGACGGTGAGGATATCGGCCAACACCGCGCTGTAGTCGCCGGCGACCGCCGCTCCTACGTCGATGACCATGTCGATCTCGGCTGCGCCTTGATCGACGGCCAGTCGCGCTTCGGCACCCTTGACCAGCGAATGATGCTTCCCCGACGGGAATCCGACGACGGCCGCCGTCACAAGTCCCTCGGCGCGAATCGGCAACATCGACGGCGAGACACAGACAGCCAGCACACCGAGGCTGCGTGCTTCGTCGATCAGGGCGGTCACATCGGCCGCGGTGGCTTCGGGTTTGAGGAGAGTGTGGTCCACCATCGCGGCAACCTGGGAACGAGTGAGTGCAGCTTCAGACATGTTGGAAAGCTTGGCACACCACCACGCGACCGTCGCTGCAGCCGCACCTGAGAGACTAGGCCGCATGACCGCTGCACCATCGATCGATGATCGTCGCTATGTTCTGTCCCTCGGCTGCCCCGACACCACGGGCATCGTCGCACGCATCTCGACCTTTCTCACCGACGTCGGTGGATGGATCGTGGAGGCCGCATACCACGCCGATGCCGACACCGGATGGTTCTTCACGCGTCAGGCGGTCCGTGCATCGTCGGTGAGTATGAGCATCGACGAGCTTCGTGAACGGTTCAAAGCTGTTGCGGCCGAGATCGGTCCGGAAACCGAGTGGACTCTTCACGACTCCGGCGCACCCAAGAAGATCGTGTTGCTCGTGAGCAAGGAAGGTCACTGCTTGCATGACCTCCTTGGCCGCGCCGCGGGCGGGGAACTCCCCGCAGAAATCAGCGCCGTCATCGGAAACCACGAAGATCTGCGCAGTGTCACCGAGCGCCACGGGATCGACTTCCACCATGTTCCGTTCGCCAAGGACCCGGCAGAACGGGGACCGTCCTTCGAGAAGGTCCGCGCCCTGGTCGACGCTCACAATCCCGACGCCGTGGTTCTTGCCCGATTCATGCAGGTGCTGCCCGAATCACTGTGCGAGCACTGGGCCGGGCGCGCGATCAACATTCACCACAGCTTCTTGCCGTCGTTCATCGGTGCCCGCCCCTATCACCAGGCGTTCGCCCGCGGCGTGAAGTTGATCGGCGCCACCTGCCACTACGTGACCGCCGAACTCGATGCCGGTCCGATCATCGAGCAGGACGTGATCCGTGTGGACCACGCCGACGATGTCGCCGACATGGTCCGTCAGGGTCGAGACATCGAAAAGCTCGTGCTCTCCCGCGGACTGCGCTGGCACCTCGAGGATCGTGTGCTGGTCCACGGGCGCAAGACGGTCGTCTTCAGCTAAGGCTGATCAGCAGGCAAGAGGGCAAGGACCTCCGGTACCGGCCGGAGATGTGCGGCCAGAATTTCGAGAGCCTTGTCTGCATCGGATTCGTCCAGCGCCGCAACCAAGGCGCGGTGCTGGGCATTGATCGTGTCGAGGCGGTGCGGTCCCACGTTGAGTGCGCGCACCGCAACTCTCTGCTGCCGTGACCGCAGCGACTCGTAGAGTTCGGTCAGTACCGAGTTCTGAGCAGCTCTGACCATCGCAAGATGGAACTGCCGGTCGAGACCGGAAACCTCGAACCAATCACGTTCGCGCCCTGCTGCTTCCATCGGTTCGATCAGCTCGATCATCGACGTCGGTGCGCCGAAGCCTCGGGCACACAGCACAGTCACCGCGTGACCCTCGATCAGTTGCCGGCTCTGGTAGACCTCTTCGAGCTCTCGGGCCGTCACCGTTCGTACCTGCGCACCCTTGCGCGGCAGGAGGGTGATGAACTTTTCGGCGGCGAGCCGATGGAATGCCTCTCTGACCGGTGTTCGGGACACTCCCATGGTTCCGGAGACCCACAGCTCGTCCAGGAATCGGCCGCCCTCGATCGATCCACGAATGATCTCGTCCCGCAACCAGACGTAGACACGGTCGCGTGCCGGCCCCTGGGCGGCTGACGGGTCGGCAGTTGCCGGTGTCGACATCACAATCCCTTCGCACTGGCGTCCGCCGGGTTGACGAACTTGTAACAAATTCATCATACCGACTCTGGACACACCAAGTATTCACTGTGTATACATGACGTATACGACAGCTGTGCGGGTCGTCACACCGATCAGATCAGTCGTAAAATCCCTACTGCCAAGGAGCCCACCAGCATGTTCAGCACTCCCGCCGACCGCCGTCACGCGATCTGGCTGTCCGATCCAAGCTTTGCCGCAGCAGAAATCGCGCGCGGGCTCGGCTACGGCGCGGTGATCCTCGACATCGAACACGGGTCGTTCGACCTTGCCGACCTCGAGCGATTCATCCCCTTCCTTCGCGGCCTGGAAATGGAGGTCCTCGCGAAAGTACTGGGACCCGAGCGCGGACCCATTCAGCAGGCTCTCGACTTCGGCGCCACTGCCGTTGTCATTCCGCACATCGAAAATGCTTCCCATGCAAAGGAAGTCACTGCGTTCGCCAAATTCCCACCGCTAGGCGACCGTAGTTTCGCCGGCGGGCGCACGACCAACTACGGCGGTTTCACCGACGACTGGGTCCGTCGCCAGGACACCTTCACCCGTTGCTACCCGATGATCGAGGATGCCGGAGCAATCGAGAACATCGCAGACATCCTGGCACTGGACACCGTCGACGGCGTCTTCGTGGGCCCGTCTGATCTTTCGCTGCGCCGAGAACGCGGTGCATACACACGTAACGAGGGCGATTTTGCCGACCTCGCTATCGTTGCCGCAGCGGCAGCCGAAGCAGGCAAGCCGTGGGTACTGCCGGCGTGGAGCGTGGAAGAGAAAGAATTTGCAGTCCGACACGGCGCTGATCAGATGGCGTTGATCATGCAGCACGGTGCCCTCGCTGCCGGCTTTGCCGGACCGCTCGATCAGATCACTCGGATTCGGGAGTCTCGATGACAACACAAACCTCGGAACCCGGCTCGTCACCGATAAAGGCGGCCGTCCCGCCGAAGATCGGCCGTGCCCGTTGGGGTATCGCCGGAGTTCTCGGCGTCGGCATGTTCGTCAACTACATCGACCGCGTGAACCTCTCCATTGCCGCACCGGAGATCATGCGCGACTTCGACATCAGCGCTTCGCAAATGGGAATGGTCTCGTCCGCGTTCCTGTGGACGTACGCCATGCTCCAGATGCCGATCGGTTCGTTCATCGACCGCATCGGCGTGCGGTGGGTCAATCGAGCTGCCGCTTTTCTCTGGGCCGTGGCGTCGTTCGCCTCCGCTGCGGCAGGTGGACTGGGAATGCTCCTGGTCGCCCGACTCGTCCTCGGTGTCGGCGAAGCGCCTACTGTCCCGGCCGGCTGGAAAGCAATCGGCCAATGGTTCCCGAAGCAGGAGCGCGGGACCGCGACGTCCATCTTCGACGGGTGCGCCAAGATCTCGAACGTGATCGGCATCCCGATCATGGCGTTCTTGGTCACGACGTTCAGCTGGCACGCGGCCTTCATCTTCACCGGCATCCTCTCCGTGGCCTACCTCGCGATTTGGTGGCTGCTGTATCTGACGCCCAAAGAGGCACTGGCGAAAGGTCGGCTGAGCCAAGCGGAGTTCGACTACATCCGCGAGGGCGGCGCCGAAGACGAGGACGCAGAAACCAGCGGTTCGCTCAATGGTTTGGGCTACCTCCTGCGGCGACGCAAGACTTGGGGACTCGCACTCGGGTACGCGTCCTATACGTACGCCTACTACGTGCTCTTGACCTGGCTCCCCGCCTACCTGGAGAAAAGTTTCGGGGTCAACCTCCTCAAGGGCGGCATCTACACGATGATCCCGTGGCTCGTCGCCGTGATCGCACAGTTCCTCATCGCCGGCATCCTGATGGACAGGTGGTTGGCCAAAACGGGTGACGTCACCAAGGTCCGCCGTACGGTCCTCGTGGTCAGCCTCCTGGCATCACTTGCTGTCACGGGAGCGGCATACGCGGGATCGATCGCAGTCGCCCTGATCTTCCTCTCGATCGGAGCCGCAGGACTGGCAGTGTCGGTCCCCGCAGGTTCGTCCATCGTGGCGCTCATCGCGCCGGAGGGATACACCGGGTCGCTCGGCGGCATCGTCAATTTCGTGGCGAATCTGCTCGGAATCGCGGCGCCCATCGTGACCGGCATGGTGGTCGACGCCACCGGTTCGTTCGCCGGCGCGTTCATCGCGACCGGTGCGGTACTCATCGGCGGAATCTTCTGTTACACCGTGGTGCTCGGCAAGATCGAGAGAATGCCGGCGCCCCAAGCCCAGAAAGGCACAACCACATGGTCGACGTAGCAATCGCACAGTACGCCCCAGGACTCGACAAGCAGTCGAATCTCGAGCAACTCACGAAACTGGCAAGCGAAGCGGCGGAATCCGGTGCTCGCATCGTGGTCGCTCCCGAGTACGCGATGTTCACGGCTCCGAGCATGGACTCACGTTTCGTCTTGACCGCCGAGTCGCTCGACGGCGAATTCGTCTCAGCACTGGCAGACCTCGCAACAACTCTCGGTATTCACATAGTCGCCGGGATCAACGAGGCAGTTACGGGCTCCGACAAGATCTCGAACACCTTGGTCGCCCTGGCCCCGAAACTCGGTGTCGTTGCGATCTACCGAAAGCTGCACCTGTACGACGCTTTCGGTTACAAGGAATCGGACGTCGTCCGTGCCGGTGAGATTCACGACCCCGAAACCTTTGTCGTGGAAGACGTCCGGTTCGGTCTTCAGACTTGCTACGACCTTCGCTTCCCGGAAACGACACGACGGATCGTCGATGCAGGCGCCGACGTTCTCCTCCTCCCGGCAGAGTGGGTGCCCGGTCCGTTGAAGGAAGATCACTGGACAACTCTCGTCCGCGCCCGCGCGATCGAGAACACGATCTACGTCGCGGCGGCCGACCAATGCGCACCGGCGGGATCAGGCGCGAGCATGATTGTGGATCCGATGGGCGTCATCGTCGCATCTCTGGGAGAACGCGTGGGTATGGCGACTGCAACCGTCTCCCTCGAACGAATCGCGGAGGTTCGGATGAAGAATCCGGCTCTCGAACTACGCAGATTCGGAGTCACCGCGCGCTAGAGATTGCGCAGTCGCACGATTTCCTTGTCGAACTCGTCGATGTTCTCGATCGACGACATGTGACCGACGCCCGGCAACACGATCAACCGTTCGAGGTTGCCGGCGTCGTCGAGGACTTGCGCAAGCTTGCGCGCATGGACCGGCGGAGTGAGTCGGTCGAGCGAACCGACGAGCACGGTGGTCGGCACTTCGAGATTGTCGAGTCCCTCGTGAATGTCGAGGGTGCTCAGCGCTGCTCCCCAACCTCCACGGATGCGGGGCTTGCACTCACGAACGATGTTCTCGCAGAACTGAATCTCGGCCTTGGTCGCGTTCGGTGACATCGAGACGTACTGGATCGCCTTCGTCATGGCGCCCGAGGAGACGAACGGAACGGGCGAACTGAGGATGGCGCGGCCCACGGGGACCGGCACGCGAGGGAAACGATTGGGCAGTGGGATGACCGTGGTCTCGGCGATCAACCTTTCGCTCGCGGTGCTCGCGAGCATGACCGCCGACGCGTACTTCTTGACCTCGTCGGGGTGACGACCCGCCCAGGCGATGATGCTCATCCCGCCCATGCTGTGACCGACGATGACGGCCTTCTTGTCCTCACGAACGGTGGCCGCCAGCACTGCAGAGAGATCGTCGGCAAGGACGTCCGGGCCGAGCGGAAGATTGCCGACGGTGCTGCGGCCGTGACCGCGCTGATCGTAGGTGATGACCCGATATTCGCCGGCAAGCGCATTGACCTGCGGGTACCAGAATTCGGTGGAGCACGTCCAGCCGTGACTGAGAACGATCGGATCGCCGTCGACGGGACCGTAAGCCCGGACATTGATGATCGCACCGTCGTCGGTGGTCAGTTCGCTGATGTCAGCTTTGAGCGTCGGAGTCTTCAGGAGTGCATTGGGCTCGACGTCGCTCGAAAGAGTCAACCCACGCGTGGATCGCCGATGACGGATCCCAGCGACGGCCGCGACGAGTGCTCCCACTCCGACGGCGCCTGCCAGTACTCGAAGCTCTGTGGTGCGCGAACGACTGGACATGCATTTACCCCTGACTGCTGCTGACGACAGACGGATGCAATCTATGTGTGACTGCCGTTAACCGACACTATCACTCGAACAACGCCCGTTGTCAGCGTTGGAGAGAAGAGTGGGGCAGCACACCATGAGCCGGGAACCACGGCTCGGAATGAGCGGGAGTACGGCAAACTACCAGCGAGAACCGCCGTGCTGAATGTCGTCCACCCGCGGGCGAACGTCGACGAGATACACGCACACTGCAACGACCGCGATGATGCCCAGGAGCCCGACAGGGGACGTCGCCAAGAGAATCAACGCCGCGACGATCAGAATTCCCAGCCAGATCGGCTTGGTCAATTTGTTGACCGCGGTGAAAGCGTCAGGACGCTGCCTGACGGCATGAACGATCGCGTAGACAGCACCCACCAATGCGAGCACTTTGAGTGCGAGAAAGATCAGACCGACTAGCCCATCGACTTGAGTCACAACTACATCCTAAGTTCTCATCCGGTTCCCGACGAACACGAAGGCTCCCACACTCGGCTGAGTGAGGGAGCCTTCGTCAGGTGGAGCTGGGCAAATCAGGCCTTCTTGGCCGGAGCAGCCTTCTTGGCCGGAGCCGGTGCGGTGGCCTTGGCGGGAGCAGCCTTGGCGGGTGCAGCCTTGACCGGAGCGGCCTTCTTCGCGGCGGTGGTCGCGCGCTCCTGGACGTCGGAAGCAGCAGCGGTCACGCGAGCGGCAGCTTCCTTGGAAGCCTCGTCAGCCTGGTCACCGAGGTCGAGGACCTTCAGTGCAGCCTCGTCGCCTGCGTCGGCGATCTTCTCACCGGCGTCAGAGATCTTCTCGCCGACCTCTTCTGCGGTGTCGGAGATGCGTCCGGCAGCGCGGCCGGCCAGCTTGGCAGCCTGCTCGCCTACGGCGCGCGTCTGACGAGCAACGGTTCCGAGTGCGTCTTCGGTCAGCTCGACGGCGTCGCCGAGTGCCGACTCTGCAGCAGCGATGCCTTCTTCGACTGCGGGCTGCTTGCGGATGCGCTCGACTGCGTCTTCGCCACGTTCTGCGAGGGAGTTGTACAGGTCTCCGGCAACCTTGAGGTATGCCTCGGCGACCTTGCGGAGTTCCTCGGGTGAGAACTTCTCGCGCAGCTCGGCGAGCTCTTCGGGCAGCTCGGACGGCAGGCCGGCGAGACGCTCGCGCAGCGCATCGACGCTCTCGGCAACGTCACCCTGGACGGAAGCGAGCTTCTCGCGAGCACCGTCGACACGGCCGTTGACATCGCCCTGGGTGTTCTCGGCGCGCTCACGAACCTGAGCAACTACATCGGCCACGGCCTGGACAACCAGGTCGCCTGCGCCGACGGCGGCGTAGAGCGAGGTCTTGACGCTGTCGATGGCGTTCTTGTCAGTCATCTTGTTCTCCTAGTGAAGTCTCGGTGTCTGGAATTGCGGCCGATTCCGCGAAATCGGGCGCTGCGGCTGGTCTTGACGACTCGTTCTCGCGACAGAACGAGTCGTAGATTTCGAGCAGTACTTGCTTCTGCCGTTCGTTGATGGCCGTCTCGGCCAACACCGCGTCCCTGATGGGACTGTGCGGGCGTTGCTCGAGATATCCCGCTTGGACGTACAGCACTTCTGATGAGACTCGAAGGCCCTTGGCGATTTGCGCCAGTACGTCCGCCGACGGTTTGCGCAATCCGCGTTCGATCTGGCTCAGATACGGATTGCTGACGCCGGCGAGTTGAGCGAGTTGGCGCATCGAAACTTGGGCGGCTTCCCGCTGTGCACGAATGAACCCCCCGATGTCGTGTGCCGCAGAGCTGACGACGCGAGCTGCCAAGTCGCTTGCTCCGGCTGCGGCACCGGATGATTCACGATCTCCGTCATCGGAGTTCGTCGACTTCGCTGGCATTGCGTCCTCCCTTTCCAGTGGACATTTCCCAGAATAGGAGAGGGTGCTAACTATTGCAAGCACTACTGCTAGCACTCGTGGTGGACGTCACATACCGGACAGCTCAGCCGAAGATGAGCGTCGAAATCGTGTAGATCAACAGCCCGGCGATCGAGCCGACAACGGTGCCGTTGATACGGATGAACTGAAGATCTCGACCGACCTGCAACTCGATCTTCTGGCTCGCCTCGTCGGCGTCCCACCTCTCGACGGTGTCACTGATGACTCCAGTGATCTCGTCGGTGTAGTTCTCCGCGATGTACTTGGTGCCCTGCACCAGCCAGCCGTCGACCTTCTCACGCATGGACTCGTCGTCACGCAGCCTGACTCCGAAGCCGGCCACGTTCTCGGCGACCTTGGTCCGCAGGGTGCTGTTCGGATCGTCGACGGACTCCATGATGAGCCGCTTGGCAACCTGCCATGTCGACGACGCCAGACCCGTCACTTCCTCGCGACCCATGATCTCGGCCTTGATCCCCTCGGCCTTCTTGATGGTCTCCGGGTCGTTCTGCAGATCATCGGCGAAGTCGATCAGGAAGCGGTTGGCGGCGAGGCGTACCTCGTGTTCGGGGTTGGAACGGACCTTCCAGGTGAACTCGACGAGTTCCTTGTATATCTTCTCCCCCAGCATGGCGTCGACGAACTTCGGCGACCACGCGGGCGAATCGCGAACGATCACACGATCGATCGTCTCCTGGCTGCCGAGAGCCCACTGATGTGCCCGCTCGGCAAGCAATTCGATGATCGGCAGTTGCTTGTTGTCCTTGAGAAGTTCACCGAGCACTCGGCCGATCGGCGGTCCCCACATGGGCTCGGCCAGACGCTTCACGATCGTGTTGTCGATGATCTGGGCGATGTCCTCGTCGCGAAGAACCTCGACCATGCCGCGCAAGACCGTCGACGTCTCGGCGGCGACGCGAGCGGCGTTGGCAGGTTCGGCCATCCACGTACCGAGGCGGAGCGGAATCTGCGCCTGCTGCACCTTGGCCGACACAACCTCGGGAGCCAGGAAGTTTTGACCGACGAATGAGCTCAGGCTGGCTCCGAGCTGGTCTTTCTTACGCTTGATGATGGCAGTGTGCGGGATGGGAAGGCCCATCGGATGACGGAAGAGCGCGGTGACGGCAAACCAGTCGGCAAGCGCGCCGACCATGCCTGCCTCGGACGCGGCCCGGACGTACCCGACCCACTCTCCGGCGCCGCGGGATTCCTGCCACCGGCAGAAGATGTAGACCACCGTCGCGAAGCCCAGAAGGCCAGTAGCGAAGACCTTCATCTTGCGAAGGTCCCGACGCTTGGCGGCGTCGTCGAAGGCGGAGAGGCTCAGTTGCTGCACCCTCGCCATTGTGCCGAAAGGTGTGACGCGGCGTAGCGCGAGCGACACGAAGTCCGATTCTGCAGGACCTAATCCCCCGAACTGCGGATGTGAGTGCCCGAGATAAAGGCGCGGACATTAAGCTGGACCGGAAAGTAGACCGATCGGACGTGGCTCGCACCACAGATATGAGATGACTCGTGGCCAAGAATGCCGTGCAGGACAACGAGCAGGTAGACGGCCCAGTCGTTGCTGATGCGAAGCCCGAGAAATCCGACGGTCGGAAGCGTCGTTGGCGTGAGCACAAGATCGCTCGCCGCGAGGAACTCGTCGACGGCACCATCGCCGCCATCCGCGCGCGCGGCCGTGAGATCGGCATGGACGAGATCGCGTCCGAGATCGGTGTCTCCAAGACCGTGCTCTACCGATACTTCGCCGACAAGAGCGACCTCACGACCGCCACGATGATGCGGTACGTCGAGACCATCCTGTCGCCGCGTATCTACGAAGCGATCAGTGGCGATCTCGACGATTTCGAACTCACTCAGGCGAGCATCACCGCATACGTCGAGACGGTGGCATCCGACCCCGACATCTACCTCTACGTCATGGCCAACGGCGCCGGCGCCAACCGCGACGTCGTTGCCGATTCCGAGCGCATGATCGCCGAATTGCTCTCCACGGTGTTGGGCAATCGTCTTCGCGAGATGGAGATGGATTCCGGCGGTTCGCTGCCGTGGGCGTTCGGGATCGTCGGCGGAATTCAGCTCGCGACGCACTGGTGGATCTCCAACAAGTCGATGTCCGCAGAATCGCTGATCGACTACCTCACGATGATGACGTGGGGCGGCATCACCGGCATAGCGGCGGTCAACGGATCACCGGCCAAGTTCAAGTCGGTTCCGCATCCCCTCGTCAAGCCTGCCGAGGACTGACTCGCCCGAGACCGAACTTTCGAGCCGCCGGGCGCGATCCTGTGGCACTCTTTCGGCATGGCACAAGACTCGCTGTGGGAAACACCGGCCGCCAAGACCCTGCGGGCGGAGCCCGGGTTCGAACTCGATCAACTCGATCGCAACAGCACTCCGGGATTCACCGGAAACAAAGCTGACGGCGAACGTCTGCTCGAGGAGCGCGGCGCGGTTCTGTCCGACCTGCAGGAGTTGCTGTACGCCAACGGCCGGTCAGGGGACAGTCGTTCAGTCCTGCTGGTCCTGCAAGGAATGGACACCGCAGGCAAGGGCGGCATGGTCCGACACGTGATCGGTCACGTGGATCCTTCGGGAGTTCAGCACGCGGCCTTCGGCGTCCCGACCGAAGAGGAAAAGCAACATCACTACCTTTGGCGGATCAAGAAGGAACTCCCCCGCGGCGGCTATCTCGGTGTGTTCGATCGCTCCCACTACGAGGACGTCCTGGTAGTGCGCGTCCACGATCTTGTCCCGGAGGATGTCTGGAGCAAGCGCTACGACGAGATCAACCAGTTCGAAAAGGAACTCGTCGACGCCGGAACCACCATCGTGAAAGTCGCGATGTTCGTCTCGCTCGACGAGCAGAAGAAGCGACTCGAAGAACGTCTCGACCGCCCGGACAAGTATTGGAAGTACAACCCCGGCGACGTGACCGAACGCGGTTTGTGGCCTGCATATCAACAGGCGTATCAGGCAATGCTCGACAAGACGTCGACCGAGCACGCGCCGTGGTACGTCGTGCCGTGTGATCGGAAGTGGTACAGCCGCATTGCGGTCACGGAGCTACTGATCGACGCTCTGGAAAAGCTCGATCTCGACTGGCCCCCTGCCGACTTCGACATCGAGGTGGAGAAGGCACGACTCGCACAGTCTTGATCAGAAGCAGGCCCGATCAGAACAGGTGTGGGGATTCGCGGTGCACTTTGTGATCGTGACGCACAGTACTGGCGTACAGGGCTACCGCGAGGCCGATGCACGCGACGCCGGCGAGGCCGGCGATCAATGCCCAACCACCCTGGCCTGAACCTGCCGCCACCAGAAAACTGCCGAGGCAGACCACTGTGGCCAGCACCAGGAAATACGACGCCCACGCTGCAAAGAGATTGAGCTTCATCGTTCGCTCCTCCGGTCGGATCTCTTTCGTTTCGACCGTACGCCGGAGCATGACGGTCGACAAGACACTGCCGCCTCGAGGTTTCCCGACGTCTACGCCGGGTAGCCGAATTACATGGACATCGGAACTCTTTATCGCGGAATCGAATCCGCTCACGGACTGGACGGTCCGTCCACTGGCCTCAGGCGCAGAATCCTCGAGATCACGGAGCGATCCGACCGATCGCGCACTGTCGCGGCACTTCTGCGCGGCGCCGCCGTCGGGCATCCCATCCATCCTGCCCTCGTGACCATTCCCGCGGGCGCGTGGACGGCTTCGTTGATCTTCGATGTTCTAGGCGATCCGCAGACTGCACGACGGCTGATCGGGCTCGGATTGGTTTCGACTCCGCCGGCTTTGCTGACGGGATGGCTGGACTGGTCCGAACGTGGCGACGTCGCACGCCGAGTGGGGCTGGTGCACGCGGCGTCGAATGCAGTGGGGATCTGGTCTTTTGCGGCGTCGTACAGGCTACGCGGAAAGGACTCACTCGCGCTGGCGCGAGTGCTGTCGGTGCTGGGGCTCACCGCGGTCGGTGTCGGTGGCGCGCTCGGTGGTCACATCGTTTTCAAGCTCATGGACGATCCGGCCGTCGAGGCTGCAGCGACTCCGGTTCTCGATCCCATCCTGGATGTAGTCAACTGAGCCGATCGGACCTCGATACTGTTCAGGCGTAAGCACTTCCGGAGTAGCTCCGCAGTTCTCGCGCGGTCTCGTCCGAATCCGCCAATGGTCTGTTCATGACCCAGTGTGGGCTGCGCGTGCCCAGTGTCGCGGCAAAATCGGCGACGGCGTCCGGGGTCGGCACTGCGTGTTCGCCCAGATATCCGAGAACGATGAGGTCCTCCCCTGATCTGGTCTCCACGGCCAGGGCCCAACCGCACGTCTCCTCCCACAGCAAAGCCACCTCGCGCCCGGGGAAACGCGGCACAGTTCGGTCCAATGCGATGTAAGCCTCCAGAGGGTGCTCGCGCCTGCAACACCACTGCTCGATGCCGGCCCCCACACCGACCGCCACCCGTTGTACGTACCGCTCGAACCCGAGTCCGACGGTTGCGTCGACCAGCATTTGTTCTGTCATCGAACCTCACTCCTCGCCATCGTGTTTGGAATGTGCCCAGCGCTGACCGCGTCGAAACCCGGTTCAGATCACGGACTCCGGGTATCCCCAGACGAACCGATCAAGTGGAGAGGGGACCCGATGAAGTACTCGCCCGCTATGGCTCCCGGACGAATGCTGAAGATCTCCATGGTGTCGGTGAACGCCGATCCACTCGCACCGGTGGGCTGCTCGGCAGCCGGTGCACAGAACCTGCACGTCGACGAACTGTCTGCCGCCTTGGTTCGTGCCGGACACGACGTCACCGTCTTCACCAGGCGTGCCCACGTCGGTGGGCCGGACCGCGTTCGCGCCCGCGCCGGGTACTCCGTCGACTATCTCGAGGCCGGCCCGACGCAGGCTCTCCCGGATGCCGATATCCTCCCTCACCTGGGAACCTTTGCCAGCATTCTGCGCGCTCAGTGGAGTACCGACCGACCCGATGTGGTGCACTCGCACTTCTGGATGTCCGGTGTGGCAACGGAACTCGCGACCCGATCGCTCGGCATCCCCGTACTTCAGACATTCCATTCCCTGGGATCTGCGGCGCACCGCCACCTCGGAGCAGCCGACGACAGCCCCTCGGAGCGGACTCACCTGGAACCGTTGATCGCCAGGGGCGCAACCCATGTCATCGCGACCAGTTCGGACGAAATCTTCGATCTGGTCCGGCAGGGATCACCACGATCACGGACCACGATGGTGCCCTCGGGCGTGGACACCGAAGCATTCACCCCGGAGGGACCCGCCGCGAAGAAAACCGCACCGCATCGATTGATCTGCGTCGGAAGACTGGTGGAGCAGAAGGGCTTCGATGTTGCCGTCGCCGCGCTGGCTTCGCTGCCGGATACGGAGTTGGTGGTGATCGGCGGGCCACCCGTCGCGCAACTGAGCACCGACGAAGTGGCGATCCGCTTGGTCAAGCTCGCCGAGCGCCTCGGCGTCGCAGATCGAGTCCAATTGTTGGGACGGGTTCCGCACCGCCAACTACCGAAACTGATGCGATCGGCCGACGCCCTCGTGTGCACCCCTCGATACGAACCGTTCGGAATCGCGGCACTGGAAGCAATGGCGTGCGGAGTTCCCGTAGTCGCGACTCCTGTTGGCGGACTGCGGGATACGGTGATCGACGGACTCACCGGGCGTCGGGTCCCGGTCAACAACCCGGTGGAAACCGCGCGCGCAGTCCGCCATCTTCTCGACGACGAGGACGAAGGCGCGGCGTTTGCACGGCAGAGCCGGGCCCGAGCGTGCGAATCGTATTCGTGGGATCACGTCGCCACCGAAGTGGTCCGCACCTACGGCCGCTGCGTCACAGCACCGCCGAGAGCCCGCCAACACAAGGGCACTCACCGAAGTGAAGTGCACTGACGCTGACGGGCTCTACGAAACTGAATTCACGAAGGTGATTTCACGAAGCTTGGACTGAAACTGCGTGATCAAGCGGGGAAACGTCGGGTCTCTTCGAGTCCGATTGCATGATCGAGCGACTCGTAGCAGGCAAACATCGACTCCTGACCAGCTGCTTTGAGCAACCTTTGCACCGGGCGGGCGCAGACGAGCGCGAGTGTGCCGCCCACGTCGCGTGATCGCGTCGACAGGACCGACAGCACGGACAAGCCGCACGTCCCCATGAATTCGAGTTCGGATAGATCGACGACCAGCGTCCGGTCCGCGGCCACGTGGTACGTCAAGAAGTCACGAAAAGCATTGGCGCTCATCAGATCGATCTCACCACGAACTTTGATCACAGCGGTGTGTGCACTGATGCGGTGCGCGTGAAACGATGCGGTCGCTGTCCCGGTCGCGGGAGGTCCGTAGTCTACCGATCCCTTCGCCGCGTTCGTAAAGCCTGAAATAGATGATCCTGGAACAACAGTCATGGTTCTCCCATCCCGCAACGGTTTACACTCTGCAAAAGAGAAGGGACCTCCGAAGGAGACGCACGATGAACGGGTCTCCAGAAATACGGATAAATCCCTCATCGGCTGTGTGCTCAACCTCGGTTTGAAACAGTACGCCAGCATGACGGACGTCACAAGTGCGTTGCGACCATTCGTTTCGGTGTTCCGAACAAAAATGTGGTTTGGTCTGCGGTTCCGCGAGGTAATCCGATGTTGCGATCGCCAACGGTCGTGAGCAGAATCGTGTCGTTTACCCCGGCACCACCATCGACCAAATTTCGTGTTCGGGGGTCACTGTGAAGGTCGGGATGGGTATCGTTCTCGGCACCAGACTTCACCGCGACCCCTGGTACGACGATCCGGAGAACTTATGGCACACCTCAGCGCACTCGAGCCCGATCAGGATCAGACTCAGCCAGTTGTGGAGTTGAGGATTCAAGCGACTCTCGATCAGCTGTCGATTTTGCGTGCACTGGCCGCCACCGTTGCCATTCAGGAAAACTTCGACCTCGACGCCATCGCCGACATCAAACTGGCCATGGACGAAATCTGTACGCATCTGATCGTTCGCGCTGCGCCTGATTCGGTTCTGGTGTGTCGGTTCGTCTTCACGCCGCCGCAATTGCACGTGTCCGTGTCCACGACGACCACGGAGTACGAGGACAGCAGTCAGCGTTCGTTCGGGTGGCACATCCTCACCGAACTCACCGATTCGATTTCGCTCGACCAGGAAGAGAACCTCGGCGGCGTCGGCTACATCACCACCATGAAGTTCACCAAGGCCCTCAGCGGGCGCCTGTGACCGCTTCCGCAGACGGCCCGTCACGCCCGCGTCGGCGGTCCACCGACGAATATCGGGACGTAATACCAGTTTTCGAGGAACTGCGGACCCTCGAGCCCCACAGCCCGGAGTACGAACGAGTGCGCACTGCACTCATCACCAGATGCCTACCGTTGGCCGAGCACATCGCCAGACGATTCGACGGTCGTGGCGAGGCACACGACGATCTGGTTCAGGTGGCGCGTCTCGGTCTGGTCAACGCCGTCGACCGTTTCGATTCCACGCGCGGATCCGATTTCGTCTCCTTCGCAGTTCCCACCGTGATGGGCGAGGTTCGACGACACTTCCGCGACACCGGTTGGGCATTGCGGGTTCCCCGCCGGATGAAGGAGTTGCACTTCCAACTCGGGCAGGCCATCAGCGAGCTGTCACAACAGCTCGGGCACGCGCCGACCGTCGACGAGTTGGCCGAGACGTTGGGGATCGAACGCGAAGAAGTTGCCCAGGCCTTGATCGCCGGCAACGCGTATCAGACGGTCTCGGTCGACGGTGCCGCGTCCAATCACACCGACGATCTCCCGCTCGTGGAAACACTCGGTGACTACGACGCAGCACTCGAGAACGTCGAGAATCACGAGGCGTTGCGTCCGCTTCTCGACAAGCTTCCCGAGCGAGAGCGGACGGTGTTGATGCTCAGATTCTTCGGAAACCTGACGCAGACACAGATCGCCGAGAAAGTCGGTGTGTCCCAGATGCACGTGTCGAGGTTGCTCGCGAAGACATTGAGTAATCTTCGCGAGCAACTCGACTGAGCTCCGCGAACAATTCGACTGAGCAGGACCGGGCGGGTCAGATCGTTGCGGTGTCGATCACGAATCGGTATCGGACGTCGCTCTTGATCACGCGCTCGTAAGCGTCGTTGATGTCGCTCGCCGGGATCAGTTCGATTTCTGCGCCGATGCCGTGCTCGGCGCAGAAGTCGAGCATCTCCTGTGTCTGCGGGATACCTCCGACCATGGAACCGGCGAGGCTACGACGGTTTGCGGCGAGCGAGAATGCTCGAACTTCGATCGGCTTCTCGGGCAGGCCGAGTTCGACGAGAGTGCCGTTGATGGCAAGCAAGGACATGTAGGCGTCGATGTCGAGGTTGACCGAGACCGTGTTGAGGATCAGGTCGAACTCGCCGCGAAGAGCCTTGAACGTCTCACGGTCGTTGGTCGCGTAGTAGTGATCGGCGCCGAGGCGAAGCCCGTCGTCTTTCTTGCCGAGCGTCTGGCTCAGGACGGTGACTTCCGCTCCGAGCGCCTTGGCGATCTTCACGCCGACGTGCCCGAGGCCGCCGAAACCGATGATGGCGACCTTCTTGCCGGGGCCGGCGTTCCAGTGCCGCAGCGGTGAGTACAAGGTGATGCCCGCGCACAGGAGCGGCGCTGCAACGTCGAGTTCGATGCCCTCCGGGATCGAGAGCACGAAGTGCTCGGTGACGACGATGTGCGTCGAGTAGCCACCCTGAGTGCGCTCGCCGTCGCGGCCGGTGGCGTTGTACGTACCCGTCACACCCTTGCGGCAGTACTGCTCTTCACCGGCGGTGCAGGCGTCGCACTCCCCGCACGAGTCGACGAAGCAGCCGACGCCCACTCGGTCGCCGACCTTGTGCTTGGTGACATCGGACCCCACGGCGGCGACGACGCCGGCGATTTCGTGTCCGGGGACGATCGGGTACTTCGCTCCGCCCCACTCGTTGCGAGCGGTGTGGATGTCGGAATGGCAGATGCCGGCAAATTTGATGTCGATGAGAATGTCCAGTGGACCGAGCTCGCGGCGTTCGACAGTGGTCTTCTCGAGGGGACCGTCAGCGGACGTCGCGGCATAAGCAGCAGCAGTAACCATGCACACATGCCTACCCGTGCATGGAGGGACCTGCAACTCGCAGGCCCCTCCATGACTTGTTCTTTACGTGACTTACCCGGCGTCGCGCTCGGCTTGCTCGGCCCGACGACGCAGGCGCCTCGCGGCCGCAACCATATTGCGCAGCGAAGGCTCGAGTTGCCACGGATGGCGGGTCTTGAGGCCGCCGTCCGGATTTGCCCACAAGCGATCGAGAGAGATCGATTCGCTTGCCTCGGTGAGCAATTCGTCGAGTTCGTCGATGTCGGGAATCCGAGCCGAGCGAGATTCGTAGACACCGGGGCCGACGCCGTGCGTGAGCGCGCCTTCCTTGAGTGCTTCGAGAACCCACGTGATGGAGCGGGTCGCGACGATAGCCGTCACATCGGCGTCCAACCGTTCAATGGCGTCGACCACCGACGACCGAGCGGAGTACGTCAAATGTGTGTGGATCTGTGTTTCCGGCTTCGCTCCACCTGTTGCCAGACGGAACGCGTCGACGGCCCACTCCAGGTAGGCCTCCCGGCCGTCCTCACGCAGTGGCAGCAGTTCACGAATTGCCGGTTCGTCCACCTGGATGATGGCGATTCCGGCAGCTTCGAGATCCGCGATTTCGTCTCGAATGACAAGTGCCAGTTGCTCTGCCGTTTCGTAGAGCGGCTGATCCTGGCGAACGAACGAACGGGCGATCATGGTGACCGGACCCGTCAGCATGCCCTTGACCGGCTTGTCGGTCAGCGACTGCGCGTACGCAATCCACTCGACCGTCATCGGCTTCGGACGTGCGATGTCGCCGTAGAGGATCGGCGGACGCGTGCAACGAGATCCGTAGGCCTGAACCCATCCGTTGTGCGTGAAGGCATAGCCCTCGAGCAGTTCGGCGAAGTACTGGACCATGTCGTTGCGCTCATGCTCGCCGTGCACGAAAACATCGAGACCGATGTCCTCTTGCAGACGGATTGTGCGCTCGATCTCTTCCCGGATGCGCTTGTAGTAGTCGTCCCACTCCAAACGCCCCTGGCCGAGTTCGTAACGAGCCTGGCGAATCGCGTCGGTCTGCGGGAACGAACCCAGTGTCTGGGCCGGCACCAAGGGCAGATTCAACCGTTCCTGCTGAGCTTTACGACGCTCCTCGTACGGTGCACGCACACGATCTTCGGGCTTGATCGCGTTCACCCGAGCACGGACAGCGTGCTTGAGCTTGAAGTGCACCTTCGTCGGACGCTTACGCCACTTGTCCGAAGGACCTTCGGTGAGCGCCTTCGCCAGTGAGACGACTTCGCCGACCTTCTGCTTCGCAAAAGCCAGACGGTCTGCGACGTCTCCCGGAATGTCGTACTCGGAGAGCACGTCGTACGGCACGTGCAGCAGCGACGACGACGTGGAGACGACGAGGTCAGGCACAACGTCTTTGAGTTCGTTCAGGTACGTCAAGGTGTTGAACCGGTCGACGCGCCAGACGTTGCGACCGTCGACGACGCCCGCGTAGATGCGCTTGCGCTTGATGTTCGGCACCGCGGCCAGTTCCTCGGCCGTGATCTTGCCGTGCACCAAGTCCAGACCGAAGGCTTCGATCTTGGTGGGCGCCAAGATGTTGAGGGCTTCGCCGAACTTGCCGTACGGACCCGTCACCAACAGGCGCGGGCGCAGCGGGGCCGTCGAAAGCTTCTCGTACGCACGTCCCAGAGCGGCTAGCTCCTCGGGGGTGCGATCCTCGGTGACCGAAGGCTCGTCCAACTGAACACAGGTCGCACCGGCCTTGGCGAGCTGCTCGAAGAGCTTCTCGTACTCGGGCAGGAGCGCGTCCAACAGGTCGAGCGGGGTGAAGTTCGGATCGGACTTCTCGGTGGCAGGTCCGACCTTCGAAAGCAGAAGCAGCGAGACGGGCCCCATGATGACGGGGCGCAATTCGATGCCGCGCGCCTTCGCACGTTCGAACTCGTCGAGAAGTGCATCCGAGTTGAGCGCGAACACAGTGTTCGCGTCGATCTCGGGCTGACGGTAGTAGTAGTTCGTACCGAAGAAGCGCACCAGCTCGAGAGGCGGGAAGTCCGGGCGGCCGCGGGCCATCGTGAAGTAGAAATCGAGCGGCTCGAGGGCGCCCTCGAGCGGCTTGAACCGCTCCGGCACTGCGCCGAAGAGCAGCGCATTGTCGAGCACGTGATCGTAGAAGGAGAAGGTGTTGCCGGGAACCTGGCTCAATCCCGTCGCAGCCAATTCGCTCCAGGTCGATTCCTGGAGTTCCTTGGCGACCGCGAGAAGTGCGTCCTTGTCCGAAGTGCCGTGCCAGTAGGACTCGAGGGCGCGCTTGAGCTCACGGCGCGGCCCGATGCGCGGATACCCCAGGACGCTGGAGCCGAATGCTGCAGTGCTGCTGGACATGCGGTCGACCTTTCTAACCGAGGGGCGCGAGCGCCCTGTGCGCCTTTGTGGTAGCCGGAACTACCAGAAAGGCGCACAGGGGCGTTGGGCCTTAGCTTGCCTGCTTGGTGGAGCGACCGTTGTCGGCGTATTCGTAGAAGCCCGCGCCGGACTTCTTGCCGGTCAAGCCGGCTTCGACCATACGCAGGAGCAACGGCGGAGCGGAGTACAGCGGCTCCTTGAACTCTTCGTACATGGAGTCGGCGATGGACTTGACGGTGTCGAGTCCGACCAGGTCCGTCAGAGCCAGCGGACCCATGGGGTGCGCGAGGCCGAGAACCGTTGCCTTGTCGATGTCTTCCTTGGTCGCGAAGCCCGACTCGACCATGCGGATCGCCGAGAGCAGGTACGGCACCAGGAGTGCGTTGACGACGAAGCCGGAGCGGTCGGCACTGCGGACGACCTGCTTGCCGAGGATGTCGCTGGCAAAAGCCTCGGCGCGCTGCGAGACGGAGGCACTGGTCTTGAGCGTCGTCACCAATTCGACGAGCGGCAGAACCGGAACCGGGTTGAAGAAGTGCATGCCGATGACTCGCTCGGGACGCTTGGTCGAGATGCCGAGCTTCATGATCGGGATCGACGACGTGTTGGACGCGAGAACCGCATCCGGGTCCGTCACGACCGCGTCGAGCTCGGCGAAGATTTCGCTCTTGATCTTCTCGTCTTCGACGACGGCCTCCACGACGAGCTGGCGGTCCGCGAAATCTCCCAGATCGGAGGTGAAACGCAGACGCCATGCGGCCTGCTCACGCTCACGTTCTGTGATCTTTCCGCTGCTCACGCCGCGGTCGAGCGAACGCAGGATGCGTGAACGCCCGGCTGCTGCAAGCTCGCGAGTCTGCTCGAAGACCAGAACATCGACATGTGCGCGGGCGCACACCTCGGCGATTCCGGCACCCATGATTCCGGCGCCGATAACGCCGACGCGCTGAATTTTTTCGCTGGTCACGTCAGCTCCTTGTTTGTCTCGTGGAGTTTGTCTGGTGAAGGTGTTGCAAAACAAGCACTTCGAACTGCGTCGACGCTGGTGGCCGACGCAATCGGAACTGCCTTGAAGACGAGAGAAAGTAGTGCGGTGATACAAGCAGGGGAGAGACCCGAAGCCGAGCCTCTCCCCCACCCGAAGTCAGTTCTTAGTGGAACTGTCCCTCTTCGGTGGAGCCCTTGAGAGCTGCCGTCGAGGTGTTGGGGTCAACGGTGGTGGCGATGGTGTCGAAGTAGCCGGCGCCAACCTCACGCTGGTGCTTGATGGCGGTGAAGCCACGCTCTTCGGCAGCCTTGAACTCGCGCTCCTGCAGGTCGACGAATGCCGTCATGCCTTCGCGGGCGTAGCCGTAGGCAAGGTCGAACATGCCGTAGTTGAGCGAGTGGAAGCCGGCCAGCGTGATGAACTGGAACTTGAAGCCCATTGCGCCGAGCTCCTTCTGGAACTTCGCGATGGTCGCGTCGTCCAGGTGCGCCTTCCAGTTGAAGGAAGGGGAGCAGTTGTAGGCCAGGAGCTGGTCCGGGAATTCGCTGCGAACGGACTCGGCGAACTTCTTTGCAACCTCGAGATCCGGCACGCCGGTCTCCATCCAGATGAGGTCTGCGTACGGTGCGTAAGCCTTGGCGCGAGCGATGCAGGGCTCGATGCCGTTCTTGACGCCGTAGAAGCCTTCAGCCGTGCGGGTTCCGTCGAGGAACGGGCGGTCGCGCTCGTCCACGTCGGAGGTGATGAGGGTTGCAGCCTCAGCGTCGGTGCGGGCGATGATGACGGACGGAACGTCCGCGACGTCGGAAGCCAGGCGAGCCGAGGTCAGGGTGCGGATGTGCTGCTGCGTGGGGATGAGCACCTTGCCGCCGAGGTGGCCGCACTTCTTCTCCGAAGCGAGCTGATCCTCCCAGTGGACACCGGCAGCGCCGGCGCCGATCATGGCCTTCTGCAGCTCGTAAGCGTTGAGAGCGCCACCGAAGCCGGCTTCGGCGTCGGCAACGATCGGAGCGAGCCAGTTGCTGACGGAGGTGTCACCCTCGGTCTTGGCGATCTCGTCGGCGCGCAGCAGTGCATTGTTGATGCGACGGACGACGGTCGGAACCGAGTTGGCCGGGTAGAGGCTCTGGTCCGGGTACGTGTGGCCCGAGAGGTTCGCATCGCCGGCAACCTGCCAACCGGAGAGGTAGATGGCCTTCAGGCCGGCGCGAACCTGCTGCACAGCCATGTTGCCGGTAAGTGCACCGAGGGAGTTGATGTAGTCCTCGTTGTTCACGAGATCCCACAGGATCTCGGATCCGCGACGAGCGAGGGTCTGCTCCTCGACGACGGTGCCCTGGAGCTTGACGACCTGATCGGCCGTGTAGTTACGAGTAACGCCCTTCCAGCGAGGGTTGGTGTCCCAATCCTGCTGGAGCTCAGCTGCGGTCTTCGGGGTGCCGGTGGTCGACATCAAGACTCCATCTCTTTGATCTGCTGGTCCGGCCTGTTGTGAGCAGTACGTGCGTACTACTTCACATACTTGCCAGGCCCTTCTTGTGTACTTACCGAGAATGGCACATCGAAAAAGTGCCGTCTACCTGTTGCTAATGCCAATCTTCGCTACCTTTTCAACACACTTTGCTAAGTCTGTGAAGATTCCTACGCGGCTGGTACTACGCAATCGGACAGGTTCCGTACTGGCGAGTAGGAAAGAAACCGCAGGCTGTGAACGAAATGCACTCAACTCCGCCGCTTGCGAATTCCGGCAGTTCGCACGCCACTCGGAACAGGCCCGTCCGCTACTTCGGAGCCAACTTCACTACCCGCGAGTGACCGCAATCACTCCTCGGCAACAGCCTTCGCTAGGACAATTCCGGGATCTACCCCTGGGAAAGCCGGAGACAACCCGTTCGCCGGCCATATGCTGTCGAACCATGACTTGTCGTTCGACGCCCCCGACCGGGCGATAAAGCGGTGCCGGACAACTATCAGCGGCCACCGAACAACCAGGCATGGTCGCAATCCGGTCCACAGCCGCCGCAGTTGGGCTACCGAGCCGCGCCGCAGTCGTATCCCCCGCCCCAGGGATTCCCGCCTGCACCGCCACGTGGAAATCCGCCGCCGCGTCGGCCCGGCTGGGTGATTCCGGTATCCATAATCGGAGTCATCACTGTGTTGGCTCTCTTCGGCGGGCTTGCCTGGGTCCTCTGGCCGAAGGACGTCCCCAACTCGGCCGCCGGTGGCGCCGCCCACACCACCATCAGCGCCGCGAACACACCCGGCACCACGACAACCGCTCCCAGCACGACATCCCCGACGACCACACGCGCCGCGAACTTCCCGGCCGGTGCGTCCGCCTGCCCCGGCGGGCAGCCGGCCGGAAGTTACAAGGAGTCCGCGACAAGTGGGGGCAAAACTTCATGTGAGTTTGCCGAGGCGGTTCGGATCGCCTACGGGAACTCCGGTGCAACCGGTGCATCCAGCACCGTGTCCGCACGTAGTCCGGTGACCGGCAAGGAGTACACGATGGCATGCAAGGTGACCTCCGGCATCGTCACCTGTACCGGCGGAGACAACGCGGTTGTGTACTTGCGCTGACGGGCGCAATTGCGGCATCGGCAACCCGGTGCGTGTCGTTCCAGTGTCGCACTTACGGATCCTCCGATAGCGTGACCGCATGCCTCTGTACGAGTTTCGCTGTACCGGCTGCGGCCCGCTCGAGCGGTCGTTCGCGATGGCCGAAGTGCCCCAGTCGATTACTTGCCCCCAGTGCAGTCTCGAGTCCAAGCGGGTGGTCTCGTCTCCCCGGTTGAGTCACGCGTCGTCGGCCGCGATGGGTCTACTGGACAGCACTGCTCGATCGGCTCACGAGCCTGCCGTGGTCAGTGGGTCGCTACCGGGCCGCGGCCGGCAATCTGCGCCGACGACATCCAATCCGTTGCACCGCAAGCTGCCTCGCCCCTGAGCGTCCTCACCGCGCGCCCTCGCCGTGAGTCCCGATCCGACACGAAAGTCCTGCCGCCACGAGTTTTCCGTTTCTTCGAGAATGAGGAGTGCATATGCCTGAACTGCTGTTTCCACTCGATTCCGCCAAGAAATTCACCGACCAGGCAATCGTCGGCCACAATCGGTGGCACCCGGACATCCCAGCGGCGGTGACGGTGAAACCCGGTGATGCGTTTCGTGTCCATTGCCGCGAATGGTTCGACGGCGCAATACACAACGACGACTCGGCCGACGACATTCTCAATGCACCACTGACCACGGTCCACACGCTGTCCGGCCCCTTTGCCGTCGAAGGCGCGAAGCCCGGCGACCTCTTGATCGTCGACATCTTGGATATCGGGCCTATCCCCCAAGAAGATTCGGGTCCGTTGGCCGGCCAAGGTTGGGGGTACACGGGTATCTTCCCTCGGAACAACGGCGGTGGCTTCCTCACCGAACAGTTCCCCGATGCGTACAAAGCCGTCTGGGATTTCTCCGGCCAAACGGCGACGTCGCGTCACATTCCGCACGTCTCGTTCACGGGCATCGTCCACCCGGGACTCATGGGCACGGCTCCGTCGGCAGCCTTGCTCGCCAAGTGGAATGCCCGCGAGGGCGCCCTCATTGCCACCGATCCCAATCGGGTTCCCCCGCTTGCACTTCCGCCCGAGCCCCGCGATGCAGTACTGGGAACCTTGACCGGTGACGAGTACACACGCGTGGCCGGCGAGGCGGCGCGCACCGCTCCCCCTCGCGAGAACGGTGGAAACCAGGACATCAAGAACCTCACCAAGGGCAGCCGAATCTTCTATCCGGTATTCGTGGACGGTGCGAATCTGTCGGTCGGCGATCTTCACTTCTCCCAGGGCGACGGAGAGATCACTTTCTGCGGTGCCATCGAGATGGGCGGCTTCATCGATCTTCGTGTGGACATCATCAAGGGCGGAATGGATACCTACGGCGTTTCCGAGAACGCCATCTTCATGCCGGGCAACACGGATCCGCAGTATTCCGAGTGGCTTGCGTTCTCGGGCACTTCCGTCACGTTGGACGGCGAACAGAAGTACCTGGATTCACATCTGTCCTACCAGCGTGCGTGCTTGCATGCGATCGAGTATCTGACCAAGTTCGGGTACGCGCCAGAGCAGGCGTACCTGCTACTCGGTGCGGCGCCGATCGAGGGTCGCCTGTCGGGTGTCGTGGATATCCCCAACTCGTGTTCGACGGTCTATCTCCCGACTGCGATCTTCGACTTCCCCCTTGCACCCTCGTCGAGCGGGCCGTTCCAGATCGATCCCGGAATCGGCGCCCCTCGTTCGGAGAACAGGGTCTAGGCCTCCGGCCCCGTGAGTGGTTAGGGAGTGCCGAGGCTCCTCAACCACTCACGGGGGCGGAGCCCCTGTGCGAAGACTGCGAACCCACCTTTGCGAAGCCGGACTGTCACTCGTATCCTGGGAAAATGTCGAAAACCTTTGTCGGTGTCCGGCTCCGCCAACTGCGGACCGAGCGCGGGTTGAGTCAGGCTTCGCTGGCCAAGACGCTCGAGATCTCGGCAAGCTATCTCAATCAGATCGAGCACGACGTCCGGCCACTCACCGTGCCGGTGCTCCTGCGAATCAGTGAAGTCTTCGGTGTCGACACCACCTTCTTCTCCCCGCAGGACGACACACGCCTGATCGCGGAAATGCGTGAAGTTGCCCTCGATCAGGAGATGGGTATCGACGCCGACGCCCACGAAATCGCGGAGATGGTCTCCACACACCCGGGCCTGGCCAAGGCGATGGTGAACATGCATCGCCGCTTCCGGAACACGACGGCCCAGCTCGCCGCAGCCACGGAGGACCGATTTTCCGACGGCAGCGGCAGCGGTTCGATCACCATGCCGCACGAGGAAGTGCGCGACTACTTCTATCAGCGACAGAACTACATCCACGATCTCGACACCGCGGCCGAAGAACTCACTGCCCGGATGCGCTTTCACCGTGGCGACGTCGCCGGCGAGATCGCCCGACGCCTCGAGTCCGTCCATGACGTGCAGATCGTTCGACGAGTCGACTTGGGCGAGAACATACTTCATCGCTACGACCCGGACACCAGGGTCCTGGAAATTTCCGCACGACTCTCCGGCGGGCAACAGGTCTTCAAGTTCGCGACAGAACTCGCATACCTCGAGCATGGCGACCTGCTCGACTCGTTGGTGGCCGAGGGCAACTTCACCAGCGAAGCGTCGGTTTCCCTGGCGAAGCTTGGTTTGGCCAACTATTTCGCCGCGGCCACCGTGCTGCCCTACAGCCAGTTTCACGAGGTTGCCGAGGACTTCCGGTACGACATCGAGCGCATGTCCGCCTTCTATTCCGCGAGCTACGAGACGATCTGCCACCGCCTCTCGACCCTGCAGCGCCCCAAACTTCGCGGGGTTCCGTTCATGTTCGTGCGTGTCGATCGTGCCGGAAACATGTCGAAGCGTCAGTCCGCCACCGGATTCCACTTCTCCACCAGCGGCGGTACGTGCCCGCTGTGGAACGTCTACGAGACGTTCTCGTATCCGGGCAAGATCATGCCTCAGATCGCGCAGATGCCCGACGGTCGTCGATACCTCTGGGTTGCGCGCACGGTCGAACGTCGAGCGGCTCGATACGGACAGCCCGCAAAGATCTTCGCCATCGGATTGGGATGCGAGATTCGACACGCCCACCGACTCGTCTACAGCGACGGTCTGGATCTGGACGAGTCGAATCCGGGAACGCCGATCGGCTCGGGCTGCCGTGTCTGCGAACGCCTCAATTGTCCGCAGCGTGCCTTCCCTCCGTTGGGTAAAGACCTCGACATCAGCGAGCACCGGAGTTCGATTTCGCCGTACGTGATTCGCTGACCGCGCTAACGCACGTGGTCGCGTAGGAACGCGACTGTGCGATCGAACGCGACCATCCCGTCCACGGTGTCGAGGTCGAACTGATATTCGTGGTCGAGTGCAGGCTCGTGATCGTCCGGGTAGAACAGTCCATCGACCTCGACGCCCAGATCGGCGAGCCGTTCTGCCATGGGTTTCGACTGGCTGGCGGTCAGTGGGTCGACATTTCCGCCGGTGATGAACGTCGCTGGAAAGTCCGAGGTCACATGACCCAGTGTCGACATCTGACCCACTGCAGTCGACCCGTCGAAGTCCCTCGTTCCGAGGTACCCCCACAGCGATTGCTTGTCGACGCCCCAACCGAAGTACTTCCCCTGTGACAGCAGCGATTTCAGATCGAAGACCCCACAGTCGAGGACAACTCCGCGTATCTGCTCGGGACGTAATGCCAGCTCCACACCCATTTCCGACGCGTAGTCAGGGCTGGTCATGACGGTCGCCAACTGACTGGACAACTGCGCGCCTGCCGAATCTCCCGCAAGAAAGAGATTGGTCGAATCGACATGCAACCTGTCCGCATTGCTCACGATGAATCGATACGCGTCGTTCAGCTGATTCACTGCGGTGGGGTAATACGCATCTGGTCCCAGTGAGTAGTCCACCGAAATCACAGTGAAGCCTTGATTTGCCAACAGTTTGTAGTAACCGTCGGCATCAGTTCTCGATCCTGATATCCAGCCACCGCCGTGCACCCAGACCACCGTGGGTAGCGCCGAAGTGGACTCCGACGGGTAGTACGCGTCCAGTTGTGCATCGTCGTCGCCGTCGCGGTACGACTGATCGAGAATCGAGACGATTCCTGACGGTGCATGCCTGTCGAGTTGTGCGTGAGTCGCTTCGGAGCCACCCGCTGACATCCACCGTACGAGGAGAACTCCTGGCCACGGACTGACGAGTGCCGCGGTTATCCCGGACAGCAGAATGACGACGAATACCGCCGCGATTCCGACAATGCGCCTTCGCCGTCTGTCGGGGGAAGACGCGCGCACAACAACTCCTGGGGTCGGATCGGATTCACCCAGGCTAGACCAAAAGGACTAGTTGAGAATTCCCTGGCAACGCACCCGCGGAGCTTTGTCCAAAATGACCATTTTCGCAGTGGTTCACCACAATCCGACATTTAGCCGGTATGAGCCTCGAGAAACTGAACCGTGCGATCGAGCGCAGTGAGACCGTCGGCATTGTCCAGATCGAACTGATACTCGTGACCGAGCGCCGGAACGTGATCGGCCGGATAGAACAGTGTGTCGACCGCAACTCCCAACCCGGTCAATTTGTCAGCCATCGGTTTCGACTGAGAATCCGTCAACGGATCGGCGTTGCCGCCGCTGATGTAGGCAGGCGGAAATCGATCGCTGACGTAGTTCAAGGTCGACATCTGATCCGCTGCGTCGGTACTCATGAAGTCACGCACGCCGGTATACGCCCAGAGGGACCGATCAACTCCCCAACCGATGATGCCGGGTCCGCCGACCATGTTCCCGACGTCGTAGATTCCACAGTTCAGGATTACTCCACGTAACTGATCCGGCCGCAGCGACGGGACCACGCCCACACGGTTCGCATAGGCGGGATCAGTGATGAGGGTGGCGAGCTGACTCGAGAGTTGCGCTCCCGCAGAATCACCCGCCAGAACGACCGTCGTCGGATCAACATGCAGCCGTTCCGCATTCGCGACGACGTACGCGTGAGCGTCGTTAAGCTGCCGCACTGCCGTCGGATAGTGGTGCTCAGGTCCGAGTGAGTAGTCCAGGGACACAACTGTGTAGCCACGCGAGGCCAGCAACTCGTAGTACGGCGCGTAGTTGGACTTGCTTCCCGAGATCCAGGCACCGCCATGAGTCCAGATCACCGTAGGCAATGCGGTCGTCGTCGCTGCGGGAAAGTAGACATCCAGGTATGCGTCGTCGTCATCGGCGCGGTACTGCTGGTCCTTGATCGAGTCGACGCCTTCGGGCGCGTGCTTCTCGAGCGCCTCGGTGACTTTCACGGCATCACGATCGAAGACCCATCGCACGGTGAGTGCGCCAGGTCTCGGGCTCAGAACGAAGGCCAGAACCACGGCTCCGACCAGAACGAACACAATTGCCAGAGCCCACAGCAAGCGCCTGCGCCACCGATGCGGTGAAGGGTTCGTCATCGGGTTTCCTTCACTCTCGGCACAATGTCCGGATCAGCGTAACGCGAAGCCGGTACCGCCAAGTGCGATCAGCCGAGTTCAGCGATCCGCCTCTGCGCGAGTGCCTTGACTTCACCCTTGGCTACTTTGCCGCCTGCCGCCATCGGCAATTCGGCGACCGTCATCACGTACTCGGGTATGTACTCGCGGGTCACTCCTCGGCTCTGCAGCCAGGCGGTCAGATCCTCCGAACTCAGATCGTCATCGGCGGACACGACGACCGCACAGACCTTCTCACCGAACAGCGGATCGTCGACCCCGACCACGGCGACCAACTCCACCGAAGGGTGCGCGCGCACGTACTCCTCGACTTCGACCGCGGAGATGTTCTTGCCGCCACGAATGATGATGTCGGCTTTGCGCCCGACCACACGCACCCGTCCTGTCTCGTCGATCTCGACGATGTCGCCGAGAAGCATCCAACCGTCATCGGTGTACAACTCGTCGTTCGCATCGGTGTCCCCCCAATAGCCCTGACACATCAGCGGTCCGTTCACCCCAGGCTGACCGCGGCGGACGGAGCCGGTCATTTCCTTTGCCGCATCGTCGAATACACGAACTTGCATGCGATCGATGACGTGGCCGCACGTCTTCAGTCGGGTGTCGGAATCGTCCGAAACCGTCGTCACCGAGACGGCGCCGGTTTCGTTCGATCCGTAGAACTGCAGGACAGCCGCTCCGGTACGTTGTTCGAATGCCAGCGCCTCCGAATAGGGCACGGCTTCACCACCGGTGAACATGAAACGAAGTGACGAGAGATCGGCCGATTCCGCGGCGTCCGAACGCAACAGCATCTTGAATTGTGTACTCACACAATTCAAAGCAGTCACCCGTTCGCGCTCGATCAACTCGATCATCACCGAAACGTCGAAGCGTTCCATGACGACATTGCGAGCACCGAGTAGTGCCGGCAGGAAATGCGAAGTCCAGAGGCCGAATCCGAAAGGTGCTGGAACCGCGCCGAGGAACACCTCATCCGAACCGATCGCCGCCGCCTCGGCGGCAATCTCGGAGAAACCAACCCAACGATCCTCGGTTTGTGTGACCAGTTTGGGTAGGCCCGTTGTGCCGGAGGTCGAGTTCAGCATCGAAACGGCTGACGTGACAAAACACGGACTGGTTGCGGGGAACTGCTTTAGCTCGACCGGCAACGAGGTGAGTTCGCCGTTTGCGCTCACGCGTTCGAAACTCACGTCGGCGCGTTCGTCGGCGAAGACGACGTCCAGTCCGGGATGCTCTGCCCGCAGACTCGCCACGAGTTCGGCGGTATCGACGCCGCGCAGCGTGCGAGTGGTGACGAGTACGGAGGCTTCCGAGCGGGCGATCAGATGAGAGATCTCGCGAATGCCCGAGCGCGAACCGATTCCGACGGCGACGCGGCCGGTACGAAATGCTGCGCAGAGAGCCGCATGGAATACAGCGGTGTCGGGGAGCAACACGGCTACATGTCCGTATCCCTCACCAGCTAGATCCAGCGCCGACGCGATCGCATCGGCAGCCGCGTCGTACTGCTTCCACGACACCCTCGATTCCGGAGTGACAAAGGCGGTTTCGTCCGGGATGGTCTCAGACCAATGCCTGACCATTTCGCTGATGCTGACGCCGGCGAAGCGGTCCGGATTCGTGGCGAATTCACCGACGGTGAAGTCGAGTGTCTTCGTTTCAAGCATGATCGTCGATCATCTCCCGTCGGCGCTGAGGACGCCCATCGATTGTTTGTACGCGTTGTCCAGTGTCGCTGCGGAATCGCATTCGCGGACGAGTTCGCCGCGCTGCATGACATATCCGCGGTCGACAACCGATTTCAGTGCAGTAAGTGCCGGTTCCGTCACGATGACGGTCACACCCTCGGCGGCCAGACCCCCGACCAATGCTCGCAGCTCCGCGACGATTTTCGGTGCCAGTCCTGTCATCATCTCGTCGAGGAGCAACACCTTCGGGGTTTCCAGAAGGGCCCGCCCCAGAACCAACATCTGCTGCTCACCACCGCTGAGGACCCCGGCATAACTCTCCGAGCGTTCACGCAGGATCGGGAACCTCTCGAAAGCTGTTTCCACGGCTTCGGCTTTCAATCCCAGCAGGTCTGCGCCGACGCGTAGGTTCTCGCGAACGGACATTCGCATGAACAGTTGCCTGCCTTGGGGAACGTAGGCAAATCCGCTGCGGACACGATCCAGTGCCGATAATTTCTGGATCTCTCGACCATCGAATTTGATTGTCCCGGTGGCGGGAACCGAGCCGTAGATGGATCCCGCCAAGCTGGTCTTGCCCGCACCGTTCGGCCCGACGATCGCTGTCACTTCACCGGCGGGGGCGACAAGGGAGACTTCCCGGACGGCGACAGCGGATCCGTATCGAACTGTGACTCTGTCGAGTTCGAGCATGTCAGGCGCCTTCCTCGTATTCGGAACCGAAATAGACTTCTCGCATCGCGTCGCTGGCCAAGCACTCCTGCGGTGGTCCGTAGAACGCCACTGATCCGAAATTGAGCAGCACGATCTTGGTGGCGAGCGCCGCGATGAGATCGACGTTGTGATCGACCAGGACTACTCCCTTGCCCTGCGCGGCAATCGATCGCACGGCACCGGAGATGGCAGCGATGCCGTCGTGATCCGCACCGGCAAACGGTTCGTCCAACAGGAGGACTTCGGGTTCGGTCGCCATCGCCCGCGCCACCTCGACCAGACGCTGCGCGCCCAAACTGAGATCCCCGCAAGCACTCTCGACGTCGGTGACCGAGTATCGCGCAGCAATCTCTCGGGCCCGCTGTGCTGTCCGGTCCCAGTTCTCGAAAGGTCCTTTGATCGCCCACCACAGCGAGTGCAGAGGTGAGGTGATCTTGTGCCCGTACAGTCCCGGGATGATGTTGTCGACGGCGTCGAGTTCCGCCGCGAGCTGCGGATGTTGAAACGTGCGCGAGAGCCCTTGCCGTGCACGGCGCTCCGACGGCCCCGTCAAGGCAGCACCCGCGAGCGCGACGGTTCCGGAGTCTGCTTGCTGTGTGCCGAAGATGCAGTCCACCAGGGTGGTCTTGCCTGCCCCGTTCGGGCCGACCAGGCCGATCACCTCTCCCGGTCCGACGCTGAACGAGACATCGTCGACAGCGCGGACGCCGCCGTAGGACTTGTGGAGCCCGCTCACTTCGAGTAGCCGAGTCATCGATTGCCACGCTCCTTGTACAGACGGTTCATTCGACCCAGAACGTTCTGACTCCACCCGATCACCCCACCAGGCGCGACGATGAGGATCACCAGGACGGCTCCGGCAAGCAGGAGTTCCCCACTTCCCTGGTACCCGGGCATGTTCAGCGTCACGATCACCACGATCAATGCACCGAGCGGAGCACCCCACGCCGAACCGCGACCGCCGATGATCGGCATGAAGATTGCGAGGAAAACAATACTGAGAGTGAAGGTTTCAGGAGTGACAGCTTGCACCGACACGGTGAACAGCGATCCGCCGGTCGACGCGATCGCAGCACCGATCGCCAGCGCCACAACGGTCAGGTGCGCAGGATTGACGCCGGAAGACCGTGCGACATTACGATTGTCGCGGGCAGCTTGCAACATCAGCCCCCACACCGATTTCCGGAGTCGATCGACAGCGACCGCGATCAGACACACGAACAAGATCGCGAACACGACCAATGCGTAGCGCGGTGGCTCCCAGCCGAACATCGTCACAGTCTCGACGCCCGAGATCCCGGCCGATCCGCCGGTGAAACTCGGCCCGTCGATCAACCAGTGCTCGAAAGCGATACCGAACAACAAGGTCACCGCGGCAAGGTAGAAGCCGGAGAGTTTCTGCGTTGCCAAGCTGAGGAGTACTGCAACCGCTGCAGCGGCGAGGGCGCCGAGAATCCATCCCCACCACATCGACAACCCGGTCCGAACCGAGATCAGCGCAACGGCATACGCGCCGATCGCCGCATACGCGCTGTACGCCATCGACAGTGATCCCGCGAGCACGAATGGCACGTACATGCCGAGTGCGATCAGCGAATACGTCGCAGCGAGGAACACCAGATCCTGCCGGTACAGACTCGGCCCCATCCACAGCAGCACGGCAGCAACCACGACCACGGTGATCAGCGCTTCTCGTGACAGGGCGAGCATCCTCGTCCGGGAACGGCCGGATGTAGCGGGCGGATTTGACGTCAGCGGACTGGTAGAAAGCGAGGCCATCAGACGCGAACCTTCCTCGAGAGCAAGCCTTCCGGACGGAAAGCGAAGAACACCAGGGCAATCAACAGAATCGCGGTTTGCGCAGCACTCGCACCGAAGTAGTACGGGGCGAATACCTGGACGACGCCCAACACCATTCCGCCGATCAGCGGAGCCCAACTTCGGCCGGTACCACCGATGACGAGTGCGATGAATGCCGTCAGCGTCCATGACAGACCGCTCGTGAACTGAACACCGGCCTTGGGAGCGAACAGAAGTCCGGCGACGGCGGCGATCACACCCGCGAGGGTGAACGCGATGAGGCGTACCCGATCCACCGGCAAGCCCAGGACGCGGGCGGCATCCGGACTGTCGCCGACGGCGCGTAGCAGACGGCCCGAGGTGGACCGGTTCAGCCACAGTCCGATACCGACGAAGATCACGGCAGTTCCGACGACGAGTACAACGGTCGAACTGTCGACGGTGGCACCGAGCACCGATATCGGATCGAAGTCGAAGATCTTCTGTCCGGGAAGTGGTGTTCGGCCGAAGACCGTGCCGGCGAGCTGCTGGATCCCGAACAGTACTGCGGTCACCGCCACCAACGCCGGTAGTTCCCCACGACCCGAACGCTTCTGAACCTGTTTGACCACAAGCTTTTCCGTCAGGATCGACAGCGCCACCGCTACCGCGATCCCCAGCGGCATGGCAATCCAGAGAGCGAGCCCGCAATTGATCGCGACCCAACTCGACGCCATGGCCGCAGCCATCGCGTACGGGCCCATCGCAAAGTTGAAGAAATCGGCGCCGACCACCACGAGATACATTCCGAGGGCTATCAGTGAGAAGAATGCACCGATCTCGATGGCTGCGAGCCACAGTTGTGCGTCTGTCATGTCAAGGCTCCTCGGTTATCCGCACGGGGGTTGGTAGGAATCCCACGGATGGGCCGGCTTGTTGTCCTCACCGAATTCGACGAGCACCAGTCCGCAGAGGCTGTCCGGAGCCAGGTGATCCTGCGAAGAAAACGACAGTGTCAATCCGTCCTGGCCGAAGCTGGCGGGAAGTGCCGAAACCTGTTGAAGAGCATCACGAACGGCCGTCCGATCTCGGTGGTCGCCGGCAATTTCGATTGCCTCGGCCAACATCATGACGGCGTCGTACGCCTGTGCGTCGTAGGCGGTCAGTTGATAATCAGGCCCCTTCACCGCCTGCACCTTGCGACGCAGTTCGGCGGTTCTCGGGTTGTTCTCACTGAGCGAGCCCATGTACACCATGCCGCTCAACGCCTTCGGGTCCGCCAAAGCCCAAGATGCGGGCTGGTTTCCGATGGAAGCGAGTGAGAAGCGTTGCGTCTGCGGGGTGACCTTCGACAAGGTGTTGTGCGCGAGGATTTCGAAGTGCCCGCCGATACTGGCGACCAGAATCGCGTCCGGTTCGGTTTCCGCGAGACGTGAGACCTGTGCGGTGATGTCCGCGGCATCGACCGGCGCCTTTTCGACGCCCGTCACTCTCGCGCACTTCTCGAGCGCCGGCCGCAGGGTCTTGATGATTCCGTCGATGGACGCACTCGCGTCACCGAGAATTCCCAGGGACTTGTACCCCATCTTCTCGAAAGCCCCGCAGTACACCTGGGCGTACTGCTTCAACGAGTTCGGAATCATGAACGAGAAGTCGTTGTCGGGCGCCGAGGCAAAGGCGTCGCTGAGAACGACCGGAGCTATCGCAGGAATCTTCGACTGCTGGAGAATCGACTTGGCCTGCAGCACCGACCCGCTGCCCGTGGCGAGGATGACCGCACTGGACCCGTGATCGACCAACTTCCGAATGATCGACGGGGTTTTGGTGGGACTGCTCTCGTCGTTCTCGACAACCAATTCGACTTGCTTACCGTTGATTCCGCCCGCCTGGTTGATCAGGTCGACGGTCATCCGCACCGTCTTGCCGGCGATCGTGCTGTACGACGCACCGGGCCCGGTGGAGTCCTCGTCCAAACCGATGACGATGGTGTCTTCGGGAATGACACCGGCAGATGCGCACGCGCTCGCCCCGAGGACCACTGCCGCGCAGACGGCGATCGCCTTTCCGAGTCTCACATCGAACTCCCGTCCAAACTGTGCTTGGTAAATCAAACAAGCGCTTGATTTACGAGTGTGGACAGAAGTATGCACTGGGTCACACTGATAGTCAAAATCCGAACTACACGCGCAGGAACTGCGGTGTTACGGCTTCTGCAGCTGCCGGATCGACGAGCTGAGTTCGCGAATGACGGACTTCAATTCGTCGACATCAGAGCGGAGTTCGGCAAGGTCCGAGTCGGGAGATTCGGTCTGCGCTTCCTTCTTCGCCGTGCGCCGCGCAATGCGTGCCACCGGCTCGCCGTCGACGGAACGTGCGGCAAAGCCGTCCAGGAAAACCGAAATCAGATTGCGCTGCAGATCTTCGGCCAATTCGGAAAGCTGCGGGCGATACTGCGCGACGGTGGACCAGACGGATTCACGCAGGAGACGGTGAAACTGTTCGGGATCGATGTCTTCCCGAAACTCCGCGTCGGCAATTCCGCGAGCGATAGCCGATCGCCAGTAGCTGTGTGCCTTCTGAACCAGGATGGTGATGGGCGCGTCCGCCGGTTGCGACGAAAGTATGGCTTCTCCCTGATAGACCTCCGTGGCATACGGGTGATCCACCGCCGAGGCAAAAGACACCGACACCATCGTGGCCAGGCGATTTCGAGCCGAACCTTCCGGTTCGATCGAGTCTTCGTACCGGACGTTGAGATCTTCGAGGAACCGGACGACGATCTCGTTGGCTATCGCATCCTTGGAGTCGAAGTAGTGATAGAGGCTGCCGGAGAGGATCCCGACTTCGTCGGCGATGTCTCGCACGGTCGTCGCGGCGATTCCCCGCTCACTGAACAGCTTGGCCGCATGAGCGAGTATTTCGTCCCGTCGGGTCGAGCGCACGAGAAGATCCTTCCGACGTTCCGATCGTCAAGCGAGTGCTTGATCAATTTCTCGTCGATGCTAACACCGCACCCTCGCTGACCTGCGGTGTGAGGTCCTGGATACGCAATCGAAACACCGGACACACACTTGTCACCGACAGTCATTCCACCGCAACAACTTCCACCTACTCTGTGCACTCGACGAATACAGCGTTGTATACGCACTCCGGATACAGATCTGTCAGAGCCATTGTCTGCCAGAGCCATCGACACGAAAGGCCCGTACATGCGAACCTTCTCGAAGCGCACCCTTGCCGCGCCGGCCGCTCTCGCCGCGCTGGGCTTGGTTCTCACCGGCTGCGGAAGCAAGGCAACAGACACCGCATCGGGAGATTCGACGGCTACGTCGTGCGTCGACACCTCGGGGGACACGATCAAGGTCGGTTCCCTGAATTCACTCTCGGGCACCATGGCCATCAGTGAAGTGACGGTCCGCGACTCCATCTCGTTGGCGGTGCAGGAGATCAACGATTCCGGCGGTGTACTGGGTAAGAAGATCCAGATCGTGGCAGAGGACGGCGCGTCGGAGCCGACAGTGTTCGCCGAGAAGGCCGAGAAACTGATCAGCAGCGATTGCGTCGCAGCAGTTTTCGGTGGCTGGACCTCCTCGAGCCGCAAGGCCATGCTGCCCGTGTTCGAGGACAACAACTCTTTGCTCTACTACCCGGTCCAGTACGAGGGACTGGAAGATTCGAAGAACATCTTCTACACGGGCGCAACGACCAACCAGCAGATCATCCCGGCTCTGGATTACCTGAAGGAGAAGGGCGTCAAGTCGCTGTATCTGGTCGGCAGCGACTACGTGTTCCCGCAGACCGCCAACCGCATCATCAAGGCGTACGCGGCAGCGAACGGCATCGAGATCAAGGGCGAGGATTACACGCCTCTGGGTTCGACCGACTTCTCCACCATCGTGAACAAGGTCCGCACAGCCGACGCCGATGCCGTGTTCAACACACTCAACGGCGATTCCAACGTTGCGTTCTTCCGTGAATACTCGAATGTCGGCCTGAAGCCTGCCGACATGCCCGTCGTCTCCGTCTCCATTGCGGAGGAAGAGGTCGGTGGTATCGGAGTCCAGAACGTCGAAGGCCAGCTGACGGCGTGGAACTACTACCAGACCATCGACTCCCCCGAGAACAAGAAGTTCGTCGCGGCGTACAAGGCAAAGTTCGGCCAGGACAAGCCCACGTCCGATCCGATGGAAGCGGCATACACCTCCGTCTACCTCTGGAAGAACACCGTCGAGAAGGCCAACTCGTTTGCGGTCAAGGATATTCAGGACAACGCCGACGGTGTGACCTTCCAGGCGCCCGAAGGACTCGTCACCATCGACGGCGACAACCACCACATCACCAAGACTGCCCGGATCGGCGAAATCCGTTCCGACGGACTGATCTACACGGTCTGGGATTCGGGACAGCCGATCGAGCCGGATCCGTACCTGAAGAACTACCCCTGGGCTGAGGGGCTCGGTAGCTGATCGACAAAAGGCGGAATTGACGGAATCGACGAGTAGAGAGGTGGAGCGTCTGTCATGGATGTTGTGATCGGGCAGTTGTTCACGGGTTTGAGTATCGGATCGATTCTCCTGTTGGCAGCGTTGGGGTTGTCTCTCACGTTCGGGCAGATGGGTGTCATCAACATGGCACACGGCGAGTTCATCATGGCCGGCTCGTACACCGCATATGTAGTGCAGCAAGTGATCTCGAATGCAACGGGATCGTTGATCATTTCTCTGCTCGTCGGTTTCGTCGTCGGCGGACTGATGGGTGTCGTGCTCGAAGTGGTCCTGGTATCGCGGATGTACCACCGACCCCTCGACACCCTGTTGGTGACATTCGGCGTCGGATTGATCCTTCAGCAGTTGGCGCGCGACATCTTCGGCGCGCCGGCAGTCAATGTTTCGGCGCCGAGCTGGCTTTCGGGCGGGGTCGATATTTTCGGCGCCGTGGTGCCGAAAACCCGCATCTTCATTCTGGTGTTGGCGATCGCAGCGGTGATCGCACTTTCGGTCGCACTGAAGCAGTCGTCGATGGGTAGACGCATCCGGGCCGTCGTCCAGAATCGCGATCTGGCCGAGACGAGCGGAATCTCCTCTCGTCGTACGGACATCACGACCTTCTTCCTCGGTTCCGGGCTCGCCGGCGTCGCGGGTGTCGCGTTGACGCTCATCGGTTCCACCAGCCCGACCATCGGCCAGTCCTATCTGATCGACGCCTTCCTGGTTGTTGTCGTCGGCGGTCTCGGTCAGATGAAGGGAGCCGTGATCGCAGCCTTCGCCCTCGGCATCTTGAACTCGTTCATCGAGTACTCGACGACAGCGTCGATCGCGAAGGTGATCGTGTTCGTCATCATCGTCGTCTTCCTTCAAGTTCGGCCGCAGGGCCTGTTCGCAGTCAAGACGAGGAGCCTCGTATGAGCATCCTGAACAATTCCCGAATTCGGGTGTGGGGCGGTTTCGCACTTGCCGCGATCGTGCTGTTCGCCGTCGCTCCGGCTGTGCTCTCGGACTTCAGGCTGTCACTGTTGGCCAAATTCCTGTGCTTCGCCATAGTCGCTGTCGGTATCGGCTTGGCTTGGGGCAGAGGCGGAATGCTCACGCTCGGCCAGGGCGTCTTCTTCGGAATCGGCGCATACGTGATGGCGATGCACCTCAAGATCGCCGATGCCGAACTCAAGGGCGACGCGGTCCCGGACTTCATGTCCATCGCCGGCAAGACCGAACTGCCGGGATACTGGCAACCGTTCGCCTCGCCATTCGTGGCGATCTTCGCCATCCTTTTCCTGCCGGCCGCTGTTGCCTTTCTCCTCGGACTCGGTGTGTTCAAGCGGAGAGTCAAGGGCGCGTACTTCGCGATCCTCTCGCAAGCACTCGCCGCGGCTTTCGCGATCCTCTTGATCGGCCAGCAGTCGATCGGTGGCAGCAACGGCCTCAACCGCTTTCGCACGTTCTTCGGTTTCAACCTCAACGATCCGGCGAACAAGCAGATGTTGTTCTTCATCGCCGCCGGAGTTCTTCTCGCATCGGTCGCTCTGATTCGCCAGCTGATGAACTCCCGATACGGCGAACTCCTCGTCGCCGTCCGCGATCAAGAGGAGCGCGTACGTTTCCTCGGATACGATCCGGCGAACATCAAACTGGTCGCCTACGTGACCGCGGCGTTCCTCGCCGGTATCGCCGGTGCGCTGTTCGTTCCGATCGTGGGCATCATCTCCCCCGCCGACGTCGGGATCGTTCCGTCAATCGCCTTTCTCATCGGGGTCGCGATCGGTGGCCGCGCAACGCTTCTGGGTCCGGTACTCGGTGCGATCGGCGTCGCGTGGGCGCAGTCGACATTCTCGGAGAAACTCCCTTCGGGATGGATCTACGCACAAGGGTTGATGTTCATCGTCGTGGTCGGGTTCTTCCCGGCAGGTGTGGCCGGATTGTTCGCCCTGATGCGCCACCGCAAGAAGCGTGAGACCCCGGCCGACCCACCGGTCAAGGTCTCCCAACCCGAACCAGTGGAGGTGTCGTCATGACCAACACAACCGCCACCAGCGAACCCACACCGGCACTGGGCGGCAACGCCGGAATGTCGTCCGAGTACCTCGAAGTACGAAATCTTTCGGTCAGCTTCGACGGTTTCAAGGCCGTCGACGGCGTCGACTTGACCCTCATGCAGGGCGACCTGAGGTTTCTCATCGGCCCGAACGGGGCTGGAAAGACAACGTTGGTCGACGCCATCACCGGACTCGTTCCCGCGACGGGTTCCATCACGAAGTCCGGCGAGCAACTGCTCGGCAAGAAGGTTCACAAGATCGCCCGCCTCGGCGTCGGGCGAACCTTCCAGACGGCAAGCGTCTTCGAAGAGCTCTCGGTGCTGCAGAATCTCGACATCGCGGCCGGAGCCGGCCGATCACCGTGGAACCTGCTCAGAAAACGCAAAGGTGTGCTTCCCGAGATCGAAGAGGCGCTGGAGACAACCGGGTTGGAGCACCTCAGGGACACCGCCGCAGGCATTCTGGCGCACGGACAGAAGCAGTGGCTCGAAATCGGAATGTTGTTGGTACAGAACTGTTCCGTGCTCCTGCTCGACGAGCCCGTCGCAGGCATGAGCCTCGAGGAGCGCGAGGAGACCGGGAACCTTCTGCGGCGCATCGGCGGTGCGCGAACCGTCGTCGTAGTCGAGCACGACATGGACTTCATGCGATCCTTCGCCACGTCCGTCACAGTGCTCGCCGCTGGGAAAGTGCTTGCCGAAGGAACTGTGGCGGAGGTCCAAGCCGACCCCAAGGTGCAAGAGGTCTACCTCGGCACAGCCGCTGCCGGAACCGATCTCGGCGCCGACACCGAACCGACCCCGGAGGACTGAATCATGCTCGAGCTCGTCGACATCCGCGCCGGCTACGGACGCACCGAAGTGATCCACGGCGTATCCCTGCTGGTTCCCAGCGACGGAGTTGCGGCAGTCATGGGTCACAACGGTGCGGGTAAAACCACCTTGCTGCGCGCCGCCGTCGGTCTGATCAAACCTACACGGGGAAAGGTACTTCTGAACGGTGAGGACATCACCGGTCTACGGCCGAGCGCCCGCGTCGCTCGCGGACTTGCCTACGTACCCCAGGGCCAGCAGTCGTTCGGACAACTGACAACTGCCGAGAATCTTCGGGTGGTCGCCGACGGGCGCAAACGCGGAAAGGCACTCATCGCAGAGGCATTGGATCTGTTTCCCGCACTCACCACGCTCCTCGACCGTCGCGCGGGACTTCTCTCCGGTGGGCAGCGACAACAGCTTGCCATCGCTCGCGCCCTGATCACCGAGCCCAAGATCCTCATTCTGGACGAGCCGACCGAGGGCATTCAACCCAACGTGGTCGCCGAAATCGAAAGGACCGTCATGGAACTCACCGAACGCGGCGATCTCGGTGTCCTCCTCGTAGAGCAGCACATCGGTTTCGCGCTCCAATCTGCGCAGCATTACAGCATTCTCGCGGCGGGACACGTGACCTCGACCGGTGAGGGCGGCACCACGTCCACCGAGGCGGTTCGTCGAGCGATGGCAATCTGACATGAGTGTGCGCCCGCCGCTGCGCGAGCAGGTCTATCGGTCGATCCGGAGCGATCTGATGTCGGGTCAGATCGCGCCATCCGAACGACTGGGCGAGGAACGCCTGGCCCATCTCTACGGTGTCTCGCGAACACCGGTGCGCGAAGCGCTCGCAAAGTTGGAATCCGACGGGCTGGTCGAGCGCGACGAACACGGCCTCTTTCCGTACCGACCGCACCTCGACGAGTTGGGTGGCCTCTACGAGCTGCGCATACTCCTCGAGGTACACGGACTTCGGCGGGTACTCGACGGTGAGGCCCCCGCTCATGATCGAGACGCGCTCGGTTCCGAACTCGACAAGTGGTACGCATTTCTCAAACAGATGCCGGTACCGGACGCCGGTTTCGTGACGCTCGACGAGGAGTTCCACATCGCGCTCCTCGCCTCGTCCGGAAACCACGCGTTGGTCGACGCTCTTCAGGCCGTCAACTCGAAGCTGCGCCCCGTGCGGATGTTCGACTACCTGACTCCCGACCGTATGAAGGCCACGGTGGAGGAACATATCTCCGTCGTCGAACTGGTGCTGGACGGCAAGATTCCGCAAGCACACGAGGCACTGGTGTCGCACATCGACATCTCTCGTGCGGTTGTCCTCGACCGCGCTCGGCAGGCCCTCTCGTTGGCCGCCATGGCCAACGCTGTGCGGAACTGATCAGCGTCGTGTCGCTGACTTCAGGGTGAAGACTTCGGTGACGTGGTCTCTCGTCAGGGGGACCAGCAGATACTCCCCCGGTACGGTTGGCTTCGGGCCGAGTACAGAACCGGGCACCGTACCCGTTGTGCCGTCCGAGCATTCGACTGCAACTTCGCTCGTGTAGTCCGCATCAGGAGCAACGTCGCAGGTGAGTCCGTCTTCCGTGGTGAAGGCGGAGATACTCGAATCGGCGGGGCCGTGGATCGCTGTCCCGATTGGATCCGCCGGAGCCGGTGTGCTCGTAGTTGGTGCGGCTGTCGTTGTCGGGGTTGCTGTCGATGTCGGGGTTGCTGTCGATGTCGGGGTTGCTGTCGGTGTCGGCACAGACGCGGTGGTCGTCATCCCTGCCGTGTTCTCAGCTGCCGTGTTCTCAGCTGCCGTGGTCTCAGCTGCCGTGGTCGAAGAAGTCGTCGATGACGGGGGTTCGCTCACCGAAGTAGACGTCGGGCTGACCGCACGCGCAGCAAATCCGGTTGGGAGGCTCAGCGGCGTGACCGGGTATGTCGCGCTGCCAATTCCGCATTGGGCCGTTACAAGATTGAATGTCACGTTTGTGGTGCCCAGTATCTGCGCCCCCAGAATCGCAAAAGCTGCCATCGAAAGACTCACGCTCAGCGTCGATTGCGCCGTTGTTGCCGTGGACGTTCGCGTGCTCACGAGCTTGATGTTCGTGTATTGAATCGTCGCCAAGCCAGCGGCGTTCACAGTGGCGTCCGCCCCTGTTACCGTCACCGATGCGTTCTCGGCAGGCTGTGGAATCGTGAGGACGCGAGATCCCACCGTCACCTGATTCGTGGGGCTACTCGCCGATACCGATGCCCTGTTCGAGGTATCGCACGCAGCCCCTGCCGTAATCGGCGATGCCACAGTGACTATCGGCGCACTGACCAGATCAACCCCCAGTAGAGACAGCAAGTTCACTGTCACGGTCATCGAGGTGAGTGTCGACGTCGCATCGGTATCCGAAACAATTGCCGACTGGCAGCGGCCGCTCGCTGGCTGCCCGACCGAGTAGGCAGCGCACGACGAGATCGATCCGGTCCGGGACAACGAGTTGACGCCCAGTAGCTTTGCAACCACCAGATTGGTTGTGTCCAGGTCCTTTCCAATCGTGTTCTGTTGTGAGACACCTTCGAACATCGAACTGCCGAAAAGATCTATCACGATTCCGCCACTGGACAACCCGAGCCCGCCGGCGCCTCTGCCGTACCCACTCGTCGTCCATGAACCGGTGGAAATCGGGCCGGTAACGTACTCGGAGTCTGTCCACGCCGCTTCTGTCTCTCCGAGGAGTGGGTGAGACGAGAAACCAGAGCCCAAAACAACCGCAACTGCCAATACGATGACTGAAAACAGGTGGCGACGCTTCATTGTCTACCGCCGTCTGGCGGTAGAAGAACCTGGATGGGTTCGGTTTTCGGGTCGGCCGAGTCGGCATCATCGTCGTCATCGGTATTGCGCGGCCAGAATACCGCGACCACCAAAGCGGCCATGGTCAGCGTGATCGCCCCCAGAACAAGAGGATTCGAGAAGTAGACGATCACCCGCGCCAATCCCGGAACGTGCCAGAGCACCTTTCGGACCGTGGTGACCTCGTATACCGCGGGATCAGCCGAAGCGTTGGCATCACCCTTGAGATCGAGAATCGTGATGCCGTTGTCCTGGGTACGAGCGGAGACGACCCGGTGGGTCACCGGCAGTTCGGACACTCCCCGATCGACGGTGACGACGTCGCCCACCTCGACGGAATCTGCCGTTACTTCCCGCACAACTGCCAGAGATCCGGTCGGAATGGTCGGCGACATCGATCCGGTCTTGAACAAGATCAGTGTGATGTCGAAAACGAAGGCACAGATCACCAAAGCGATACAAACAACCCCACCGGCAGCGAGAACCTGAAGGATGCAGTCCCCGATGATCGTGGGGATCGAACGCTTCTTCGTCCGGGCATGTGTTGCCCGGGCATGTGTTGGCATTGCAGCTCCTTCAGGGTGTTGCACTGAACTGCCAAGTGGGAGTTGCCGTTTTACCGGTCAGCGCCGAGTTGCTCCAATTAGCCGAGGTTGCGGGCAGCGAAATCTCGAAGCACAGCGCCACCGCGGCGCCCGGGGACGCTCCACCGGTGGGTAGCGCGATGGCCCCGACTGCGGAACCAGTTGAGAGCGACGGAAACACCGTCGCACTTCCCACCACGAATTGTGGTGTTCCCGTGGCGAAGGCTGACGCATCACAGGTCGTCGACTTGACCACCCGATACCGCAGCGCCGACGCCAGAGTGGAGTCGCCGGCAACCGTGGCCGCCTGCAGAGTGACGGATGCTGCCGGCGAGACCGGCACTGTTCGAAGAGATATCGGGCCGTACGAGAACGCACCGGGGCGAATCAGGAGCGCCGAGGGCGTGTACGTGAAAACGCCAGGGGCACTGGATGAATGCGACGACCATCCACCGCCGACGTTCGACTCGATTCCGAATGTTCCGGTGCGAAACGATGCATCGCCCATCGTGCTGTCCACCCAACTGGCGGCCACGGTGGTTGCACCGATACCCAGGACGAGTCCCGAGGCCGCCAGTGCGTACACCTGACGCATTCGCCGTGTGACCACGCAGGCGTCAGGGGGTGGACTGGCCGGTGAACTGCCAGAGCAAGCGCCCGGTGTTCTTGCCCGACACGATCGAAGGGTCGACTCCGGCAGGCAGCGTGACCGCGAAGCACAGTTCCACCGGCACGCCCGTGCCTAGCAAGGTGACATCCGAACCCGAACCTGCCGTCAAGGCCACCGGACTGGCTGTCGTGCCTACCCATGCTGTTCCTGCTCCAATTCCCGCTGCCGTGCAGGTCGTGGAGGGGACACCTCGATACACCGAGTACCGCAGGGCGGGTTTGAGGTCGGTATCACCGCCCGTTGCACCGAGTAGTTGTACCGTCGCGCCGGAAGTGCTGGCCGTGGGACCGATCCGAAGCGCTACCGGCGCGTATACCGTCGTTCCGGGTGAGAGTGCGTCGAATCCCGTGCTGAATTGGAAGTGGCCGGCGGAAGCGTCCACTTGATACTCACCCCAGGTCGTCAGTCCGTCGAAGCTGCCCTGGAGATTCCAACTTCCCGTCTTGAACTGCGCGTCGCCGAAAACGTTGTCTGTCCACGCCGCCAAGGTGACAGCGGCGCCGATACCGAGGACAAGTCCTCCGGCAAGTAATGCACGTACTTTGCGCTTGTTTACAGCCTTCCGATCAGTGGCCATGCTGGTCTCGATTCACTTGGAATGCGAAAGAACCTCCGATTCGGGAAATCTAGCCCCCAATTTCATCCGAAATATCCGAAATGACCGAAATCGAGACAAGAACTTCACGCCTTGTCCGCCTCGCCACCATCCGTGGGCGCTGACCAGGCGGAAATAGGAAAGCCGGCCAGATGGTTGCACCTTCCAACGACGTTTGCGTTCTATTCGCTGAGAAAGGCACCACATTCATGGCCGTCCCACTTTCCATCCTCGATCTCGCCCACATCGGCGACAACGAAACCGCCAAAAACAGCTTCGACGCCAGCGTGACCTTGGCGCAGCGTGCCGAGGAGTGGGGTTACAAGCGAATCTGGTATGCCGAGCACCACAACATGGGTTCCATCGCGTCTTCGGCCACCAGCGTTCTGATCAGCCACGTCGCCGCGCACACCAGCAAAATCCGCCTCGGCGCCGGTGGAATCATGCTGCCCAACCACGCGCCGCTGACGATCGCCGAGCAGTTCGGCACCCTCGAGACTCTGCACCCGGGTCGCATCGATCTCGGTCTCGGTCGCGCGCCCGGTAGTGATCAGAAGACCATGCAGGCTTTGCGACGCGACCCGAGTTCTTCGGACAGCTTCCCGCAGGACGTACTCGAGCTTCAGGGCTACCTCGGCGACACTTCGCGCGTCCCCGGAATCAATGCCGTTCCCGGTAAGGGCACTCACGTTCCGCTCTACATTCTCGGATCGTCACTGTTCGGAGCCAAGCTTGCCGCGATGCTCGGCCTGCCGTATGCATTTGCCTCGCACTTCGCCCCCAACGCCCTGCGCGACGCCGTCGCGATCTATCGACGCGAGTTCAAGCCGTCGGAGCAGTTGGCGGAGCCGTACGTCATCGCGGGCGTCAATGTCATCGCCGCCGACACCCATGAGCAGGCTCAGCAGGACTTCCTCGCGGCCAAGCGTTCGCGCGTCAGCCTTCTTCTCGGACGCGGACGCAAGTTCACGGACGACGAAGCGGACATGCTGCTCGACTCCCCCGCGGGTCAGCAGGTTCTGCAGATGACCAAGTACAGCGCCATCGGCACGCCCACGGAGGTCCGCGCCTACCTCGACGAGTTCACCGAGCATGCACAGGCCGACGAGCTGATCACGGTGTCGACCGGTACCAACCGCGAGGCCTGGTTACGCACGTTCGAACTCCTCGCCGACGTGAGCGATCTGGTACCCGCCTAAGCTGCCGGTATGGGCGATCCATCCCGTCGCGGGTTCATCTCGGTACTGGCAGTTCTACTTTCGACGGGTTGGGCCGCCAACCACTTTGCTTCGCTCATCCCGGTTCTCCGGATGGACGAGGGTCTTTCGCATACCGTGCTCGACGGTGTTTTCGGTATCTACGCGCTCGGACTCCTACCCGGCCTGTTGACCGGTGGAGCACTGTCGGATCGCGTCGGCCGAGCTGTAGTCGTCCTGCCCGGAGCGCTCATAGCCTCGCTCGGAACCTTGATTCTTCTTCTCTGGCACGACGCGCCCGGGCTCATGGTCGGGCGCCTCGTTGTCGGTATCGGTGCCGGTCTGGCAATCGGCGCCGGCACCGCGTGGGCGGCTGACCTTCGCGGCAAGTCCGGAACCGTGATGGCGGGCGTAGTACTCACCTCGGGTTTTGCACTGGGACCACTGTTTTCGGGTCTGTTGGCACAATTTGCCGCCTTCCCACTCGCTACGCCCTTTGTCGTCTCGGCCGTCTTGTCGGTGGGTTCGGTTACCGCGGCAGCTGTGTGGAGTCGTACACCTGTTCCCGTAGAAGCCGCGACCATCACACCCGTCCCAGACGGCGCGGAGCGCTCCGTCGCAAATGCGCCAGACGGCGCGGAGCGCTCCGTCGCAAATGCGCCAGACGGCGCGGAGCGCTCCGTCGCAAATGCGCTGCTCTGGGCACTTCCGTTGGCGCCGTGGGTGTTCGCCAGCGCAACAGTCTCTTTCGTGACCATGACGGCCAGGCTCGGGGACCGCTACTCAGGTCCTCTCCTTCCGGGTTTCGCGGCGGCGCTGACTCTGGGTGCTGGAATCCTGGTTCAAACCGCTGCGCGCCATCGCAATTGGGGTCCTCAGGCCGGCACGGTCGGCGCCGCACTGGCGGCGCTCGGATACTGCCTGGTCGCAGTCGGCGGCGCGCACCCCGCGCTCGGGTTGTTCATCGTCTGCGCGCTCGTCCTCGGTACGGCCTACGGACTGTGTCTGCGTGAGGGACTGCTCGACCTCGAGTCGCTGGCTCCCCCGGCCTCGCGGGGCGCCCTGACCGGGATCTTCTACGTCGGCACCTATCTCGGATTCGGACTGCCGGTGCTACTTGTTGTCATCGAACCCACGATGGGTCCGTCACTGCCGTTGGTGATCCTCGCCGCTGTTGCCGCCGTCGTTGCCGTGGTCCGATTCCGTCGATTGCGGTCGACCCAGGCTTCCTCGTCACATCCGCGTCTCGAAGCCGCATCGGTCTGAACACCCGTTCGGACGGAGTTGGCGGTACTTGCAGTCGCAGCTACCCGGCGGTGTTAGCGTCGGAGGACCAGAAGGTCACTGCGTAGGGACACAGCAATGGGCAAGAGCGAGGCGGGCAAGGCCGAATCGGCCAAGAGTAGTGCGGACGACCTGACGGGTCGGCGCATCCTGATCACCGGCGCTGCCCGCAATATCGGTTCTTCGCTGGCCAGACGCCTGTACGACCGTGGTGCGTCCGTGGGACTGCTCGGCCTCGAGCCTGAACTTCTCGAACAAGTCGCCACTTCCTGCGGCCGCGCGCCGTGGCAGTTGTGCGACGTCGCCGACCTCGAGCAGGTATCTCGCGGCGTCGACTACATCGCTGAGAAGCTGGGAGGCATCGACGTCGTCGTCGCCAATGCCGGGGTCGAGGCGAACTCGTCGATCCTCGGCGGCGACCCTGCGGACATGCGCCGCGCCGTCGAAGTCAACCTCATGGGCACGTACTACACCCTGCGCGCAGCAGGTCCGCACATCAGTCACGAAAACGGTTACGCCCTGGTGGTCGCCTCGGCCCACGGCGCCGCCAAGCATCCGTTTCGCGGACCGTTCGGTGCTTCGCGCGCCGGCGTCGACGCGTTGGGTGACGCGTTGCGCTTGGAAATGAAACACCTCGGCACCAAGGTGGGCGTCGCGTACATCGGCGACATCGACACCGATACCACCGCACTCTCTTTCGACGGCGCTCGCGGAACCCTCGCCAGCGCCGGCACCACGACCGTCGCTGACGCCGTCGACGCGTTCGAGCGCGGTATCGTCGGCCGGAAGTCACGCGTACACGCGCCCCGCCGCAGCGCCGCGGTTCGCCACATCGCGCAACGAGCTATCGACCTCCGTCCCTCTCACATCCGTGGAGTCGCATGAACCCCCGCATCCCGCCCGGCCGATTCAAGGACCTCGGTCCGATCAACTGGGGAATCTGGCGTGTCCTGTCGAAGGCTGCCGGAGCACCCGATGCGCATCTGTTCAGCACCTTGGGGCGCACGGGTGGACTCTTCCGCGGTTGGCTGCACTACTCCGGCTCACTCATGCCCGGCGGCAAGATCTCTCGCCACGACACCGAACTGATCATCCTGCGGGTCGCGCACCTGCGGGACTGCGGTTACGAGATGGATCACCACATCAGGCTCGGCCGCAAAGCCGGAATCGACGCAGAAGAACTGGCCCGAATCATCGAGGGCCCTGGCGCTTCCGAGTTGAGTCCGCGTCACCGTGCGATCTTGACTGCGGTCGACGAGTTGGTCACCACCAAGGACGTCACCGACGACACGTGGGGAACGCTCTCGCAGCATCTCGACGATCGTCGGTTGATCGAATTCACCTTGTTGGTCACTCAGTACGACGGCCTGGCCACCACGATCGGAACCTTGCGGGTTCAGCGCGACTTCTCCTGAAGTTCCGCGGCGGCCGTAACTCAGCTCTAACCCGAAGACATCTGGACGAAACACCTGATCAATAGCGTATACAGGTATGTCGACAGGGATGAATACGGCGCCGGAGCCACTGCGTGAGGTGGTCTACCGGGAACTACGCACCGAACTGGTCAACGGGACTATCGGGTTCGATCAGCGCCTGACGGAACCGAAACTCTCCACGCGTTTCGGCATTTCTCGCACACCAGTACGGGAAGCGTTGACGATGCTGTGCGCCGATGGACTCCTGCGCCGGGAAGAGTACGGGTTCTCCGCCGTGCGCCCGAGTATCCCGCGGATCCGAGATCTGTATGAACTCCGAATCACTCTGGAACTACAAGGAATTACCCGGGCGATCGCAGATCCGACGATCCGGCACGACCGAACAATCCTCGACGACGAATTGGTGCGGTGGCGTGCCCTGGCTCTCGATCCGCCCGCTCAGGAACCGGGGTTCGTCGAACTGGACGAGGAATTCCACGTCGCCGTACTGAGGGCGTCGGGAAACAATGAACTGGTCGCGTCGCTGCTGTCGGTGAATTCCCGTATCCGGCACGTTCGGATGTACGACTTCATGGTCAACGGCCGCATCGACACCTCGATCGCGGAGCACATTCGAATCCTCGAAGAACTACGTGCCGGCAATCTGCCCGAGGCCCGCACGCTTTTGCACCAGCACATCGGCGAGTCTCTCGACGTCGTCCTCGACCGGGTGACCCGCGCGATCACCGCGCTCTCACTCGCCAACATCACGGACTGATCGGAGCAGTACACACCATGACCATCGCAGCAGAAGTTTTCACCCCGACAGCCCGGGTCGAGCAGGCATTCCAGCGGATCGAGGAAGTAGATCGCCCCGAAGTCTGGATCACGTTGCGCCGCAAGGAAGATGTGCTTGCCGATGCCGCTTCGGTCGAAGCCAGAATCGCCACGGGCGAGCATCTTCCTCTGGCTGGGCGTCTGGTCGCCGTCAAGGACAACGTCGACGTCGCCGGTCTGCCGACCACAGCGGCGTGCCCCGAATTCGCGTATTCGCCGGACGAAACCGCCAGTGCCGTTGCGCGGTTGATCGAGCACGGGGCTGTTGTTCTGGGGAAGACCAATCTGGACCAGTTCGCCACCGGACTGGTCGGAACGCGCAGTCCGTACGGAGCCGTTCGCTGCGCCTGGGACGAAGAGTTGATCTCGGGCGGTAGTAGCTCCGGATCCGCCGTCGCTGTCGCGCTGGGAATTGCAGACATCGGAATCGGCACCGACACCGCCGGTTCCGGCCGGGTGCCGGCAGCGTTCCACGGGATCTACGGACTCAAGCTCTCGCTCGGCGTCATCCCAGCCCACGGAGTAGTGCCCGCCTGCGTGGACTACGACGCTCTGACGGTATTTGCCGACGACCTCGAATCGGCAACCGCGGCAGCGGCAATCATGATCGGCCACGAACCTCGGGATCCCCGCAGCCGCGTCTGGCCTTCCGACGTTCGTCTCGCGGCGGCGCCGAATCCCCGCGTCGCCGTCCCCCGAATCGAGGATCTCGCTCAACTGAGCCCGTCGTATACAGCAGCATTTCAGGACACTGTGACAGCTCTGGTAGCCGGCGGCGCCGAGACCGAGACCGTCGACATCTCCGGGCTGCTCGACGCGGCCCGATTGCTCTACGACGGCGCCGTAGTGGCGCAGCGGTACGCCGCTGCCGGCGAGTTCCTCGAAACTCGTCCTGCCGGAGCAGATCCCGCGGTGTCCGACATCGTGCTCGGTGCGAAGCACCCCACCGGATACCAGCTAGTCGACGATCTCGATGCTCTCACCCGCGCCAAGGCTGCCGCCCGGGAACTCCTCGCCGGGTTCGACGCCCTACTGCTTCCCACCACCACCGAACACCCGACGATTGCCGCCGTGACCGAGGATCCGTTCGGAATCAACCGCCGGATGGGAACTTTCACCAACTTCTGCAACCTGCTCGACATGGCGGCCGTCGCGGCGCCCGGACACCGCACTGCCGAAGATCACCCGTTCGGCGTCATGTTCGTCGTACCCGCTTTCGACGACCAGAGCGCCATCGACCTCGCTGCGCGACTCGGCGGTGTGCCTTCACCTACCCTCGTCGATACCGGAATCGACCTCGCAGTATTCGGCGCTCACCTGCGCGGGCAACCCCTCAACACACAGTTGGTCGACCTCGGCGCGCGGTACGTCGAAACCGTCACGACCTCGGATGCCTACCGGCTCTTCGCTCTCGACACGACGCCACCGAAGCCCGGCCTGGTACGCCGTGGCCCTGGACTCGGCGCACCGGTCGTCGGCGAGATCTTCCGAATCTCACCGGCCGGGCTGGGAACATTCCTCGCCGCCTTGCCTGCACCGATGGCGCTCACGAGCGTCGAGTTATCCGACGGCAGAACGACAGTCGGTTTCAGCTGCACTCATGACGCCGTAAACGGCGCAGCTGACATCACCGACTACGGCGGTTGGGCCGCGTACCTCTCTCGCTGACAGTCACGGCTTGCAGATTCGAGTGACGGCCTCGCGCACCACTTCACGGCGGCGCGCGATCTCGTCGGCGTCGACGTTCTGGTTGTCGGCCACACCGGGGGCCACCACCCAGCCGAACACGAGGCCGAACAGCATCGTGATCAGGTCCTGGGGGTCCCAGTGCTTCGAGATGAGGCCGTCTTCTTGAGCCTTGCGAATCGTGGCCATTCGCGGAACCCAGCTGGAATGTTCCTCGGCCAGCTTCTTCATCCGTGGTGCCTCACCCTGCAATTGACCCCAGATCATCATCCGTTGAATCTGTGGTTTGCCGAGCATTGCGTCGAACAGTTCGACGGCATGCGCGGGCATGTCTTCACCGGTGAACTCGACGGATTCCATCGCCTGCTCGAAGTCGACGTCGAGCACCGCGTGGAACAACGCGACCTTGTCACCGAAATAGGCGTAGAGGCGCTCCTTACTGGCGTTTCCGTTCTTCGCAATCCGATCGATGCGCGCACCGGCAAGCCCGTAGGTGCCGAATTCTTCTTGCGCAGCGTCGAGGATTCGCTGTTTCGTCGCGGTCACGTCAGTGGGAGCCATAGTGATGATGGTAACCGAACGAACTATTTCGTTTGACTCACCCGAGAAGGCTGGAATACCTTTTTCCAATGACCACCACGTCCCACGTCGACGGCGGCACTCTGCCACCGATCCCGGCTGTCTCCGAGAATCCGAATCATCAACGTCGCTGGCTGGTGCTCTGCATCGTCGCGTTCGCTCAACTCATGGTGGTGCTCGACGGCACCATCGTTTCCATCGCCCTACCGGCAGCCCAGGAAGAACTGGGCATCAGCGACCTTGACCGCGCGTGGGTGGTCACGTCGTACGCCTTGGCGTTCGGTGCGCTGCTGCTCCTCGGCGGACGTATCGCCGACTACTGGGGCCGCAAGCGCTCCTTCATCGTCGGCATGGCGGGCTTCGCGGTTGCCTCCGGCATCGGCGGCATCGCGCAGAGCGGTATCGAACTGTTCATCGCCCGCGCCGGCCAGGGCGTCTTCGCAGCACTGCTCGCGCCCGCCGCGCTGTCGATGCTCACCACCACCTTCATCGGAGAGAAGGAGCGCGCCAAGGCTTTTGCCGTCTACGGCGCGATCTCCGGCGGTGGCGCTGCTATCGGCCTTCTCCTCGGTGGAGTGCTGACGCAGTACGTCGACTGGCGCTGGTGCCTGCTCGTCAACATCCCGATCGCGCTGATCGCCATCGCTGCGGCCGTCCCGATCGTCAAGGAAACCAAAGCGCACGGCGACACGAGCTACGACCTTCCCGGCGCTGTCCTCATCGCCCTGGGGCTCGGCTCACTGGTCTACGGATTCACACGCGCCGAGCACGGCTGGGGTCAGGCGGACACTTTGCTGTTCATCGCACTGGGTCTGGTCTTCCTCGCGATCTTCGTGGTCGTCGAGAGCCGCAGCAAGAATCCGCTTCTACCGCTGAGCGTTCCGTGCCATCGCGATCGCGGCGCTGCTCTGATCGGCTCCATGCTGGTGGGCGCCGCCCTGCTCGGCGGCACGTTGTACCTGACGTTCTACCTGCAGATCGTGCTCGGATTCAGCCCGGTCATGGCCGGCGTCGGATCGCTGCCGATGGCGTTCTTCATCGTCTTGGCGTCGACCATCGCAGCGCAGTTGTCCACCAAGATCGGCCCCAAGCCGCTCATGGTCGCCGGCCCGCTGGTGGCAGCAGTAGGACTGCTCATGCTGACCCAGATCGAGGTACACAGCTCCTACTGGACGCACGTGTTCCCCGGCCTCGCGATCTTCGGCTTCGGACTGGGTCTGCTGATGGTGCCGATGCAGAACCTCGCACTGATCGGTGTCCCCGACCACGACGCCGGCGCTGCCAGTGCCCTGGTCAACGCCACCCTGCAGATCGGCGGCGCACTCGGAACCGCACTGTTCACCACGATCTACGCTTCGGCAAAGTCGGCCTTCACCGCCGACAACGCGGCGCCGATCCCGCCGGAAGGCATTCCTGTCGACATGTCGAACGCGACCATCCCGACTGGTGACCAATTGGCGCTACTCCCCCAGCCGGTGCAGGACCTCGTCGCCTCGATGACGGACTACTTCTTCGGCGCCGAGGTATCCGGATACTCGGCCGCATTCGGTTGGGCGGCAATCCTGTTGGCGATCATCGCACCGGTAGTGCTGGTGCTGGTCCGCGCCAAGAAGGGTGATCTGCCCGCCGAGGGTGCAGTCCACATGGGGTAACCCCCCTGTGCGCCTTTATTAACCGCCCGCGGTTAATAAAGGCGCACAGCAGGGCAGGGCGTCACAAAAAACACAGCCCCCCCGCGGCGGCGGGGGGCCGACACCATAGGGGGGGGCACCCCC
>NZ_JAQGFI010000010.1:0-2910 GCF_027854095.1 Rhodococcus sp. C-2 | reverse complement strand
CCGCCCAACCACGGGTTCTCCGCCCGCCGGGGTTGCCGCCCCCCTGGGTCACCCCCCCTGTGCGCCTTTATCCCCCGCCGGCGTAAAAAAACGCCCCACAGCAGGTCAGGCCTTCCTCAACACCTCAGCCACCGGAGTGCTGCTGCGGCCGATCAACTTCTGTAGGTCACCCGACTCGGTGTCCAACGCCCCCTTGGCAATTGCAGCATCGGAATCGGCGAGGATCTGCGCAACAGGTGCAGGCAGTCCGACGCTCTCGAGAATGCCTTCGTATGCCTGCTCGTCCACGAACTGGTACGCGACAGGCTTGCCGGCAAACTCGCTGATCTTCTCGGCCAATTCGGCGTAGGTGAGCCTCTCGTCACCGCCCAACTCGTACACTGCACCTTCGTGGCCATCGGTGGTCGCGACTACTGCTGCGGCGTCGGCGTAATCCGCACGCGCCGCAGCCGCGATCTTGCCTTCCGCTCCCGCACCGACCAGTGCGCCGCGTTCGATCACACCGGCCAGGTCGTTGGTGAAGTTCTCCCAGTACCAACCGTTGCGCAACAGCGCGAACGGAATACCGCTCCGAGTGAGCACGTCCTCGGTCGCCTTGTGCTCGGCAGCAAGCTTCATCGGCGTGTCCTGAGCATTCAAGATGCTCGTGTAGGCGATGAATACGACGCCGGCAGCCTTCGCCGCGTCGATGATGTTGGTGTGTTGCGCGAGCCGTGACCCCACTTCACTTCCCGAGATCAGCACCAGCTTGTCGACGCCCGCCAATGCGGTTTCCAACGCCGAGGCATCGGCGTAGTCCGCTTGGCGTACAACTACTCCGCGGGCGGCGAGGCTTTCCGCCTTCTGTGGATTGCGGACCACTGCGACGATGTCGGACGCGGCGGTTCCCCGCTCGATCAACGACTCGACTACCAGTTGTCCGAGGTTTCCGGTTGCGCCGGTGACTGCAATGCTCATACGAACTCCCGATCCAGGTTGAAGCGTAAATGCGTTCTGCAACCATCATGCACTTATTTTTCGTAAGTGCAACACGGAGAGTTAGCGCTATCGGATCGTGCAGTAGTAGCCTGGGTTCATGACCAGCACCGACTCACCTTCACGTGCTGCCCAGACTCCTGATCCGAATGCCGACGTCGTGGACCCAACCCTCGAGGCTGACGTCTTCGCTCGCGGATGCAACTCTCGGGCGGCATTGCAGAATGCAACCGGACGCTGGGGCGCACTCGCGCTGGCGGCATTGAACGAGGGCCCGTACCGGTTCAGTGCCCTGCGCCGACGCGTCGACGGAGTCAGCGAGCGCATGCTCTCACAGACCCTGCAAACACTCGAGCGGGATGGCCTCGTGCACCGTGAGGTACTCGAAACCATCCCGCCCAAAGTGGAATACAGCCTGACCGAACTCGGCGCCGACGTCGCCGCAAAGATCACGGCCCTGATCGAACTACTCGAATCGCAGGTGCCGAAAATCGTTGCGTCACAAGCGTCGTACGACGCCCGGAATCAGCTCAACTTGTCCGAAAGCTGAGCGATGAACTCGTCGAATGCGTAGGGAACGCTCAGCACCGTCGGAGCGGACGTAGCCATCGCGTAGTCCATTCCGACCAGACGAACCAGACGGCCGTTCGACACCGAGGTCATGTTCGCGAACGGACCGAAGGACATCAGCTTGTCCAGGTTGGTGCCGTCGGCGTCGACGAGAATGAAGACGTCGGCGTCGAGTGTGTCGATGGATTCCATGCCCACGGACACCGAACTGTCGCCGGAAGTGCACACTGCGTCGACACCGGGCGAGGTCTTCACCCCGAGCTGGCCGAGAAGACGGATCCGCGGGTCGGTGCCGCAGAAGACGATCAGGCCCTCGTCGGTGCGCATTGCATACGTTGCGGTTTTGCCCTGGAACTGTGGGTGATCAGCGGCCTGCTTCTCGAAGTACGCCCCGGTCTCGTCGATCAGCGTCTGAGCCTGCTCCGGCTGTCCGAGCGCTGCACCGATCATGCTCATCTGCTTGTCCCACGCCGTATCCCACGGCTGGTCGGGGAACGCGACGGTCGGCGCGATGTCACTGAGGCGCTTGTACTCGCCCTCGTCGATGCCGGAGTAGACGGCGAGGATCACGTCGGGATCGAGCCCGAGGATCTGCTCGAACGGGATATCGGGATTGGTCGTCATGAGAACGGGCTTGGCACCGTTCAGACGCGAAGCGTCCCAGGGCAGGATGTTGTTCTCGATGCCGTCGCCGGAGAAGCTCTCCATGGCGACCGGAACCTTGTTCAGTGCGATCACCGCATCCTGGCCACTCCATCCGATGGTCACGATGCGCATAGGCTCCGCGTCGATCGTCGTCGAACCGTAGGCGTGGTCGACGGTCACGGGGAACGCCCCCGCCTCGGCGGCACCCGAAGCTTCGGTGTCCGATCCGGAGTGACCTGAGGTTCCACAGGCGGAGAGCGTCAGCGCGACGCAAGCCGCGAGCAGTACGGAACGAGTTTTCATGAGTGGTCCTTCGAAAGCCGAATGGTCGACTCGGGACGCTAATGCGTTGCGCGCCTACACCCCGACTCGAAGGCCTCAGATGGCGGTTTCGCAACACAACTCGACACAAAAGACGAAAAACCCCGTGTGCCTTTCCGGTAGTGCGAACTACCGAAAAGGCGCACGGGGCCGAAGGCCCTGCCGTCAGAAGTTGATCATGTGGCCTGCGAGGCCGTGGATCGCTTCCTGCAGTGCCTCACTGAGTGTGGGGTGGGTGTGGACGTTGCGTGCCAACTCGTTGACCGTGAGGTCCCACTTCTGGGCCAAGGTCAGCTCGGGCAGCAGTTCCGAAACGTCCGGCCCGATGAGGTGCCCGCCGAGCAGTTCGCCGTACTTCTTGTCGGCGATCAGCTTGACGAAACCGGTCGGGTCACCGAG